>LPNH01000048.1:14842-15969 GCA_001543385.1 Candidatus Hemicellulosilyticus sp. P3
ATCTATCATCTTCTATGGATAACGATGCAGGAAGATCCAGAGTTGACGGCAGTAGTCCGTTCACGCCAACTACATATTTACCGCAATGGAAAGAAAGTGTTGGTGTTGGCAGGTAAGGCTGCTCCAAAGGTAATCAGGGAAGACAGAATCTGTGAGATGCTATAAAAGAATCCTTTCAAAATCAAAGCCCGACCTGCTGATGCAAGCCGGGCTTCTTTGAATTATATGTAATATGGCATAAGCCTATGCCACTGAGTGCCTGATATAGCGGGCTGACGTTACCTTGGCATCGTAGATGACTGTCACTTCGCGGGTATGGGGATTCCACTTGGTGTCCATCACACCCTTCATGTGTTCCACTTTGGCAACTACCTTATGATGGGAGTCGTGGCGACTAACCCTGAAGGTGCAGGTCTTCACGTCAGGACGATAGGCATTCTTCTTGTGGGCATCGAAGTGCGTGGTCTTCTTATCCACCTTGTCGAAATGCGAATCCTTCTTATTGTTATTCACTGCAACGACTTTCTCCTTCTTGTCGTTGTGATGCTTACTACCTGCCATTGCTGGCATTGCTGTTGTGATTGCCATCATCATCATGGCTGCGATCACCTTATTCATTGTCTTCATAACTTTGTCTCCTATTCTTTAAATGGTTCGACATTTGTTTCTTGTTCACAGTGCAAAGTACGGCATTTTTCATGAGCTTTCAAAAGGAATTATCCTAAAGTGACGAGGTGCTTTCCCCATTCTTACATAGGGAAATGCCCCAGACAAGACTTTTGATGGTCTCGTCTGAGGCATTCATGTATCACCAGACAAAGAAAAGGTCATACTCCACCTGCCTACGGAACTTGATGGACTTCACCTGTCGGCCATGCCAGCGGCAGAAGGCGATGTAGTCGTTGTAGATGTTCCTGTCGCCACGCTCAATCTTCCGAAGTAGTCGGCTCTTCGGACGTTTTGACGTACCGAGGATGGCATACGGCCCGACATTATAGGCCAGCACAGAAAGTAACAGCGCATCCTTGCCGTAACCACGGAAGAGGTAGAGATTCCGCATTAGGTCGAGCCGCAGCAGCAAGTCACCCTGTTTCTTGGTGAGCGTCCTCGCTGAGTATCGTTCTCCC
>LPNH01000049.1 GCA_001543385.1 Candidatus Hemicellulosilyticus sp. P3
TTTGACTACAAAGATACGAAATCAAATCGTCGCACCCTCAAAATCTCTATAACTTACTATATTTCAATCATTTCAAAGAACACTTAGCGATTTTTAGTGGACAGCAATGATCGGACACCACTAATATTTAATCCAAGGTGAGAGGAATCTGTATGGCACGTTTTTCATTAGAGGAGAAAGAATCTTATTGACTCCTTGCGACGTATAATGTTGAGAAAGGTATTTGTCAACGACATTACTGGATGCAGCCTTTATTAGTGTAGTTTTCTTAACCACCTCATCTAAATAATTCTTCATCATATCTCGGCTTCCAAGGTCTATTTCATCTTCATAAACTATGGGCCATGCCATAGCTGCCATCCTTATTGTGATGTCCTGAAATGAAAGTGAAAGAATTTCTTTTTCTTTAGCTAAGGAAAGAATGGCCATTAGCCAAAAGTATTTGTAAGATGAAGCTTTTTTGTCAAACACAGTTTGAATCATATTGGTGTCTATAGATTCTCTCTTTTCTACCTTTGCTAATATGGGAGCTTCTATTTTCTCTTCCATTTGAACTGGCTTGGAATCTTCATTGTCACTAATAATTTCTTTGTAGTACGACAAGTTCTCTTTGTAATATGACAACAATTCCGTAGGAACAATAATTCGTTCGAGGCTATTACATTCTATGATGGGGAATGTCCCAAACATCACTTTCCCCTCAAAGATGAGTGTCCTTAACTGTTCACAATATGCAAAAGCGGTATTCCCTACAAAGGCAATATCTGTTGGAATTATGTACTTGTCCATTTTTGCTTCGACAAAAGCATTATTGCCAATAACATTATCGGAGATACCTGTCGTTTTTTGTGCAATACCTTGATAATATGCTCTTTCGTTCTTGAATTCTGGAGCAACAACGGACTTTTTAAACTCTTCCTTTTCTTCCTCAGAGAACTCTTCGTCATAATAATAGTTCTCTATCATCTGATAAAGCAGTTTCACTTCATCGTCATCCCAATTGTCAAGAATAAGGGACATGATATTTACCCATTGGAATGTCTCTCTGGGTTTTGACACCACAATAAGACTGTCATCATCACAAAGCTTGATATACTTGTGGTTTTTCATCAGCAATCGTACTGACAATAGACATCCAAGTGCATGTAGTGGAGTCCTGTAGTTGGCATTCGATGATACTTTGATGGCTTCACCCAGGAATCGGCCATCAATAAAAAAGAAAGAAAAACCATGAAGAGAAAAATTCCTTTCTACAAAGGATTTCTTGATGGTATAATAGAAGACGTTCATCGCATATTCGTCTTCTACATTCTTCTTGATATATGTAATGAGTGAGGTCTCTTTCATATCAGCATTGGTCTTTAGTTATTTCTTGAATATCCTTCTCATATTTCTTGGGAAGATGGGCAAATAGGGATGAATAGCTTTTCAGTTTCACTTCGTCGTCGCTTACACTAACAGACAAGCCGTATGCTGTGGTCAGTAAAACAGACAATTTGGAAACTTCGTCTTTGTCTTTGATGTTCTCTTCGTTCCAAATCGAAGCGTCTATTATACGTACATCCGTAAACGTATCAATCGGTTTTGTCAGAAAACGGTATGTGCTTCCGCCTCCGGAATAGACGAGGATTCTGTCTTTAAGGGCATCTCGCAGGTTCTGTACTGGAATGCTGGTTTCATTCTGTATTTTCCTCTGCAAGTCTTTGACTAAGTTGTATACATACTCGTGTTTCTTCCGATTGAACTTTTCTATGACATCTTGCTGAACTCTTTTTGTGAAATCTCCGTCTGCGTAATCGAATCCAGATCTTTCTGCTACATAATTAAGTCCTCTTGGTATAGACCAGAACTTATATATCATTGGCAAACCGTTTTCTATGGTAAAGAACGATATGTCTGTGGTACCGCCACCAATATCTGCAGTGAGGCTCATGCCCGTTGGCAGCTTACCTCTTGATGTCAATGCTGTCAGGCTAGCATACGCTTCTGGGAAAATGTTAATCCAATATTCTTCCTTCAGTTCCTTGGTGAAGCCTCGATTAACTGTTTTACTCAAAAGGACATCATATTTCTCGCTAAGGAATTGACGGAGATCGTTCTTGTATACGTCCTCAACAAGATAATAGGATGCTGCTAGAATTTCTACAGCTAACCGCTTCTTAACTTCATAAGTGGACTCATCTGCTGGAATACCCATATTAATGGAAAAGTTCGTCCCATATTTTTCTTCTAACAAGAATATAACGTATGCCAAATACCAAACACAAAGAGTTCGATTACTTATCGATGTCAGTCGATTCCATTCTCCACCAATAAAGGTGGCCTGCTTAAAATAGCGGAAGATGTTCTTTGCACTTTTATGGTCTCTGAGTTGGGCATCATAAAGGTTATCTGCATCCTGTAGCTTCTTCGTATTTCTTGACTTAATCTTTTTTAGACGTACCTGTAGCATGTCGCCTAAGACATGCATATCTTCAGGTGTGTTGTCTGCGGTAGCATACTTGTCATACAACTTTTCTGCCATATCTGCCACGTTATACTCTTCTTCCAGTTCTACATTCTGTCTAACAGGTTCCTCTTGCTCCATCTTCATCCTTTTGCTGTCAACATACCCATATGATAGAGTGTTGTCCTCGTTAATCTGTATAACTGAGGGCAGAAAAAATTGCATGTTGCCTTGGAGGTCGGTGAACTGGAAAAATTCATAACAGGGTTCACCATGTCCCTCGTCAGGAATACGTTGTACGCATATCTTTGATTGATGTGTACCAAAATCGAGGCCTATTTTGATTCTATCCATAGATCTATACAACTTTTACAAGGTTCAACGATTTAATCTCAGGTGTTACTCTCAGATGAACGTCACGATTTATACGCTCTAAATCTGATTCACGTCTCTCCATCAGGTCACGAAGGTTGGCACGTTGCAGTCGCAATACATTCTCTGCACGTCTTAGGTCATCATCGTTTCCAGAAGATAGAGCATACTCACGAATAATCTCTTGATTTGCAATATTCCTCTCTAGACTTTTTTGACGTGCATCATAATACTGTATGGTCTGCTGGTAACGCAGTTTTTTGCTGTTGTCGATACGTGTTTGCATTTCCTTTCGATGCTCCCATACGTATGCGCTTACACAATCATTAAAATCATAGCGCAAATCTGCTATTAGCTCTTCATCCAGTTTGTTTGATTCGTCAAGTGGTGCATACTGACCATCGACCTGAGCACGTCCCATAAATCTCTCTGCAAGGCTCTGGTCATCCACAAGCCGCTCGTTGACCACATCAAAGAGTATTGGATAAAGGGAATCTGTTACCACCTGTTTCTCAAACTGTGTTCTTGAAACCGAAATCTTATAGATGGCCAACATATATAAGCCTTTGCCAATCTCAGAAGGTAAATGGTCTGATTTCAGTTGGAAGAAGAAAGTACATTGTGCCTTGTCACGTTTCGACTCAAAAAATTTCACTCCAGCTCTGATGATAGGATGATAGATATTGATAAAAGCAAGGCTTTTTTCTTTAAATGCTTTCTCCTGATCAAATGTCATGCGAAGCTCCAATTGGTCTTCAATATCTGTGATATATCTACGGAACAGTTTCTTGCTATCTGGGTCTATTGGCTGGTATTGCTCCAGGAAGCTTTTTACTACTTTGGGGTCACTCTTGGGAATACGAAGGATATAGACTTCTGGGGATTCTGAAGGAACAAGCTCGCAAGTTGTTAAATGCTCTTTAATTATCTGAAGCACGAACTGATATAGTTCATGGCTAGTAACATATGCATTGTTGTTGACTATTTTGTTGATTTCGTCTCTAAAGTACGAGTCGTTTGTCAACGCATTAGTTAGTCCTTCCTCAATCTTTTTTAGATTCAGTTTCTCATTTTCGATGGCCCGTTCAATTTCCATTTGTTTCTTTTCCACCTCTTCAGGTTTCAGTTTTTCGGAATAGAAGTCACGTTCCATATTCTTCAAGGCATCCTGAATGGTAATAGTTTTGCCATCATCTGTCTTCATTGTTGAGTCCAATATGGCTTCAAGGTCGCCAATAGACTCGCGGAAGATACCGATACGGTTCAGCAATCTTTCGTAAATATCCTCCAAAATAGACTCCTCAACCACAATAGTATTGATATTTACCTTAGGCGACTCCTGACCAAAGCGATCTATACGTCCTATGCGTTGTTCAACCACCATGGGGTTCCAAGGAAGGTCATAATTGACCAACGTATTGCAGAACTGCATGTCAAGACCTTCACTACCCACCTCAGAAGAAAGCAACACCTTCACTGTATCGTCAAATTGGAAATTCCTAAGCACTTCTGTTTTGTCAATGTTGGGGGCACCGTATATCATCACGCACTTATATCCAGCTTTCCTCAGTCTAATATTCAGGTACTTTAGGGTCTTTTTGAAGATAGCAAATATAATAATCTTCTTGTTGCCGTGCGCAAAGACTGTATCTAATATGGAAAGTAACTGATCAAACTTTGCATCTTTATGGTCGCTATAGTAGTCAATACCTCGATCCAAATCATCGTTGTCGTTAAGGTAACCCCAAACGCTGCTTGCAAGTTGGCGCTTTACCGTAACCAGCCCCATGCTACCAGTCCGTTCACGACCATACTCATCAATCACGCTATGCTCATCGATATAGTCTTCAATCGCCTGTTCGTATGCATCGCGCTCATCAGCCCAAAGGCTCACCCTGTGTGTATATGGGTTGCGTTCTGCCTGTGACCAGTCCTGAGTGACTTCGCGCTTACGAGTCCTGGAAAAGATAGTGTTCATTGGACTCATCTCTGACAAGTTGAACTGTAGTTGTGCCCTTACTGCAGGTGTGTCATCGCCTTTCGTCATCAAACGAATAATGTCTTGGTATATCGGATAGTCGCGGAAGTAGTCCTTTACTAAAAATTTTTGGGTGGTCTCAACATCGTTAATGGTGTTGTAGGTTATAACTTCCGATGAAGCTAGCTCTTCAGCAATACCCATCAAGTTTGCCCCGCTATTCAACTGACTTAATGCTCTAACAAAGGGACGGTTCAGTTGTACGTTATTTCGGAATACCTCAGGGTTGTCATATAAATCTGCATCCAAAAGGTGAAGTTGGTTGTACAGATTAAACTCGTCAATCATAATAGGCGTTGCCGACATAAATACTACACTGTTGGAAACCTGAAGTAGTCGCTCTGCACCATGATAAATCATTGTCGTGTTGTTGCGCAATTTATGTGACTCATCACAGACTATCAGGCTGAACTTGATATTTTTATCTTCTATCAACTTCAGTATTTCACTCGTTTCTCTTATTTTGTCATAGTTGATAACGGCCAGCACACCGCCATTATGGTGCTGGAACTCATGTATCAGTGTTTCTTTTTTCTCAATCTCAATAAAGTCTAAGCCAAATTTCTCGTTTAGCTCAGTAGCCCATTTAGACCGTAGTGCCATTGGACAGATGACAAGGGCATTATGAAACTCTCCTCTTGCTTTAAGTTCCAACATAATATGTCCTGCTTCAATGGTTTTACCCAAACCGACTTCATCGGCTATGAGCAGTCGTTTGTTGTCAGAGTTTAAGTATTTTAGGAGAGGCTTGAACTGGTAAGGACGGAAAAGAGTGCGTGAAGCCTTAAGCGAAGATATAGTGCTATTGTTTGAACTTTGTATCTTAAAGGCCGTATTTCCCTTCAGATATTCGGAGTAATGGTCATAGTAATTCTCCTTGACCCGCTCAAATGGGTCAGTAAGGTCAACGTTTGGATGCAGATCTTCACTATTTTCATCCGCTTCTCTATCATCATACTTAACCTTATATAGCTGTCTTCCTCGACGGGGAGGATATATCTCGATGATATACCCTATCTCATCTGTGATGACATTCTTCACCTT
>LPNH01000050.1 GCA_001543385.1 Candidatus Hemicellulosilyticus sp. P3
AGATGAAAAATAGACTTCTGCTTTTTTACATAACGGTCTTTGTGGCGATTGCAACTGTTTCCTGCAATAGGAAAGATCGTGTTTCGGAACTCATTAACCAAATGACTCTCGAAGAGAAATGCGGCCAACTGACTTGCCCCATAGGTTTCAATTTCTACGGCAAGGATGGCGATTCACTGTGGCTCGCTGAGGATTTTGTTGGCATGATGGACACGCTGCCGCTCGGCTCGTGCTGGGCGGTGCTTCGTGCCGACCCGTGGTCGCGGAAGACTGTTGAGACGGGTTTGAAGCCGCGCGAGTCGGCGAGGCTGCTGAACAAGATGCAACGCCACGCTGTTGAGAACACACGTCTTGGCATCCCGCTTTTGTTTTGCGAAGAAACGCCCCATGGCCACATGGCGGTAGGCACTACAGTTTTCCCGACGGGCATCGGCCAAGCCAGCACATGGGATCCAGAACTGCTTAAGCAAATGGGTGAGGTAATGGGACGTGAAGTGCGCAGGCAAGGTGCACAAGTCGGTTATGGTCCCGTCCTCGACATCGCCCGCGACCCGCGCTGGTCGAGGGTGGAGGAGACCATGGGCGAAGACCCGTATCTCTCGGGTGTTTTGGGTGCAGCGATAGTGAAAGGAATGCAGAAAAATGTTTGCGCTACCTTGAAACATTTGGCTGCCTACGGCATCCCGCAAGGCGGACACAATGCCGCCACTGCTGATGTCGGACCCAATCGTCTGATGTCGGAGTATCTACCTGCTTTTGAGCAAGCCGTTGTGTTCGGTGGCGCCAAATCCGTAATGACTTCCTACAACACCATCGACGGTGTGCCTTGCTCGGCCAATGAATGGCTTCTGCAAAACATTCTGCGCAATTCATGGGACTTCAAAGGTGTGGTTTTCTCCGATTTGAATGCCGTGAATGCCATATATGCCACACAGCATGTGGCCGCCGACCCTGCCGAGGCCGCTGCCATGGCTTTGAAAGCTGGTGTCGACATCGACTTGGGCGGATTTAACTACGGCGGTTTCTTGAAAGAGGCCTTGCAGAGAGGTCTCGTCACCGAAGCCGACATCGACCGCGCCGTGCGCCATGTATTGCAACTGAAATCCGACCTCGGACTGTTCGAAAATCCTTACGTTGATGAGGCTTTGGCCGAAGCCGAGGTGGGCACGGAAGAAAATGCCCAATTGGCCAAGCAAGTGGCTTTGGAATCCGCTGTGCTGCTGAAAAACGATGGCGTTTTGCCTTTTGGCGAGAACATTAAAAAGGTCGCTGTCATCGGGCCGAATGCCGACAATATGTACAACCAGCTCGGCGACTACACCGCGCCTCAGGACCCCGAGCGCATCGTGACTATGCTCGAAGGCATCCGCGAAAAGCGCAGGGCAGAAGTGACCTACGCCAAAGGCTGTGCCATCCGAGACGAAAACGATGCCAACATCGACGAGGCGGTCAGAATCGCCAAGTCTGCCGATGTGGTGGTGTTGGTGGTGGGAGGCTCTTCCGCTCGCGATTTCAAAACGAATTATGAAGACACAGGCGCTGCCATCGTTAATGAGTCCATTTCCGACATGGACTGTGGCGAGGGCTACGACCGCTCCACGTTGAAATTGCTCGGCAAGCAGGAGGAACTGATGCAGCGCATCTATGCCACAGGCAAGCCCGTCGTGACCGTCTACATCCAAGGCCGTCCTTTGGACATGAACCTCGCCGCTGAGAAATCCAATGCCCTGCTGACATTATGGTATCCTGGCATGGAAGGCGGTTCTGCCTTGGCTGACATCCTTTGGGGCGACTACAACCCCGCTGGCCGTCTGCCGATTTCCATTCCTCGTTCGGTGGGACAGATCCCTGTCTATTACTCCCAGCCTGCCACGGGTGATTACGTGGAGGAATCCGCCAAGCCGTTGTACCCCTTCGGCTATGGTCTGAGTTATACCCAGTTTGAATACAGCAACTTGCAAGTTGAACAGTTTGAGGCCATGTCATCCCGAGTCCTGCCGTCCATAGATACACTCCCTCCTAAGGTCGGTCGGTATGACATGGACGGCAGGGCGAGAGGATCTATGGCCGACACCTTATGTAGAGTCACTTGCACCGTGAAAAACACTGGCTCATCCGATGGCGAAGAAGTCGTCCAACTCTATGTCCGTGATGAAGTGGCCGCCATCGCCCCAGCTTCAAAACTGCTGAAAGGCTTCCAAAGGGTGCCTATTAATAAAGGTGAAACGAAGCAGGTGACCTTCTACCTTACTGAACGTGATTTGGCTGTTTATTCCAAGGAGAAAGGTTGGCATGTGGAGCCTGGCGAATTCACTATTATGGTTGGCGAGAGCTCGGAAAGCTGTGCGCTTTCCGCTACTGTTGAAGTAAAGTAATTAGCTCACTTTCACATTCACAATGCCGTTCCTATCGCAACGCACCACAATGCGCTTGTATTCGGTATTGCCTTCGTAGACGCATTGTATGATGATGGTGATGTGGTAGACCTTCTTGCCTTCGATGGGCTTGTATTCGTTGTCCTCCCAAGTGCCGGAGAGCGGGAAACTCGGATTGTCCATCTTACGGGTGTATTCCGTGAAGTTGTACCTCAAAATATCGTTGATGCCTCGAAGAGGATAAGGACTGGCCTTGGCCAGTTCTATCGGCCAGAGTTGTACCTTTTTACGATAAAGCAACACCTTCTCGTCTTTACCACTCACTTCGGCAAAGAGCGGATTGCGGCTACGCAATTTGATGACTTCGGGAATGATCTTCTCGCTGTCGATGAAGTCGACACTGTCCTTGCTCCATCCGATGTATTTCTCCTTGACACGGAAATCGGTGCGGGTGTCAAAGACCTTGTTGCTGACACGCTTTGCAAAGATAAGGCGTAACCAGTCTTTCAAGCGGTCCTTAAACATGTAACTGATCACCAGTGCGATGAGGAAGGGCAGGGTGAAGTTGCCGTATCTTTGTTGGAAGAAGAACGACGACAGTGTGGCCACCACCATGGCGGCTCCGGCAGCCAGACTGTACAAGATCTGCTCCACCAAGAAGGTGTTTTTCCGTTTGGTGGCGTTGAGGTAGAGGTCGCTTTCAGTGAATTTCTTCAGCAGGCTGGCGCGGAAGACGAAGTCCTCGTTGCCTTTCTCGTCGTCGGCCTTCACACAGAGGTAACCCTTTTGTTCCCTGTAGTTCCTTTCGTTGAGGAGCACTTCTTTGAAAAGCGCTTCCAGCCGTGGATACTCTTCGGGATGCTTCAGCCGGATGTTGTCGCGGAGTCTATA
The DNA here is from genome assembly GCA_001543385.1 of Candidatus Hemicellulosilyticus sp. P3. GTDB lineage: Bacteria > Bacteroidota > Bacteroidia > Bacteroidales > P3 > Colimorpha. The sequence continues at coordinate 3,267 of LPNH01000050.1, forward strand.
AGCATATTTCTCCAAGACATTGCTCAAAAACTCATCGCCATAGGCAAATACTTGTCTTATCCTATCTGTTGCTTTTTTCTTGTTCAACTGACCAATTAGATGACGATAACGCTCCAATATCTTGCGACCGTCTGTCAGATACTGATGGCACGATTCCATACGGTTTTCAGCATCTTCTTTTTGCGTGATGGCAAAGCAACCGTCGCGGAATGCACTCTTTGCAATGGCGCAATACATCTTGATGGCATGGGTCAGGTCTTGTGTGTCTTTAGGAGCGCTGCTCATATCGTTGAAGTTGGAGATGAGCGCTTGGCTGGGAAGCAGTTGCTCGTCGTTGGCCAACTCTTGCAGGCTATAGGAAGGGGTGATGAGGCGTACACCCGACTTGAGGTCGCGATAGAAGTCCTCTTTGCTGTATTTTGCCGCGTTGATATCGAGACTGTTAGGGACAAAAATCCATGTATTCATCACATAGTCGCGGAATTTTGTCTTTCGTTCTGCTGTCTCTGTGTTGAATCCCACCTTGAACTCCAAGGTGAACTTGTCATGGATTTTTGTCTCTAAGTCAATCATTGCTGTGCGTTTCTGTATTGTTCGTCAAGATTAAAGCCTTCAGGATGTTTGGCTTTGATGTCTTTGTAGTAGTCCCAAATCTCGGCAAGGTCTTTGTCGTAATCGCCCGTAGGATAGAAAATCCTTTCGATGCCACAGTATTTCCTCTTGTAGTCGATGAAACCCATGACGATAGGAACATGGGCACCTTCGGCGATGACATAGAAGCCTTTCTTCCAGTGTTTCACCGCCTTCCTCGTTCCTTCGGGGCAGATGAGGAGATGGGTGTCCTTGGTTTTGCTGAACATGTCGACCATCTGCTCCACGAGATGGTTCTGGTGGCCGCGGTTGACGGGGATGCCGCCTAACTTCTTCAAGATCCAGCCGATGACGGGCTTGAAGAACTCCTGTTTGATCATCACCTTGAACTTGATGTCGTAGTACCAATAGAATCCAAGGCCGACGAAGAAGTCTTCGATGGCGGTGTGGGGTGCAACGATGCAAACCGCATTGCCCAAGTCAGCTGGAGCTTCGTTGACAGTCGTCCAACCGCCAAGACGAAGCCCCAGTTTGGCTATTTGTTTCTTTAAGCCCATGATTACCAGATGGTGGCGCGCTCTTCGGGAGCGATATACATGGCGTTTTCGGGTTGGATGTCGAAGGCTTCATAGAAGTGCGGCATCGAGCCGAGGGTGCGGTTGACGCGAGCCTCAGCGGGCGAATGCACGTCGGTCTTCACTTGGCGCTCGATGTACTTGTCACGTGAGTTGTTGCGCCAGATGGTGCCATAGCTGATGAAGAAGCGTTGGGCAGGCGTGAAGCCGTCGATGCTCTGGTTGGCCTTGGCTTCTTCAGTCATCTGGTAGGCATCCCAAGCGATGTTGAGGCCACCGAGGTCAGCGATGTTCTCGCCAAGGGTCAGTTGGCCGTTGATTTGGTTACCTCTCACTTGGAACTCGTCGAAGAGTTTCACGAGCTGCTTCGTGCGTTCGGCAAACTTGGTGGCATCTTCTTCGGTCCACCAGTTGTTGAGGTTGCCGTTTTCGTCGTACTTGCAGCCTTGGTCGTCGAAGCCGTGAGTCATCTCGTGGCCTATCACCACGCCGATGCCACCATAGTTGACGGCGTCGTCAGCATCCATGTTGAAGAACGGGGGCTGAAGGATGGCGGCGGGGAACACGATTTCGTTCATCTCGGGGCTATAGTAAGCGTTGACGGTCTGAGGCGTCATGAACCACTCTTCCTTGTCAACAGGCTTGCTCAGACGAGCCATGTCGATGTCGTTCTCAAAAGCGATGTAGTTGTGGAGGTTCTGGAAATAGGAGTCAGCAGTGATGTCGAGTTTGCTGTAGTCCTTCCATTTGTTCGGGTAACCGATCTTCACGTTGAAGCAGTCGAGCTTGTGCAGGGCCTTGGCCTTGGTCTCGTCGCTCATCCAATCGAGGTTCTTGATGCGTTCGCCCAAGGCGGTGCGCAGGTTGCCAACGAGGTTGAGCATACGCTCCTTGGCTTCGGCTGGGAAGTGCTTCTCAACGTAGAGTTGACCGACGGCTTCGCCGAGGCAGTCGGAGGTGGCACCAAGGATGCGGCGCCAACGGGGCTGCTGTACTTCTTGGCCATAGAGGTAGTTGCCGTAGAAGTTGAAGTTTTCGGTGTCGAGGTCATGGCTCAGCAAGGAGGCACTGCCGTGGATGACTTTCCAGCGGAGGTAGTCCTTGATGGTGTTGAGGTCGGTGTTGAGGATGACTTTGTCGAGTGCGGCAACGAAGTCAGGCATGCCCACGTTGAGGTTCTCGAAAGCCGGGCAGCCGGCATTGGTGAAGTATTCATTCCACTTGAAGTTGGGGGTCGACTTTTGCAACTCTTCGACGGAACGCATGTTGTAGGTCTTGTCGGGGTCGCGGCGATCCACACGGCTCATCGAGTTCTTGGCCAACTGGGTCTCAAGGGTGAGGATGCCTTGGTGCCGGTGAGTTGGAACATCTTGGCCACGTGCTCGACATATTTGTCGCGCATCTCCTGCGACTCTTCAACGAGGTAATCATCGCGGTCGGTCAGGCTGAGGCCACCTTGATAGAGGTGCATGATGTAGTGTTCGGCATCCTTCGGGTCGAGGCTGGGACCGGCATAGAAGAAACCACCGAAACCGTTCTTGTGGAGGTCGCCGAGCAAGGCGGCAAGTTGAGCCTTGTCTTCGAGGGCTTCGATTTGCTCGAAATAGGGGAGCAGCTCGCTATAGCCACGCTCGTCGATGGCGACGGTGTCCATGCCAGCATTATAGAAATCGCGGATCTTTTGGGCGACGCTGCCTTGGACGGCGTTGACGTCTTTGGAGACCTCGTCGATAATGTCCTGAATCAGGATCTCGTTGTGTTGGTCAATCTCGGTGAAGGCACCATAGGTGGAGTACTCTTCAGGGATGGGATTGTTCTTGATCCAGTTGTTGTTGGCATAACGGAAGAAGTCTTCCGCAGGGTTGATGGTGGTGTCCATGTTGCTCAGGTCGATGGCCGGAACAATTTCTTTCTCAGGTTGAGGTGTTTCGACTGCCTTCTGTGCGCAGCCTGCTGCCATTGTACTTAAAATCATCATGGCTACAATGTGTTTTTTCTTCATTTTGTATTTGATTTAATAGTAGATTGATTCGATATTATAAATCGCCTTCGAGTTTGAGTTCGGTCTGCAAGGTCCTTAGGTAAGGCCGCTCTTCCACCATTTTCTCAAACTTGTCTTTGTCGGTGTAGGCCTCGATCTCGCCTGGGCGTTCCATCAACTCGGGCTTGAGTTGATATTGGTTGTTGTGAAGGCTATTCTTTAGGTGGCTTCTAAGGAAGCGCATGCCGTCGGCCTCTTGCTCAAAGAGCATGTTGTCCACGGCGAAATGGATTTCGAAGTTCGGGCCAAGTTTGGGAGTGTATTTGCTCAATGCAGCCAAGAAACTGGGAGAGTGTTTTTCATAGTTCTTGTATCGGTTGACGAAGTCGCCCCAAGCCGCTGTGAGCTGTTCTTGAGTGAACGGGGTGTTCCAAGTCTCCTCTTTTTCCTCTGCTTTTTGTCCCACCTGTTGCATGGCTTTGTTGATGCTGAAGCTACTGGTGGTGCCACGGGGTCTCACAACCGGCTGAGCGGACGTCGCGGTGGTAGCGGACGTTGAGCCCGTCGAATCGGGAGCAGCTTGTGGCTGAATTGTTGATTGTTGAGGCGTTGGCTTGTTGGTCGGCCCTTCGACCCTTCGAGGGTTCTCAGGGGCCGCAGGTTCAGGGACCTTGGCTGTAACCACGGGCTCGGGTACCTTTGTGGTAGCGGCCGTTGAGCCCGTCGAAACGCCGCTAGGTACGGTAGGGTTTACGTTTTGCGCTGGTCTATTCTGCGGCATCTGCACGGGTTGTGCTTGTGCCGTAGGTACGTTTAAGGCTTGGCTGCACAAGGCGCACATCTTCAACAAGGCGATCTCAAGATGCAGGCGTTTGTTGTTGGCGGCGCGGTAGTCGATGTCGCACTTGTTGTTGATCTCCAGTGCCCGGATGAGGAAGGGCATGGGGCAGGCCTGCGACTGCGTCACATAACGCTGCCGTAGTTGCTCACTGACTTCCAATAGTTGCACGGTGACAGGGTCCTTACACACCAAAAGGCTTCTCAAGTGATTGCCCAAGCCGCTGACGAAGTTCTGGGGCTCGAAGCCCTTGCTGATGATATCGTTGAGGATGAGTAGTATGTCGCTGGTGTTGCCGTGCAGGATGTGGTCGACGATTTGGAAGTAGTAGTCGTAATCCAACACGTTCAGGTTATCTATGACGTCCTTGTAGGTGATGTTTTTTCCTGAGAAGCTCACCATCTGATCGAAGATGGAGAGTGCGTCGCGCAAGGCGCCGTCGGCTTTCTGTGCGATGATGTTCAAGGCCTCGGGCTCGGCGCTGACGCCTTCGCTCTTGGCCACAAAAGCCAAATGCTTGGCGATGTCATCCACTGTAATGCGTTTGAAGTCGAAGATCTGGCAACGCGAAAGGATGGTCGGGATGATCTTGTGCTTCTCTGTCGTGGCCAGGATGAACTTGGCATACGCAGGCGGCTCTTCCAAGGTTTTCAGGAAGGCGTTGAAGGCGGCCGCCGAAAGCATGTGGACCTCGTCGATGATGTAGACTTTGTACTGTCCGATTTGCGGTGGGATCCTCACTTGGTCGACCAAGCTGCGGATGTCCTCCACAGAGTTGTTGGAAGCCGCGTCAAGCTCATAGATGTTGAACGAGGCGTTGTTGTTGAAGGCGCGGCACGACTCACATTCGTTGCAGGCCTCGAGATTCTCAGTAGGGTGGAGGCAATTGATGGTCTTGGCCAAGATACGGGCGCAGGTCGTCTTGCCCACGCCACGCGGACCGCAAAACAGGAAGGCCTGCGCCAAAGTGTTGTTGCGGATGGCGTTCTTCAAGGTGTTGGTGATGGAGCCTTGGCCCACGACGGTGTCGAAGGTCATCGGCCTGTATTTTCTAGCGGATACGACGAAATTTTCCATATCGGGTTAGCCTTTGTTCAAAACGACAAAAATACAACTTTTTCGCGTCGCCTGAGCAAAGTTGCATTATTTTTCACTTATTTAGCCGTCGTAACGAAAATCGTCCTATCTTTGTGCCACTGGACGTGTGATGTATGCCATGGAGCTGCTGCTCGGTCAGCTGCTGGGGCTTGAGTTTGATTGCACGGTCGATGCCGAGCAGTTCAACGCCTACGAAGGTCCCAAGATGCAATATGGCTCACAGCGACAAGGCGAGGCTCCTTTCGTGAAGGCTGTCGACCTGCTTTTTGAGCGTCACATCCACGAACAGAGTTTCCGCACGGTCGACTTTGAAGGCACTGTGGCCCCTTATGCGGTCTACGGTCAAGGCAACCTTTTGCCGTTCGATGTCTTTGCCGCCTCGTTTTTCCTGGTCTCACGCTACGAAGAATACCTCTCACAGGTGCGCGACCAGTACGGCCGTTTCCGCGCCGAGTCGACCTGGATGTTTGAGAACGACATGCTGCAAAAGCCTTTGGTTGACATCTGGACTTTGGCCCTGGGCGCACGTTTACAAGCTGTCTATCCCGATCTGCCGATCAAAAAAAGGAAATTCACTTTCATCCCGACCTATGATGTGGATGCGGCATGGGCCTATAAAAGCAAGGGCGTTTACCGTACCTTGGGCGGATTCATCAAGGATTTGTCGTCGGGCGACCGCGAGCGCATCCGTGAGCGTCATCAAGTGTTGAGGGGCAAACGCAAAGATCCCTTCGATTCGTTCGAATTCCAGTTTGAGTTGCAGAAGGAGTTCAAGCTCAAGCCCATCTATTTCATCCTCTGTGGCGAATACGATACCAACGATAAGAACATCTCCATCCGAAAAGCGGCTTTCCGCTCCCTGATCAAAACCCTGGGCGACCATGCCGACGTGGGCATACATCCTTCGTTTTCGTCGTATCTTGACATCGACAAATTGCGGAAGGAGATTAACAGCCTTTCCGAGGTGTTGCATCGGCCGCTGACCAAAAGCCGCCAGCATTTCTTGAGGATGAACCTGCCACGTAGCTATCAGAAACTCATCGAGTTGGACATCAGCGACGACTATACCATGGGCTTCGCCTCACAGGCGGGTTTCCGCGCGGGTATCGCCGACACTTTCCGCTTCTATGACCTGGAAAACGATATGGTTACCAACCTCCGCGTGCATCCCTTCGCCTTGATGGACGGCACTATGCGCGACTACCTCAATTTGGATTTGGAGGCATCTTATGCCTTGACCACTCAACTCATCGATGAGGTGAAGGCAGTGGGAGGGACCTTTATCTATCTCACGCATAATGAAACCCTTGGCGGCGAGCAACGCTGGGTGGGCTGGCCCGAGATGTACCGTCGAATGTTGGAATATATCACCAAGGCCCCTGAGCCTGTCGAAGGGCCGATTTAATTATGATAAGTTGTCTCGAAAATAAGGCCATAGACAAACCGAAATGGGACGCCCTCATTGCCGAGTGCGGCAATATCTACGCCTATTCATGGTATCTCGACATCGTCCATCCGGGTTGGGATGCCTTGGTGGACGACAATTATCAAGCCGTGATGCCCTTGACGGGAGGGAAAAAGTTTGGCGTCAATTATCTCTTCCAACCCTTCTTCGTCCAGCAGCTCGGTGTGTTCTCCAAGACTCCAATGACAGAGTGGAAGCTAAAGGATTTCTTGGATGCCATCCCCGAGAAATACCGTTTTTGCGAGCTTCGTTTAAATGAAAGTAATACTTTAGATAACGATATTGAAGGATTTGATTATCATAGAAATATTTTACTTGATTTGAATCAAGATATACAATCCTTACGCGCCAATTATCATCAGAACACCAAACGTAACTTGGCTAAGGCAGAGACCCATAATCTGCACCTTTTGGAAACGGTGCAACCTCAACAGGTGGTGGACTTGTTTCGCAACAACCGAGGTGCCTTGTTGGAGAAATGGGGCAATGCAGAATATGGGGTGTTGCTTCGTCTCGTTGAAGAGGCCGAAAAGCATGATGCCGCTTTTGTGTTGGGCGTGACGGACCAAGAGGGCGGCGACCCATTGTGTGCCGCCATCTTCATGCAAACGAACGACCGTATCACTTTCCTCTTTTCTGGTCTTAACGAGGAGGGAAAACAATGCCAAGCCATGACCTACCTCATCGACCAAGTGATACAACGCCATGCCAAGCAACCTATCACCTTTGATTTTGAGGGCTCTGACAACGACAACTTGGCTCGTTTTTATCTGGGTTTTGGAGGTCGTGAGGTGCGTTATCCTGGTTATACTTTCAATCGAATGTCACCCATTGGGAAAGCCTTGCTTAAGGTTTGGAAACGTCGTAAATAGGATTTTTTTTCCTAAAGTATTGCGATAGTTTGTTTCTTTTCCCTATTTTTGTGGCATATACCAACACACTATGATTAAAATCATCAACCTTGAGAAAACCGACAGCGTTTTCAACCAATATATGGCTGAACTACGCGATGTCGTCATCCAGCAGGACCGCATGCGTTTTCGCAGCAACCTCGAACGCATTGGTCAAGTCATGGCCTACGAAATCAGCAAGTCATTTGAATATGACGATGAAGAGGTGAACACTCCTTTGGGCATCAAGCAGATTCGGACGATGCACGAGCAACCCGTCATCGCCACCATCCTGCGCGCCGGTTTGCCTTTCCATAACGGCATGCTCAGCATGTTCGACCAGGCGGACAGTGCCTTCATCGCGGCCTATCGCAAATACGACAAGAACGAGGAAGACTCTGAGATTCGCGTGGAGTATTTCTCTTCGCCCGACATCGAGGACCGCATCCTTATCCTTTGCGACCCGCTGTTGGCAACGGGCGAGTCCATCGTGAAGACCTTGAACGGCCTGATGGAAGACATGATGCCTAAGGAGATCCATATCGCTGTGGCGGTGGCTTCGCAAGATGGTCTCGACTATGTGGAGCGCACCATGTCGCGCCTGCCCATCACCATCTGGGTGGGTAGCGTCGATGAGGAGCTGACGGCCCGTGCCTATGTCGTTCCGGGCATTGGCGATGTGGGTGACTTGGCGTACGGTGAAAAGCGTTAAACTATAATGCGGCGTTTCGACGGGCTCAACGACCGCCAGGGTCCCTGAGCCTGTCGAAGGGCCCGATTTAACTGAACAATATGTCAGAAGAAAAGAAAAAGCGCGATGGCTTTGGCTCGAAGATAGGCATTATTGCCGCTGCTGCGGGCTCGGCCATCGGATTGGGCAATATCTACCGTTTCCCATGCGAATTGGGCAACAACGGCGGTGCGGCCTTCCTGTTGGTCTATCTTGCCGTGGTCATCTTCCTCGGCATCCCCGTGATGCTGTCGGAGTTGGTCATCGGTCGCCGCTCACAAAGCAACGCCGTCGGTGCCTTCAAGAAACTCGCACCCAAGTCAGCCTGGCCTATTGTGGGCTATATGGGCGTGCTGTGCGGCTTCAACGTTGGAGTATATCATCAAGGCGGTGACCAACTCGTTCCAAGGCAAGGACTTGGCTGCCATGGAGCAAGACTTTACCGACTTCCACAATATGGGTTGGCGCAATGTGATGTGGCAGGCCATCTTCATCTTCCTGACGGGCTTTGTGGTCTTCAAAGGGGTACAAAACGGTATTGAGAGATATGCCAAAATCCTCATGCCGCTGCTCTTGGTCATCCTTATCGTGTTGGGCATACGCTCTGTGACGCTCCCAGGGGCCAAAGAAGGCTTGTCGTTCCTGTTCCGTCCGGATTTCTCCAAAATCGATGCGAATGTCCTCATCAGTGCTTTGGGACAAGGCTTCTTCTCGCTGAGTCTCGGCATGGGGGCACTCATCACTTACGGCTCATACATCAAGAAGAAAGACAACCTGACTTCCACCGCCTTTTCGGTGGTGCTTGCCGACACTTTGATCGCGCTGTTGGCGGGTCTCGTCATCTTCCCGGCGGCGTTCTCGTTTGGCATCCGTCCGACGGCAGGCATGGGGCTGGTGTTCAATACGATACCGATGATCTTCAACCAGATGGCGGGAGGCTATGTCTTCTGCATCATCTTTTTCGTGCTGTTGGCCATCGCCGCGTTGACTTCCACCATTTCGCTGCTTGAGGTCGTGGTGGCCTATCTCTCCGAGGAGCTGCACATCAACCGTAAGTGGTCGACGGTGTTGGCTAGTGCGGCCACGCTATTCATCGGTAGTTTTGCCTCGTTGAGTCTGATGGAAAACACGCCTTTTGCCATTGGCGGCAGGACGGTCTTCGACCTCATGGACTTCGTCTCGTCCAACATCCTCTTGCCCCTCGGTGGCGTGTTGATCGTCATCTTCGTGGGCTGGCGATTGGGCAAGGCCAAGTTCTTCGAGGAAGTGACCAACGAGGGCACCATCAAGGCATCGTTGAAAAAGATTATCTTCTTTATCATTCGATATCTGGCGCCCATTGCCATCACGATTGTGTTTATTAGTGGATTGATTAAATAATAGTCGGCGTTTCGACGGGCTCAACGGCCGAGGGTCCCTGAGCCTGTCGAAGGGCCCGAAACCAAAGAATATGGATTCCTTGCGCAAATGGTTTTCCTTCAACAAAGGCGAGCGCGTTGCCATCATTACGATTTTGGCATTGATACTGCTGTTGATCCTGGCCTGCCTGTTCCGTCCGTCGCGTAAGTCGTTGAGCGATGAATCCTTGCACAATCTGGACTCTTTGTTAGCCTTGCGTCAGGCGGCCATCGAGCTGCAACAGCAGCAACAAGCAGAGAAGCCTCAAGAGGTGGCGGAGTTGCATCCTTTCCCGTTCAATCCCAACACTTTGACGGAAGAGGAATGGCTCCAGATGGGTCTCACCGACCGTCAGGTGCGCAACATCATGAACTACAAGGCTAAAGGCGGCAAGTTTTATTCGAAAAACGACTTGGGCAAGCTTTACACCATCAGCGAGGAGGAGTTTGCACAGCTGGAGCCTTTTATTGTGTTGCCGGAGGTGGCGCGGGGGAGGAGTGGCCAATCATCTTCTTCTCGAGGCGGCGTTTCGACGGGCTCAACGACCGCACCTGGCTCAACGACCGCGGCCACCGCACCTGCTGAAAAGAAAGCTATTCCCATCGTTGATTTGAACACGGTGGACTCGACTACCCTGGTGGAGTTGCCGCAGATTGGGCCTTACACGGCGGTGCGCATCATCGAGTTCCGCGAGAAGTTGGGTGGCTTCGTCGACAAGGAGCAGCTCCGCGACGTGAAGGGCATGGACGATGCGCGTTTTGCTGCCATACAACCTTATATTAATGTAGGTGTAGTCGAGATTCGGAAAATCGACGTCAACCGTGCCGATTTCAAGACCTTGGTACATCATCCCTATCTCAATTACGAGCAGGTGAAGCGCATCGTCAACCAGCGTGAGAAGCGCGGGATGATCAAGAACTGGGCGCAGTTGGAGGAACTGATCAAGGAAGATGGGGAGGTGAACCCGCTGCTGGAGCATTATTTGAAGTATTGAGATGGAATTGAGACAACCGATGTCTATCCCAACCCAGGCGGCAACACGCTCAACATCCGCACGGCCTTGCAGAATTCACACGTGGAGGTGTACGACATCAACAGCAGGCTCATCCACAGCCAGGCCCTCACGCAGAACGTGACGGCGATTGATGCAACGGATTGGCCTTTGGGTGTTTATGTTTGGAAGGTTTACAAGGCCAGCGTTTCGACAGGTTCAACGACCCTCGCTGAGACGGGAAAGTGGGTGAAGGAATAAATCACATTCAAAAAATTCTTATTTTTGCAGCCATGAAGCCTTGGTTGCACATATTATTGTCATGTTTCCTTTTGGCTGCCTGCGCCAAACACGAAGCGCCGCCGCCCGAAGAAG
>LPNH01000006.1 GCA_001543385.1 Candidatus Hemicellulosilyticus sp. P3
CAAGCCAAACCGTTATCAGATAGCGGCGACTTTCTGCGGTTTGGCTCGGAAGTCCACCGGACTTCCTCATCTTACGGCGAGGACTGGGTGGACATCTCCTCGTTCAATTTCATTAGACGGTTTCCTCACCTCAACATACGAGCAAGCTCGTCTGTATTCGGCTTATCGGAAACGTTTAGCTATGACACCGCGCAGGTGGGGTTTTACCGGTTTAACATTGCGGAAGTCGAGCGCAGAGCAAGCTTGCTTGCTTTGCCGAGATGCAGCAATGTCATTGAAAATATGATTATTTGTTTTTTTAGAAGGATGCCTCTAAGAATTTCCCATTCACCATATCTAAAAGGAACACAAGATGATCTATGTGGTGTCGGGGGGAAACAAAAATACAAAATTGCAGCATTTTTTGAAGGGCGGCTGACGGGTGTGTCTACGGAATCCGGGACGTACGGAATGGGGCGGCCGCGCCGCCGGAGCGCACACCGGAAGACTGCAGCGGGTACGAAAATCTTTTGTACCTTTGCAAAAAAGAGTTTCTTATACACTACAGCGCTATTCAACATTTATTCACTATTTTCCACCATTCATTTCTTACAAGATTATCATGACACCCAATCAATTAAAACGCAACCCAAACCGATTGGTGCAATTCCTTCAGAAACCTATGCGGGAGTTTACCAAATCTGATATGCTGAAAGCTATCGAGGAATTTGACATCGAGATGCTCAATTTCCGGTATATGGCCCACGACGGCAAGTTGAAGACGTTGAATTTTGTTATCAACAGCTTGGATCATGCCGACGAGGTGTTGACTTCGGGCGAACGGGTGGACGGCAGCAGCCTGTTTCCTTTCCTCGAGGCCGGCAGCAGCGACCTTTATGTGGTGCCGCGTTTCCGCACGGCATTTATCGACCCCTTTGCCGAGATTCCAACGCTGGACTTTTTGTGCAACTATTATACAAAGGACGGCACCCCGTTCGAGATGGCGCCGGAGTATACGCTGGCCAAGGCCGGAAAGGCGTTCCGCGAAACGACGGGCGGGATGGAGTTTGAGGTGATGGGCGAGTTGGAATATTATGTCATCGCCCCGAAGGAGGACAGCTATTTGGCTCAGGACCAGCGCGGCTATCATGCTTCGACTCCTTATTGCAAGTTTGAGACGTTCCGCACGGAAGCGATGAAGCTGATTGCCGAGTGTGGCGGATTGATTAAGTACGGACACAGCGAAGTAGGCAATTTCACTATGGGCGATACGATGTATGAGCAGAACGAGATAGAGTTTCTTCCCACAACGCTGGAGGATGCCGCCGACCAACTGGTTATCGCCAAATGGATTATGCGCACCCTGGGATATCAATACGGCATCACGGTGACGTTTGCCCCCAAGATCACGGTGGGCAAGGCAGGCAGCGGCATGCATATCCACACCCGCATCAGCAAGGACGGTCGGAATATGTATGTGGGACCGGACGGACTGACGGAGGTGGCGCACAAGGCTATCGCCGGCATATTGAGTCTGGCGGGGTCGTTGACGGCTTTCGGCAATACGAACCCGACTTCGTATTTCCGCCTGGTGCCCCATCAGGAGGCTCCGACGAATATTTGCTGGGGCGACCGCAACCGGAGCGCCATGGTGCGCGTACCGCTGGGCTGGACGAAAGGAAGCGGCAATATGATGGCTCATTGCAACCCGCTGGAACAGAACGACGCTGTGGATTTCTCGCATAAGCAGACGATTGAGTTGCGCACCCCCGACGGGTCGGCCAATGTGTATCTGCTGCTGGCCGGCATGACGGTGGCGGCACGCCACGGTTTCGAGATGACGGATGCGGTGCAGTATGCCAAGGACCGCTATGTGAGCGTGAATATTTTTGAGCACGAGGATGTATTGAAACGGCTTGAAGTGCTGCCCGACAGCTGTGCCGCCAGCGCCGATCTGCTCGAACGCGACCGCACCGTGTATGAGGCTAAGGGTATCTTTGCCCCGGCGCTCATTGACGGAATCCTGAGCGACCTGCGTGCTTTCAACGACCGTACCCTGCGGGCGGAGACAGGCAACGACAAGGAACGCACACTGGAGCTGGTGGAGACATTTATCCACTGCGGATAAGGAAAAATATAGACAAGAATGACAAGAGAGAGGGACGCTCAGTTTTGAGCGTCCCTCTCCTTTAACATCGGCAGTGGAAGGGTGCAATTTTCCGGCAGAAGCAGGGAGCGGGCCGAATGGGGGATTTTTTGTAACTTTGCAACAAATTAGCGTTCTCCGCATCTATGAATACATTAAAATACAATCTGCGCGGCGTGTCGGCATCGAAAGAGGATGTTCACAATGCCATCAAGAATATCGACAAAGGGCTCTACCCAAAAGCGTTTTGCAAGATTATCCCCGATATACTGGGAGGTGACGCCGCATATTGCAACATTATGCATGCCGACGGAGCCGGCACCAAGTCGTCGTTGGCCTGGCTGTATTGGAAGGAGACCGGAGACCTGAGCGTATGGAAAGGTATCGCCATTGACGCAGTGGTGATGAACCTGGACGACCTGCTCTGTGTCGGCGCGGTGGACAACATATTGTTGTCGTCGACGATAGGACGCAATAAACAGTTGGTGCCCGGTGAGGTGATCAGTGCCATCATCAACGGCACAGAGGAGTTTCTGGAAGAGATGCGGCAGCTGGGTGTGGGCATTTACTTAACGGGCGGCGAAACAGCCGACGTGGGCGACCTGGTGCGGACGGTGATTGTAGACTCGACCGTGACAGCACGTATGCGCCGCTCCGACGTGGTGGACAATGCCCGCATCAAAGCCGGCGATGTAATTGTGGGGCTGGCCAGCTACGGTCAGGCCACATACGAGCACCGCTACAACGGCGGCATGGGCAGCAACGGCCTCACTTCAGCCCGCCACGATGTTTTTTGCCGCCATTACGCCGAGCAATATCCCATGAGTTTCGACAACAGTTTGCCACCTGAGGTGGTGTACTGCGGCAGCAGACGGCTGACGGACGCAACGGAAGTGGCAGGAGTGGATGCCGGACACATGGTGCTTTCACCCACCCGCACTTATGCCCCTGTGATAAGGCGTGTGCTGGACGCCTACCGCCCCAAGATTGACGGCATGGTGCACTGTAGCGGCGGTGCCCAGACCAAGGTGTTGCATTTTGTCGACAACCTGCATGTGGTGAAAGACCACCTCTTCCCCACCCCGCCGCTGTTCCGCATGATTCACGACGAGAGCGGCACAGAATGGCAAGAGATGTACAAGGTGTTCAATATGGGGCACCGTATGGAGATTTATACCGACGAGGTCACCGCGCAAGGCATTATTGAGATCAGCCGCAGTTTCGGCATCGACGCGCAGATTATCGGCCACTGCGAGGCCATGCAAGGCCGTCAGGTGACCGTCTCAGGCGAGAACGGCACGTTCCGCTACAACGGGTAAGCCGAAACGGAGAAAAGCGGACTGACGGCCTAAAACAATTTCAAGCCCCGTTGCATCATGCCATGCAACGGGGCTTGAAATTCAATGCAGGAGACACTGCGTGGGAAATGCTATTCGACAGCGCGCGCAATCTGATCCGCAAGAGCGGCCATGTCGGCAGGCTCCATCTGAATATGGCGGGCGAAATTAAGGTCGCCCGGCTGGTTGATCGGCATCAAATGGATGTGGACATGCGGCACGTCGATGCCGACGACAGCCACCCCTATCTTACGACAAGGACAGACTTTCTTGAGCCCCTTGGCGACACGCTTGCTGAAAAGATGCAACCGGGTGAAAAGGTCGTCGTCAAGGTCAAAGATGTAGTCGACCTCCTGTTTGGGGATGCATAACACATGTCCTTTGACGACGGGGTTGACGTCAAGGAAAGCCAGAAAATCGTCGGTCTCGGCAACTTTGTAGCAGGGAATTTCGCCTGCCGCTATACGGGAAAAAATGGAAGCCATGGCGTTGTTTTTTTATGTTTGAAGCGGGTTGAGGCAGTATCGGATTTTCATATACCGGAATCCGATGTCAGCGCTCAACTTTCAAAATTTTAAAGGTCATTTTGCCCGCCGGGACAACGACCTCAACGGTCTCGCCTGCACGGTGGCCCAAGAATGCCGCAGCAAAAGGTGAGGTGACGGAAATCTTACCCTCTTTGAGGTTTGACTCGCTCTCAGGCACAATGGTGTAGACCTGCGTAGCCTTGTTCTTCGTGTTGCAGATGGTGATTTTGGAAAGGAGCAGGATCTTTGAGGTGTCGATTTTCGATTCGTCAAGCAACCGGGCGTTGGCCACGAGCTCCTGCAAACGCGAGATACGGGCTTCGAGATGGCCCTGGGCCTCCTTGGCGGCGTCATATTCGGCATTTTCGGACAGGTCGCCTTTGTCACGCGCTTCAGCGATGGCGGCGGTGGCGGCCGGACGTTCGACAGCGACAAGCTGGTGCAGTTCATCCTTCAGTTTCTGAAGGCCTTCTTCACTATAATATTTGATTTCTGACATAATGGATAGGGTATAAGATGAGACTTAAAAATTGGGAAAGGTTGCATCACAACCTTTCCCAATCAATGAGTATGGATTCAGCACTTTTAAAACCTCAGACTGGCTCCCACAGAATGTGTGCCGTTAAGCGGCGATGCGGAACGATAGGAGTAGTCGATAGAGAGTGACGTGTTGTTGCCTTCCTTGTCTTTCTTGGTTATGGGAACCTTGACCGACGCACCGGCGCAAAGACCGGTGTTGGCTGTAGTGCGGTCGCTGTCGCTGAAAATATTTTTCTGGAAGACATAACCGCAACGGAGCTGGAACAGGTTGAGCAACGAGTACTCGACACCCAGACCGAAATTGTCTTTCAGGAAAGCGTTGGAGGTGAAGGAACCAGCCACTGTAAGACATTGATCCCACTTTTCGAAAAGAAAGTCGTAGGAAATACCGATGTTGAGACAGGTGGGCATTTCCATGTCAACCGAGGGATGCATGGCCGTCACGGTGTTCTCCACAGAGTTAACATGGGTGTAAGAGAGACCTGTTCCGCTATAGCTCAATCCAAAGCCCAGGTTTTTGAGGCTGATGCCGAATTTCAACTCGTCGTTGGCACCTGTCACATATTGGATGCCGGCATCGATGGCAAAGCCGGATGCCGTGACGTTATCGGTGCTCTCGTTGACGACCTTCAAATTGACACCACCATGAACACTGCGCGTGAAGGAGTGGGCATAGGCAACGTTGATATTCATATAGGTCGGTGAGAACGTACCGTTGGTCCCCGCCTCCGGGCTGTAGACCGTGGTGACTGGGATGTCGCCGAAACCCATCGCCATGACCGATACACCCATGACACCCGCATCAAAAACACGTACCGCCAAACCAAAGGCATTGATTGAGGCAGCGCCCATCAGGCCGCTCTTACCACCATAAAGCTGGGTGTTGGAATAGGCTACATCCATCTTATGGGTGAATGACAAGCCGGCTACATTGAAGTAGAACGCATCAAGACCACGCATACATGCCACACCGGCAGAACCCCAACCCGCGCTGCGGGCCCACGGGTTAATCAGCAACTCGGAGGCACCCGCCGTACCCCTGCGGTCGTCGTTACCGGCCTGCACGGCCGACACCGACACTGTCGCAAGAAGGACAACTACAGCAAATATTCTATAAAATGTTTTCATGTTCATTCAAGATTTTGAGAGTTTCTATGCTTGGGTTAGAAGTGGTAGGAGTTGAGGTCAACCGGACGCATGGTGCCAAACCACTTGACGACACGCTCGCCGATATTGGGCACGTCGAAGTGGATCAGGTACATGCCGCCGGCGATGGGAAGGCCGTTGTGATTGTGCAAATCCCAGTCAACAACTGTGGAAACTCCCGAGGCGACATCTGTAGAAGTGCCCGTGGTGGGACCCAAGCGACGCACCAAGGTGCCGTCGACTGTATAGATGGAGATAACCGTATTGGCCGGAACATTGCTGAAACGAACCTTTGTATCGAGCTGGTTGGCGGTCTCGTACTCTGAGAAGCTATAATAGGGGTTGGGGGCCACACCTATCTTGTCAAGGATTTCCTGCTGCATGTTCCAGCGGGGATTATCCTTGTCAGAAGGATCGCTGCTCAAGCCGATACCGGTCTCGACCGCCAAGTCGGCGCCAATTTCGAAGAGATAACGCGGATAATCGTTGTTGATCGCCGTCTCGCCTGTGACAACCGATGCGGAAGTGGCGTTGGGACCCATATACCGGCCATAAGGCATCTTCATGTGAATGTCGACCGTGACATCGCAAGGAATACCGTTGGAGGCGTAACCTGCATTGAGCGTTGCATCACGACCCGGGTATTTGAATGCATAGTCGTCCGAAACGAGCGGCATGTTCACCCATGCCACCGAGGAGAAGAGCATGGCGACAGAGTCGCGGACCGGGTAGACCTGCGGCAAACCGTCAAAACCGCCCACGATACCTTTATAGAGCGTGACAAACTGCACACCGGTCTGAACAGTGTTCATCAGGCGGTCAAGAGAACCGAGCATCTGGTTGGCCCAACGTCCGGCGTCGTAGGAAGGTGTGGTATAATTCTGGAACGTCGGGGTGGTGGAATAGGCGGACAGATTGAAGAAGTTCTGCGTAGTGGCGTTCATGACGTAGATGAAGTGCCGCCCGCCCAAAATATAGTTGGAACTACCCTCCATATAGGTCTGGACAGGGTTCCACATCATGTCGCGGCCATTGTATTGGACATAACGGGAATCTTCACCGAACATGATATTGAGACGCTCGCCGGTAGCCACTGATATGGCATAGCCCGGGAACCAGCCCATACCCATCTCGTCAATGTAGGCAGGGTTATTCGGATCGTTAACGTCGGCGGCTATACCCAAATCGTCGACAGTCTGACCAAGTTTGTTGACAGACTTGTGGATACGCTTATGGAATTTGCGGGCGTTGCCTTCGGACTGTGTGCGGTCGTCACACATCTCCAAAACGGGACAACGAGTCCACTTGGATGTGTCGGCGGTGAAAACAATGCGCACGCTGGGCAATGCAGCCAGGTTGTTGAACTGAAGTGCTGTGTTGAGCTGGTTGTTCATCAGCGAACGCTTGATGGCGTTGACAGTGCTGGTGGACTTGATGAGACCTTTCTGGCGCAAAGAGTCGATACGGTCGGCATCGGCCATGTAGTAAGTGAAGTTGAATCCGGGGTGGAAATCCATTGTCGACACCAGCCCGTAGGGAGCCCACAGACCGCCCACCACAGACTCGTAGACGTTGGTGCGGTCAATGGCACGGTCCTTGTAGTCGGAATTGGAGGTGGCTGTACCCAACTTAGGATAATACTCGCGGTAGTAGTCAGCATCCAGATAGGTCTCCGTGAGACTCACCTCACTGTTGGAGCTGGTGAAGGCGGTGACATATCCCTTTGAATACTGTGAACCGGAACGAATCCAGTTGAATGCCATCGAGGAACCATCGTTGTCGGGAATGCCCGAGAGCCATTGGGTGTATGAGTTGGCATGGTTCATGGAAGAATTGACGACCACACCGCTTTCGTTGACGAAGCCGCCGTAGAAATATTTGGTGTTGTTGGAGGTGCACTCCAGCGCTGTCGCCATGGCCTCAGGATTTTGAATGGAGACCGCTATGCCGAGGTCGAGGAACAGCTGCTCATTATAGCGGCCGATGACAAAGTCGGAGTTGACACGGTAGGTGTCGCCGTAGACTGGCTGGGTGGGGTCGGCATTGGTGATAAACCAACGGCTGGCGCTGTCGGCACCTTCGAAGTTGATGACGAAACGGCCCTGCTTGAGTCTGAGCGGGTCGATCACACGGATGCTGAGCGGCCCGTAATTTTCGGCATACTGCGGATGCGGGATGACAGCCGGATGTTGCATGACACCGTTGACAAACTCGCCCGGAGCCATGGCAGGCTGCCCCTCGGCACCCATCAGCTCCTCGATAGAGGATGCCAGCAACTGCAGCTGGTTGCCGCCGGTGCCATAGCCTTCGAGACGGGTGATGACAGGGCTGATGCCAAACTCGGCATTGACCCGTGTACCGCCGTTCTCCGATATGGGATCGTGCGGAATGGCCTTGACAGGTGTGATGGTTCCGCCATTCTCATCCCTACGGCCGGCCAGATAAGGGGTTTTCTGTCCGTCAAGCTTGGTAGGATCGTCCTGCACATATTCTTTGAAACGGTTGTGAGCATACGCCACACAAATGAAGTAGTATTCCTTGTTGTTGACCAGGGCGGTGTTGGTGCCGGTGGCGAACTTGTCGTTGGTGACGCGGAAGACATGGCGGATGCCTTGGTTGCCGCCGTTGACCATGATGGTGCCCGCACCCTTTTCGTAGTTGACCAGCGTGGCGATGGGCAGCGTACGTTCTTCGTCGTAATAGTTTTCGATGTCGCACTGCGCAACAAGCTGCGCCTTGGTCTCGTCAGCGATGTCGGCAATAGAGACGCTGGCGTCTTTCAACTGGTAAATCTGATAGCCTTCGAAACGATACTGGCGGTCGACCGAGTCGTAATAGTAAGTCTTGTTGAGCTGCGTCTGCACGGTGAATGTGGTGTCGCCATGCGTGTAGGTGGTGTCGCCGGGATAACGTTCAATGCCTTCCAACACGGTGTATTGTCTCGGAATGGAGGGGTCAATCTCGGCATACTTCTCACCATAGTTGTTGGAGGCGGGGTTGTCGTAGGTGATATAAAGCATCACCTCGTTGCTCATCTCCCTGACCACAAGCGTAGGTGCGTCCGGTCCGTCAAGAACTTTGAAGCAGTTGTCGAACAGCGCTTGGCAGACATCGTCGATTTCACGCAATAACTCGACAGACGACCAGGCGTTGCCGGACGAAGCCTGGGCAAACGGAATACCGACGGTGATGTAGTTGACCGCGCCGGGACGCAGGGTGAAGGGGCCGGCCGATTGCATGAAACGGCGGTCGGAAGGTTGATTGCCCTCATTGGCCTCGCTCCAATATTCTTTGGTGTAGCCGGCAGCCCACGGGTCGACGCCGTTGGTGCCCCAGTTCCATGGGTCGGAATCGCCGGGGAACATGAAGTCGCACTCCAGGTCACGGATGGCACCCTGCGACTCGTTGAGCCCGTCGCCGCCGAACCACATGCGCTGGCCGTTACGCCAACGGCCGCGCAAATAGTTATAGTAGTCGGTGGCTTTGGAGGGCTCGCCGTTTTCACCGGATGAGGAATTGTTGTAATAGACAAAACGGCGCATTCCGAAACGTTCGTCATCAATAATGCCGTTGCCAAAATTGACACCGTTGATGGCACAGTTGCCCACGGCATCGTCTTTCTTGAAATACCAGGCGTTGAGGAAACGGTCGGCGTCCTGTGTCAAGGCAAAGGTATCGTAGACCGTGCGGCCATAGCGGTCGTTACCTACATAGGTGCCATTGGAATCCAACTGCTTGTAGTCGTCCAAGACAGCAGAATAGTAGAGGCGCATCTTGTCGATGTCGATCTTGGGGTTGTCCAAGCCGTCGGGATCCATATAGGGGCCCTGGAAGAAGTCGATACCGACGGCAGGCGGTATGCCGGAGTAGGTGGCCGAGCCGGGTCCGTCGGATTCGTCGCCATTGTAGCAATAGCCCAAACCACGACGGACATCGCAACCGACGTAGTCGTCGCCGGCATAACCCAAATCGGGGTCGACCCACTGGCTGAAATAGGTGTCTTTCAAGGTGTAGGTGGAACGGTTGATGATCTCATACGAGTAGAACGTCATGTTGTTGATGGCGTCGTTCGTGGAGAAGGCGAACGCCTGGGCGCGGATTTCCAAACCGATGGGCTGGCCACCCGATTCCGTGTGGACATTACCCATGTCGTTGAAGACCCACCAAATGGTCTGGTCGCCTTTGAGCACTTGGTCGGAGAGGATACCTCCGGAGACAATGCCGTCGGTGGTCTCCATCGTCTCGGCCATCTGCAGTGAACTGCCAGGGTGCGCGGCTTTCCATGTACGAGGGCAGAGTTCATTGTCGAAGTCATAGTAGGGGTAGTCGCCCTTGCGCCAATCGTAGACACCGTCGCCGTCGGCATCAAAGAAGGGTGCCAAGTAGGAGGAGACGAACTGGTTCTCGTCGTCGTGAGCGGGCCAGTCTTTGATGACCTGTGCCACGCGCGACTCGTCGAAATCGTCTTTCTGAACGGGGGTGTTACCCGTATAGTCAAACATGCTGCAGAAATCACGCACCTCATTCTGGGTGATGATGAAATGTTTGTCGTATTTGTTACACATGGCCAAATCGACGTAGGCGGTGTTGAGCTCTAACGGACCGGGCCAGTAGTCGTCACCGTCCGAGCCAAAACGCAACGCCGCAATGCGGAGCTGGTCGTTGACGTCGGTGCCGCCAATCCAAAGCGCGGCGCAGTAGAGCGGCGACGTGTTGCCACCCGCGGGTACATAGTAGCGAGCCACACTGCCGTCGAACCACATGTTGCCATAGGCGTTGATAAGCGCCCTGACGTTGTTGACATTCAACTCAGCCGTACTTTGGGCACGCTTACAGACCGCCGCTTTGGTTTGCAAGGCAGATCGCTTGGCCTGGTTCTTCTTGCAGGTCGTGCACTCACGGGCTACCGCAACATTCGGGACCGACGAGACCAGTATGGCCAGTAATAATAGTCTGCTAAATATATTTTTCATTTTATTGGATATTATCACGTTAAATCACAATTAGAAATTATACGACAGCGTAAGCATGATGGTACGCGGATTCGAATAGTTCCAAGAGTTGTTGCGCAGATAGATGGCGTAAATGTCGCGGAACGATGCCGGGTCGACAACGCTGTTGATGGTGGTCTGCGTCTCGGGGTCGGTGAGGTAGCCGTTGTCGGTGGGGTTGCCGGTGACGGAGAAGACCCCGGTGACGTTACGGATGTCGAAAATATTACGGATAGTGAGCGCGGCACGCAACGAAGTGTTGCGCTTGCCAACCTTGATGGGCCAGAGTTTGTCGACGACGACGTCGCAATAGAAGCCCCATGGCAGACGTGCACCGCGGTAACTGCCGACGATGGTGGACTGCATGTTGCTGTATGCTTTGGTGTAGGGTCGTCCGGACTGGGCGACAGCCATGATGTTGACACCAAAATCTTCGAGAAGCTTGATCTCTTTTTTGCGCTTCTCGCCCGTGGTCTTGTCGGTCACCACACGGGTGATGGTGGGACCGTTGTACTTGGCGCCATGGTCGTAGCGGAAGTCAAGATTGACTTTGAATTCGTGACGACGGTCGTCGGAGATGGGGTTGAGCATCTTCAACGTGGTGTAGCCCTCGCGGATGAGCTCGGTCATCGTGGTGGACGAGATGCCGGTTCCTTCGGCATATTGCAATGTGTAGTTGGCACTGAGGCTGATGTTCTTGGTCTGGCGCAGTGTGTACTCGAAAGTGAAACCTTTGATGGTTTTGAAGTCAAGGTTGCCGTAGGAGTAGTAGTTGTTGTTGGGGTCGGCACCGGCGTACTGCACAAGCTGGATGAGGTCACGGGTCTCTTTGTAGTAGGCGGAGATGCTGACGGCCGACGAGGAGTTGAGCGCCTGCTGGAAGCCGACTTCGTAGTTGGTGATACGTTCTGGCTTCAGGTTGGGGTTGGTGATGGAGGAGATCTGCGACATGTAGAGGTAGCTCAGGTAACTGGCCTGCCATCCGCTGGAGGGACGACGGGCAATGATGTCGTAACTGGCCTTGAACTGCGAGTTGTCGCCCACCGGGAATGAGAAGGCGATACGCGGCATGACCACCACCTGCGGCTTGTAGTCCTCGAAAGCCTCTTTGCCCACCGTGTTGTTGGAGTAAGCCAACTGGCCTTTTTCAGTACGGTAGGGCGTGGGTTTGCCTGTCGTGCCGCTGATCTTGTCGGGCGAGGTGACCTCGACACCGTTGACATCGTACCATACGCTTCCGTTACGATAACCTTTGATGGTGGGAGTCGTGGAGGAGGCATCGTCGACATAGACGACCCAATCGTCGCCGGCACCGCTGTAGAGCGAAGCTGTCCCGCCGTTGACAAGGCTGCCGTTGTTGCGGATGTCGCCTACGGTGTAGGTCTCATAGAGCAGATAGGGGTCTTTGAGCACGTATTGGTTGCCGTCGAAATAGTCGACACGGACACCGACGTTGAAAATCAGATCCTGGAAGTAGAACTGGTCTTGGATGTAGCCGGCCATATAGGTGGGTGAGAAGGCGGGCAGGTAGCGGTAGTCGCCGTGGCCTTTCGAAGAGGGGTTGAAGAAATCGTCCAAATCCCAGTTGCGGGCGTTGTATTTCTTACCGGTGTGGTCATAACCGTAGTAGCTGACATAGGACGAACCTTGGTTGAACAGCTCGTCGGAAGAGAACATCTTGATGCCGCCTGCACGGACAAAGTCTTCGGGGTCGTAACGGTCGATGTCGACCCAGTCGGTGCTGGTGATGTCCATTCCCAGATACTGACGGAAGGCTATGTCGAATTTTTCCTGTTGATCGGCATTATAAAGCCGGTTGTAGTCGACATAATAGGTGGAACCTTCCTGACGGATGACGGGATTGCTCTTGTCAAGCTGCTGGATGTGCTTGTTGGCCTCCTGACGCATGAGGGTCCACAGGCCGTAGGCGCCCAACGAGTAGTAGGACTCCGAATAGCGGTCGTACTGGAAACCCAACTCGACATCGTGCCCCTTGATAAGGGCCGAAGCCTTGGCCTGCAGGTAGATGTAGTCAGTCTGCGAGAAAGCGAAGGAGGAGGACTGGACACCGACATTGGTCAGCAGGCCCATATCGGTTGTCGGCGAGTCGCCGTTGGCGAGACCTTTGTAATAACGCAGGTTGTCAAAATTGATGAGGTAGGGCGCCAAATCCTCGATGGCGTAAAGTTGCGAAGTGTAGTTGGCCAAAATACGGTTGCTGTTGGTGACCGGGGTGAACGACGTGATTCTGTCGTACCAGTTATCCTGTTCGCGTGCCGTGATGGTGATGCCGTTGTAGTCGAAAGCGGCCGGATCGGCATAGTTGCGGATTTTTTCGGTCTCGAAACGTCCGATATAGCCGTATTTGAAGATATCGTCCATGCTCGAACCGAAGTTGGAGTTGTAGGAGCGGCTGACGCTACGGCTGAACATCGCGGTGATGTTGTACATCACGTTGGAGACGGCAGCGGCGGACTTGCTTTCGGGCAATGTGGCGTCGGCCGCCGGCTCGGGGTCGCGGAAACGCTGCGTGAAATCGACGGTGATGCCGAAATTATGGTAGTCGGACACACCGCTTCCCTGTCGGCTCATGTTGAGCGGGGAGATGCTGACACTGGGGGTGCGGCTGAAAGCGAACTCACCGGTGACAGTCAGGGTGGCATAGTCCGAAAAACGGAAGTCGAGGGCACCTTCCAAAGCCAACGAATAGCGTTGCAGGTTGGGCTTGCGGTCCGCGTCGTCACCGAAATCTTTTTTTGTGAGACGGGTGAACTCGACGAAGTCGCTTGCGTAGAGGCCTCGGTCGACCGAATAGGTCACCAAACCTGTGAGAGGATCGTAAGAGAGGGGGTTCTCTTCGTAGTAGCGGACTTTTTCATCACGCACCATCTGATAGCGCGAGTCACGCGGACGGTAAAGGCTCGAATTGGCATAGGAGCCTTGTCCGGTCAGACGGAAACCGATGAGGGTGCGCTCGGAAGTACCGCCGCCCTCAAGCTCGACTTTCTTTTTCATCACCGGGCCGGTGAGATAGAGGGTCAGCGCATTGACGAGACGATAGTCGAGATAGCCGTCGTATTTGACAAGGCCTTTGAACTGGCTTGAAGGCGGCTTGAGGGTGATAATCTGGGTACCGCCGATGGCCTCGCCGATGCTGGCAGGCGTACCACCCAGGATGACCTGGATCTCGGCGATGGCTTCCTTCGGCACATTGATACCTGTTCTCTTACGGACACCGCCCTGCATGGTGACCATGTTGTCCTCACCACGGGCTGTGCTGGTACCGCCGTCGGAGTAGCCCACGCCACCTACGGCGGCGACAATGCTTTCGACAGAGGTGCCAGGCATACGGGCAATATCCTCTGTGGACAAGCGTTTGCCGGATTCGGGGGAACCAATCTCAATAATCGGAACTTTGTTGTCGACAATGACCACCTCTTCAAGGTTGGTGGCCGTGGGTTCGAGCACCACATCGACAATGGTGAAACCGGAGGCTGTCACTTGAATGCCGTTGCGGACATATTTTTTGTATCCGACTGAAGACACTTCAATATCATACTTGCCCACAGGGAGCGGCTTGATGGTGAAGATACCGTCAAAGTCGGTCTGTCCGCCTCGGATCTGCTGTCCGTCCTGTTTGGCAATGACATTGACAAACGGCAGTGGTTCCTTTGTCTTGGCATCGGTAATCGTACCTTTCATAGTACCTTGTGCAAACAGCGAGGAACCCGCTATCAGCAGCATCCCGATTGTCATTAGTACTTTTCTAAACATACTGAGTACGTATTAATTATTATTTTCTTGTTTCTGCTTATTGTCTCGTTTCCGCCCAGAATGGGTTGTGTAGAATGGTTTGGTGGATGACGGCCCGACGCAGGTCAAAACCGTCTGTTTCGCTGTCGTCCGGCTGCGGAACGACAGCAGATGCCGGCATCACAACGTGAGGCGGCTCAACAGAGCTATGTCCGAACTCCCCTTCTGTCGCCGCAGTCTCGTAAGAGAAATAGGGCTCACCCGGAAAAGAATTCTCGTCCGCGGCATGTGCTGCCGTCTCGGGGTGCACTTCAGGCAACGACCTCAGTTCGTCGAATGCCTTGCGGATTCGCGAACTGATGCGTGTCACAATGGAGACACCAAAGAGAAGGATAAGGAGTGTTGTGAGCATCCGTTGTCAGGGATCAGTGTTAAGCGGTAAGTTGTTTGTCTTGTTTGGGTGACACCTCGTAGACAAGACTGCACGCCAGACATACCGACGAAAAGACACCGCACAGGACTCCCACCAACAGGGCAAAGATGAATCCACGGATGACTTCGCCGCCAAAGAGGAACATCATCAACAGGGTGGCAAAGGTTGTGCCGTTGGTGTTGAAGGTACGCGCCAAAGTGGCGTTGATGGCGTCGTTCATGTGGTCGATGAGTTTGCGTTTGGGGAAAAGTTTGCGGTTTTCGCGCACACGGTCGAAGATGACCACGGTGGAGTTGATGGAGTAGCCGATGACGGTGAGCACCGCAGCAATGAACGATTGGTCGACTTCAAGGTTGAAGGGCAGTATGCCCCACAGCAATGAGAAGACACCGATGACCAGGATTGTATCGTGGGCAAGGGCAGCGACACTGCCCACTCCGAAACGCCAGCTGCGGAAACGGAGCCCGATGTAGACGAAGATGACCAACAGACCGCCAAGCACAGCAAAAATGGATGAACGTTTGAGGTCGTTGGCGATGGTGGCACCCACCTGCTCCGCCTGGATGACACCGAGGGGATTGGTCTCGGTGGAGCGGAACTCGTCGAGGGTTATGGGGGCTGCAAAGTAGTCTTTGGTGCCGGCATAGAGACGACTCATGATTTCATTCTTCACTTCGTCGCCGTCCTCCATGATCATATATTTGGTGGTAATCTTCAACTGGTTACTCGGGCCATAGGTCTTGACCTCGGGGGCATCGTCGAACTGCCCGGCCAGGCTGGAACGGACTTCTACAGCGTTGACCGGCTGGTCGAAACGCACCACGTAGGTACGACCACCGGTGAAGTCGATACCGAAGCTCATGCCGCGGAACGCAAGACTGCCTAAACAAATGACGATAGCTATGGCACCGATTGCATAGAAAAGCTTGCGCTTGCTGAGAAAATCGATGTGGACATTGCGAAGGAAGTTCTCGGAGAATGCAAACGAGAAGTTGAGCTTACGTTTTTTGCGCAACATGCCGTCTATGACCAGACGGGTGATAAAGATGCTGGTGAAGAGGGATGTGACGATACCGATGCACAGGGTGACGGCAAAGCCCTGAACCGGACCTGAGCCGAACATGATGAGCACCAGACCGAGCAAGAAGGTCGTCACCTGACCGTCGATAATGGCCGAAAGTGCATTCTTGAAGCCGGTTTCGACGGCATTGGAGAGACTGGAGCCGGCCCGTAGCTCTTCTTTGATGCGCTCATATATTATAACGTTGCCGTCGACAGCCATGGCCATCGTCAGCACGATACCGGCGATGCCGGGCAAGGTGAGCACCGAACCTATCGAGGCGACGATACCCATCAACAGGAATATGTTGACCAAGAGCGCCACGACGGAGACCCAACCGGCCCGATTGTAAAAGACCACCATGTAGACGAGCACTACGATGAAGGCCAAGATGAACGAGATGATGCCTTTGTGGATGGATTCCTGTCCCAATGAGGGACCCACCACGGCTTCCTGGACGATGACGGCAGGGGCGGGCAGTTTACCTGACTTGAGGATGTTGGCCAGGTCTTTGGCCTCTTCGAGGGTGAAGTCGCCTGTAATGGAGGAATGGCCTCCGGCTATCTCACCATTGACGACGGGTGCCGAGTATACAAGATTGTCAAGCACGATGGCTATGCACTGTCCGACGTTCTCACCGGTGATGCGTTTCCACTCACGAGCGCCCTCGGTGTTCATCGACATGGAGATTTCGTTACCGCCCACGGCGCTGAAGTCCTGTCGGGCATCAGTAATCACTCCGCCGTCGAGCAACGGGGTTGCATCGCGTGTCTCGATTTTGACAGCGTAGAGCTGGTAGATGTCGACGGTGCCTTTGACGGGCTTGGCGGACCAAAGGAATTTAATCTCACGTCCGTTGATGACTTTCTTCTCAAACGCCATGTTGATCATGCGGTCGATGGCGGCACGGTTTTTCTGCGGGGCGTAGCCCACGACAGGGCCTCGGCCGGCCTGTCCGGTGGCACGGTCGACGTTGAGCTCCATCAGTGCAAAGAGCGGATGCTGTTTGGCTACATCCGGTACGGATTCGCTGGCGGCACTGTTGTCGGCAGAGAGTTTGTCGAGCAGCGAACTGCTGTCGGCGGCAGCTGTGTCGGAACTGTCGGCCGCCTCGTCTGCGACGGCGCTGCTTTCAACCGCGGAAGCGGCAAGGTTGTCGACCAATTCGAGACGGCGAATGGCATCGGGGCAGTCGTAGGTGCCCCAAAACTCGAGCTGGGCTGTACCTTGCAGGAGTTTGCGCACACGGTCCGGGTCTTTCACACCGGGAAGCTCGACGAGAATACGCTCCGACGCACGAAGCTGTTGAATGGTGGGCTGGGCCACTCCGAATTTGTCGATACGCTGGCGGAGGATTTCATAGGTGCGGTCATAGGCACTGGCGGCCTCGGCACGCACCACGCGCATCACTTCGTCGTTGTCGGCGTCGAGTTTGATCTGGTCGCGCAACTGCGAGTTGAAATAGCTGGCCAAACGGACATTGGGATCGATGGAAAGTATGGCCTCGTAAAATAATGTGACGAAGTCTTTGTTGGTTGTGCGTTTCTGATTGGCGAGCGCCATGCCGATGGCACGGTTGAAGTTGCTGTCGGTTGTATTGTTGGCCAACGCCCGGACCACGTCGACGGTGGAGACCTCAAGCATGACGTTCATACCGCCCTTGAGGTCAAGGCCCAGGTTGATTTCACGGGCCTGGCAGTAACGGTAGGTCTGGCCTAAATAGACCTTCTCCGTGGCCATAGAATCAAGATATTGGGACTCGTGCGCCACTTGGATGGAGTCGAGAATCATCTGCGACACCACCGCATCGTTACCGGCACGTTTAAGCGCATCGGCCTTGACAGCATCTGACGCCACGTAACGCTCGGCTTCGGCCTTGGCGGCGCGTTCCACACGGCGTGTGACCAGTGTAAACGAGAGCTGATAGAGGCATACAAGCACGAAGGCCCATGTCAAGAATCTAATAAGTCCTTTATTCTGCATCTCTTAAAGTTTAAAGTATTATTTATCCATAGTACACTTTGAACGTGCAAAGATAGTATTTTTTATTGACACGGCAAAAGCACCGCCAAAAAAAAGGTATTTTTGCATTCGCATCGTTATACGGACTACTATGAAAGAGACACCGCATTTGACTATAAAGGAATGGGATGACGACGACCAGCCACGCGAGAAAATGCTGCGCCACGGCAAGAAGACGCTCAGCAACGCTGAACTGCTTGCCATTTTGCTGCGCAGCGGCGTCGCCGACACCAGCGCTGTGGACGTGGCCAAGCAGCTGCTGTCGGCAGGCGGATGGAGTTTGGTGGAGCTCTCGAGGAAAACGCCTCAGGAGCTGATGCGGATAAAGGGGGTGGGAGCCGCCAAAGCCACCGGCATCGCAGCCGCCTTGGAACTGGGCAGGAGATTAGCCAGCGAGAGCAGCAGCCCGGAAAAGAATGTTGTGGGCAACAGCGCGGATGTTTTTCACATTATATCGCCCCGCATCATCGACTTGGCGACGGAGGAATTCTGGGCCATTTATCTGAACAACAGCAACCGCGTGGTGGGAACCAGCCGCATTTCCGCCGGAGGGATCACCCAGACGACTGTTGACATACGTCTGATTTTCAAGGGCGCTATAGAACTCAACGCCGTGGCTTTGGCGGTAGCGCACAACCACCCTTCGGGGAGCTTGAAGCCCAGCCGCGAGGATAACTTGCTTACAGAAAAAATTGCCGAGGCCGGACGGCTGCTCAATATACGCCTTTTGGACCACATTATTGTCGGCATCGCCGCTCAGGGACAGACCGACTATTACAGCTATCGGGATATGGGCCGGCTATAATGCCAAAACCAGCTCATACTACATGGAATCATGTATTTACAAGGATTACGAAACGCCTTCTCCTACATGCAACTCCACGCTGACCCCTCCTATCCGGCCTCCTAACGGCGGGTTGAGTTTGGTGACTTTGACGGTGACCTCCGACACGGCACGGAAGTTGCGCATGACGGCTGTCGCGATACGGCACGCCACGTGCTCAAGAAGATGTGAAGGTTTCTCCATCTCGCTCTTTATGACCTGGTATACGTCGGCGTAATTGACAGTGTCGGCCAAATCGTCGGATTGCTCCGCACGCCGGGTGTCGACCTGCAGGGTCGCGTCGACCCGGAAACGGGTGCCTATGGTCTGCTCGGCATCGAAACAGCCGTGAAAAGCGTAGAAAGACATGTCTTCTATACGTATAACGGACATGGTATGAACGGAATGATGTTTTGAAAAAAAATTGAGGGGCAGCCTGGCTGCCGGCAGGAATATGAACTTCTGTCCGGCCGGGGTCAGACAATGGATTCAAATTGGCGGAGGAAGCGAAGGTCGTTTTCGAAATAGAGCCGAAGATCACGAATTTGATATTTGAGCATGGCCATGCGCTCCACGCCCATGCCAAGGGCAAAGCCGGAATAGACGGCGGGATCGATGCCGCAGGCCGAAAGGACATTGGGGTCGACCATGCCACAGCCAAGAATCTCGAGCCATCCTGTCCCCTTGCAGATGTTGCACCCTTTTCCGCCACAGATGTTGCACGAAATGTCCATCTCGGCCGACGGCTCGGTGAAAGGAAAGTATGACGGACGGAGCCGGATCTGCGTCTGCTCGCCGAACATTTCTTTGGCGAAATAGAGCAAGGTCTGTTTCAGGTCGGCGAAGGTGACTTTTTTGTCAACATAGAGCGCCTCGACTTGATGGAAAATGCAATGGGCGCGCGCCGATATGGCTTCGTTGCGGAATACACGCCCCGGGGCGATGATGCGGATGGGAGGTCGGCTGTTTTCCATCACACGCACCTGCACTGAAGAAGTGTGTGTGCGCAAGGCCACTTCAGGACGCCCCTCCTCTTTTTCGACGAAAAAGGTGTCCTGCATGTCACGCGCAGGATGGTCGGGCGGGAAGTTGAGCGCTGAAAAAAGATGCCAGTCGTCTTCAATCTCAACCGATTCCGCCACGGTGAAGCCGATGCGGGAAAAGATGTCTGTTATCTCGTTCATGACAACGGAGAGCACGTGACGGCTGCCGAGCGGACTGAAATCGGCCGGCATGGAGCAGTCTGTTGCATCATGCTTCTCGCCGACGGTGTCGACAAGGCCACGGAACTCTTCAATTTTGGCACGTGCCGCCTCTTTGAGTTGGTTGAGCATCTGCCCCATCTCGCGCTTCTCCTCGGCCGGCAGGGATTTGAATTGTTCGAAGAGGGCGCTGACTATGCCTTTTTTACCCAGATATTTCACTCGAAACATTTCGATTTCAGCCAATTTATCGAGGGCGTGCTCCACCCGTGCGGCATGAATCTCGTCAATGTAGGCTCTAATCTGTTCCTTCGTCATAGCAGATATTATAACAGTTTGGTTCTATGGTTTGTAATTAGATTTATCCGTTACGCTGGAATTATAGAGACGAAATAAAAAGGGGGTGGCGGGCGTTTTTTTGGGATAAATCGTATGAAATTTCTTATTTTTGCAGTGCAAAATTAGTCGAAAATATTTATATAGCGCGAAAAAGTATGAAGAAAAAAGGTCTTATCGTATCGGGTGTATTATTTTTCAGCATCTTAGGTGTCGGTGCGCTTCACTCGTGCGACAAGGATACGTACAGCTATCTGGACGTGACTGTCATTGACCAGTCGACCGGCACTGCGGTCCCCAACGCATTTGTAACGGTGTCGGCCAACGGCAGCTCTGTCGGCGCCGCCGGCGTCACGGATGAGAAGGGCGTGTTCAGCACCAAATTTGCAGCACCCGCTGTGTTTGACATCGACGCCCGCATGACGGTGATAGACACCCCTGCCTACCCGCTTGAGCAGTGGTATTTGCACCGCGACGGCAGTTCGTCCGTGCGGTTGAAGGACAGCGAAACAGTCAGCGCCACAGTCTATATTGGCGAAACGGTGACATACGAGCACTATCCTACAATCCCCGGCAGATAAAATATCTGAAAAAATGAACACCCTCTCTCTTTCCCCGGCTGACTTGCGTCAGCTGGAGACGATGGGTATCACCCCGGAACAACTGGAAATGCAGATGCAGCATTTCCGTCAAGGGTTCCCCCACTGTCAACTCGTCTCGGCCGCCACCGTTGAGAACGGCGGAATCATCCGGATGCCGGATGATGATATTTCGAAGTATATATCATGTTATCAGCAGCTTTCAAAAGGAAAGAGAATACTGAAATTTGTCCCTGCGTCGGGTGCCGCCAGCCGTATGTTCAAGGATCTCTACGATTTTACAGCGCGTTACACAGGTGTGGCGCATAATTTCGAGAAGGAGTTTCCGTCGGTGGTGCAGTTTCTGGACAACCTGACCTCGTTTGCTTTTTTCAATGACTTGAAGGACAAGATCGAGGAGACTTCAATGAGTATTTCTGACTATATGGAGCATCGGGAATACGCATCGATTATCAACATTCTGCTTAAAGATCAGTATCTTTCCTACGGCTCGATGCCCAAAGCTTTGCTCAAATTCCACCGATACGGGGACTTGCAGCGTACACCGTTGGAGGAGCATATAGTGGAAGGCGCTGAGTATGCCCGGAACAGCGACGGCAAGGTCCGCCTGCATTTCACCATCTCGCCGGAACACCGCCCGCTTTTCCGTCATAAGGTTGCACTGGTGCGGCGTTATTATGAGGAGATGCTCCATATCAAATTGGAGATAGGTTTTTCTGAGCAACGGCACAGTACCGACACGCTGGCGGTGAACGAATGCAACGAACCTGTCCGGGACGAGAACGGGCGGTTGGTGCTGCGGCCGGGCGGACATGGAGCCTTGCTCGAGAATCTGAACGAGTGCCACGCCGATGTTGTTTTTATCAAGAATATCGACAATGTGGTGCCGGATTGGATGAAGCACACCACTGTCGCCTACAAGAAAGCGCTGGCAGGGTTGCTGCTCGACCTGCAGAGACAGTATTTCCCATATCTGCAGGCGCTTAGCCACAACACGGTTGACGGCAGGCAGTTGGACTCAATTGCGCATTTTGCCCGAAATGGGTTGCAGATTGAACTGCCTGAAGGATTCGACAAAATGCCGGCTGACGAGCAGCGCCAAATTCTGTATGACAGGATGAACAGGCCCATCCGCATCTGCGGAATGGTGAAGAACCAGGGGGAACCCGGCGGCGGGCCTTTTTTCGTCTTCGACTCGGAAGGACGGCGTAGCCTGCAGATTGTGGAGACCGCACAGATCAATCGCAAGGATCCCGCACAGGAATCGATCCTGGCCGGCGCCACTCATTTCAACCCGGTGGACATTGTCTGCAGTTTCAGGGATTACCGAGGACGGTATTTCGACCTGCACCGCTATGTTGACCCGAATACCGGCTTTATCAGCAAGAAGAGCAAGGGGGCACAAGTGGTTAAGTCGCAGGAATTGCCCGGCCTGTGGAATGGCTCCATGGCGAAATGGATCACTCTCTTTGTCGAGGTTCCGCTGGCTACGTTCAACCCGGTCAAGACGGTCAACGACTTGCTGCGCAAGGAGCACTGCGGACAATGACGCGGCAGCCCGGACAGGGCCGGCCGGATCCGTATGACCGCTGTCGGCGGAATTGATTTTGACCAAAAAGAAAAAGAAAGAAAAGATTTGCGTGAATCAATTATTTGCCGTACCTTTGCGTACTCCACAACTTGTTAAAAAACTCTTGTGCGAGTTCTTTATCAGTAAGTTAAACAATTAACAACATATCACTATGGGCATCAATGCTAACAAAAAAGTCAAGAGAAGAAAGGTGAGAATCAACGTCAACAAGAACTCCACGAACAACTGGGGTATTAATGCAGCCGGCTGGAATGCAGTGCATAAGGCCATTATTGCGGCTGAATAGGACGTACCGATTTTTAACCACAATGCAAAGAGCGGCTTTCACGTAGGTGGCAGCCGCTCTTTTTTCATCAGGTATGTTATTGAGGGTTTTGACACCCGGGAAGCGGGATGGGGCGGTTGTCGAGTTTGGCGGAGCACAGGGCATCACCCCGATATACCAGTTTGAGGGAGAAGAATGGCTGGGTGTTATCCAGCAGCAGGCGGAGAAAGATTCTGTCACCTTCCCATAAGTTAAGCTGCTCCAGCTGATGTTGCGGCACCCATTGCAGGTCCCCTTCGTCGCAGGGGACCATGGTCCCCTCCCACTGTGTGGCGGTGAAGAGGTGCATGTATTCACACGGCCAGGTGTCGGAGATGAAGGTGACTATGCCCCGATACTGCCACCGGAGGACTGTCAGCCCGGTCTCTTCCCGGACTTCACGCAACATGCATTCGTCAGGGCTTTCGTCGCGCTCACATTTGCCGCCTACTCCAATCCATTTGCCGTGGCTGGCATCATGATCTTTTTTGACGCGGTGCAGCATCAGATAGCTGTCGTTGCACCGGAGGTAACACAATGTTGTTTGTTTCATGAGTGATGTGTATGTGTTGTGTTTTGACGGTCGACATGCCATTCGTAGACGATGGGTACAATGAAGATGTTGAGCATTGTGGAGGTTATGAGGCCGCCAAGAACCACCATCGCCATGGGGGCCTGTATCTCGTTGCCGGCTTTGTCGGCGGCCAACACCATGGGAATGAGTGAGAGCGCTGTAGTGAGCGCAGTCATGATGATGGGATTGAGACGGTCTGTAGACCCTGTCAGCACAATGTCGCGCACGGGATGGTTTGACTGACCGTTGTTCTGTAGGTGTATGTATTTTGAGACCAGGATGATGCCATTACGTGTCGCGATGCCAAAGAGGGTGATGAAGCCAATGACGGAGGGGATGCTGAGCAGGTTGCCGCCTAATTTAACGGCCACAACCCCACCGATCAAAGCCAATGGAAGGTTGACAAGGACTATCCCTGCCAAGGACCAACTCTTGAACTCGGTGTAGAGCAACAGGTAGATTATGGCCAGGGACAGCAGGAAGACAGCGGAAAGGGTGCGCGAGGCTTTTTTTGCCGAAGCGAACTGTCCGCCATATTCAATACGGTAGCCTTCGGGCAGTGTGATGCGTTCTTTGATGATGTTACGTATGTCGTCGACAACTCCGACGGCATCGCGGCCGCTCACGTTGGCCGACACAACGAGCTTGCGCTGCACGTTTTCGCGCGAGATGGTGCCCGGGCTGCCCGCAGACACTATCTCGGCAATCTCGGAGAGCGGGATCATGGCGCCCTGGCTTGTGTTGAGCAGAAGGTCTTTCACCTCGTCGACAGAAGGGCATTCCGCTATTGTGCGCTGACGTAGAACCAGGTCGCGGGCATATTGACCTTCGTAGATTTTACAAAGGGGATCGCCTTTGAATGAACGGGTGAGAAAATAATCGAATTCGTCTGCCGTGACACCGTATTGCGCCATTCGCGCCCGGTCGGGACGCACTTGTATCTGAGGCACCTCTGTTTGCTGCTCCACAACGACGTCAACCAGACCTTCGACATGGGCAACGGCTTGTTTGATTTGACCGCCTATCCGGTAGAGCTGCGAAAGGTCGTCGCCGAAGATCTTGACGGCAATGGCCGCTTGGGTGCCGCTGACCATGTGTTCGATGCGGTGACTCAAAGGCTGGCCGATGGAGACAGACGTTCCGGGTATGGTGGACAGACGGGCGCGTACCTCATCCAGGAAGGCTTGTTTGCCACGGCGGTCAAGCCGGAAGCTGACTTCTATTTCGGTGCCGTTGGTCGCCTGCGAATGTTCGTCAAGCTCGCCACGCCCGGTGCGACGGGCGGTGGAGACCACTTCGGGGACAGCAAGCAACTGCCGCTCGGCAAGTTGCCCCAGACGATCGCTTTCGTCAAGCGATATGCCGGGTTGTGCCACCATGGCAATGGTGAGCGATCCTTCGTTGAACTCAGGCAGAAAACCGCGTCCCACAGTGGCCAACAGACCGACGGACATTAGCAGGAGCAGCACTGTGGCATAAAGCACCGGACGTTTGTGCTGCAACACCCATGTCAGTATACGGCGGTAGAGGATTTGCATTTGGATTGTGAGCCAAGGCTCGCGTTGACGACGCTCCAGATAGCGACTGTCTGAGAGAAGAGATTTGCAGAGCAACGGCGTCACGGTCATGGCAACCAGCAGTGACGTGAACAGGGAGATGATGTATGCTATACCCAGCGGTTTCAACATACGGCCTTCGAGACCGCTGAGGAAGAATAGCGGCATGAAGCAGAGCATGATGATAATTGTGGCGTGCATGATGGAGCCACGTATCTCGGATGATCCCTGAAAGACGACCTGATAGGCGGATCGCCGTTGGTCCGGCGGCAGCTGATGGTTACGACGCAAGTGTTTGTAAACATTTTCGACATCGATGATGGCGTCGTCAACCAGCGAGCCGATAGCGATGCACATGCCGCCAAGGGTCATGGTGTTGATTTCCATGTCGAGCAGGTAGAGGCAGAGCACGGTGCCAAGCAGCGAGAGCGGGATGGCGATCAACGAGATGACGGTGCTTCTGAAACTGCCCAAAAAGAGCAGCAGAATGAGCACCACGAAAAGAGCTCCCTCGATCAGGGCACGACTTACGTTGCCAACGGACGCTGCGATGAAGTCGGCCTGACGAAATACATGTGTGTCCATGTGTACGTCGGAAGGGAGCGACTGCCGCACAGCGGCCAGATTGGAATCTATCTGGCGTGTCACATGCAGCGTGTTGACATCGGGCTGTTTTGAAACAGAAAGAATAACGGACGGATTGGCATTGGACGAGGCGGTGCCGATGCGTACTTCATGGCCGACCACAATGTCGGCCACGTCAGAAAGGCTGACCGGACGGCCGTCGCACATTTTGACTAAAGACTGACCCATCGCGTCGATGTCGCTGGTGCGTATTACTCCACAAAGGGTGTACTCGTTGCCATAGTCGCGGACCATGCCGGCCGGAGCATTGGCACCGAATGTGGCGGCAACCTGTTCAAGATCGTGAAGCGTCACACCATAGGCGTGCATCCGCACAGGATCTGCAAGCACCTGATACTGACGCCTTTCACCACCTATAATCGAAACCTGAGAAACGCCGCCTGTGGCCAAAATGGCGGGCTTGACCGTCCACTCCGCCAAGGTGCGAAGCTGCTGCAAGGAGGTGCGGGGAGTTGTGGCGGACATGGTGTCGACTTGCAACGAAATGAACATGATTTCACCCATCACACTGCTCTGGGGGGCCAGCACGGGCGCCACTCCGGCCGGCAAGGTCGCGGACAGGGTGTTGAGCTTTTCGCTAACCACCTGCCGGGCCAAGTAGGGATCCATGTCCCAGTCAAATTCGACGAAGACAAAGCTGGCACCCTGTTGCGACACCGAACGGATGCGACGCACATGGGACGCTCCGTTGAGCGCCGATTCCATGGGAAAGGAGATCTGCCGCTCGACCTCTTCTGAAGCCATGTTGCGGCAATCGGTCATAACGACGACTGTGGGGGCTGTCAGGTCAGGAAAGACATCGACATCGGTGTGCTGTACACTCCAGACACCCGCCGCCGCCAACAGCAATGCGGCAAGGAGGACCGTCAGTTTATGGTTGAGGCTGAACCGGATGACTTTATTCAACATAAGGCGTTGCGTTTAATTACATTGTCGTGGTCTATAGCGTTACGGCCATGAGTTCGAGCCACGTGCATTCCAACTCATATCGGGCGTCGAGAATGGACAACGATGCATCGTGGAAGAACTCGACAGACTGGAGATAGGCCTCGAGCGATATTTCGCCCACTAAGAAGGCTTTGAGCAACAGCGCCTCACTGTCGTGACGGCTGTACAATTCGCTCAGACGGGATATCTCGGCCTGGAGCGCCTTGACGCGGTTGAACAGCATGCGCAAACGTCCGTAATGGTCGGCACCGGCCTGTTGCTCACCATAGCGCGATGTCTGCCACTCTATCCGTGCGCTACGCACCTGCTTGCGACGGTTCCAAATCGGCACGTTGACACCCAGCACTACACCGCGGAATAAGCATTCCGCCTCGTATTCAGCGCCTACGCCGGCCTGAATCAAAGGCAACGATCTGGACTTGGCCAACGCGAGGTTCGCCTCGTGAAAACTGGTGTGCGCGGCAGCCAGCCGCAGCTCAGGGGCGTGGGACTGCACCTGTCGGTACCAAGACTCAAAATCGTCGGGTAATGCTACCGGAGGGAAGCAGGTGTCGGCCAATACGACCGGATGGTTACCATTGAGTATGCCAAGTTCCTGCAGGCGACTTTCGCGTAAGGTTTGGAGTCGGGCCTGTTTGTTTTGCATGGCGGCCAACTCGAGCCGGGCCCGGTTGTATTGGATGATATTGCAGTCGCCCAAATCCATCCTCCGAGACATGGCTTCGACGACCTGCGCAGCCATGTCGGCACAATGCGTGTGGTGGGCTAACAAGGCATTGGCATAGACTATATCGGCGCAAAGCCGCTGTGCCTCTAACAGCCACTGCTGCCGACGCAACAGCCAGTGGAGCTCGACAGTGTCTTTTTCCAAACGGCGCAGGCGACGCATCCGATGGTAGCGGGTTGGAAGCGGAACGGGCTGCGACAGGCTGACACTCCATCGGTTGCTTTCGCCGGTGCGCGAAGCATGGAGGAACTCGAACGAAAGCTGCGGGTCGTCAAGCAACGGCGTCGCATCGACTTCGGCATGCCGAAGATCTTTTTGCCTATGCAGCAATTCATAGGAGGGGTTCTGCTGTAAGGATTCCAGCACGTGCCGGTAGTGTTGCTGTGCCATGGCAGGCATGGACGGCACCATTATCCAGAATGCAATGAACTGTAAAAGATATCGTTTTGTCATACGGCAGCGGCTTTAGTGGGTGTGGAAATGACCGGCATGGGGGTCGGGGACGGCTGTCGCCTGCGCCATCTTGAGCATAACGGCACCTTTTGTAACAACCCGCTCGCCCGACTCCAGGCCGGAGGTTATGACTGTATGCAGCCCGTCGGTGGTGCCCAATGTGACTATACGCTTCTCGAAGCGTTCGGGGGTGTGCTGCACAAAGACAAAATGGTTGCCCATCTCTTCAACGACAGCGGTATTGGGCAATGTGAGAACGTTGCTGTCGGAAGCGGCGCAGATGTAGGCGGTTACAAAGGTGCCCGGCACCCAGTCCACACTGTTGCGGACACGGAATGTGACGGGGATGAGCGGCCCTGACATCTCGGCGGAGCGTCCGTACCCTACGACGGAACCATCTAACTCAGCAAGGGTGTAGACATGTCCGCCAACGGCAAAATTGGCGGTGGTGATGCGGTGGAGCAACGGAAAGTGACGCGGCGGGACCTCGGCACGCACGATGAGTTCGCGATTCCGGGAGAGGAGCATAAGAGGTTGGCCTGCCTCGACGTAGGAGCCGTTGGTCACAGCAATCTCTTTGACATAGCCGCTGATAGGCGCTGTGGCTCGCGCTCCCTGGCCTGAGGTGTTGCGGCG
Source organism: Candidatus Hemicellulosilyticus sp. P3 (assembly GCA_001543385.1). Classification (GTDB taxonomy): domain Bacteria; phylum Bacteroidota; class Bacteroidia; order Bacteroidales; family P3; genus Colimorpha. The sequence goes on from LPNH01000006.1 coordinate 28,329, forward strand.
GAGACTTTCGTACAATACTTTTGTCTCTTCATAGCGGGCCCGGCTACGATCAAGTTCGGCATGGGAAACGATGTGTTCGTCAGCGAGCTGCTGCTGACGTTCATAGGTTGATTTGGCCTGGTCGTATGCCGCCGAGGCCTGCTGCAGGCGCACGGGCAGATTGACGTCGACCATATCGCCGCTCTCGATACTGCATAGACGCTGACCGGCATGCACCGCAGCACCTTCGACTAACGAAGGGTCGGACAGCACGACAATGCCGGAGACTTTGGCAGTCACAACGCATTCGTCTCCTTGTGACGGAAGTATGCGCGCCGCTGTCCGGATTACGATGTCGAAAGGCGCAGATTGCACCGCAGCGGTGGCAAAGTCGATGTTCCAGCTTTGTTCTTTGGTGAAATGGATATCCCCTGACGGACGGTGGTGCGGATGTGCCGACCTGTGAAAGGATTCATGCGAATCGTAGACCTCCACGGAGTCAATGTAAAGTGTGTCGGTAGCGCAGGAATGGCGGACAACAACTGTCAACCGCCCGACACCGGCCTGCCCGGGAGTGAGCCTGACGCGGTAGATGCCCGGACGGACAGGCTTTTCGACCCGGACAGCGGCATTACGTCCGCCGACCTGCAAGCCAAGTGTGACCTGCGCCGAGTCGACAGGTTTGAAATCGGACAATTGCGTCAGATGCACGGTCACAGATGACGGCATATCCACAATGAACGGCGTGGCCTCGGCATACAACTCATAACAGGCGCTATAAGCTGTATAGGATTCTACATCGTGGTGTTCGTGCTCATGGCTATGATGATGGCAGGCGTAACAGATGAACAGGGAGCAAGCCGCCAGAAGATATGGTGATGGATGACGAAAATGCATGGTGAAACTTGTTAAACAATATGATGAAACCACTCATGTCCACCGGACAGCATTTGTCCGGCGGTGACGTTCTACTCTCGAAAATATTGTTTAACAAGCGGGGGGCGCACGCAATAATGACACCCGTTGTTCTCCGGGCGGAAGCGCTGCATAACACCTCACCGGCCGCAGACTCACCCCGGACAACGGCACTCGCGACTGCACATCGAAACAGGAGGGCAGGATGGAGGAATTAACGACAGCATCGGGAAGAACGGAGGTTCGCCCTTCTGCAACCGAGGCCGCCGTCGTCTGCGAAAGCACCTGCTGGAGTTTGCAGAAATCGAGCGGATGGCGGGAATGACGGTGACCTCCGGATGAGTCTCTATCGAGGTCGTTGCAATGGCAAGGAATTTCGTTTTCGAATACAATCCCTACACCCACCCCGCTGTCGTGGTGGTGATGCGGCACGACGGCATGGAACAGAATGACACTGCAAGCAAGGCTGAAGGCCAGCTTGGAGAGCAATGTGCACGTTCGGGTGGATGAGGATGGCATGACGATACAGCAGGTGATGTGCTACCGAAGATTATAGGTGACGGAGGTGACCACACGGATGCGTTTGACCTGCGGTGTGTTGGAGTCACGCGGCTCGATGGTAAAAAGCCCTTGGTTGGCTTCGACGATTTTTCCTAAGCGGCTGCCGTAGTCGCGCGCGAACTGTTCGGCGGCAGTGCGGGCATTTCTGTTGGCCTCTTCTATCATCTCGGGCTTGATGTCGTTGAGTCCTTCGAAGTTGTATTCGACAGGGTTCTCCCACGTATCGCCACTGCCGACGGCGATACCCTTTTCGACAAGAGCCGACTGGCGGCTTTGCAGGTCGATGACAGCCTGGACTCGCGTCGTGTAGAGGGTGATCACCGATTTGATGACGTAACGTGACGGAGCGTTGCTGCTATAACTGTCGGAATAGTGGTCGGTGATGGCAGGAGCCGAGACGGAAATCTCATCCTCGGAGAAGCCGTTTTCCTTGAGGAACTGGATTATCTGCTGATTTTTTGTGTTGACGGAAGCATAGAGCTGCACCAGATCGTTGCCGGCTTCTTTGTAGGAGATGGGGTAGATGGCACGGTCGGCCATGACCTCACGCTCGCAAAGGCCGCGGACGCTCACCGTATGGTCGTAAGTTTTGAAAAGGCGTACCGCAAACAGCAGGAAGAGCCCTAATACAACGACGCTTAACAGCAACCACATGCCACGAGGCATAACAGGACAACGACGGGTCTGATCGGATTCAGTCATGAGTGAAGGTTTGGGGATTGACGGAAAAGAAGGGTAGCGCGTCAGTGCGACACACTACCCTGCTTGTTGATGCATACGGAGTCCGGTTTAAAGAACCTGAACAGCCTCGATGAGGCCTTTGCCCAACTCGATGGCCTCCTCATTCTGCGGAATGAGATTGTGGTGACGGGCCGGCAAGGACTTTTCGAGACCTTTGTGGATGAATTCCGAACCGACAATCGGTTTCAACTTCAAGAAACCACCCAGCACGACCATATTGAAGACTTTGGAGATACCCATCTCCTGGGCTTTCTGCGTGGCAGCAATCTTGTAGATGTTGATGTCTTTGCGGGTCGGCGCGTGGGTGATGCCGTTGGGGTCGTAGATGAGCAGACCGCCCGGCTTGACACTTTTCTCAAATTTGTCTAACGACTGCTGGTTGAGAACGATGGCGGTGTCGTACTTGCTGATGATGGGCGAGCAGATGCGCTCGTCGCTGACGATGACGGTGACGTTGGCTGTGCCGCCGCGCTGCTCAGGGCCATAGGAGGGCATCCAGCAGACTTCTTTATCTTCCATAACGCCGGAATAGGCCAAGATTTTGCCCATCGAGAGCACACCCTGTCCACCAAAGCCAGCGATGATTATTTCTTCTGTCATGATTGTAATGTTTTTATTGATACGATATGCGTGGGGTCACGCCGCGTAAAATTTATTTCTTAACGATTTCTCCGTCGACTTTGATGTCGCCCAGCGGATATTTGGGGAACATGTTCTCCTCCATCCATTTGTTGGCCTGGACAGGAGTCATTTTCCAACCCGAGTTGCAGCTGGAGACGATTTCGACAAAACTGACACCTTTCTCAAGTTTCTGATTCTCGAAAGCCTTTTTGAGGGCCGCCTTGGCCTTGCGGACGTTGGCAGGAGTGTGGACGCTCTGGCGGGTGACATAGTATGTGCCGGGAAGTTCGGCCAACAACTCGGTGACCTGGAAGGGCCAGCCGTTGAGTTTCTGGTCGCGGCCGTAGGGGGTGGTGGCTGTTTTCATGCCCAGCAATGTGGTGGGTGCCATCTGGCCGCCCGTCATGCCATAGATGCCGTTGTTGATGAAGACCATGGTGATGTTCTCGCCACGGTTGCAGGCATGGATGGTCTCGGCGGTGCCGATGGCGGCCAGGTCGCCGTCACCTTGATAGGTGAAGACGTAGCAGTCGGGGTTGAGACGCTTGATGGCGGTGGCGACAGCCGGGGCACGGCCATGGGCCGCCTCCTGGAAGTCGACATCGAAATAGTTGTAGGCCATGACCGAGCATCCGACAGGCGAGACGCCGATGGTCTTGTCCTGGATGCCGAGTTCGTCGATAACCTCGGCAATGATACGGTGTGCCGTACCGTGACCGCAGCCCGGACAGTAGTGCATGGTGGCGTCGGTCAGAACTTTTGTCTTGGTGTAAACCAGATTCTCAGGTTTTACAATATCTAAATTTGCCATGTTATTTCTTTTTAAGGTCTTTGTTTGATTGAAGGTCTCTATAGTTCCTTAATCGCCTTATTTGATAATTTTGTTTTCCATTGCCTCAAGCACCTCTTCGGGAGTGGGGATGATGCCACCGAAGCGCCCGTAGTGCTCGATGGGTATCTTGCACTCGGCAGCCAGTTTGACATCTTCTATCATCTGCCCGGCGCTCATCTCGACGCAAAGCATACCCTTGACTTTGGCAGCCAGACGGGCTATCTCTTTCTTGGGGAAGGGGAACAGGGTGATGAGACGGAGCAGGCCGACTTTGAGACCTTTGGCACGGGCAAGCTCCATGGACTTCATGGCAATGCGGGCCGAGGTGCCGTAGGCTACGAAAATGTAGTCGGCATCCTCGCAGTTGAGCGCTTCGAAACGCACCTCTTTCTCCTCCATCTCACGGTATTTTCTCTGCAGCTTCTCGTTGAAGACCTCCTGACGTGCCGAATCGAGTTCCAGCGAGGTGATGATGTTGTGGCCGCGGCCGGCAGGTTTGCCCCATGTGCCCCACGGTGCGTTCTTGCGGCGCTCCTCCTCTGTCCAACGGGGGACAAATTCACGCACATAGCATTTCTCCATGCACTGACCGATGGCTCCGTCGGTGAGGATCAGAACCGGGTTGCGGTATTTGAATGCAATGTCCCAGGCATCGAAGACGAAATCATACATCTCCTGCACACTGGAGGGGGCGATGGTGTAGAGCTGATAGTCACCGTGACCACCGCCTTTGACACTCTGGAAATAGTCGCTCTGGGCGGGCTGGATGGTGCCCAGGCCGGGACCGCCGCGCATGGCGTTCATGATGACGCAAGGAATCTCGGCGCCGGCCAGGTAGGTCAGACCTTCCTGCATAAGGGAAATTCCGGGCGAGGACGACGAGGTGGCCACTTTCTTGCCTGTGGCGGCACCGCCATAGACCATATTGATGGAGGCCAGCTCGGATTCGGCCTGCAACACCACCATGCCGGTGGTCTCCCAGGGCTTCTCGGCCATCAGGGTTTCCATGACTTCGGACTGCGGTGTGATGGGGTAGCCGAAATAACCGTCAGTACCGCTGGCAATCATTGCATGGGCAATAGCCTCATTGCCCTTCATAAGTTTCAGTTCTTTTGCCATTGTATCTTTTCTTTTACTTATTTAACATTTGACTTTGTAAACGGAGATGACGCCGTCAGGGCAGACAATGGCGCAACTGGCGCAGCCGATGCAGTTGTCGTTGACGGTTTGGGTGTAGTTGTAACCCTTGCCGTTTACGTTTTTAGATAATTCGATACAGTGCATTGGGCAGTGCTCGATACAAACACCACAGCCTTTGCAACGCTCGGTATCGATAACGATTTGACCTTTAAATGCCATAGCTTGAATTTTATGTGATTAGATTAATAATAAATGGTTCGCTTGATCGGACAGCGGACAGCGCCCCCCGACGCAGTGAGGTTGCAAAGTTACATTTTTTTTCCGACACTCAACAGCCATGCACAAAATAAATTTACGTGGAAATATAATGAAATTATTTAGTAACTTTGCAACTTGTATAACAACCTTCATTCCATTCATTATGAAAAAAATATTCATTTTGAGCATGATTGCCCTGTTTGCATCGAGTTTCGCCTGCGCACAGGATGTAGCCAACGCACAGGACACCGCCAACGGCCCGAAGATCCAGTTTGAGTCCATCATTCACGATTACGGCACCTTACAAAAAGGAGGAGACGGCAACTGCGAGTTCACTTTCACCAATACCGGCAACGAACCGCTCATTTTGTCGAATGTGCGCGCCAGCTGCGGATGCACCACGCCGTCGTGGACGCAGAAACCGGTCATGCCCGGCCAAAAAGGCACTATCGCGGTGCGTTACAACACCAACAACCCCGGCGGCTTCACCAAGAGCATCACGGTGACATCCAACGCGGTGAACAACCCCCGTATTCAACTTAAAATCAAAGGGAACGTATTGAAACCTGAATGAGACAACGGCTGCTGTCAAGTCAAGCCTTTTTAACTAACAAAAAACAAAGATAACTATTATGCCGAAGATTTCAAACAAAGGCACTGAACTGCCACAATCGGCCATCCGCAAACTGGTTCCTTTCGCAGATGCCGCCAAGGCGCGTGGAATCCATGTATACCATCTTAATATCGGCCAGCCCGACATCGAGACTCCGAAGGGGGCGCTGAAAGCTCTCGCCGACACACATATCGATGTGCTGGAATACAGCCATAGCGCGGGTATCATGAGCTACCGACAGAAGCTCTGTGAGTATTACAAACGTTATGGCATCGAACTGACCCCAGAGCGCATCCTTGTCACCACGGGCGGCAGCGAAGCGCTTCAGATGGCTTTCACCGTGTGTCTGAACCCGGGCGACGAGATTATTATCCCCGAACCTTATTATACCAATTACAACACTTTCGCCAAGTTGTGCGACGCCAAGATCGTCACCATACCGAGCGACATCAAGACGGGATTTGCTCTGCCGCCTATCGAGGATTTTGAAAAGGCCATCACTCCCCGCACAAGGGCTATCATGATTTGCAACCCGAACAATCCGACGGGTTATCTCTATTCGAAAGAGGAGCTGCTGAAAGTGGCCGGATTGGTGAAGAAATATGACCTGTTCCTTTTTGCCGACGAGGTGTACCGCGAATTCTGCTATGACGGCGCCGAACACTATAGCGTGCTGAACTTGCCGGGCTGCGAGAACAATGTGGTGCTTTTTGACTCGGTGTCGAAGCGCTACAGCGCCTGCGGCGCCCGTGTGGGATGTCTGGTGACACGCAACAGCGAGGTCTACAGCATCGCCATGCGTCTGGCCCAGGCCCGTCTGTCGCCGCCCAGCTTCGGCCAGATCTTCGCCGAAGCCGCCATTGACACCCCTCAGGAGTATTTTGACAAGGTGCAGGCTGAATATATCGCCCGCCGCAATGTCGTAGTCGAAGGCATCAACAAGATTCCGGGCTGTTTCTGCCCCATGCCCAAGGGGGCTTTTTATACCGTTATCGACCTGCCCGTCGACGACAGCGACAGGTTCTGCCAATGGCTGCTGACCGACTTCAACTATAACGGCGCCACTGTCATGCTGGCTCCGGCCACGGGTTTCTACGAGAACCCCGAGAACGGCCGTCATCAAGCCCGCATCACTTACTGTATCTGCATCGACGACTTGAAATCCGCCATCAAATGCCTCGAGGAGGCGTTGAAGGTGTACCCCGGCAGAACAAGATAATGAAGCAAACCGTTATTCAAGCGACCAAGGTCTTCGGACTCCTGGTCGCTTTTTATTTAGGTCTGGGTCTGGTCGCCTACTGGATGCCTGACCATTCCGTACGTCGTCATGTGCAGCAGTCGCTGGAAAAGGGTGACTTCCAGGAGGACTACCCCAAAGCCATCATCCGCGAATTGTATGATTGCCAAGACTCCTACACCCTAGACAACTTCACCGACGCACTCATTCTTAACCAAGCCGTCAACCTACGCAGCGAAGGCTTGAGCGGCATCCTGCTGCTGCCTCGTCATGACGAAGGCATCTATCAGTACATCAACCTCAAAGGTACCATCACAGGCAGCACCGAAGGACGCACAGTCCACTATGGGCGCTATTGGCACGGCAGCACATTCTTTGCCCGTATACTACTGTCTTTCACCTCCTATACAGGCATACGGTATCTGCTCTATCTGTTCACCTCACTGCTGTTGCTGTGGGGTCTGCTTCGATTGTGGCGCACCGTGGGCGGCGTGACCACCCTATTGATGGCGGTATCGCTGTTATTGGTCAACGTCTACCTGATGCAGTTCTCCCTGCAGTTTGCTCCCGTACTCATCCTTGCGCTGGGCGGCATCATCTGGCTCACCTATCACCCCTCGTCGGACGCCACCGTACTCTTCTTTGCGCTGGGATCCCTTACCACATTCCTCGATTTGATAACGGTTCCCTCCATCACGCTCGGTTTGCCGTTGCTCGCGCTGCTGGCGCTACGTTGCGACAGCGACTTCAAACGGGGATTCTGCACCGTCGTGAAAGTGGCCATCGCATGGCTTGTCGGCTATGGGATTACCTGGCTTGCCAAATGGGGTTTGGCGACAGGACTCACTGGAGCCAACATCTTCGCCGATGCCTATGGACAAGGAGCGGAATGGTCTCGCGGTGGCTATTCCTACATCGGTGAGGCCATCTCCTCCAACCTCGGATTCCTGCACTGGAAGTATATCGTTGTGGCTTTGCTCATCCTCTTGGTAACAGCCATTTTCCGTCCGAACAAGAAAGGATGGGTGCCCGCCGCACTCTTCGCCATCGTTGCATTGGTACCCTTTGCCTATTATGTCATCATGGCCCATCCTGCGTTACACCACGCCTGGTACAACTACCGCGCGCTCGTCACCGCCGTTGCAGGACTACTGCTGGCCGCTGCGTCTTTGGTGGACTGGCAACGACTCATAAAATCGCAAAACATACACAAACCATGTCCCCGGAAGAACGACGCAGACAAGTAATCGGTGCCTGCATCGCACAGCAACAGCATATCGCCCATGTTGCCAAGCAGGAGATGGACTCAGCGCAGCAACAGAGCAACGACTACGGTGCCAATGTGGATCGCTACGACAGCTACCGCACCAAGTTGATGCGTTCGCGCGACATGTACGCCAAACAGTTGTCCAACGCCAATGCCAGCATCCGTGTACTGCACGAGTTGTTGCAACAGCCTCCCCACGACACAGCGGAACACGGTGCCATCGTTGAGACCGACAAGCAACGGTTCTTCCTGAGTATCGGTGCCGGCAAGTTCCTCGTACCCCACCAAGCCGCACTTCAGCAGAAACAGGACATCTACTTCGCCATCAGCGCACAGACCCCAATATACGTCGCCCTCAAAGGTCGACGAGTGGGAGACACCATCATCTTCAACGGTCAGCAGCAGACCATTACCGCCATCTTCTAACCCATGTTCAAGCAACCGCAACATCTCATCCTGCTACTGGGACATCTTACACTGCTAGCATTGCTGGCACTGGCCGCATGGTTTGCCGAAGAGCGCGTGCTGTTGATGGACTCAGCCTACCAGCTTTTCCACGACATCAACCATGAGTCCATGCTCATCAACGACAACCGCTTCAGCATGGTCCTGTCTCAACTGCTTCCGTGGGTGCTCATCAAGCTGCATGTACCCTTGCGGTGGCTTATTGTGGCGTACTCCTTATCATTCATACTGATATGCTATGGATGCTATCTGTTGACTGCGCACGTGCTGAACAACAAGTCAGCGGCAGGAGTGATGACCCTTACTATGCTCGGCGTGTGTGCCACCTTCTTCCACTGCATCTCCGAAACCTTCCAATTGATGTTCTACGCACCGTTGTTCTACGCTTTGGCGCAGTACGACAGCGGGAATGTCAGATGGAAAAGCATCTTGCGGTGGGTGGGGCTGGTGCTGTCCGAAACATTGGCATTCTTCATCCACCCGGTAGCGCTGTTTTTCATTGTATACCTTATCGGATATTGTATGATAGACGGCCGTCGCCTGCGAATAGACACCACCACAGTGGTGACAGCGGTAACGCTAGCCATACTACTGGCGGTGAAGATGCTAGCGGGAACCAGCGGACACGACGATAGTTTCATGCCTACCGGCGAAACGGTTCGCTACGCCTTAACCCACTTCTTCTCGCTCCCCAGCTTCGAATATTTTCGTAAGGAGTTCCTCATCTACCTCTTCCCCATCGTGCTCTGGATTCTCACGCTGGTGGGCTATGTCCGTCAGCATCTTTGGCTAAAAGCGGTATTTGTAGGATTGTATGTGCTGGGCTTTTTTGTACTGAGTGTCGTCGTGTACTGGAAAGGAGATGGTCCAATCGGAATGGAACGCACCTATCTGCCCCTCTTTTTCTTTATGGGGCTGCCTTTCTTCGTGGACGAACTGCCCCGTCTCAAAGAATGGCTGGAGTGGACCGTCTTCGGTTATTTCACAGTCATGCTGACGCTTGCCTTTATCTCCTTGGGCCGAGAGTACCCTCACTATGTCGACCGGCTTCAAGAAGTGAAACATATCGCTGAATACGCACGCGAAAAGGGTCAACACAAACTCATCGTCACTGAAAGTACCGCCGACCAACTGTTTCCTTTCAGGATGTGGGGTATGGCACTCGAGAGCATGCTGTATACCGCTCGCGACGGTGCCGACCAGACGGTGACACTCTACATCGAAGAGGACGACTTCGATCGTTCCAATGCCGACCTTTATCAGAATCCCGACGTCTATGTCTCCGTCAACTGGTGGAAACGCTGGGAGGTCAAAGCGCTCAATCCGCATTATTTTCACCTTCCCTCACAGGGGTACGTGGAATTGGTGAAAACAGAAAAGGGGTACGAAATCGCACCCCTATAAATACATTTGTCTTATCTTTCGCTATCGCCGCCGCCTATCGAACGGATTACGGGTGGTGATGTCGTATTGCGCTGCTGCCAAGAGCATTTGGAAGCCTAGAACGAACGTCAGCACCGCTACCATGATCGTACCTGTCGGAGACGGTCTACCGAGCGATGCGTAGTGAATCCAGTTGACCAATCCGAACACCAGTCCGAAGAGAAAACTGGGCAGCCCCACCAAAAGATACAGCGAACAGATATTGAAGTCGTAGACAAAATAACTCAGGTGGAGGCGCCGGATCCATGCGACGATGAGTTTCGGCGGAAAAGAAAAGAGGGTCTTCCCTATACTCAGGTTCGACGTCTCATCCGCGTAAATGGCCGGCATCGGCACTTCGCTGATACGAGCGCCCGCATAGTGCATCTCTATCAGCATGCTGCTTTCGAAGAAATAACGGTCGGCCACCCGTTGCATATCCATCTGACTCAGTGTAGCGGTACGGATGGCGAAGAATCCGTTGACGGGATCGCTGACATTCCAGTAACCGCTGGCCGCTTTCACCATGAACCCGATGCCCATGTTGCCGATACGGCGCACCATGGGCATACGGCGCAGCATCTGACGGTCGAAGAGGCGGTTTCCTTTGGCAAAATCGGCCTCGCGTAACCCCTCCTCCAAGAAGGCGATATAGGAGGCATCCATCTGCCCGTCGCCGTCGAGTTTCACCACGACATCCGCACCCATCTCCACAGCCTTGGCAAAGGCGGTCTTCATGGCACCACCCACCCCTCGGTTTTCCGTATGATGCAACGCTACGATACGGCTATCGGATACCGCCAGCCGATCCACCAGCGCACCCGTTCGGTCGGGAGAGCAGTCGTCAACCAAAATAATGATGTCGACAAAAGCGGGCAGCCCCTGGACTACTCGTTCCAGGTGCTGCTCCACTTTATAACACGGAATAGCTACCGCAATCTTTTGCTCCTCGTACATCGTTGCTTTCGCCTGATGTTAGTAGCCGAAAATCTGCTCTAAGGTGAGTTTCTTCACCTTGCCGAATTTGGCGAGGGCGTTGAAATCCATCTCGCTCTCCTTACCCAGCACCATGTAGTGCTTCTTCTGGTTACGGATATACTTGTGGTTGAAGTCGACGATGTCCTGCATCTTCACATTGGGATAGGCCTCGAAGAGGGTGCGGGAATGATTTTTCTTGGGGTCCAGACCCATACGCTCGTAATAGAGGTAACTGTTGATGATGCCCATCTTGCCGGTACGGGCGGTGCGGATGCCGCTCATTTCGGCATCTTTGGCCATCTGGAAGTTGGACTCGGCCACCGGCATGTCGTCGAAAAGGCCGTTGAATGCGGTGAGAGCGTCGATGAGCTTGTCGTTTTGCGTGGCGATGATGGCTGCGTTGATGAAGTAGCCGTCTTTGTCGCCGGGGGTGATATAGTAACTTTGGGCACTGTAGGCCAAGCTGCGCTTCTCGCGCATTTCCTGGAAAACAATGGCGTTCATCGAGCCACCGAAGTAGCTGTTATAGATGTTCATGACTGCCTCGTTCCTGGTGTTGTACCTGTCGCCGCGGAAATGCTCGCGCATATAGGTCTGGTTGGCGTTGTAGTCGACAAAGTAGACGGTGTTTTCGCTGACCGGACGGGGGGTGATTTTTTTGTTGGCAGGGGTCTTGAGGTATTTGGCAGGAGTGTTGTGGATGGAGGCTATGGTTTTGGCCATCACGTCGTCGGAGGCGGGCCCGTAGTAGAGCACACGATGGCGGTGGTTGAAGAGGTTGTGCAGCGCGTCGCAGAGTTGACGGCAGGTGTAGTTCTTCAATTGCTGTTCGCTGAGCTGGTCGAGGATCGGCGAGTCGGCGCCATAGATGCCGTAGTTGCTCAGCGCCGAAAAGCAACGTTGCTGGTTGTGCTTGGCATCCTGACGCGACTTGAGGATGCGCGAAACGAGCATTTGCAGGGCAGTGTCGTCGGGCTGCACATCAGCCATGATTTCTTCCACCAAGCGCATGGCCTTTTCCATATTTTCGCTGAGTCCGCTGATACTGACATTAATATTTTCGCTGCCGACGGAGACCTGGTAGTTGCAGGCCAATTTATAAAACTCTTGTTGCAGCTGGTCGGCGGTGTGGACAGAGGTGCCGAGGTATTCAAGCACGTCGGCGGCCAAGTCATAGGTCTTGCCCGGCATGCCGGCACGGTGACCGAAGTCGAAACGGTAGATCAGGTTGAAGGTGGCGTTCTCCTTGTTCTGCACATAGAGCATCTCTGTGCGCGGACGGTCGCTGCATTTGCGGATGGTGAGGTCTTTGCTGAAGTCGACAAAGGCGGGTTCGACAGGCTTCACTTGCCTGGATTTGATGTCGCGAAGAAAGGCGCTCTCATTTTCACGGCCCACCTCGATGGGGGTGATGGGCGGTTTGGCAACTTTGAGTATGGGCTCGGGCTCGCCCTGAACTTTGTTGACAACGACGTAGTTGCTGTCTTGGAACAACCGGTTGGCGAAGGCGACAAGCTCTTGCTTGGTGACACGGGAGAGCTCGTTGATTTCGTTGCAGACGTCGCCCCAACTGCGGTGATGGACGAATGCGTAAGCCATCTGACTGGCACGGCTGTTGCTGCTCTCCGCTCGTTTCATGATGGACAGCTTCATGTTGTTGACGGCAGCTTCGAGCATCCAGTCGTCGAAACGGCCCTGTTTGACCAGCGCGATCTGTTCGTCGAAAAGGGACTGCACCTGTTCGAGGGTCTGGCCGTGCAACGGCTGTCCGCCGAACATGAAAGCGCCGTAGTCATTGAGCATATAGGTGCCGGCATAGGCACCCATGCAACGTTGCCTCTGGTTGACATTGAGGTCGATGAGACCGCACTTGCCGTTGTTGAGCACGCTCTCGAGCAGCGCGGCGAGCATGGCTTCGTGGCTGCCGTTGCCGTTGTCGAGACGATAGGCCCGGATGGTGTTTTCGGCCTCGAGGCCGGTGACGGTACGGGTGATAACACCGGTGATGGGCTGCTCCCGCTCAAAATTCAACACGGGCACCTCACGCGGCTGCATGGAGCCCCAGTATTTGTCAATGATGCGGATGGCCTCGTCGGGGTCAAAGTCGCCGGCCATGCTGATACAGATGTTGTTGGGCACATAATATTGCGCCACAAAATTACGTATATTGCGCATCGAGGGGTTTTTCAGATGCTCCTGACTGCCCAGAGTGGTCTGGTTGCCGTAAGGGTGATGCGGAAAGAGGGCGGCCATCATCGTCTCATTGATACGGCGGCTGTCCTTGGTGAGACTCATGTTTTTTTCTTCGTAGATGGTCTCGAGTTCTGTATGGAACAGCCGCAGCACCAAATGCTGGAAGCGGTCGGCCTGCACCTCGCACCAGGTCTCGATCTGATTGTTGGGAATGTTCTCCACATACATGGTGTAGTCGTTGGAGGTGAAGGCGTTGGTGCCTGTGCTGCCGATGGCGGTCATCGCCTTGTCGTATTCGTTGGCCACAGCAATTTTCGACGCCTCGTAACTGAGGCTGTCGATTTTGTGGTAGATGGCGGCACGTATCGTCGAATCGCTGAACATGCGGTAGGCTTCAAAGAGGTCTTCTATTTTTTGAATCAGCACCTTTTCGCGCTCCCAGTCGGTGGTGCCGAGACGTTCGCTGCCTTTGAACATCATGTGCTCAAGGTAGTGGGCCAGACCGGTGGTCTCGTGCGGGTCGTTGCGCGATCCGGCCCGGACCGCGATATAGGTCTGCACTTTGGGCGCATCCTTGTAGACGCTCATGAAGACCTTCAAGCCGTTGTCCAGAGTGTACTCGCGCACCCCCAGCGGATCGCCGGGCCAAGTTTTGTATTCGTACTGTTTCTGCGCGGAAACAGTGAATGACGCCGCGGCAAGGAGCAGCAGGCAAAGAAAACAGCGTACTTTTCTCATAATCGTTTCGAATTGGATGTTTTGAGAACGCAAAGATACAAAAAAAAACGAAGCAGGCAGAACCTGATGCCGCGGACGGTGTTATGAACAACTGTGTATAATAACTTTTTTCGGAACACAATTTTTCTTTATCCCTAAAAATGTACTTTTGCACTTGCGATGAAAGAGATTGACCAACTGATTACCGGCTTGCAACGCGTCGGACGTCTGGTACGGCGCATGGGGGAGACAGACACCGTCCCCGGACAGATAGAGATTGACTTGCTGCTGCAGGAACTGCGTTCAATGTACAGTTCGGCGCTGGAGCTCGAAGCATCCGCGCCGGCGGAACAGCCCGTCAGCTGTCCGGACGAGGCGGACGAGAGCATGTCGTCTGTGACGACACCCGACGTCCAGCCTGTCGAGGATGTTTCCGCAGAAACTCCCCTGCCCTCGGCCCCACCTGCCGCTCCGATGGCGGATATGCCGAGCGTGCCTGTTACGGAAGAAGAGGATGATCCTGAGGTGGCTGCACAACCATTGATGGAACAGCTGGAAGAGGCGGACAACGATATATTCTTCGATGAGGCGGCGCACACCCCGAAAGAGGTGTCGGCACCGGCCGCCCCCGAACCGGCGGCAGAGCATTCCGCCATGCCCGAACCAACGCCGGCGGCTGTCGAAGTCCCGTCAGCCCGAGAGCCGGAGCCGGAACCCGCCGCCAACGCTACAGCACCGCAACGCCAGTCGTCGCTTTTCGACTACATCCGTCCTACGGAGCAGCACAGCATATCCGGCGGCGAGACCTTGGGCGACCGACTGGGCCGGACAGGCAACGGAATGCGCGGCGAGACAGCACAGCATAAAAAGGTGAGCGACCTGCGCACCGTTATCAACATCAATGATAAGTTCAGCTTCATGAAAGACTTGTTCCAAAACAACATGAAAGCTTATAACGATTTCATTGTCCAGCTGAACAGCATTGACGATCGCGAAACGGCTCAGCGACGTGTCGACGAAGTGGCGCAGATTTACAACTGGGACAGAAGTTCGCTTACAGCCAAAACTTTCTTCAGCATCTTTGACAGAAAATTTTAGTTCCATGCAATCCCGCAAAGCTCTGCTCTTTTCCGCCCCCTCGGGTAGTGGCAAGACCACCATCATCCGCGAATTGCTGCGACGCTTCGACTGCTTTGAGTTCGCCATCTCCGCCACCAGCCGCACACCTCGCCCCGGCGAACAGGACGGCGTGGACTACTATTTCCTGTCGCCGGAATCTTTCCGCCAACGTGTGGCCGAAGGAGACTTTCTGGAGTGGGAAGAGGTTTATACAGACATGTTGTACGGCACGCTGAAATCGGAAATCGACCGCATCTGGAGCAACGGGCACGTCATCATCTTTGATGTCGACGTAAAAGGCGGAATGAACATTAAACGGTATTTTGGTGACGCGGCCCTCGCCATTTTCGTGATGCCTCCGAGCATTGAAGTGCTGCGACAAAGGCTGCTCGGCCGCGGCACCGAAAATGAAGCCACCCTGCAGCAACGTCTGGCACGTTCGCAGGCTGAATTGGAACTGGCGCCGCAATTCGACCTGACCATTGTCAACGACGACCTGGCAACAGCCGTGGCTCAGGCACAGGCCGCCATAGAACGGTTTATCTGACGGAGTCTACATTATGCGCACCCTCATCGCTTTTCTAAAACGATACTACCACGTGCTGGTGTTTCTCCTCTTGGAGACGACGGCGGTGGTGATGATGGTGCACAACACCTACTATCAGGGCAGCAAGATGCTGTCATGGGGCAACAACCTTGCCGGACACTGGTATAAAGGCATCCACTCGGTGACAGGTTATTTCGGACTGAAACATGAAAATGACCTCCTGGCTGAAGAGAATGCGCAATTGCGAGCACAACTGTCGTCGTCTTATATCAGCTACAATCAACGCGAATTTGTGCTGAACGACACCGTATACCGGCAGCAGTACCGCTATCGTGAGGCCAGTGTCATCAAAAAGTCCTGGCGGCAGCAAAACAATATTATTATGGTCAACATGGGACGCCGCCAAGGCATCCAGCGCGACATGGCTGTCATCTCGGCGCAGGGCATCGTCGGCGTGGTGGTCAACACGACGGAGAATTTTGCCTCCATCATGCCCATCCTCCATTCCAACAGCACAAACAGTGTGAAAATAAAGCGCACCGGCAGCAACGGCACCCTCCGCTGGGACGGCACCGATTACCGCTATGCCACAGTGGAAGACATCCCCTCGACACACAAACTCTATAAGAATGACACCATTGTCACCTCGGGCCTGGCCAACGATTTCCCGGAGGGGATTGTGGTGGGTTACGTAACGAATGTCCAGACAACACAGGGCAGCGGATTCTACAAAATCCGCATCCGCCTGTCAACCGACTTCAACCGGCTGGATCACGTATACATCATTGAAAACCGCTTTAAGGAGGAGCAGGATGCGTTGAACGCCGAATAGACTGCGATGGAAAGCCGGCTTATACTACAGAATATTGTCCGTTTTGCGGTGCTGACACTCGTTCAGATACTGATTCTGAACAACATAAATATCAGTGGATATGCCATCCCGTATCTTTATCTGCTGTTCATCTTGATGTTGCCCACCGGCATGGGAAAGATTGCCATGCTCCTGGCAGCCTTCGTCTGTGGTCTGGCTATCGACGTTTTCAGCAATATGCTGGGATTCCACACCTTCTCATGCACCATGGTCGCTTTTGCCCGCATCCTTTTCGCCGACCGTATTCTGACACGCAACGAACCTGTTGTCATCTCCACTCCATCCATCTACACTGTCAAAACGCAGTACTTCATCGGCTATCTGTTGGTGCTGACAGCCATATTCTACTTAACTTTCTTCTCTCTGGAATTATTTGACAGCCACGGATTCTGGCGGCTCCTGCTCAGCATCACGCTCAGCACCCTCCTGACGGTTGTATTGGCGTTGATTTCGCAGATTCTTTTTATGAAACGTCCGCACGAATGACACGACGACTGTTCCTCGCCCTGCTTTGTTGCTGCTTCGGGCGTCTGCTGCCGGCGCAGACCCCTATCGGCTCTTGGCGCACACATCACGCCTACAATCAGCTGTACAGGGTGGAGCAAGCCGAATCGCGCATTTATGCTGCAGGAAAGACCGGACTGATGTACTACGACAGCGCAGACGGTAAGACCGGCACACTCAGCCGCGTGGACGGTCTTTCGGAATCCGGGGTGGCAGAAATAGCCTACGACAGCGCCACGGAATGTCTGGCCATTGCCTATACCAACGCGAATGTCGACCTTGTCCAAGGAAAGGTTGTTTACAACCTGTCGGATATACGCCGAGCGGATATCAGTGGCAGCAAATCGGTTCACCGCATCCGTTTTTTCAACGGTCACGCCTATCTCTGCTGCGATTTCGGCGTGGTGGTGGTCAACGTGGCAAGGCATGAGATTGCCCGGACATTCTATCTGGGCACCAATGCAAACCGGGCCGCGGTGTATGACATGGTTTTTACACCGACCGAGATGATCGCCGCCACCTCGCAGGGGCTCATGCACATCGACATCAACGACCCTTATCCCAACATTGCCACCCGCTGGCTATGTGACAGCACACTCGCCGCACTGGACGAGACCCCCGTCATGACGGCGTGGTTTGACAATTGCGTCTATGTGGCCGCCCAGACCTATCTGCCCGATTCGCTGCGTCTCTACCGTTACGAGGGCATGCGTAACTACCGTCTTGTCGACGCGGACCAGATACAATCGGTCCGGGCCACACCGTCGCAGCTTGTGGTATGCAAATGGGGCGGCATCGACCTCTATACACCCGGTCAGGAGACACCTGTCACCTTGCACGCCAACGACTATTGGATCACTATGGCCAACCACGACGCACTGGCGGTGGATGGCAAAACCGTCTGGGTCGCCCACGACTATGAGGGGTTGCTCGCCATTGACCTGAACGAGACTGGTGCAATTGTGAATTTTATACCCGACGCCCCGCTGAACCAAGATAATGTGTATCGCCTCAACGCCGACAGGAGCCGTGTGTTGCTGGCCCCGGGCGGGAAACGCACCACTTACGAAAATGCATACCTGCCAGCCCGGATATGCTGTCTGCAGCAGGATCGGTGGCAGCATGTCACAGGTGCAGCACTCGACACGTTGAACGATATTGTCGAGGCTGTCACCGACCCCGCCGACCCATCCCACATTGTGGCTGCCAGCTGGGGAAAAGGGCTCGTCGACATACGGGACGGGCGCGTGAACGATGTCTTCAACGAGACCAACAGTGACGGAGCCCTGCAGCCTTACCGCAGTGGCAGCTACCGTTCGTTGCGTACCGGTGGTGTGGCTTTCGACCGTCAAGGCACCCTATGGGCCACCAACTCGCTGGCACGCAACGCGCTGGTGTCACGGCAGTCCGACGGCACATGGAACGCCTTCGACACTTACAGCATGGTGGGCAACAGCGAAGTGGACCACGTGCTATGCGACAGTGTACGCGGCTATGTGTGGTTTTACGGGCGCGCCAACGCCATATATGTGCATGACGGCGGATCCCGCATGGCCTATGTCGACCCCAACAACGGCAGCAAAAAGAACACCACGTCCGTAAACTGCGTCGTACAGGACCGTAGTGGAGACATGTGGATAGGGACGAACGGCGGCATCAAGGTTATCTACGATGCCTATAAAACCTTCTCCAACGGCGGTCATGGCGAGAAATCGCCGGTGAACTGCAGCAATATCATTATCGACAACGGTGTGTTTGTAGAATACCTGATGGCCTATGAGAACATCACTTGCATTGCCGTCGACGGCGCCAACCGCAAATGGGTGGGCACTGCCAACGGCGGGCTCTATCTGATTTCATCCAACGGGCAAGAGGAGTTGGTTCATTTCACCAAGCAGAACAGCCCGCTGCTTTCCAATAAAATTATCGCACTGGCCATCCATCCCGGAAGCGGCGAAGTGTTTATCGGCACAGACTGCGGACTTATCTCCTATCGCAGCACCGCCACCTACGCCACAGCCACACCCGACGATGACATCCATGCGTTTCCCAACCCTGTCGAACCCGGCTACGACGGCCCCGTAGCCATCAAGGGTTTCACACGCGACGCCCTGGTCCATATCACCGATGCAGCCGGACATGTGGTCTTCAGCACCCGGGCGCTGGGCGGACAGGCCATTTGGGACGGCCGCACCAACAGCGGACGCCGGGTGGCCAGCGGTGTCTATTATGTCTTTGCCTCGGACGAGGAGAAGGGCAACCGTTCTGTGACCAAGATTTTGGTGATCAGATGAGTACGTTGGTCAATACACCCGGCGTTGTGCTACACTGCACACATTATTCCGAAAGTTCTGTCATCGCCCGCATCTTCACCCGTGAACTGGGCGTACGAAGTTTCATGGTGAAAGGGGTGCGCGGTCGCAACGGCCGTGTGAAACAGAATATGCTGCAGCCGCTGAGCGTCGTCGAACTGACAGCATACAACAACCCACGCGCCGACCTGCATTATGTAAAGGAGATGTGTCTGCTTCACGACGATGCAGCCGAGGATTCGATGGTGTACAACGCGTTGCGCTTTTTCAAAGCCGAGCTGCTGTACAAGACGTTGCGCGAGGAGGTGCCGCAACCCGAACTTTTCGACTATGTGGCCGACGGATTGCCCTACCCTGCCGCCCACCAACCGGTTATGTTCATGCTGCAGCTGAGCCGCCATCTGGGAATAGAGCCCTTGGACAACTACAGCCGCCTCGCACCCTACTTTGAACCGGACGAGGGCCGTTTCGGAGCCGATCCCGCTCCACCCGCCGGCGCACCAGGCCATGGAACAGGTTTTGACGGCGAGAGCAGCCTCTTGTTACACCACTACCTGCAGGCCGCCCACAACAC
Source organism: Candidatus Hemicellulosilyticus sp. P3 (assembly GCA_001543385.1). Taxonomy (GTDB): domain Bacteria; phylum Bacteroidota; class Bacteroidia; order Bacteroidales; family P3; genus Colimorpha. Next base: position 48,195 of record LPNH01000006.1, read on the forward strand.
AATGCCCTTGCCTGCCGCCACCCAGCGCCAACGCAATACACTTGTTGACCTGCTGATCGCATACTACAGCATCCATCTCAACGGCTTCCGGCATTTCACATCGCACGATATTCTCCACACGGTGCTCAATTGAGCCGGCGGATCGGACCGCAGCCACCATGGGGCAGGCAGCACAAGATTAGGATGCATTTTGCCTAATAGCAAAAAAAATGTACATTTGCATATTGTCTTAAACCAAGCATATTCACGCAACAACATCTGCACAACAATGAAGAGAATCTTTCCGCTCCTGCTGACACTGCTGACAGCAACGGTGTTGCACGCCCAGTCGTATTATTGGGTGATGCTGACCGACAAAGGCAATGCTGTCTTCGACCCCTACAACTATTTTGACACACACGCGCTGGCACGATATCAAGCGTGCGGAGCGGACCTCCACGACCTATCGAACTACCCCCTGGATTCAGATTATACAAAGCAGGTGAACGACTTGGCGTGCGAGGAGCTGGGGGCGTCACGCTGGCTTAACGCCATGGCTGTCAAGGCCACCCCCGACCAGGCGGAGCGCATCGGGGCGCTGCCTTTTGTAAAGGCTGTGCTGGCCATCCGCAGCGATGCGCAGTTGGCACAACATGACAACGACAACGCGGACGCTCCTTCCGACGGCAAAAACGCCACCAGACTGACTGACCAGCTGAAGCGTATGCAAGGTCATCTGTTTGTCCGCAACGGACTGGACGGAAGCGGCCTCCGCATTGCCGTGTTCGACGGCGGGTTCCCCCACGTCGACACTCATCCCGCTTTCGCCCACCTGCGTGACGGGAAGCGCATTGTGGACACCTGGAATTTCCCAAACAAGAAAGCGGACGTCTACGGATGGAACAGCCACGGGACGATGACGCTGAGCTGTATCACCGGCATTTTCAACGGGCGGCAGCTGGGACTGGCCACCGGCGCCGAGGTGATGCTCTATCGCACCGAAGTGGAGCTGGAACCCGCCAAGGAAGAGGTGTGGTGGATGATGGCCATGGAACGAGCCGACCAGTACGGGGCCAACATCGTCAGCAGTTCGCTGGGATATGGAAAAGAACGCTATTACACCACCGACATGGACGGGACCTCATTGGTGGCACGTGCCGCTAATATGGCTGCGCGCAAAGGTATGCTGGTTTGTAACTCGGCCGGCAACGAGGGTACTGAAAACCAGTGGAAGACAATCATCACCCCTGCCGACGCTGACAGTGTGCTCTGCATCGGTGGCACCACCTCTTCGCTCACGCAATATAATCACATCTACTTCAGTTCTTACGGACCAAGTGCAGACGGCCGGATGAAGCCTAATGTCAGCGCTTTCGGCCATGCACTGGCCGCAACGCCGTCAAAAGACTCCGTCACCTACGTGGACGGAACCAGTTTTTCGTGCCCGCTTGTGGCCGGTTTTGCAGCCTGCGCCTGGCAAAGCAACCGTAATCTGTCGGCCATGCAGATGAAAGAGGCCATTGAACGCTCGGGAGACCTCTACCCTTATTTCGACTACGCACTGGGCTACGGCGTTCCGCAGGCATCGTTTTTCACCGAAACCCGGCAAACAGCGGATCCCACGTTCCGGTTCGAAGAGTCAACTGACAGCGTGACAGTGTATATACCGGAACCGGGGTGCCGTACAACAGTGTTCTACAACAAACAACGCCCCGGCGGCATGCTGGACCATTACGCCAATCTGGCTATCGAGAGCCGGACTCCGGTGCGGATACGATTCCACAAAGCCTCGCTTGACAGCTGTACACTGAATGTGTGGTTTGACGGGTATACCAACAGTTACCTGCTGACCGCCGCCGACCAGGTGCGCTGGTCTGACACTTCGCTCCCCTTCCGCCCGAATGTCGCCAGCGAGGACGGCGACGCCACTCACAGTTTCCGTCTCAACCGGGCACTGGCCGACAACAAGCCGTCGGCCCGCGGCATCGGCGGACGCTGGCACCGGGAACTGTATGTCGACTTCGGAAGCATGGTCAACACCGAAAGCGAGGAACTGACCTTGCACGGATTCTCGTCAACGGCACACATCGGTCTGCGCCATGTACGCGCCTTGGGCAAATATTACAGCCTGGGTGCGGCCTTTGAGTGGGGACGGCAGCGCTACAACTTGGACAAAACGTCCAACAACGGACTTGACACCCGATTCGGGCTCGACGCCGACCACGACGTGAAGTTCAAACAGCTGTATCACAACGACTGGTCACTGGAGGTGTTTCAACGTGTGTGCTTCGTGCGCGGAGGCCTGCTCAGCCGCGGCATCTACTGGGATCTGGGGTTCTACGGAAGCTACTCCAACTTCCACTACAAGTTAGCCACGAAAAAGAACAACGGCGTGCCCGCCATGGAGGTGGACATCACGAACCCTGCTTTTGACGGACGCTACTTCTGGAACTGGGGTATGACCACCCGTATCGCCTACGACATAGTGGGCATTTACGCCCGTTACCGGATGACCACCTGCCATATCGCCGACGACGCCGTTTGCCCCATACGGCTGCCACGTTTGGAGGCAGGCATTGAATTGAATTTTTAAGACATCCCACGTATATCATTTATTATCAAATAACCCATTATTCCCCATGACGATAGACGAGTTCCGGAACGAATTGCGGCAGGGCATCCCAAACCCGCTGCCTGCACCACAGCCCTATGACACATCTGTCAACCATGCGCCTAAGCGCAAGGACATCCTGACGCCTGCCGAAAAGCGGCTGGCCATACGTAACGCATTGCGCTACTTCGACCCCAAAGACCACGCCATGCTGGCGCCGGAGTTTGCTGAAGAATTGAGACGATATGGCCGTATCTACATGTACCGGCTGCGGCCGACATACCCGATGTACGCCCGGCCTATCGACGAGTATCCGGCCCGTTGCCGTCAGGCGGCAGCCATTATGCTGATGATCCAAAACAACCTCGACCCCGCAGTGGCACAACATCCGCACGAACTGATCACCTACGGAGGCAACGGGGCCGTATTCCAGAACTGGGCACAGTACCGGATAACGATGAAATACCTCAGCGAGATGACGGACGAGCAGACGCTGGTCATGTACAGCGGACACCCCATGGGCCTCTACCCCAGCCACAAGGAGGCGCCGCGTGTGGTGGTCACCAACGGCATGATGATACCCAATTACAGCAAGCCCGACGACTGGGAGCGTTACAATGCCCTCGGTGTGACACAGTATGGCCAGATGACTGCCGGCAGCTACATGTACATCGGCCCGCAGGGCATCGTCCACGGCACCACCATCACCGTCCTGAACGCAGCCCGGAAGCTGGGCGGCGGAACCGCCGGGAAGCTTTTCATCACCGCCGGCCTCGGCGGCATGAGCGGCGCCCAGCCCAAGGCCGGCGACATCGCCGGCGTGGTGAGCATCACCGCCGAAATAAACCCCGCCGCAACCCAGAAGCGCTACTCGCAGGGTTGGGTGGACGAAGTTCACGACAACCTTGACGAGCTTTTCGCGGCTGTCAACAAGGCACGCGCCGAGAAGGCCGCCCGGTCATTCGCCTATCAAGGCAATGTGGTCGACCTATGGGAATACTGCGCCGGAAAAGGCATACAGGTCGACCTCGGCAGCGACCAGACCTCGCTACACAACCCATGGGCTGGCGGCTATTACCCGGTGGGGGTTTCATTTGAAGACGCCAAAGTGATGATGGCCGAGAATCCCGACTTGTTCAAGGAGAAGGTGCAGGAGAGCCTGCGACGCCACGTCGCCGCCATCAACAAGCTCACCGCCAACGGCATGTATTTCTTCGACTACGGCAACGCCTTCCTTTTAGAGAGCAGCCGAGCCGGCGCCGACATCTGGAACGCCGACCGCTCCGCCTTCCGTTATCCCAGCTATGTGCAAGACATCATGGGGCCCATGTGTTTCGACTACGGGTTCGGACCTTTCCGCTGGGTCTGCACCAGCGGGAAACCTGAGGACCTCGACAAGAGCGACCATATTGCCATGGAAGTGCTGGCGGAGATTGCAGCCACCGCACCCGCCGAGATTCAACAGCAGATGCATGACAATATACAATGGATCAAAGGCGCCAAGGAGAACCACCTTGTCGTGGGCAGCCAAGCCCGTATCCTGTATGCCGACTGTGAAGGCCGCACCAAAATAGCCGCCCGCTTCAACGAAGCCATCCGCAAAGGCGAAATTTCCGCACCCATCGTGCTGGGCCGCGACCACCACGACGTGAGCGGCACAGACAGCCCCTTCCGCGAGACCAGCAATATCTACGACGGCAGCAACCGTTGCGCCGACATGGCTGTGCAGAATGTCATCGGCGACAGTTTCCGCGGTGCCACATGGGTCAGCATCCACAACGGCGGCGGCGTAGGCTGGGGCGAGGTGATGAACGGAGGCTTCGGGATGGTGCTTGACGGCTCGAACGACTGCGACCGCCGGTTGCGCTTGATGCTCCACTGGGATGTCAACAACGGCATCAGCCGTCGCAGCTGGGCCCGCAACGACGGTGCCATGTTCGCCATCAGACGTGCCATGGACATCTGCCCCGAACTCAAGGTGACGATGCCCAATATCGTAGACGACAACGTCCTCGACGGACTATTCTGAAACAACATTTCTGTCCCCAAAAGAGCGGCAAAGTTTTAAAGAGCTTTGCCGCTCTTTCGTTGAATACAATATTTTCCGGAGGAGAAAACACGACTGTCAAAAAAATTTGTATTTTTGCAGATTATTATAACAAACATGTAGCAATCATGTGTGGCATCGTTGGATACATCGGGGAGCAGCAGGCCTACCCCGTCTTAATTAAAGGCTTGCACCGTTTGGAATACAGAGGCTATGATTCAGCCGGTATCGCACTTATCAATCCTGAAGGGACGCTTTCGGTGAACAAAGCCAAAGGTAAAGTGGCCGCATTAGAGGCACTCTGCGCCGACAAAGACATCACGGGCACCATCGGCATCGCCCATACCCGCTGGGCCACGCACGGCGAGCCCAACACCACAAACGCCCACCCGCACTACTCCCAAAGCAAGAATCTGGCGCTGGTGCACAACGGCATCATAGAAAACTACAAGTCGCTGCGTGCCGAGATGGAAAATCACGGACTCTCGTTCTGCAGCGACACCGACACCGAGGTGTTGGTGCAGTTGGTGGAATATATGCAGGTGAGCCACGAATGCGACCTGTATACAGCCGTGCAGCTGGCTTTGAAGAATGTTGTCGGGGCCTATGCCATCGCCATTCTGGACCGGCGCAACCCGGACCAGATTATCTGTGCCCGCAAAGGCAGCCCGCTCATTATCGGCATCGGCAAAGATGAAAACGGGAAGGCGGAATTTTTCCTCGGCAGCGACGCCACCCCCATCATTGAATACACAGACAAAGTAGTCTACCTGCAGGACGAAGAGATTGCCATCATGGACCGCATCGGCCGTATGGACATCACCAATCTCGCCAATGTAAAACAGACGCCGCAGATCCATACGCTGCAGATGAATCTCGACCAATTGGAGAAAGGCGGTTTTCCGCATTTCATGCTCAAGGAGATATGGGAGCAACCCAACGCGCTGCGCACCTGCATCCGCGGTCGTCTGAATGTAGTGGAGAAGGATGTGCTGCTGAGCGGCATCATCGACCACAAAGAGCGGTTCATCAATGCGAATCGCATCATCATCTGCGCCTGCGGCACTTCGTGGCACTCGGCCTTGATTGGGAAATATTTCATTGAAGAGGCGACACAGATACCCGTCGAGGTGGAGTATGCCTCGGAATTCCGCTACCGCAATCCGGTCATCCACTCCGATGACGTGGTGATCGCCGTGTCACAGTCCGGTGAGACCGCCGACACACTGGCTGCCATACAGTTGGCCAAGTCGCATGGCGCTTTTTGCTACGGCATTTGCAATGTCATCGGCTCAAGCATCGCACGCGCCACCGACAGCGGCACCTACCTGCATGTGGGGCCCGAAATCGGCGTGGCCTCAACCAAAGCATTCACCGGGCAGGTGATCACGTTGGCGTTGCTTGGTTTGGCCATTGCAAAAGAGAAAAAGACTCTGGACGAACAGATGTTTCATATGCTTGTCGACGAACTGCAGCAGATTCCGGACAAGATGCAATGGACCTTGGAGCACAACAAGCATATCGACCAGTTCGCCCAAATATTCACCTACGCCAAAAATTTCATCTACCTCGGACGCGGTTACAACTACCCCGTCGCCCTCGAAGGCGCATTGAAGCTGAAAGAGATCAGCTACATCCATGCTGAAGGCTATCCGGCCGCTGAAATGAAACACGGCCCCATCGCCCTGATTGACGAGGAGATGCCCGTGGTCGTCATTGCGCCGAAACGCGGCATCTATGAAAAAGTGGTGAGCAATATCCAAGAGGTCAAATCGCGCAAGGGTAAAATCATCTCCGTAGTGACAGAGGGTGACACAACGGTCAAAGAGATGAGCGACTACTGTTTCGAGATTCCGGACACCCGAGACTGCTTTGTGCCGCTGCTGGCAGTCATCCCGCTGCAGTTGCTGAGCTACTATGTAGCGGTGGCCAAAGGCCGCAATGTGGACCAGCCGCGCAATCTGGCCAAGAGCGTCACGGTGGAGTAAACGGACAAAAAGTGATGTCATATACCATCGGTATTGATATCGGAGGCACCAATACAGACCTCGGTATTGTCGACGAGAGCGGACGTATCGTGGCACGTCGCCGGCTTCCCACCAATCGGTACACAGAGCCGGGACCCTATGTCCGTGACATGATGCAGGAGGTGAACGGGCTGATGCACGACATATCGGCCACGACCGTTGAAGGCATCGGCATCGGCGCCCCCAATGCCAATTACTACACCGGCTATATCGACAACGCCCCTAACCTGACCATCAAGGGGCGGCTGAACCTGGCGGAAGAGATTCAACGCTATATGGCAGTGCCCGTGGCACTGAGCAACGACGCCAATGCCGCCGCCTATGGCGAATACATCTATGGCGGTGCCCGTGGCATGCAACATTTCATCCTCTTCACCCTCGGCACCGGTGTAGGCAGCGGCATCGTCATTGACGGCAAACTGGTGCACGGGGGCTCCGGCACCGCCGGCGAATTGGGGCACAACATTCTCATCCCCGACGGGCGGCTCTGCTCGTGCGGGCGCAAAGGATGCTTGGAAGCCTACACCTCGGCACGCGGCATTGTGCAGACCTATCAAGAGTTGCGCCATGAAGCCGGCTTGTCTGATGTAGCAATCAGCAGCAAAGAGATTGGCGATCTGGCCCGCCAAGGCGACAACCTCGCGTTGCAGTGCTGGGAACGCACCGGACGGCTGCTGGGCATCGCCATGGCCAATGCTGTGACATTCTCAGCACCGCAGGCCATATTTCTGATGGGTGGTCCGACACAAGTGGGCGAGCCGCTGCTGCGACCGCTGCGCCAGTCGTTTGAAGAGCATCTGCTTCACATTTATGCCGGGCATTGCGTCGTACTGATGTCGCAGCTCCCCGCCAACGACGTTGCCATCCTCGGCGCCGCGGCCCTGGTCAAGATGAAACCCTGACCCCGCCCCGTCCTACACCGACAGACGGCGCCAGAAGTGCCAATGGCACGAGAAAATAAACCACGCAAAGTATATGTTTGCCCGATTCGGGAAAAAGGTGTATTTTTGTTTCCATAACTTCAAAACAAACACTGCCACAACCGCTATGCACAATATCCGCAAAATCAGCACCGACTTGTACTATATCGGCGCAAGTGACCGCAAACTGGCACTTTTTGAGAACATCTATCCCGTCCCGCACGGTGTATCATACAACAGCTATGTGCTGTTAGACAGCAAGACCGTGCTCTTCGACACCGTTGACACCTCGGTAAGCAGCCAATTCTTCGACAACTTGAGAGCGGCCCTTGCAGGTCGCAAGCTGGACTACATTGTGGTGCATCACATGGAGCCCGACCACGCCGCCACACTGCAAGACCTGCTGCTGCGCCACCACGAGGCCACTGTCGTCACCACCGCCAAAGCCGCTCAGATGATCGAACAGTTCTTCGGTAGCCAACCCGGGAAGTTGCTGACCGTCAAAGAGGGTGACACCCTCGCCACCGGCAGCCACACCCTCTGTTTCATCATGGCTCCGATGGTGCACTGGCCCGAGGTGATGATGACCTACGACACCGATGCCAAAACCCTTTTCAGCGCCGATGCCTTCGGCACCTTCGGCGCCTTGAGCGGCAACCTCTTTGCCGACGAAATGGATTTTGAACATGAATGGCTTGGCGACGCCCGCCGCTATTATATCAACATCGTGGGCAAATACGGCATCCAGGTGCAGAACGTACTGAAGAAGGCCGCCGCACTCGACATACAAACAATCTGCCCGCTGCACGGCCCCGTATGGCGTTCCGAAGCGCAACCTGCCGGTCAAGGCGACACCGGTTCTTTGGGCTGGTTCATCGGCAAACACGACACCTGGAGCAAGTACGAACCCGAGGACAAGGCTGTGGTCATCATCTACGGCAGCATCTACGGCCATACCGAGGCTGCCGCCTTGCGTTTAGGCACCTTGCTCGGCGAGCGCGGCATCCGTGGCATCAAGGCCTACGACGCCAGCCACACACATGCCAGCAAATTGGTGGCCGAATGTTTCCGCGTCAGCCACATCGTTCTGGCCTCCAGCACCTACAATAACGGCCTCTTCACCCCCATGGAGAACCTCCTGGCCGACCTCAAAGCCCACTGCTGGCAACGTCGCACCGTAGCCATCATCGAGAACGGCAGCTGGGCCCCGCAGAGCGGCAAACTGATGCGAGCCGAGCTGGAGCAGATGAAAGACATCACCCTCGTCGGCGACACTTTCAGCCTCAAGAGCGCCATGCAGCCCGACCAAGAAGAACAATTAGCGACGCTGGCCGACGAGATTGTGAAAAGCCTATAAATTCAACGATAAAACCATGATCGACAACAAAGCCCTCTTCTCCATCGGCTACGGACTCTACGTCCTCATCGCCCGACAGGGCGACAAAGACAACGCCTGCATCATCAACGTGGCCCAGCAGGTCACCAGCGAGCCCCTGCAGCTGATGATCTGCGTCAACAAGCAGAACCTCACACATGACATGGTGCTGAGCACGCTGAAGTTCAACCTCTGCCCACTGAGCGAGGAGGCGACCATGAAGCCATTCCAACATTTCGGTTTCCAAAGCGGCCGCGATGTCGACAAGTTTGCCGAATGCCAGACGGAGCTACGCACCGACAACGGCCTGCGCTACCTGCCCAAGTTCATCAACGGCGTCATCTCTTGCGTCGTCACCAAAAGCATTGACCTCGGCACCCACACCATGTTCATCGCCCGTGTCATGGAGGCCCGCGCACTCACCGACAGCCCCAGCATCACCTACGCCTACTACCAGCAGCATATCAAGCCCAAACCCGAGGCGCCGAAAGCCGACGGCGGCAAGAAAAAATGGGTCTGCGAGGTCTGCGGCTACGTCTATGAAGGCGACGAACTCCCGGCCGATTTCATCTGCCCTTGGTGCAAGCACCCCGCCTCAGACTTCAAACCGATGGCGTAAAAACATCAATAAGAACAATGTAGATAATAAAATCCGTCGGTTTACGTTATTTCATCAACCTGCGTTTTAAAAAGTCTGATTGCAGGGAGTTGTCATTCATGACATTTTCTCGCTGCAGGCGTGACAGGAAACAGGTTGCCGATGAAGCATAACACATAGATCTGTCTGTATGTACATCTGAAAAAATATTATCAAACTCTAAAACAACAAAGAAAATGGAAAAGTATGTATGCAACGTCTGCGGCTATGAGTACGATCCGCAGAAAGGCGACCCTGACAACGGCATCGCCCCCGGCACCAAATTCGAAGATCTGCCCGCCGACTGGGTGTGTCCACTGTGCGGCGTCGGCAAGGAAGATTTCGAGAAAAAATAAAACGGTGAAAAAAGCGATTTAATAACACCTAAAACAAACGTCATGCTTAATAAAAAAGTTTCCGACCTGCTCAACGAGCAGATCAATAAAGAACTCTATTCGGCTTACCTGTATCTGGACATGAACAATTATTTCGACAAACGCGGATTGAGCGGTTTTGCCAATTGGTACATGATTCAGGCACAGGAGGAGCGCGACCATGCGATGCTCATCTATAAGTATATGCAGAACAACGACTGCCCCATCACACTCGGTGCCATCGCCCAACCCAACAAAGTGTTCAAGAAAGACATGGATGTGCTGAAAGCAGGTCTGGAGCACGAGGAGTATGTGACGGCTTCCATCCACACCATCTACGACGCCGCCTACAAGGTGAAAGACTTCCGCACCATGCAGTTTCTCGACTGGTTTGTGAAAGAGCAGGGCGAGGAAGAGACGAACGCCCGCGACATGATTACCAAAATGGAGCTTTTCGGCAGCGACCCCAAGAGCCTGTATATGTTGAACCAGGAACTGGCCGCACGTACCTACAGCGCCCCCAGCCTGGTGCTGGATTAAATTCTATGCAAAATAATTATTAATCTCAAAATCAAAGTTTTTTTATGAGCAAGAAATTTATCTGCCCGGTATGCGGGTATGTATACGAGGGCGACACGATGCCCGAAAAATGCCCCATCTGCGGCAAACCCATGCAGGAGATGAAAGAGGACATCAAGACCTGGGCCGCCGAGCATATCGTCGGTGTGGCTAAAGACGCCCCTGAGGACATCAAAGCCGACCTGCGCATGAATTTCGAAGGAGAATGCAAAGAGGTGGGCATGTACCTGGCCATGGCACGTGTGGCACACCGCGAAGGCTACCCTGAAGTGGGCCTCTACTGGGAGAAAGCAGCTTATGAGGAGGCCGAACACGCCGCCAAATTTGCCGAGCTGCTGGGCGAAGTGCTGACAGACAGCACCGCCGAGAACCTGAAAATGCGCGTAGACGCAGAATACGGCGCCACCGCCGGCAAGACAGACCTGGCCAAACGTGCCAAGGCACTGAATCTGGACGCCATCCACGACACAGTGCATGAGATGGCCCGCGACGAGGCCCGTCACGGCAAAGCGCTGGAAGGCCTGTACAAACGCTACTTCGAGAAGTAGTTCGGTCAGGTTTATGACGCAACTGGCGGCGCGGCAATGATGCCGCGCCGCTTTCTTTGTCAGCCGCAATGGAAAGAATACGGGGGCAGGGAAAATGGAGGAAAATTTGCTTATTGTAAAAAGATTTGTATATTTGCACACAAAGAAATTCACTCTTCGTCTCATACGACAATGAGTAAGACACGCAACACGATAGCTTGGCTACTGTGGCCGTTGACCATGTGGTATGGCATAGCCGTCCGGATACGCAATCTGTTGTTCGGCATGGGCATACTGAAAGAGTCGGCGATGCCGGTGACAACCATCGGGGTAGGCAACCTCGCCTGCGGCGGCACGGGCAAAACTCCGATGGTGGAATATTTGCTGCGCCTGCTGAGCGAGGAATATCGCACGGCGCTGCTGAGCCGCGGATACCGCCGTGCCAGCAAAGGTTATGTAGAGGATGACGGCAGCGCAGACGCCAGACTGCTGGGCGACGAAGCGGCAATGGTGGCGCACAAGTTTCCCCATGTGAAAGTGGCGGTGTGCGAAAAACGGACGGAGGGGGTGCGCCGGCTGCTGCATGGTGACGAGCCGCCGCAGCTGGTGGTGATGGATGACATCTATCAGCACCGTTTTGTCAAACCCACGGTGAACATTCTGCTGACAGAGTATTTCCACCCGTATTGCTCCGACCGGGTGCTGCCATTCGGCAACCTGCGTGAATACCGCAGGGCAAGCAAGAGAGCCAATATCATCATTGTCACCAAGTCGCCCGAAAAACCCTATCCGTTGGAGATGCGTAACCTGGAACAGAAACTTCGTGTGAAGCCCTATCAGAAACTGTATTTCAGCTATATTGTCTACGGAACGCCCGTCGCGCTGCTGCCCGGCGACGGACAGCCCGCCACTGTCGAGCTGAACAGGGTGACCCAGGTGCTGCTGGTATGCGGCATCGCGAATCCGGGGCCGCTGGTGCAGTACCTCAAAAAAAAGTGCAAAGTGTCGCCGCTCATCTTCAAGGATCACCACCGCTATACAGCCGCCGACATGGCACGCATACGACAACGTTTCGAGCAGCTGAACGTCCCGTCACGCATCATCCTGACAACGGAGAAAGACGCTTCAAAACTGCGGGACGAAGCGGGACGCGAGGCGCTGGCCGGACTACCCGTCTATGTGCTACCCATCCGTGTGGCGTTTCATAACGGACGGGACGACAACTTTGACGAAACGTTGCGCAACACAGTCAAAGAGAACGTCTTCTTTCAACAGCGCATCTCGGCCAGAGAACCGATGGCCTGATCGAGCGGCAAGGTCTGCTGGGCCCCGGTCTGCATATTTTTTACGGTGAGGCTCCGGGCCGCTATCTCGTCTTCACCGACAAAGACGACATAGGGTATTTTCTTGCGGTTGGCGAAGTCCATCTGCTTCTTCATCTTGACGGCATCGGGATAGACGAGGGTGGCGACGCCGGCGGCACGCAGCTGTGCGGCGGCGGCCACGCAGTAAGCCTGCTCCGCCTCGCCGAAGTTGATAAACAGGACCTGTGCGGAACGGGCCAGCCCTTCGGGAAATTTACCGAGCTCGGTCATGACATCGTAGATGCGGTCAGCACCAAACGAGACGCCCACGCCGCTGACACCCGGCATACCGAATATGCCGGTGAGATTGTCGTAACGTCCGCCACCGCAGATGCTCCCGATAGCGACATTCTTGGCCTTGACCTCAAATATAGCGCCCGTGTAGTAGTTCAAGCCGCGGGCCAATGTAAGGTCCAGCTCCACGGTGCAACGCGGTTCGGCCGCTCCGATAAGCGCGAACAGTGTGCGCAACTCCTCGACACCCCTGCGCCCGGTCTCCACCCCGTCGAACAGGCGCTCCAGCGAATCCAGTTTGCTGCCGGCGTCGCCCTCCAGCGCAAAGACGGGGTCGAGTGCCGCCACCTGGGCCTCACTCAGTCCGCGCTCGCGCAATTCGGCACGCACATTGTCGACACCTGTCTTGTCAAGTTTGTCGATAGCCACAGTGATGTCCACCAGCCGCTCCGGTGCGCCAATCGTCTCCGCGATGCCGGCCAGCACCTTGCGGTTGTTGATTTTGATTGTCACATCTACGTCGAGGCGATGGAACACCTCGTCCATCATCTGCACCAGTTCCAGCTCGTTAAGCAACGAGTCAGATCCGATCATATCGGCGTCGCACTGATAGAATTCACGGTAGCGGCCCCGCTGCGGACGGTCGGCACGCCACACGGGCTGTAGCTGGTAACGGCGGAACGGGAAGGCAATCTCGTCGCGGTGCTGCACGACAAAACGGGCAAAGGGCACGGTGAGGTCGTAGCGGAGGCCCCGTTCGCAGATCTGCGGCGCCACCTTGCGGTAGTCCTGCGAGAAATCGACGTCGCGCATAAAATCACCTGAGTTAAGCACTTTGAAAAGCAACTTGTCGCCCTCTTCTCCATATTTGCCCATCAAGGTGGAGAGATTCTCTATCGAAGGGGTCTCGACAGGTTCGAAGGCATAATTGCGGAACACCTCGCGTATGGTGTCGAAGATGTAATTGCGACGCGCCATCTCGTCCGGCATAAAGTCGCGTGTCCCTTTGGGTATGGAGCACTTCATAGGCTTGGGGTGGAAATTGAGTTATAGGGCGGCTGCCGCCGCAGTTTGCATTGTGCAAAGATACGTTTTTTTTCACTATCTTTGCAAGTGCTATGCTTTCACGCTCCATGCGCCGCTGCGCCGCCATTGCCGCCCTGCTGCTTGCCGTCCTGCCGGCGAGGGGGCTGCCCGACACCGTCTATACAAAGGACGGGGTGGCGCTGCCGTTGCAGCCACCGCACAAAAACATACGCCCCGTTTACCGCAGCCACGCCTGGCGCGACGCATCGCTGCCATGCGCGGCGGCACCGGTGTTGTGGGTGGTGACACGACCCTGGTTTGAATCTGTGCTGCAACCTTTTGTGCAATGGAAACAACAAACGGGCCACCGTGTAGAAATCTTCTATGTCGACACATCGGACTGCGACAGCATCCACGCCCTGCTTCAGCGGCGCTATGACAGCGCCACGGCACTGCAGCCCGGCCCTGACTATGTGCTGATCGCAGGCAACGCCGCCCTGGTGGCGCCCTTTGCCGGCCGGCACCGGCCGGCATCGGAGCTGACGGACTATGTCACAGACCTCTATTACGGCGAGTTTACAGGCGACTGGTATCCTGAGGCGGCGGTGGGACGGCTGCCCGCAGCCGACACAGCCGAACTGCGACTGATGCTGGACAAGACGCTGGCATACGAGCGTATGGCGATGCCGGATTTGAGCTATCTAAGCCGTGTACTGCTGGTGGCCGGCAAAGAGAACACCCCGCCCGCACCCACCGCCACAAACGGACAGGTGAACTATCTGGGGCGCACCATCAAGACGCTGCGCCCCGAAACCGACACCCTCTGCTACCGCAACCCCGGATCGGAACAGCAGCTGGACGAAATTGTCGGTCAAGTGCGCCATGGTGCAGGACTCGTCAGCTATACCGCCCATGGCACCGTTCACGGATGGCACTATCCGGATTTCACCTACCGCATCGCCGACACTTTGGGCGACAGCACCGCCGCGGTTTATATCAACAACTGCTGCTACGCCAATCACCTCGCCGCAGAGAGTATGGGGGTGCACCTGATGCGGAAGGGGCGCGGCGGCGCCGTTGCGGTTGTCGGCGCCACCAATTCGACACTGTGGGAGGAGGATTATCTGTGGAACATCGGGGCTCGCCTGACACTCAGCATAGAGCCGCAATATGACGAAGAGCGACCCGGAGCGTTGGACCGGTTGCTGCGTCAAGGCGGGCTGTCACCGCGGCAACGGGCCGCGACGATGGGCGATCTGCTGCATGCAGGCAACTTTGCAGTCAGCGAGGCGGGTTCCATCTTCGAGGCCTATTATTGGGAGATATATAATTTGCTGGGCGACCCCACGCTGATGCCCTGTGTCGGACAGCCCGACAGCCTGTATGTAGAGGCGGCCGCGCCGCCGGAGCGCGGAGCGGCTGCCATCGAGCTGAGGGGCACACCGTATGCCTATGCGGCGGTGAGCGACAGCGGAGGCCTGCTGGGAAGCGGATGGATAGACAGCAACGGACGGGCCTCGGTGGCGCTGTGCCGCGCACTGACCACCGAAACCGTGTTCCTGGCCGCATCGGCTGCCGCCGGCATACCGTATGTCAACCGTGTGACCACACAAACACCGAGGCTCCCGAGGATGGCGGTGGGAAGCTATGCGGCCGTCGGAGACAGCCTGCATATTACACTGCTGAATGTGTCTGACGACACCTGCTTCGGCCATCGCCTGACGTTGGTGCAGCAGACGGAGGACAGCATCGGGGCGCTCCTTGCACCCACGGCTCCTGCAGTGATGGACACAGTGGCTCCGCAGGCCACCCGCGAGGCGGTGCTGCCGCTGACCGTTGCCACGGGCCGGACACCGTTGATACGGATGCAGATAGAACTGAGCGACGACACCGGCTGCTATGCGCGGCTACAGGCGGCGCTGGAAGGCCCGGCAGCCACTCCAAGGCTGTTGGCGTTGCTGCCCCTGCAGAACGGAACAGCCTGCCTCAGGCCGGGCTACGGCGGGCACTACACTCTGGCCGCCGTCGTAGAGAACCCCTCCGGTGACACAGCCGGCTGCACACTGGCTGGACACACGTATGCAGTGCCGCCAGGCGTCACGGACACGCTGCTTGCGGCGATGGCCGCAGGCGACGGTGAACGGCACCTATGCGTCGACATTGTGCTTCGGTGCGGGACTTGGCGGCAGGACACGACCTGTTGCATCACGCTGAACGGAGACATCGAAGATTTTGAAAGCGGCGACCTGTCAGCATATCCGTGGGACAACAATTCGTCGCTGCAACCCTGGCGGATTGACAGTGAGGTATGTTACAGCGGCACCTACAGCCTGCGTTCGGGTGCCGTCGGTCACAGGCAGACATCGGATCTGGCGTTGACGCTGACACTGCCGTACGATGACACACTGACCTTTTGGCGCCGCACCTCGACAGAGGAAGGCTACGACGAACTGCTGTTCTATATTGACAACCAACTGTACGAAGGCTGGTCGGGGCAGACAGGATGGGGCCGGGTGCGCTATGTGCTGCCGCAGGGCCGGCACCGTCTGCTGTGGCGCTACAGGAAAGACGAGAGCGGCAGCCAAGGCGCAGACTGTGTATGGATTGACCGCATACAGATGCCGCTGTCCGTATGGGACGCTCCCTACGGATATGCCGGTGCCGCCGGCATTGACACAGCGGCGGGCGGCAGGCTCCGGCCGACACTCCACCCCAACCCGGCGCACGGCGGATTCATCTTGTCCGGGACTCCGCCCGACGGTACATGGAGCGGCACGTTATACGATATATGGGGACGCCCGTTGCGACAGCTGACCGCAGGATTCAACGACACCGGGACGCTGACAAAGGGGATCTATCTGGTTGTTATACGGACCGACCGCCGGACCGCCACACTCAAACTGACCGTACAATGACACATACCGACTGCTACGCATTTCATCTCGACTCCATCTTCCGTCCGCGCGAAACGGCGCTGCCCGCACTGCGCGTCAGCCCGTTCGAAGGGCATGCGCTGTCAGTCCGTTACGGCACACCCGAGCCGCGGGTCACGGCGACAGACGACATGTGGATGTTCGGCGTTATCGTAGCGTTGCTGGTGTTTCTTTTTGTCTTCATGCGTATGCACCGTATCAAGGCAAACGCCCTTTTCCGCGCCAGCTTCAGCCAACGGCAGATGGACATTCTGCTGCGCGAGAGCAGCTTCGCCCGTTTCTCTGCGGCGCTGCAGAGCCTGCTCTTTTTTGCCCTCACGGCTGCCATGACGGGATATTACCTGCTGCGCAGGGCCGACGGATGGACCGCGGCGCCGATGCCGACTGACGGGGCGGCGGCCTACCTGCTGCTGGCGACGCTGCTGCTGACGGCCTGCCTGCTACGGCAGGGGGTGACACTGTTTCTGGGCAACACTTTCGGCAATCATGACGCCATCAAACTCTACATAGACAACACCCAGGTGTTCCTGATCATCGACACATTGGTGCTGCTGCCGCTGTCACTGCTGCTCTTCTTCTCGCCGATCGGGAGCATCGCCGCCACGACAGCCATTATAACCTTGGCGTTGCTGTTTGCCGTCAGGATATTACGCGGAATGCAGATTATTTTAACAACGGCAAGAAACTCTAAATTCTATTTATTTTATTACCTTTGCACCGTCGAAATAGTACCGCTACTTATTGTCGCAAAGATTGTATGGGGTTGAAATCCAGTACATTGTACACCCTGCGGACAAAATGGAGAGTGTGGCGAAAAAAATGAAAAGACGATGAAAGCGAAGAAAATCCTTATATCCCAGCCCAAGCCGGCCGACATTGATAATTCGCCTTATAAGAAACTGATCGCCAAATATCACGCCGACATCACCTTTTTCAAATTCTTCGACATTGTAGGGGTGACGGCAACAGAGTTCCGTCGCAGCCGCATCCATCTGCAAGAGCACACGGCCGTCATTTTCAACAGCAAAAATTCTGTCGACCATTTCTTCCGTCTGGCCAAGGAGTTGCGGACCGTGATTCCCGAATCGATGAAATATTTCTGCACGACAGAGGCGATTGCGCTGTATCTGCAGAACTACATCCAATATCGCAAACGCAAGATTTTCTTCGGTGAGCAGTCCTTTGCCGATCTGATTGAAATCATGGAGCGGCACCGCGAAGAACAGTTCATCTTTCCCTGCTCGGACGAGAAACAGACCGATTCTATCCGGCAGTTGGACCGCGCCAAATTCAAGTATACAAAAGCCGTGATGTACACGTTGGTGCCGCGCGACCTGAAGCAGTTCAAACTGAGCGACTACGACATTATCGCCCTGTTCTCCCCCATCGGTGTGCGCTCGCTGGTGCAGAATTTCCCGGATATCAAAGACGAGAAGCTGACCATCGCCGCATTCGGCACCTCGACCCATGCCGCGCTGGCCGCCGCCGGCATCAAGTTGACAATCGGCGCTCCGACAAAGTCGGCGCCCTCAATGGCGATGGCCATCGAGAACTATCTTCTGGGAAAAGAGCAGGACGAAGTCATCAATCCGAAACAGGCGGCGCAGAAGAAAGCCGCGGTGACGGCCAAAGCCGCCACAGGCAGCAAGAAACCCAAGTCAGTGATCGCCGACAAAACAAAATACAGGCAACTGCAAGAGGAACGCAAAGCCAAAGCGGCAGCCCGCCGCGCAGAACGCGCCGCGGCAAAAAAAGCTTCGACACAAGATGTTCTCCCTGCCCAAGACTGAACGGCTCTGCAGCAAAAAGCTGATCGAGGAGCTTTTCGCAAAAGGGCGGCGGTCATGGACTTTCCCGTTTGGCATCTGCTGGATGCCGTGCGACGACACGACGGAAGACTGTCCGCCGGCGAGGGTGTTGTTTTCCGTATCGAAACGGCGTTTCCGCCGCGCTGTAGACCGCAACCGAGTGAAACGGCTGATGCGCGAATGCTACCGGCTGCACAAACCGCAACTCAACGAGATGCTACAACGCAAAGACCGCCACATCCTGCTGTCTTTCAGCTACACACACAACGAAATTCTGGACTACGCCACGCTGTACCGCAAAATGGGCCGGATTATCGAGCGGTTGGACAACGAAATAAAGACATCTGACAACGTATGACGCCGCATCGCCCCACCCTGCCGCCCTTGCTCCGCTCCGTCAGATGGTTGCTGAGCCAGCCGATGCTGGCGCTGATCTGGGTGTACCGCAATTGCATCTCGCCCTTCACTCCGGCAGCCTGCCGCTACACGCCCACTTGCTCGCAATATGCCGCCGAAGCGATACGCAAACATGGCCCGTTCAAAGGAGGGTGGCTGGCGCTGCGCCGCATCCTGCGCTGCAACCCCTGGGGCGGCAGCGGTTACGACCCGGTGCCGTGATCCGCTCTTCTTGAGATTTCGCACGGCGCACGCCACCGTCACATGCCCCGGCCTTGCCTGCCGAGGAGCACTGGCCGTTTTTTGCGAAAAAACGTATCTTTGCAATGAAAACCATGGATGACCTGCCTTCAGACGGGGCCGACATGGATTGTTTGATTAATTATCCTAAAAACTGACGATTATGAAAAAGTTCAAGTGCACCGTTTGCAAGTATGAGTACGACCCGGCACAGGGCGATCCGACACAGGGCATAGCTCCCGGCACACCGTTCGGGGAGCTGCCCGCCGACTGGAAATGCCCGCGCTGCAAGCAGGGCAAGGAAAAATTCGAGCCCATGAACGAGACCGCAGCCGCCAACCCCTATGCCGGCACGCAGACCGAGAAGAACCTGCACGCCGCCTTTGCCGGCGAGAGCGAGGCACGCAACAAGTACACCTATTTTGCCTCAAAGGCCAAGAAAGAGGGTTTTGAACAGATTGCCGCCCTGTTCCTGCAGACCGCCGAGAACGAGAAAGAGCATGCCAAGCTGTGGTTCAAGGAGCTGAACGGCATCGGGAGCACAGCCGAGAATCTGGCCGCTGCCGCCGCCGGCGAAAACTACGAGTGGACCGATATGTACGAAGGTTTCGCCAAGACCGCCGAGGCCGAAGGATTTCATGAGCTGGCCGAGAAGTTCCGCGGCGTGGCTGAAATCGAGAAACACCACGAAGAGCGCTACCGCGCCCTGCTGCACAATGTAGAGACCCGTGAGGTCTTTGCCAGAAGCGAGGTGAAAGTGTGGGAGTGCCGCAACTGCGGCCATATCGTGGTGGGGACGAAAGCACCGGAGGTGTGCCCTGTGTGCAACCATCCGCAAGCCTACTTCGAAATCAACAAGCAGAACTACTGATCCAACAGCTCCAGCAGGCCGGCGAAGTCGCCGATGAGGTGTGTGGCACCGGCATCGGCGAGTTCGCCGGCCGATTGGTTGCCATAGGTGACGCCGCAAGTACGGCAGCCGGCGTCACGGCCCATGACGATGTCGTAGCTGGCATCGCCCACAACAAGGGCTTCCGCCGGTTCAATGCCAAGGGCTTCCAATATCTTCTGTGCCGGTTCGGGATGCGGTTTCGGATGCTGCACGTCGCCCGCGCTGACCACCATGCTGATATAGGTCTCCAACCCGAAATTCCTTACAAAAGCCTCCAATGTGGGCCGTCCGCGGCTGCTGCAAACGGCCAGCAGCAACCCGCGGCAGTGGAGCTCGCGAAGAGTCTCCGGCACATGGGGGAAGAGGGTGACCGCACCGGGCCGGTTGCCCTCGTCGAAGATGCGGCGGTAGACCGCGGCGCAACGTTCGCCCGTGGCGTCGTCAACAGCGAGCAGGCGCGTGAAACACTCCTTCAGCGGCAGCCCTATCATGGCCCGGCACTCGGCATCAGTGCGCGACGGCAGTTGAAGCTCACGCAGGGTGCGCTGCATTGTGCCGACGATGAGCGGCTGGGTGTCGGCCAGCGTGCCGTCGAAGTCGAGGATGACAAGCCGCGTCATTTACCCTGCGCAGCCATATACTGCTCCAGCAAGCGCTGGACATACTTGCCAAAGACGTCGAACTCGATGTTGACCACCGTGCCCGGACGGAAATTGTGGAAGTTGGTCACCTGATAAGTATAGGGGATAATGGCCACGGAGAACATGCCGGGCTCGCTGTCCACCACCGTCAGGCTCACACCGTTGATGCTGATCGAGCCTTTGGGCACGGTGATGCTGGGGGCGTTCCTGGCGTCGTAGCTGAAGTGGAAACGCCAGCTGCCGTTATCGTCCACCACCTGGGTGCAGGTGGCCGTCTGGTCCACATGGCCCTGGACGATATGGCCGTCGAAACGACCGTCCATGCGCATGGAGCGCTCCACATTGACCTCTGTACCCGGCTGCCAGGTGCCGAGGTTGGTCTTCAACATGGTCTCGTCCATGGCGGTGACCACGTATTGTTTCTTTTCTTTGTCGACCTTCACCACCGTCAGGCAGCAGCCGTCGTGGGCCATGCTCTGGTCGATGGACAGTTCGTCGCCGAACGGTACCTCGAGCGTGAAGTGGTAATTGGTGTTTTCCTTCTCAATCTTGACCACACGGGCCGTCGTTTCAATGATTCCTGTGAACATATTGTAGTCTTTTTTCTTTAAACTGCAAGTTGCATTATTTTATTGTGTGTTATAAACAAACAGTTCCGTAACCCGGGCATTCGGAAAGCCGTCGGCAGGACAGCCCTCGTCGACGGCCGTAAAAGCGACATTGGACGTAACAAGTGTTGCGAAGATACAAAAATACAGTTTTTCTTGAACATGGCGCACTAATTTTTATTTAAGCCGCCTTGGCTGCCGGCGTTGCCGGTCGCATAGACACAGCGGACGGCGCCGGCCGGCAAGATATCTCATAACCGTCCGGCAGCAACACCCATACGTCTGACAATCCACATTTTTTCATACCTTTGCAAGGTCTTTTAAAGCATATAACAATATATAGCATTGAAAACAAAGATTTTATTAGCGCTATGCATGTCCGTTGCAATGACGGTCTCGTGCAAAAACCACAATCCGGCGGCAGGAAACGACGACACCACACAAACACAAGCAGCCATCCGTTCGGAAGCTGACTTGCCCGGTCACAGCGTAGCCTACACTTCAGGATCCGTTTACGACCTCATGATGTCGCCGCGCACCGACATCAATAAACTATGCTTCAACATGCAGACCGACTGTATTGAAGCCATCGTCCGCGGACACGCCGACGTGCTGGTCGATGACGAGAGTTTCATCCCGCCCGAAGAGATGGCCCGTCTGGGCATCAGGCTTGCATTTCGCGGAGAGAAAGACTTCCCCTGCGGATTCGCATTCCGGAAAGGGGAAAAGGAACTATGCGAACCGCTCAGCCACTTTATTGACTCGCTGCGCTCGACAGGTGAATTGCAGGAGATGTATGAACGATGGTTTCTGTGCGACACGCCATCGCGCGTACCGATGCCCGACCTGGGGCCGGCTCCCACCGGCAAGCCCATCCTCGTCGGCGAAGCGATAAACCTGCCGCCTACAGCCTTCCCCGTCGAGCGGCAATGGCGCGGACTCGAACCTGAACTGCTGGAACGTTTCGCGCACCATATCGGACGGCCTGTACAAATCAACTACATCCCCGTCGGATCCATTGTAGCGGCACTGCAAGCCGGAAATATCGACATTCTCGGTGGCGGTATATTCATCACCGAAGAGCGCCTGAAGACACTCGATTTCGCCTCAAGCCACTATAGTGCACATCCAGGCTATTTTGTAAAAAGCACCGACGGCGGGACCCGCCCCGGTTTCAGTCAGCGCGTCAAGCAGATGTTCCACAACAACCTGATCGCAGAAAACCGCTGGCGCTACATCACCGACGGGCTCTGGGAGACCGTCAAGATATCACTCCTGTCCATTCTTTTAGGGTCGCTGATTGGCGCCGGAGTATGCAGGATGCGGATGAGCCGCCGCAAGTGGGTTGGTATGATAGCCCAAGTGTATGTGGACCTGATGCGCGGCATACCGATGCTGGTTTTCCTGATGATCATGTTCTACGTTGTCCTTTCCGGAACGGGCATGGGAGCCTCCGCGGTGGCCGTCATCGCTTTTGCACTTAACTTTGCCGCCTATGTCAGCGAGATGTTCCGCACCGCCATCCTTTCGGTCGGCGAAGGACAAACCGAGGCAGGTCTGGCCATCGGATTCAACCGCTGGCAAACCTTCATATACATAGTGGCTCCGCAGGCATTGCGCAACGTGATGCCGGTCTACAAGGGCGAAGCCATCTCATTGGTGAAAAACACATCCATTGTAGGTTACATCGCCATCCAAGATCTTACGCGGGCCAGCGACATGATTCGCAACCGTACATTCGACGCATTCTTCCCGCTGCTGACAGTCACCATCATATATTTCATCCTTGCATGGCTTTTGGGCAGACTTCTTGACCTGACCGTAAAAAACATTGACAAATGATTACCATCAAGCACCTCAGCAAACGTTTCACCAACCCCGACAACACTGTCGTCGAAGTGTTGAAAGATGTCAACTGCGAGATTCAGCGCGGCGAGGTCATCAGCATCATAGGCCCCTCGGGAACAGGCAAAAGCACATTCCTTCGCGCCATCAATCTCCTCGACCCTCCCACCGGAGGCGAAATAATCTTCAACGGAGAAAACATCCTCGACAAAGGTTACCCCGTCAGCAAACTGCGCCAGAAAATGGGCATGGTGTTCCAAAGTTTCAACCTGTTTGACCACCTCAACATACTCGACAACATCACCTTCGCCCCGATAAAGCTACGCAACCTCCCACGCGAACAAGCCGAAGAGGAGGCCATGACGCTGCTGCGCAAGGTAGGCATGTCGGAGAAAACCTCCGCCATGCCGTCCGACCTGTCCGGAGGACAGAAACAACGTGTAGCCATCGCCCGATGTCTGGCCATGCACCCCGAGGTCATCCTCTTTGACGAACCCACCTCCGCGCTCGACCCGACAATGGTGGGCGAAGTGCTCAGTGTAATGCGCCAACTGGCTGCCGAGGGAATGACCATGCTCATTGTAACCCACGAGATGAAGTTTGCACGCGATGTCAGCACACGCATCTTTTTCATGAACGAAGGCATCATCTACGAAGACGGCACCCCCCGGCAGGTTTTCGAAAATCCCGTCCACAGCGCCACCAAAGCCTTTGTGCAACGCATCCACAAACTCGTTTTCGAGGTGGACAGCCCCGACTACGACATGTATGATGTTCACAGCCAGATAGGCCGTTTTTGCAACAAATACAACATCGCCGCCAAACGCGATGCGGCAGACCGCATTATCGACATCATGTCCTCGTCGGTGATGGCATCGCTCCATCCCTATACGCTACGTCTCACCCACAGTGAGCAGACCGATGTCACCGCTGTCGACTACATGAAGGAAAACGTTTCCGGGTCGTTCCTGGCCGACACCGACAGTCAGGCGGCATCGGCCGTCCGGACGCTCTGCAAAGAGGTTGTCGAAGAACGCACCTCCCGTGGTTTCCGGGTCAAGTTCATCTTGTAAGGAAACACACCATCCACCCGCTGCAGGCGGGGCAAGGGCAATTCTGACATACAGCACCATGTATCACCAGCGGTTATTTTCTACAACTTGCTTTCCGGATGGCGTCTGCAAGATCATCGCCAATAAGAACGTATTGATTCAGCGTCTCAATGTTGTATTGAGTAATATGTAACTGACCTTCATTGCCGCTGTTCCCCCGATGCTGTCCTTTTGAATAGTCGGGATGGCTTACTACCTCCCGGCTGTTCATCACCCAAATTTTTATGATATCGCGATAAACAGCAAGCCAAATAAAAACATCACAGCACTGCGGTTTTAACTGTTGAAAATTCATCATGAATGGCCTTGCTGTGTTGGATGACAGGGCTTTTCTGTATAAAGGCTCATCGCTTTCTGCATCTACCACACGCGATGCTTTAACCTCAATACGGATGCCTTCCATCCATAAGTCATATTGGCCATGATAATCAGCATCAAGTTCTTTTGACGGGGCCTGCAGCAGGCTGCTTTTATTGCGGATGAATGTCTGAGCGAAAGCCTCACCAAATCCTCTTGGAGCAGAGATTTCAAATATCCAAAGATTGGGATTACGGGATATATAATTCTGACGGATGTATTGGTACTGTCCGTAGGTAAGCTTCCCTTGCGCAATGAAAGTAGACAACATCAACTCATATTCGTTGAATGGAAATACCGCATGGTCATTCTCAATTTCATCAAGTATTTGCATCAACTCTTCCCTTGTCCCTGAAAAGGATTCGAGAATGCTATTTTTTTAATTCGATAAGTTCCATCGTGCCTGGTTATATGCAAGTATGACAGGAGGCTGTCTTCGCTGAATGAGGAATACACATCGAAGTATCCGGTGAACAGAGGAAGCTGCTCCAAGTCGCCACGTAGCACCTTGTGAGTGCGGAATATGTGCTTGAACAGCCATGTCATGAGGTCGCTGTTAAGCATATCAGCAACCTGCTGGTTGGTCAGGGGAAAACTGTCTTCAACAATGAACAGATTGGCACTGTTAAGTATATACGACCGGCTTTTGTCTACACAGCATACAATGCTGTCGTTTATAAAACGATATACTATTTTCTCAGGGGCGAGGTAATAACTCACATCAGCGACTTGTTGGCAATGGGACAGGTCTCTATTGATATAGCGGGTCGGTTTTTTAAACCCGTTCTTTGTTATGTCACGCCCTCTATAGATAGGAACGTCTTCTGCACCGCATTCTGCTTTGAGGATATTCTTGTTGTCGCCGGTCACAATACCTAAGGCCCAGCGGGCGTTACCCCGCAACGTACGGTGTGGAAGGGTGTACAAATAGGATATGACATCATTGTCTTCGCTATCGGTAAGGAAGTTAATAATGCTTTGGGGAAGGGTTGAGAAGCTTGATTGTTTTCTTATGTAATGTGTTGCCCCGATCTGACAGTTGACCTCTTCCTGTGGTGCGGAGTTTGACAGGACGAGCGATTGCGCCCTGGTTATCAATGTGCTGAATTTTCCGTAGTCAGCGACTTGTATGATATTGTTTCTCAGCACTGTTTTACGGATGTCGGCAAAAGCGGCCACATTGAAAAAAGCCTCGGGAAGCAAGTATCCTAACAAACCGTCGGTATTCAGAACGCGAAGTGCCGCCGCCAAAAAGAGTGAGCAGCTGTCCAAGCTGCTTCCTGTCTGATAGATTTGGGCCCACCTCTCTTTTTCTGTCTTGTCGGCTTTCTTGCCCCACGGCGGATTGGAAAAAATGTAATCAAATTTTTTGTCGATGGATTGACTGAGAAGCAAAAAATTGCCACAAATAATATTTTTACACTCTTCCCCCGTCAACGACACCACTCTGTGACGAGTGATAGCAATTGCATTCGGGTCGGTGTCGAAAGCATATATGTTTTCCGGCCGAAAGCCGCGTTCGAGTGCAGCCACAACAAACTCCCCTCCACCACAGCAAGGTTCTAAGAAACTCTTGGCGGATATGTCGCCTTTTATTTGTTTGAACATATCATCCACAATCTTTTTCGGTGTATAATAGACACCCTCACGATTGCGGTAGGATTCGGATAAGGATTGCTCGTATTCCTGCGATATTTTTTCTCCATTTTCACCTCTCTGTATGGCATCGAGAATATGGTCTGTCAGTCGGATGTGGTCATGTTGATCTTTTCGCAGTTTGTTTGCCCGGGATTTCAGTTTGCCGATCCCTGTCATGCGGGTGGTGAATTGGTCCAGGCTCGCCCGGGATACAACTCCCTTGTGTTCCCCATTCAGCAAACCCTCACGTATCCAGTTGTTGATGCTGGCAACAGAGACACCGACATGATGCGACGCCTCTTTTATGGAAATCATCTGGTCGCTTTCCTCTGCAAACAAAGACAGTTGGCCTTTCCCCATTATGCAACACTATTTCAGGTGGTCCTCGTAATACTGGAACATTTTCTGGTAGAGGTGCAGGCGTTCGCGGCCGAGGACGTTGTGCTCATGGTGGGGGTAGACGAAGTAGTCGACCTGGCGGTGGTTGTTGATGCAACGCTCGATGAATTCCAGCGAGTGCTGCCAGACGACGGTATTGTCTTCGGCTCCGTGGATGACGAGCAGGCGGCCTTCGAGGTCTTTGGCCTTGTTCAGCAGGCTGGCGGCCTCGTAGCCCTCGGGATTCTCCTGCGGGGTGTCCATATAACGCTCGCCGTACATGATTTCATACCATTTCCAGTCGATGACAGGGCCGCCGGCGCAACCCACCTTGAAGACCTCGGGATGGGCCAGTTTCATGGTGATGGTCATAAAGCCGCCGAAGCTCCAGCCCTCGACACCGATGCGGTCCTGGTCGACGTAGGGCAATGACTTGAGGAACTTGACGCCCTCCATCTGGTCAGCCATCTCGATCTCGCCGAGGCGGCGGTGGGTGCAGCTCTCGAACTCGAAGCCGCGGTTGTCGGTGCCGCGGTTGTCAAGGGTGAAGACCACATAGCCCTGCTGGGCAAGGAACATAAAGTAGAGGTTGCCTCCGCCGAGCCAGCTGTCGGTGACAAGCTGCGAGTGGGGACCGCCGTAGACGTACACCAGCGTGGGATACTTCTCACCGGGCTTCATGTTGGGAGGGGTAATCAACCTGTAATACAAGTCCGTCTTGCCGTCGGCGGCCTTGAGGGTGCCGAGCTTCACAGTGGGCATGGCGTAGTCCTTCAAGGGATTCTCGGCGCGGTAGAACTCATGTGCGGTATGTTTGCTGAATTGGCCGTTCTTGCCATATTTCACGCTGTTCCACATGGCGCGGGCGGGCACTTCGACAGAGGAATATACATCCACGAAGCTGGTGCCGTCGGCGTTGAGGACCACGCTGTGGGTTCCTTTGTCAAGGGTAAGGCGCCACATTTTGCCGTCTTTCAGGCTGACGCGGTAGGCGTCGCGGCCGGTGGGGTTATCCTTGTTGGCATAGATGAAGATGTTCTCACCCTTCTTGTCGAACTGGATGAAACCCTCGACCTCGTACTCGCCCTTGGTCACCTGCTTCACCAGGCTGCCGTCGGCATTGTAGAGGTAGAGGTGCTTGTAGCCGTCGCGCATACTGAACCAGAGGAACTGGTCGCCGCCAGGCAACCGCTTGCCGTTACTTGGCAGGAAAATCATGGGCTCGCAGGGCTCCACGTAGCGGGGGTTGGTCTCCTCGAAGAGCACCTTCATGAAAGCGCCCGTGGCGGCATCGTACTGCTCGAGCCACATGTGGTTCTGCCCGCGGTTGACCTTGGCGATATAGACAAACTTTTCGTCGGGGCTCCAGGCGATGTTGGTGAGGTACATCTCGCGCTCGTGGACAGTGGTGTCGCGGCGGGTGTCGAGGTAGACGGTCATGCCCGTCACGGTGTCATGCACACCGACGGTCACCTCATGGCTCTTCATGCCCGCCATGGGGTACTTGACAGGCATGGTCTCGGCTTCGCGGGCCTTGGTGTTGACGAGCGGGTAGTCCTGCACCATACTCTGGTCCATGCGGTAGAAAGCCAGCTTATTATGCCTGGGCGACCAAAAGAGCCCCTTGTCTATGCCGAATTCGTTGCGATGCACGCTTTCGCCCAACACGATATTATAGCGGTCACCCTCTGCCACCAACTTGCCGTTGACATACAGGTTGCCGTCGTTTGACACCATCGCCGCCGGCACCCATTTCTTCCCGTCGAAGTACGTCGGATCACCTTTGAGCTCACCGCGCAATTTTGTGTGCTCCTCCTCGGAGATGACGGTTTCCTTCTTGCCGTCGAAGAGCATAAAAGTCGTTGTTGCGGTGTCGACGGTGTACATCACCTTGTCCGTTCCCGGCACGAAGTGGAATCCGCGCATGGGGCGCTGGGGGTAGAGGTTGCGGTCCATCAGCTGGTCCCCCTGCAGGAGCTTCTCCTGCGCCATCATGGCGGCGGCGCACACCACGGCTGCCAGTGTCAGTAGTATTTTCTTCATGTTGTGTTAGTTAATATAGTTTCTTGCTTCTCCTGCTCGCTACGCTCACGAGATCTTGTGGATCTTGTAGATCCCGCGCAGCAGGAGTTTAGTAATTCTTCCAGTTGCGGAAACGGAGGTTGAAGACGCCGAAAAAGGCTTCTTTGAAGATTCGCATACTCATCTTGCTCTCGCCAAGCACACGGTCGGTGAAAATGATGGGCACCTCGTGGATTTTGAAGCCCAGCCGCGTGGCGGTGTATTTCATCTCTATTTGGAAAGCGTAGCCCACGAACCGGACCTTGTCGAACTTGATTTTCTCCAAAACACGGCGGCTCCAGCAGACGAAACCCGCCGTGGCGTCGCAGACTCTCATGCCGGTGACCGCTCTGACATATTTCGAGGCATAGTAACTCATCATCAGACGTGTCATAGGCCAGTTGACGACGCTGATTTTACCGTCGACATAGCGGCTGCCGACCACAACATCGCCTTGGCCGGAAGCGCAGGCGTCGTAGAGGCGGATGAGATCGTCGGGGTTGTGCGAGAAATCGGCGTCCATCTCTATCATGTAGTCGTAGCCATGTTCGTTGCCCCAGCGCATACCCTCGAGATAGGCGGTGCCGAGCCCCAGCTTTCCTTTTCGCTCGAGGATGAAGAGCCTGTCCGGAAATTCCTGCATGAGCCGCTTGACAATGTCGGCCGTGCCGTCAGGAGAGTTGTCCTCGACGATGAGCATATCGAAAGATTTGGGGAGAGAGAAAACTTTGCGGATAATGTTTTCGATGTTCTCTTTCTCATTATATGTGGGGGTGACTATCAAAGTGTCAGACATAGGCTTGCATGGATTTTTCTGTGCAAAAATAATGTTTTTTTATAAATGTTGCAATGTGTCGCACGGAAGAGGCGGACAAAAATGAATCCTTATTCACAGGCAGCATGAGTGGAATGAAGATGACGGAACAGGAGGACGGCAAGAGCACCCACCGAGACCCCAAGCAGATTGGATATCAAATCATTGATATCGAAACCACGGTATGGGAGCAGCAGTTGGACGCTTTCTGTGACAAGCGAGAGGAGCATGACATTCAACCAAGTACGCCTCAAGCGGTAACGGAAAAGCGCCTGCAGCAGGGCCACGGCAGGCAGGTAGGCAGCGGCGTGGTAGAGGTGGTCGACACGGATACCCAGCACAAAGCTGTCCATGCGGATCCCCAAGCCGCCGACAGGTAGCCACATAAGGGATAAGAGCACCGACAGGTAGACGACTGACAACCAAAGATGCAGGGTGTGGCACGGGTGTCTGGCGGCGTTGTTCATGAGGCGGGAATGACTTTATTCGGAAACGAGCATTTGGTTTTCACGCAGTGTCTGCAGCCAGATCGCCACATCGCGCGTGGCTGTGGCCCGGTCGACATCGTAATGAGACAGGAGCACCTGGACGGCATCGTCGGGTGTAAAGTCACTGTTGCACAAAGTCTTCCAAAGCAGGCAGGCCGTTTCGTTGAAAGCGACGACACGCAGGTCGCCGCCAGTGGTGGCGGAGGGTTGGAGGATGATGTGTTCGCCTGCGACGGTGCGCAAATGGCATCGGTTGTCCAGTCTCATATTGTGTCGGGGTTACGGTTCTTGTCGGTTGAGAGCGGGCTGTAGATTGTCTATCAGCTGTCTGCGGAAGCAGCTGTTGAAACTGGATGCACGACGGAGATTGGTCTTACGGACATGGAGCGAGGCGCTCTTCATAACGCCGGGATAGGTG
Organism: Candidatus Hemicellulosilyticus sp. P3; assembly: GCA_001543385.1. GTDB lineage: Bacteria > Bacteroidota > Bacteroidia > Bacteroidales > P3 > Colimorpha. The sequence goes on from LPNH01000006.1 coordinate 78,524, forward strand.
GCGCTGAGCGTACCCGCGCCTCCGATATAGGCGGTGATGTAGCAGCGGTCAAGCACCTGCCATACGCCAAAACCTAACGCGGCGGCATTGAGAAGAAGGGCGGTGACAGCTTCGAGCGGATAGCCGGCGTAGAGATGACCCAAGCCTGGAAGGAAGGAGAGCCAACGCGCCGTGGCCTCGCTTTTGAGACGGGGTGTGCGGCTGTAAAGCGCACTGACGACGGCACGAATACGGCTGGCGGCGGCACTGTCGCACAGACCGGCTAACCGAAAGGCGACGGCCGAAGCGGAGTCATAACATTGCATCTCATTGAGAGCCAGCGTATGCAGGAGGAGCATATCAATACTCGCCGTGTCAAATACGAGCCCGGCACTCTGCGCTGTCTCGACGACACGGGAATAGTGACCCGAGAGATAGTGGCAAAGGGCGATCTGAATGTGGTCGGCATAGGTGGCGGCGCAACGTTCAAAGGTTGAGGCTGCAAGGTCATAGCGCTGCAGGTGTTTGTAACACTGTGCCTTTTGGCGCAGCGCAGCCAACGAGACATCGCGCGATCCGGCACAATAGTGACAGCGCTCATATTCAACAGCCGCCAACGCATAGTCGCCCGTCTGCAGGAGGCTGTCGGCAAGACGGAAATCCTGGGCGCTAACGGCGGTAGCTGTTGCGAAGAGGTATATGGATATGATAAAGGATTTGCGCATCTGTTTGATTGTCACGGTTGGCTATGCCCACACGCACGGTGACGGCGGAGCCATAGATATTGCCTATATAGAAAACAGCGGAGAGGGTGCCGAAGAGCAAGGTTTTCCAATCGGCCCACCCTGCTTTGTAGAGATTTTCAGCTGTGGCTGCCATCAGGGAACCGACAATGAGAAAGGAGGAAAGGCCCTCGCCAAGATGGCCGGCGTAGACCTTGCCCAGACCAGGCACTACAGCGGACAACCCGGCGGCCAGCAACGGCGATTTGCTACGCAGGGGCAGTGTGCCACGGATCCGGCGGAGCGAATCGGCCTCGACGGAGAGTCGGTAGTCATCGGTGTCAAGGCGGGCGAAACAGGTGTCGAAACGGGCCAGGTCGCGCTGCAGCAGCCCGAGTCCGGCCTGCTCGAAAAGGAGAAGGTTGCGGACGGCTGGGTCAGTGGAGGCACACAGCGGCGACAAAAGAGTGTCGGCCAGCCGGTAGCGGCCGGAATGGGCGGCGCTGACGGCACCAAAGAAACAAGATTCTGTATAGAGGGGAGAATCGCTGTCGACGGTAGAGAAACAGGATATGGCGGAGTCGAGTTGGCGAAGGCTGTAATGGACATAACCCTTCAGAAAACGGAGTGTATCGCTGTCAGCCCGACGACGGCTCATCAAAGTGACGGCATCGTCTTTGAGCCCGCTGCCCAAAAGGTAAAGTGCAAAGTCAAAATCGGAACGGTCCGCGGCAGGTTGCGAAACGGCAAGAACAGGTATCAGTGACAGAATGACAAGAAAACGCTTCATCTCAGCCGATAACGATGGACGGATTCATGGATGTGGCCATCCGACGGGTTGATGAGTGAATAGGTGGCAGGATCCGCCAATGTGATACGGTTGCAACGCATAAGACGGTCAGCGGAGCACAAAACTCCCTTGACCAACCCATATTCGGCAACAAGCTTTTTGCTGTAGCCTGAGCAGGATGGGGCATAGGCGCAGGATCGGGAAAGGACGGGCGAAACACAGCGCTGATAGAGATACATGCACGAAGACAGCACATGATAGAAAGGGTTGAAACGCTGCTGCCGGGAGGTGCCGAATCCGTAATGGACATGCCGGTCGGCCAACTCGGGACGGAAAACCTCCACGTCGCGCACACGCTGCATGTCGTCGGCTGACAACGAAATATTCTGCTGCGCCTCAACAAAGAGGCCGGAAAACAGCAACAGCACGAGAAAGGCATAGCGTATAATAAGTGGCGGACGCGGTTCATCCGCCGCCGGAGTGTCGGGAAGAGAGTGAAGGATCATTGCTGCATCTTGAAAGGGGAAACACGCCGGGCGCTGGCCGGCACATGAAAGTCAAACGGCGCATCGGCAGCGAAACCAGCCGTCCTGATATTTTTGTATTCCTCGCGCCGGATTGTCGAGTCGCCTGCATTGTCGTAGGCTATCTGTGTGACGCGCGAGGGAAAAGTAAGGGCGGGGAGTGTGGTATAGTCGCTATAGTATGTTTTTCGGACAACACGGTCCGACCGGTCATAGAATGCGCAGAAGATGGGGCGATCCTGTTCTGTGACAACAACAGCTTTGGAATAAATCTTGTCTTCCAGCTGCGTAGGTGTGAACGTCTTGACAACACGTCTCCCCTGCTTCTCGACCTTCTGCAGGACAAAACCCATACGTGTGAGGTTGAGGTTGGCACGGTCCGGCGAGAGGAAAAGCATGAAAACTTCGGACTGGTCGGCCATGGCTTTGTCTTGAAGCATGGCCACCTCGTTGACGGAGGGTTGATATATCAACACCTCGCCCAACCGGTTGGTCTTCATATAATACTCCTGCGGATGCGTGTAATGGACCACCAAATCACCTCCCACCGTATAGTAGAGCTGACGCTCGATGCGCAGCATTTTGTTGTTCACCACCTGACGCGTGGTGACATCCGCCGAGAGCCGCTGCTGGGCAAACAGCGCAATCGGCGAGCAGAGCACACAAAAAAGGGAAGAGAGCAATCCCGAACGGACCAATCTCTTCCCTATTTTTGACTCGAAGAAATTAGAGCCACATGAAGAATCGGTCATTGTTGGTATAACTGCGAATATCATTTTGTATGGCACCGACAAGCAGCACCACCCAGTCGACGAAGGTGACAACGCCGAAGATACCGCCGCAAGTGAAGGTATAGACAGCCCACATAAATTTGCTTGTACCCATATAATGACGATGGATGCCAAATCCGCCGACAATCCAGCAGATAGCCCATGCACCCCACGGATTGACAGACTTGAACGCCGCAGTGGCATTGTCTGTCAGCGGCATGCCAAAATCGTTGAGCATCGCAGCATTGATGTCGCAGGCGGAAACTTCGGCAGCCTGGGCGAAGGTGCATTCAATGGCATTGTCGTCGACCACATAGGGATCCACCTCGGCGAATGCATTGAAGGAGATTGCAAATGCCGCCACAAGAAGAAATAACAACTTTTTCATAATGAAATAATTAAGGGTTGAAACCAATCGGTCATACACTAACAACCATACATGACCTATGTGCAAAGATACATTGTTTTTTGCAAAACAGCAAATGTAAGTCAACTTTTTTCAGGAAAATACACGGCATGGGTTGCAACAATGCAGCAGGGGCGGACACGGGGGTGGAGCGGCCGCGGGGCGGGGTTGGCGGTGCGGGGCTGCGGTCTGCATGGCCAAGGGGTGCGGCAGCGGGGCGGGCGGTGACAACAAAAAAAGGGAGCCTTTCACGGCTCCCTTATAAAAGATTGGCGGCGACCTACTTTTCCACAAACAAGTGCAGTATCATCGGCG
>LPNH01000051.1 GCA_001543385.1 Candidatus Hemicellulosilyticus sp. P3
CAATAAATGACGCGAGACTGCGAGACTACGGGACTGCGTGACAACCAAGCCCCGAAGTCTCGAAGTCCCGAAGTCCCGAAGTCAAATAAGATAGATAACAAAATAAAACCCATATACGATGAAAAAAGCAATAATGATAGCAGCCGCCCTGATGATGTTTGCCGCCACGGCCAAAGCTCAGGTCTTCATCATTGACGATGACGAGTTCTCCAAGAACCGCGCCACTTCGGATGGTGGCATGCTGGTCGACCTCCCGCAGATCTACAACTCGGGTGAGGACTGGTACGTCCCCGCTGGCGAAGGCATCTTTGTGCTGGCTGGTCTGGCTGGCGCCTACCTCCTGGGCAAACGCCACAAAGAAGAGAAATAAATCAACGTAACATGATTTATATCAGGTGCACCTCCCGGTGCACGTCGTAAACTATTTGTATTCTTATTTCAATGGCCCTGTCGTGATGACACGGCCATTTTTTTCTTTATTCCGTCTAGGGTCGCGTCGCTTCAGTCAACAGTCAACAGTGAAAACCGTCACGAATCACGCCACATAAAGAAAATGGCAAAAACACCGATTAATTTGGTAAAATTATCCGCAAAGGACTTTTTGCCATCCAATACTGACTATTTGTCATTGACTGAAAAAGAACAACATACGATTTTTGCACTAGATTTTATTGAAGAGAAATAAATCATTGTACATGATTTATATCAGGTGCACCTCCCGGTGCACGTCGTAAACTATTTGTATTCTTATTTCAATGGCCCCGTCGTGATGACGCGGCCATTTTTTACTTTGTTTAGCTTCATGTTTGAATACAAAAACAAGAAAAAAACAGCATTTTCAAAATTAATACCTAACTTTGCACTTTTATAAAGCCATCAAAAATGAACATCATAATAGCCGGAGACGGAGAAGTAGGCATGCACTTGGCGGAAGCCCTGGTGCGTAGCAACCATAACATCACCATCGTGGACCCGCACGAGGAACTGCTGAAGATGATGGAATCGCACAGCGACCTGATGACCATCACGGGCGACTCCACCTCGACCGCCGTGCTGCAACGCGCCAACGTGAAGAAGGCCGACCTTATGATCGCCGTGCTCCACGACGAACATATCAACCTGCTGACGGGCATCATCGCCAAGAAACTCGGCGCCAAACAAGTCATCGCACGCGTCAACACGATGGAGAACCTGAGTCCCGAGGTGTGGCGCATGTACCAAGACCTCGGCATTGATGGCTTGCTCTCGCCCGAAGACATTGCTGCACAGGAGATCATCTCATTGCTGAAGAAAAACGCTTCCTCGGAGACCTACGACTTCGCGGGCGGCAACCTGCAGCTCTTCATGGTGAAATTGGAACCCGAGGCCGAGATCCTCGGCAAGACCGTCGACGAGGTCATCAACCAATACGAGCACATCGAGTTCCGCGTGGCCGCCATCCACCGCCGCCAAAACACTTTTATCCCACAAGGCGACGAGGTCTTCCAAGTAGCCGACATGGTGTATGTGGTCACCAAGCCGCACGCCATCAAGGACATCATCAAGCTGAGCGGCAAGAAGCAGATCAACGTCCACAATGTGATGATCGTAGGCGGTGGCCGTGTGGGTCGCATCACCGCCAAACGCCTTGAGAAAGACTTGAACATCAAGATCTTGGAAATCGATAAAGAGCGTTGCATGGACCTGACCAACTACCTCTCGGAAGCTTTGGTCGTCAACGCCGACGCCCGTAACCTCGACCTGCTTGAGGACGAGGGCATCAAGGACATGGACGCTTTCATCGCCGTCAGCGACAATACCGAGACCAACATCCTGACTTGCCTCCAGGCCAAGTCGTTCGGCGTGAAGAAGACCATCGCCCTGGTGGAGAACATCGACTATATCGACATCTCGCAAAACATCGGCATCGACTCCATCATCAACAAGAAACTCATCGCCGCCAGCTACATGGTGAAATACACCCTTGGTGCCAAGGTCTCCACGCTGAAGAGCCTCAGCGGCATCGATGCCGACATCGTGGAGTTTGAAGTGAGGGCTGGCTCGGCCGTCACGCGCAAGCCCATCGGACAACTGCCCATGCCCAACGACGCCATCATCTGCGGCGTCACCCGTGACGGCGAGAGCTTCATCGCCACCGACGACTTCCAGATCGAGACCGACGACCAGGTTGTGGTGCTGGCCTTGCCTGCCGGCATCCCCGCTGTTGAACGTTTGTTCCATTAACCAATGAAGTGGAAAACTAAAATAAACCATCCTTTAGTCCTCCGCATCGAAGGCCAGCTGATACTCATCGAAGGTCTCTTCATGCTGACGGTGCTCCCTGTGACCTATCTCCACCACGGGCTCTACGCCTTCAGCATGCCCTTCTCGGCCCTCATCACCCTGCTGACCGGTTTCATCCTGCTCATCGCCACTCGTAATCACAAAAACGACAAGACCACCTCGCGCGACGGCGTTTATGTCGTGTGCATCTCGTGGCTTGTACTCTCGTTGTTCGGTGCCATACCCTTCTTGCTCAGCAAGAGCGTGCCCAACTTCACCGATGGCTTCTTTGAAGCCTTGTCGGGTTTCACCACCACGGGAGCCACCATCCTGACCAACATCGAGTCCGTGCCGAAAGACATACTCCTCTGGCGCAGCATGACCCAATGGATCGGCGGCTTGGCCATCATCGTCTTCTCGTTGGCCATCCTGCCCTACCTCAGCATGAGCGGCATGCAACTCTTCGTGTCAGAGATCAACGGCATCACCTACGACAAGCTACACCCACGCGTCATGCATACCGTGAGGCGCATATGGTTTATCTACCTGTTTTTCACCCTATTGGAGACACTTTTGCTCTATCGAGGCGACATGGACTTCTATGACGCCCTTTGTCACTCGTTGAGCACCATCAGCTCGGGTGGTTTCTCCACGCGGACGGCCAACATCGGGGCTTTCTCCAACTATTCCCAGGTAGTGATTACCGTCTTTATGGTGCTGTCGGGCTGCAACTTCTCCCTGCTTCTGCTCTCCTTGAGTTGGCGTTCGTTCACCATCCTGAAAAACCAGGAGTTCCGCACCTACTTGCTCTACACCGTAGTTTTGGGCATAGCCATAGGCTTGGTGTTGTTCTTTGGTTGCCACAAGAGCTTCGGTTCCTCTTTCCGTGAGTCGTTCTTCAGCGTCATCTCGGCCTTCACCACCACGGGATTCTTCGTCAGCGACTACACCGCCTGGCCTACCTTCCTTTGGGTCATCCTCTTCCTGCTGATGTTCATCGGTGCCTGTTCGGGCTCCACCTCGGGTGGTGTCAAGATCTTCCGCCATCTCATCTTCACCAAGAACTCGGTGCTCGAGCTGAAGCGCATCATCCATCCCAATGCCGTGTTGCCCGTGAAAGTGAACGGCAAAGCCATCTCCACCAGTGGCGTCTACAAACACGTCACCTTTATCTTTGTCTATTTCTTGGTCTTCCTCATCGGTGCTGTCATCCTGTTGGCCATGGGCATCGACATCGAGACAGCCTTAGGCGCTTCGGTGGCCACGCTGAGCAATGTAGGCACAGGCCTCGGTCAAGTGGGTCCAGGCGGCTCGTACGTCTTCTTCCCGCTGTTTGCCAAGTGGCTGCTCATCTTCTTCATGCTCCTCGGCAGGGTGGAGCTTTTCTCGTTGATTACGCTGCTTTCACGGAGTTTTTGGAGGAATTAAGATTAAAAATCTCCTAAATCCTTGGACTTCACCGAAAAAAGTTTGGAATAATCATACTTTTAACTGGTTCATTCACAAATTATTACATTTCAAAAACCTTGAAAAAGTTTGGACTGCCCTTTCAACCGTTTGTCGAAAGAGGTAGTTTTGTGATGCTGAAACAAGATCTTGTTTATTTTTGTCCCCATGAAACTGCATCATCTGGTTTTGTCTTTCCTTGTTACCATGTTGGCTGCTTGCCATCCTACATCCCGTGATGTGAAGCAAACTGCCCAAGATGCCTTGGAAAACGCTAGCATCCAGTTGGATTCGGGCAACAAGGCAGTGGCTTTGCAATTGTTCAAGGATGCGGAACATTATGGCCTATTAGCGCATGATACACTGACTGTGGCTCACGCGAAGTATCATATTGCCAGGTGTTTGGGCTATTATGCCGACAAAGAAGAGGTTATATCATTGCTGAAGGCTGCTGCCAAGGGCTTTGGCGAAGACTATGCTGACCGAGCCGAGGCATTGAGAGAGTTGGGCGATTTCTATCAGTACCATGGACAATTTGATAGCTCAGCATATTATTTGGATCAGGCCCTAGAGTATGCCGAACAAAGCGGGTCATTGGAAGCAAAGCGCGACTGCTTGTCGGCCTTTCATGTCATGTATTTCAATGCGGGAGATTACGAAAAGTCGGCCAACTACCTGAGCCAGTTTTGGAAAGCTTCGATTGCAGATGCCGACGACAACTTGCTGATGTATTATTATCATGACATGGGGAACATCTTTTATGAGTCTGGCAACTTGGATTCTGCTGATTATTATTACAGCCGTTTGGAGGAACTTGTGTCCCAAACCGAGCCCAACGCGGATACTTGGTTCTATTACGGTGTCTTGTCCGATTATGCCGAAGAACTCGGCGATTATGAAACCGCTTGCAAATATGGATGTTTGTACGAAGAAGGCAACAATCTAAAAGAAATAGAGCAACAGGAGAACAATCTTGCGCTTATCAGCCATAAATACGACAGCGAGGTGATGCAGAACGAGTTGAATCGTAAAATCATTATCAAGCAACGCATCATCGTCATTGTCAGTTTGGTAGCGACTTTGGTCTTGGCTGCGTTGTTGGTTTCGCAAATCCGCTTGGCACGGAGGCGTAAACGCGAGGCCGAAATCAATGCCGAGCTGTTCCACTTCAAGCAGCAGAACAAAGACTTGGCACAAAAGCACGCCGAGCATGAGCAAATCCAGCAGGATTATGCCGACCGCCTTTCGGAGGCCTTGATGAAGGAACAGCGTATCATGTTGTTGTTGGACAATTATCTGAACAGCAACAAAAAAGCCAATCTTCTCAAGGATTTGGAGACCTCCGTTTATGACGACAAAGACCATTGGGAAGCCATGCTGGAAGTGATTGACCAACTCTATCCCGACCTTACAGCAACCCTTCAGCAGAAGTATCCCGATTTGGACGAGGACGAAAAGAAATCCTACATCCTCTCTTATTTCAAACTCTCGCGCCAAGAGGAAGCGGATTATCTCGGCACTACCGTCAATATGATCGACAAACTGCGCGGAAGACGGAGGAAAAAGATGGAGGAAGGGTAAAAAACTTTGGACTGTTTCCAAAAAACGTTTGGAATAGGTGTTGAGCTATCTCTTTTGTTTTCAAGATTTTAGGTTATTTTAATACTCGGAATTGTTCGGAATGACTGTCCAACCGCTTGACAAAGGCGGTAGTTTCGCAGCATCATTTCCATTACGAAGTGTAAAACAAAGTATCACCCTAAAACACAAATCACTTATTATTCACATTTTAAAAACATAAAATCTTGAAAACAAAAGAGATAGCTCAACATTTATTCAAAACATTTTTTGGAAACAGTCCAAAGTTTTTTACCCTTTACAACGGCAACGGCGAATGCGAGTTCCGTTTCACCAACACGGGCGATGCACCCCTTTTGATTCAAAAGCCCAAGTCGAGTTGTGGATGCACTATCCCTTCCTGGCCTGACAAGCCTATTCTTCCAGGTGAGTCGGAAGTCATCAAGGTGACTTATAGGACCAACCGTTCCGGTAACTTCAACAAGACAATTACGGTTACCTCTAACTCCATCAAGAACCCCACTGTGGTGCTGCACATCACAGGTAGAGTGCTTTGTCAACCTACGGAAACCCTTCCTGAGAAGACGGACAACACTGGCAAGGGCGCTCCCTGCAACAATTGATTTGAATGGAATTATTTAAATCTCAAAAAGCCTTGCCTGTCGTGATGATTTGTCAGAAAAACAAGGGCTAGGATGAAAAAAGCCTAAAAAACTGCTCGCTTATTTTATAAAAAAAGGAGAAGAACCGTTTTCTTCTTCTTTTTTTGTCCGTTTTTCATAGGGACAAAATTTTGTCCATATTGTATTCATATCGTTGATTGTCAAAAAAATAAGTTTTTACAATCAAAAAAAGCATGGACAGAATTTTTAGGCCTCCCGAAAACCCCTTGACAAGCATTTTTTTGCTATACTTTTGTCGGTGCAATTCAAAATCATACGACTATGAAAACGATAAAAAGTTTCAATAAGCGGATTTGGGCCACAATGGCTATCGCTTTGCTTTGCTGTTTCACGGCAAAGGCACAAGACACGAAAGATACGAAAGAATGGTCGATTATTCCTTATACAAAAATAGGATATGTATTGGATGGTTCGGTAAGACTATTAGATGAGGTCTATCACGCGAATGCAGGAGTGGACGCCAAAGTCAGTTTCAACGAGCATTGGTCGTTGCTGGCTGGTGTTGAGTATAATTATCGATGGGGCTTTTCCGAAGGCGGTTATATTATTCCAGACGACCACAGGGAAGGACTACGGCATTTCATCCGCATTCCTGTTCACGCCGAGTTCACGCACAAATGGTTTTATGTCAATGCAGGACTTTTTGTGGAACGCGCGACGAACACACGCTATGATGCCAACGAGACTATCAACTTTGGTATGGGCCCAGAAGTGGAATTGGGCGGTCGCATACGACTATCCGAAAATGATCGTCTCCGTATAGGCATGCAAAGTCAATTATGTGCCAACCATGTAACCGAAAAAGGCCAATCCTCTTTTTATGGAGGTTTCTTCGGTACCTTTCTTACAATGGGTTATGAGCATCGGTTTTGAGTGTGGTTAGGGGATTTCGTTATTAACTTCGTTGAATGCTTTGCATTTCGTACTAACGTGCTAACGTGCTTACGAAGTGGGAACTCCCCCGCCGCGAAGCGGCATCCCCTCTCGGAGGGGGATGAGCCTACCGGATGCGAGAGATGGGACTTAAAGGATTGATAAGACTAATAAAAATATGAGAACAAAAAGAACATGTGCTTTGCTGGCGGTGATGGCCGTTTTGTTGGCGGGATGCCGGAGCGGATGTGAGCAGGACGGAATTACACGGCCTGAAAAGAGTTCACTTGGGAGGGTAATTGACTCCCCCGCCGGACTCCCCCTGGCCCCCTCAAGAGGGGGAATGGGCACCACCTCTCAGAGGGGGAAGGAGGACTCGCTCGAGGAGTATTATGAGCGGATGGAGCGGTGGGAGATGCTGCATGGGGGAATGAGCAGGTGGGAGAGTGATAAATGAAATGTTGTAATCTGGAATTGCAACGTGTTGTAAAACAACGAAGTGGTTTTGCAAATGTTTGTAATGGCCTTTGGGCTTGAAAAAACAGCGAAAAATTGCTATACTTTTGCATCATGAAATTAAATCAAATTATCAATACCTAAAATTAAAGTATTATGAACAACAGAAAATTCAGATTCGGAACGCTGCTGGTGTTTTTGGCGGCAATGACTTGCACTGTGGTTTCGGCCTTCGCACAAAGTTTCAATAAGGAGCCTAAAGTTCGGAGGTCATTGGAAGAAACCCTCCAGATGGTAGAGAAAATGAATCGCCATGAGAATGTTTATACCACGGAATTGGACAGCGTTACGATGTACGGTAGTGACAATATGAAAGTTATTCTCGATTACGATGCGCATTCCAACTGTACTGGGATTGCCATATATTACCTCGATGACGAATGGGAGATGGAATTTGCCTTCGAATATGGTTATGATGACCAGAACCGTCTGACCTACGTGATTGACTATGATAGCGAGGAAAAAGAAGAATACATCTATAATGCGCAGGACCTTGTGGAAGAAATCTACCGCTCCAACTATCAAGCCAACGGAACTTGGCGTTTCTATTTGAAAAACGTCCTGGCTTATGATGAAGACAACAATATGACACTTTCCATGGGCTATTCTTATGTGGAAGGTGAATGGGTTGAGTCGGGCAAACAGACATGGGACTACGAGGATGGTCTGCTTCAAGCGAACACTACCTACTATATCAATGAGAACGGCGAATGGGTTGGCGACAGGAGAATAGAATACCACTATGACGGCGATGGCCTTTGCACGGAGATGATTGAAAGCTATTGGTCGGAGGCTTGGTATAATGAGAGCAAAACCGTTTATCATTATGATGCCCAACAGCTCTGTTATGAAAAGATTGAGTACGATTACGGGGAAGAATGGCATGAATTGTACAAAAACAGCTATGAATATGACGCTGCGGGGAATCTTCACATCGAGATTTCCTATTTTCATCAATCTGGCACTCAGGACTGGACTTACCGCAATAAGTATGAGTATTTGTACGATGAAGACAACAACTGCACCGACTATTACGAATACTTCTACTACGTTTATGACGAGACATGGGAGCTGGAAGAAGTGTATCACATAGCATACGGAACACTTGGAATTGAATACATCTCTGGCCTTTCGTTATTGTGGGACTTGTTTGAGTTTTCATTCCCGGTTTCCAACAAGGTGGATCAACTCATCATGGACGAGGATGGCGACTATTTCTATTTTGATTTCCATTACTCATCGACTGTCGGCATCGCGGAGCAGAACGACAACAGCCTGACGCTTTGGCCTAATCCGGCGATGGATAGGGTTGTTGTTGAAGGAATTGAAGCTGCGGAAGTGTGCGTTTATAATGTCGTTGGGCAGATGGTGAAGACTGTGCGGAACACGAATGAAATCCCCGTTTCAGACCTGCCGCAAGGGGTTTACCTGCTGCGGATTACCAATGCATTGGGAGTTTCGCAAACGGAACGCGTCACGGTAATAAAATAAGCGACAGAAAAGGCCTTCAATGAGCAAAAAAACTATTTCTTCAGCGCCTCCTCAGCCTGTTTCACCGTGCCGCGCTCACCGTTGATGAAGGCGATGACG
>LPNH01000052.1 GCA_001543385.1 Candidatus Hemicellulosilyticus sp. P3
GGGCGGCCAAAAGCAGCTGTTTCAGGTTTTCGGCGAAGACGCGGATGGCGGTCTCGTCGGCCTTCTCCTTATAATAATTGCGGATTTCGGTCTCGATGCTCGGCTCAAGGAGACGTTTCCACGAGTCGGCGATGGCTTCGCGCACGAGCTCCGACGATTCGTTGTCGTTCTTCAGGAAGATGCTTTCGAGCGAGTTGAGCACAAAGTCGTCGTCCACCTTGATTTTCAGCTTCACCATGCCTTCTTCCTCTGCGCGGAACAGGGCCAAAAGGCGATGCGAGGGCGCCTCTGAAATCGGCTCGCGGAAGTCGAAATACTGCTGGTAGGTCTTGCCTTCCTCTTCTTTGCCTTTGACCACGGCGGAGCTGATGTCGCCCTGCATGTGGAAGATCTTGCGGATGCGGTTGCGCCCGTTGATGTTCTCCGAGACCCATTCGGCCATAATGTCCTTGGCACCTTGCAGGGCTTCCTCGATGTCGTTGACGCCTTTGCCTGCGTTGACATAACGAGCAGCGAGGCGGTCAACAAAGTCCACATTCTGCGCCATGATTTGTGCGGCAAGTGGCTCCAGGCCTTTCTCGCGGGCAATGGCAGCGCGGGTGCGGCGCTTGGGCTTGTACGGCAAATACAAATCCTCAACTTCTTGCAAGGTCTTGGCGTTCAGAATCTTCTGTTCCAGTTCGGGTGTGAGTTTCTCCTGCTCGCGGATGGAGGCGATGACGCTTTCCTTGCGTTTTTGGAGTTCGATGAGTTGTTCGAGGCGTTTTTGTACAGCGGCCACATTCTCTTCATTCATCGTGCCTGTCATTTCCTTGCGGTAGCGGGCGATGAAGGGGATGGTGGCGCCTTCGTCGAAGAGGCGAATGACATTGGCCACATGGTGCGTGGCTAGATTGCGTTCCTGTGCGATTTGCGCAGCGAAGTCTATGGTGTTGGGCATAATTTCAGGTTTAAAGATGCAAAAATACGGTTTTCTTTGAGTTTTTCGTTAACTTTGCGGCAAAATATAGACAATGATCAAAAACCTGATATTCGACTACGGCGGCGTGCTCCTCGACTGGAACCCGCATTACCTTTATGACCCTTATTTCGGCGATGTGGACAAGGCCGAATGGTTCCTCACCCACATCTGCACCTACGAATGGAATGCCCAGCACGACAACGGCCGTCCCATTGCGGAAGGCACGGCGGAACTCATTGCCGAGTATCCCGAGTGGAAGAAGGAAATCGAACTGTACTACGGCGACTTCATGAAGATGATGGGCGGACAGATTCCTGGCATGGAGGAATATGTCAAGGAATTGAAAGCCAAAGGCTTCCGTGTGTTTGGGCTGTCCAACTGGTCGGAAGAGACCTTCGCCTTGGTAAGACCGGTCTATCCCATCCTCAACCTCATGGAAGACATGGTGATTTCGGGCATCGAGAAGGTGATGAAGCCCGACCCGAGGATTTTCCAACTGGCTTTGCAACGCTTCGGCATCAAGGCCGAGGAGACGGCTTTTATTGATGATAATCCGAATAATGTAGCCGGGGCGAATGCTTTTGGAATTACGGGGATATTGTTTGAGGGGAAAGAAAAACTTGAAGATGTGATTCATAGGATTGCTTCGCAAGAAATCTGTCAAAAATCCTGATTAAAATCGTTCAAAATCTTAGTATTAATGAAAGAACTTGCTGTGAAATACATTATCCTTTCTCTCTTCCTAGTTGCTTTTGTCGGAGAAACCCTTGGCCAAAAGACGGATTGGGAAAAGGATGGTTTGCAAGGCAAGGTCAAGAGATATGAGTTGTTTTCTTATGATTTTGATGTTTGCGATTCCGTCAACCACGATGTTTTCATGAATCGTTTTTATCAATGTGGATTTGATGTTGATAGGCTGATTCGATTTGCGGACAGCATTAATAGTAATACTGTAAAAGACAGAAAGTACTATTATTGTAGAGAGTATGATTCATTGGGAAATTACACAAGATTGGGTGATGTTTTCTATTATAATGAGTATGATAATCTCGGACATTTGTTGAAAATGATAATTGATGATGGCAATGCGCCTAACGATACCATTTATTATTCATATAAATTTGATGAAGTGGGAAGACTTGTGGAAGAAAGGCGTCAGAATCGTTCAGAACATTGGACCTACGATTCTGAAGGTCGGCTGTTGGAACGCAAAGTCATTGTGGGTGAGGAAATACGCGAGCATTTCACACTGAAGTATGACAAAAATGGTGTTTTGCGCAAGTCGGAGGGACATGGTTGTGTTATAAATAGAGATCCTAAGTTTTATTGGGAATATGATTCGAAAGGGAATGTTGTTTTTGAGCGGAGGGAGAACACAGGCTTGGAAGATGTAATTGAAAGAAGAATAAGGTACAGATATGATAGAAATGATAGTATTGTAAAAGAAATATGCAGGGAAGTAAGAAGGTGGCATACAGATATTAGGTCTGATGAAGATAGATGGCAAGAAACGGATTCAACGGGGCAAGTTGTTGATTATGTTAATTATAAGGTGATTCCAGTTAGGAAAAAAGAAAAGATAAAGTACGAGAGAGTAATTAATCGTAACGACAAAGGGCTCCCTGTAAAAGAAAGATATGTTCAAAGAGACAATTTTGGCAAATCGGTATCACTATATAATTATGATGACTTTGGCCGGGTGACCAAATATGAGTATTTCAAAAACGATGATGCCGTTCCATTAGAGGTAATAAAATACAAGTATGATGAATTGGGTAGGCAAGTGGAAAAAGAAAGAATTGCTTATCGTAATTCGGAATTTCATAAGCAAGTATGGCAGTATCATAAAGACACGGATTATTATTCTTATTACGCTATTTATAATGGAGAAAACTATGATTTTTCACACGAGAGCCTGTTTTTCTTTGACGACCATGACAATTGCATAGCGCACATTCAATGGATGCCAGGGGCAGATTTGTATGAGTATTATTTCAGTGTGTATCGCTATGAGTATTACGAGTAAACCAAAAACGATAATTTTTTGAAAGATTTTTGAACGATTTCTCGGCGAAGCCGATACCAAAATAAGACGCCATGAAAATCCTCTCAGTCGAACAAATCCGCGAAGCGGACAAATACACGATAGAAAACGAACCCATCGAGTCCGTCGACCTGATGGAACGGGCGGCCACGAAAGTCTTTGAGTGGCTTTATCGCCGCACGCCGCGCGACAAGACCATCAAGATCTTCTGCGGCATGGGCAACAACGGCGGCGACGGCCTCGTGGTGGCCCGACTGCTCAATGAACAAGAGATTGTCCCACAGGTGTTTATGGTGCGTCACAGCGACCGCATGAGCCACGACTGCGAGGTGAACTACTACCGCCTCGTGAATGAGACCAAGGTGCCGATGTTCGACATTCTCACCGAGGACGACTTCCCGAAAGTCGATGTCAACGATGTGGTGGTCGACGCCATCTTCGGCTCGGGCCTCAACCGTCCTCCGCAGGGCATGACCGCCGACCTGATTGCTTACCTCAACCAGAGCAAGGCCATCCGTGTGGCTATCGACATCCCTTCGGGCCTCTTCGCCGACGAGCCTAGTGCCTTGGGCTTCATCTTCAAGGCCGACTACACACTGACTTTCCAAAACCCCAAGTTGGCCTTCCTCTTGCCCGAAAACGACCCGTATGTGGGTCGCTTCGAGGTGTTGGACATCGGCCTACATCCACGCTATCTGGAAGAGGTGGAGACCAACAACCTGCTGACCGTCAAGGCGATGGTGAGGCCGATTTTGCACACGCGCACGAAATACTCTCATAAAGGCACATACGGTCACGCTTTGCTGATTGCTGGCTCCGAAGGTAAGACGGGCGCGGCTTTGCTGGGCGCGAAAGCCTGTCTGCGCACGGGTGTAGGCCTGCTGAGTGTACACTTGCCCAAGGTGGCGCAACTGCCTTTGCAGACCGCCATCCCCGAGGCGATGATTGATGGTGATGATTCCGAAACCTGCTTCTCATCGTTTGGACATCTGGATGCCTATACCGCTGTGGGCGTGGGTCCGGGCTTGGGCAAGGCGGATGACACCGTCCGCGCCTTGAAACGCCTCATCCAAGAGGTGCAAGTGCCGCTCGTTATGGATGCCGATGCCTTGAACATCCTCTCCGACAACCCGACTTGGCTGCCCTTCCTGCCTGCCAAAACGATACTGACGCCGCATCCTAAGGAGTTTGAACGTTTGATGGGGAAGACCTCGACCTCATTCGAGCGCCTTGAAAAACAGCGCGAGCTGGCTATCAAATATAACCTCGTCGTCATCGTAAAAGGTGCACACACCACTGTCGCGATGCCCAATAGCACCATCTTCTTCAACACCACGGGCAATCCCGGCATGGCCACGGCGGGTAGCGGCGACGTGCTGACGGGCATCATCCTCTCGCTCTTGGCACAACGCTATTCACCTGAGGAAGCTGCCGTGTTGGGCGTCTATCTCCACGGCCTCGCTGGCGACCTTGCCGCCGACGAGATAGGGCAGGAGGCTTTGATTGCTTCTGACATCACGGAGCATCTGGGAAAGGCATACGCTGCGCTTCACGCGAAGTGATTTTTTTTGCACGCAGAATCCGCTGAATTCGCTGAACCTGCCGGACGCGATTGTTTCACGCAGAATCCGCAGAACTCGCAGAACCTGCCGGACGCGATTGTTTCACGCAGAATCCGCAGAACTCGCAGAACCTGCTGGACGCAAACTTGGCGTCGCTTCGCGCTTCATATAGTTCAGCGGATTCTGCGTGCGAAATTACACGCCGCTTTGCGCTTCATATAATTCTACGAATTCTGCGTGAGATAAATTCCTATCTTTGCAGCATGATTAAAACCACCGTTTCGAACCGCGAGATCTGGCGCATCGCTTACCCCATCATGTTGGGTAACTTGGCACAGACCATCATCACTTTCACCGACACCGCATTCTTGGGTCACCTTGGCACCATCGAGCTGAGCGCCTCCATGATGGCGGGCTTGTATTATTTTGTCTTCACCACCTTGGCGATGGGTTTTGCTATTGGCATACAGATCTTCATCGCGAGGCGGTATGGTGAGGGCAACTTCAGCAAGATTGGCGTGGTGTTTCAGCATGGGGCATTGTTTGTGCTGGGATTAGGCATCTTGCTGTTCAGCATCTTGTTCTTCTTCAGCCATAAGTTGTTGCATGTCATCATTGAGTCGGAAAACATTTATGCGGCGGCGAGCGAGTATTTGAGATTCAGGCAGTTCGGCATCATGTTCGTGGTGTTCAACTTCCTGTTCCGCTCTTTCTATGTCGGCATCAGCAACACCCAGGTCATCACCTTCTCGACCATCATCATGGCCGTGGTCAACATCTTCTTTGACTGGGCCTTGATCTTCGGCCACGTGGGTCTGCCCGAGATGGGCATCGGTGGCGCGGCATTGGCTTCGCTGTTGGCCGAAATCACGGCGTTTTTCTTCTTCTGGATTTACACCTACATCAAGATACCGCACGAGGAATACGGCATGTTCCGTTGGCACAAGT
>LPNH01000053.1 GCA_001543385.1 Candidatus Hemicellulosilyticus sp. P3
CGGCGGCGTTCAGCGTGCGGGCGCTGACGGTGGCGTCGGCCCAGGCGCTGTATTGCCCTTCGCCGCAGACGGCACGCAGGCGCAGGCTGTAGGTGGTGTTGGCCTCCAGGCCGGAAAGGGTGTAGTAGACGGAGTCGGCGTCGACGGTGCCGCGGGTCACGGCGGTCACGGCGACAGACTCCGTGACGGTCTCACCCTCGGCGTCGGTGTGGCTGACCTCCAACTGCCATTCAGAGGCCTCGCCGTCGAGCCAAGCGAGCGGAAGGGCGGCGGAAGAGGTGACGGCGCCTTTGCGGACAAACCCTTCGGGCTGCTCGCAGCCGGGCTTGATCTCAAGGGTGACATCGTCGACGTAGATGTCGATGGAACTGGTGCCGCTTGTGGGGCGGTTGCCGCGGATGGCCACATGTCCGGCTCCCACAGGCAATGTTATCTTGTGCTTGGCGTAGGCCGTCGTGGCATTGATATGAGCCACCTCGGTGAAGGTGGAGGCTTCGGCCGGGTCGGTCATGACACCGACGGTCAGGGCGCTGTCGAGCGCACTACGGCCTCTCACATAGAAGACGATGCGGTTGGTGGTGGCAGCATACTGTTCCGACAGCTGCGGCAGAATGGCCAACTGTGTGGTGGCACCGGCGGCACTGACGTTGAAGGCAAGTGAGCGACTACCGCCATTCACATAAGAGGTGCCCACGCGGGGGTAGTTCGCGTCGGCGCTGTTGTAGCGCTGCCAACAGAAGGGCAGCAAGGCGGCGCTGTTGAGGTCGGCGGTTTCGAAGCCGGCGGTGTAGGGCAGATCGAAGGTGCTGCAGGCGGTGCGGAAACTGACGACGGAAGTCCACTCGCTGGTGTCGCCCTCCTGGCACATGGCGGCCACACGCACACTGTAGGCGGTGTTGGCGGCGAGGCCGGTGAGGGTCCACCCGATGGTGTTGGCGACGGCATCGTCGGTGACGTCGGCATAGGGCACGCGGGCGGTGTCGAGACGGTCGGCACCGGCGGCGGTGTATTCCACCAGGTATTGCAGCGGACGGTCGGAGTCGTATTCCTTCCAGGTGAGCGTGACTTGGTCGACATCGGGTTCGCCGACGGTGTCGAAAGCGGTGAGCGCCACACACGAAGGCAAAGCGGAGACCGTGATGTCGTCGATATAGGAGGCGTTACCGAACTCACTGATGCCTTCCAGAATCACATAGACGGCATCGTTGATCAGCTCGCTCGGAATCACAGCCTTGTACTCGTACCAACCCTCCGTTGCCTCGGTGATTTCACCTTGGTTATATCCGCGGCGGATGTGGAACAACTGGGTGGCACCCTCGAGGACGGGGCTGTTGCCCACCCATACACGGACACCTTCAAGCGGTTTTGTTGATGACACACGGTACATCCAGAACGAGAACTGGTAGCCGTTGACAGCCGCGGGATCGAGCGTCAAACCCGGTGTCACCAAGTGGGTGTAGGTGGTGGCAGACATGTCGGGCAGAATGAATGAGCTCGTACCCGAATGATGCTTGTCTGTGCTGGTTTGCCACAGGTTCGATCCGGGACCGGAGATGTGCTCGTTGGTCCAGCATTCAAAGTTGAAGCCTGCGACGTCGGCATCCGCCACGAAGGGGTTGTCGGCATCGACAGCGCGGGGCAGGCAAGGTGTGCGGAAACTGACGGCGGAAGTCCAATCGCTGGCATCGCCCTCGCCGCAGATGCTGCGCAGGGTGACGCTGTAATCGGTGTTGGGTTCCAAACCGGAGAGGGTGTAGCGGACGGAGTCGGCGTCGACGGTGCCGAAGGTGACATCGTCGGCGGTGAGGTCGAGCGTCTCGTCGCCGTAGTGCAGCTGCCAGGACGTGGCGTCACTGCGGTTGGTCCAAGTGAGGACAGCCGAAGCGGGAGTCAGAACTCCTTTGGCAAAGTTGAGCGGAGCCAGACAGTCGGGCTCGCTGACGCACATGGCGAAACGGACGTTGGGACGGGAACTGGTGGTGTATTGGGTCAAGCTTGTAAGCGTGTTGCCATAGTTGTAGACAGCGTAGTAACCGTCACTATAACTACCTGCACTCGTGTAGTAGAAATCAGGTGCTTGCGTAAGGGCCGCGTCGCGGCGGAAGTACAGCTCGATGCCGCTGGTGCCGTCGTAAGCAAACGGTTCGTCGAAAACGATTTCCGTCCAGTCGGCACCCGGGGCGAAGGTCAGTTCGCCGTCGTAGACCAGCGTCATGTCGGTGGTGTCGCTGGCATCCGAACCCGAAAAGTAGACGACACCGTTTTCGCGAAGGCGGGCATAGACCTTGACGGGCATGGTCAGCTCACTGGAGCCGGCATAGGCCAAGGCAACTCCCTTGATGGAGCCCTCGTAGAGGTCGTAGGCGGCCAACTCTTCAGGGGTGAAGCTGATATAGGCTCCGCCATAGGTATAGTTAGTGTAAGAACTATAATAGAACGGATTCGTGCTCGTGGAGGTGCCGTTGCCGATGGTAAACTGGCGGCCGCTCTGCGTGCCGCAGTCAGGCAGGGTTCCGACAGTGACGGAACTGCTCCAAGCACTCGCCTCGGAGGGACCGCAGTCGGCCCGGACGGCGAATTTATAATTGGTGTAGCCGTCGAGGTTGGGGATGGTGGCCTCGGCCGAGGTGGCGGTGAGGGTGCTGTAGGTGGCGGGGTCGTCAAGGTCGAAAGCGTCGGCGGGACCGTAGGCCACGGTCCACGAGGACGGCGCGGCCTCGTTCTGGTCGGTCCAGCTGAGGCTGACCTCGTTGGCAGCGACAGCGGCGACGGTCAGGCCGGCAGGCTCGACACAGGAGGGAATGGCCTCGACCGACATTTCGTCAAGGTAGATGTATGCATCGCCACTGCCGAAGTTCGACGTTCCCTTAAAGTAGAGGACAGCCGTCTCGGCAGTATAGGCGCTGAGATCGATGCTTTGCTGCGTCCAGCTGGCAGCACCGGTAAGGCCGGTGGCCAGTTCGGAACGCGTGACACCGCCGTCGGTGCTGATATAGACACTGAAGTCACCTCCCGTCGGGTTCTTGTACCAGAAGACAAGGCGACTGTTCACTGTCAACACCAGGCTCGGGGTGCTTAGATAATTGGTTTTGCCATTGGAGTTGTTATAACTGTTGAAACGCAGCCCGGCACCCGTATGGCCTGTGGCATAGGCGCTCCAACGGTAGGAGACATTGTCTGTGGTGCCCTCGCTGTTGTCCCAGCAATCAGGGAAGCCGCTCTCGAAGCCTTCGACATAGGGGTTGTCGGCATCGACGACAATGGCGTCGCACTCGGTGCGGAAGGTGGCCGCGGCACTCCAGTCGCTCTGCTCGGTACCGCCGTTGCAGAGGGTGCGCACGCGCACCTGATATTCGGTGTTGGAGGTGAGGTTGATGAGGTTGGTGGGGTTGTCGTTGACGGGGCCGGTGGTGAGCCAGTTCTCGCCGTCGGCGCTGTACTCCACCTCCCAGGTGTCGTCGTCGGCAAGGCCGACGGTCCAGCCGAAGGTGGCCGCGTCGGTGGAGATACCGGTGACGATCGGATCGGAGGGCGCGACACAGGAAGGCATCGGGCTGACCGCGACACTGTCGATATACCAGCCTGTATAGCTGCTGGTGCCGGTGTGGCGGAATGCCACACGGGCGTCGGCAGGCACCGCAACAAGATTATAATGGCAGAGCGTGTAAGAGGAGTTGTCGGCGGAACTGTACGACTTCAGCGGCACAAAGGTCGAGACGTCGGCAGCACTGGTAACATAGCCCAACTCCAAGGTGGCGGAGGTGGAACTGTAGCGTTTCAGATAGAAATCGATCTGCAGGGTGTTGACATCGTTCAGCACAGGCATCACCACCACATCGCTCGAACCATAGATGCGCAGGCACCAGTCGCCTTCGGAGGAGTAGGTGGAGTAACTGCTATTCTGGTAACGCGTGGCGGCACCCGGCTTCCAGCAGCTGAATTCGCCGGCTGTCTCGAAACCATAGGTGTAGTGGTTCTCCTCCGTCACGGTGATGGCTTCGCAGTCGGTGGTGAAAGGCACGCTGACCGGGTCGCTGTAGTCGCCGCTGCCGCAGTTGCTGCGGACGTAGGCCACATAGGAGGTGGTGGCGGTGAGGCCTTCGATTTCGGCTGAAGTGGAGGTGGTGGAGGTGGCCGCCGTCCAATCGGGCGTGCCACTGGCCTCGGTGTAGAGCCACTGGTAGGAGTCGACGGCCGTGGTGGAAGCGTCCCAGCTGAAGCTGGCCGTCGTAGCCGACGGGGTCAGCACCAGGGCGGTGGGGGGCACACACGAGGGCTCGGTGTAGGTGAAGACAATGTTGTCGACAGCAGGGGCGTCGTTCTGGGTGCTGCCGTCCGAACGGAACAGGAAGACCAGACGGTAGGAGCCGCCGTTGGCGACGGTGACGCCGGTCAGCGACTTGGTGGTCCAGGTGGTCTGGCCGTTTAATATGGTGCCCCCGTCCAAGGCAATCCAGCCCGACGGCAACGCGCTTGCAGACACACCCGACGGGAGCGAACCGACCGTGAGCGACGCACTGGCGGGAGCCAGGAAGACACGCATATAATCCCAGTTCGGCGTTTCACCCTCGCAAACCCAGTCATAGCTGATGTCGACGGTGGTACCGCCCACAATGCTTACGTCGCGGTAGGCATAGATGACTTGGGAACTGGTGTAGGAGTCGTAGGTGTCGCCGCCGTCTGTGCTGACGTAGAGGCCGTAGGAGCCTCCGTTGCTGGCGCCTTCGGCGGTGCCGATGAACCAGCCGCAACCGGAACTGTTGAGGAAGGTCCATCCGTCACTGCCGGATTCGAAGTCACAGGTGTACGTCACCTGCGCATGAGTCGCCCATGGCACGACAAAGGCCGCGAGCAACAGCATCCATTGTAGATGTTTTCTCATGGTACTTGTTTTTTAGTTAAACATTAAATTAGTTAAAGAAAGATTGTTCTTGTCTGAGTATGAGAATGATATAAATACTTATCGCGGGGCGTCGCCCCACAATAAAGCACCGTCAAAGGTCTGAATAAAAATTTAAAAAAGCAAATATCGATGGAAAAAAAATTGCAAAGAAAGGTTAAAAACGGAGCTAATAGGGGAAATAAGTCTAATAAGTCTAATAAGTCTAATTAGACCCATTGGACCCATTGGACCCATTAGACCCATTAGACCCATTAGACCCATTGGACCCATTGGGCCCATTAAAAAGGAGAAGGGGCCGCGGATGCGGCCCCTTCTCCTTTTCGCCTTTAGCGCTTCACGATCTTGCGCAGCGTGGTGCCTTCGGGCATCGTGATACGCAGCGTGTAGGTGCCGGCGGCGAGGTCGGTGAGGTCGATCAGGTCGGTCTGCTCG
>LPNH01000054.1 GCA_001543385.1 Candidatus Hemicellulosilyticus sp. P3
ATCTTCAACAGCTATAGTATCGACACCCAAATGCTGCTTCGTATCTCGGTTTTATTGGGCCGAGACTTCTTCGTGCTCTATTCCGCAGCCCTCCGCGAGGAAAGTGAAAGCACACTGAGAAGCTGTTTAAAAATGAATCAAAAAGTATTCTATGTGGATCAAAAAAAATACATAAATAATTGATAATCAGTAGGTTAATTGGATATTATTTCGTATCTTTGTGGTTTCCAATCATTTAGATATGAAAAAGGAATACCCAACTAACCTTACCGATAATCAGTGGCAAATATTGCAAAAAATTCTGGAACCATCGACAAGAAAGAGAAAATATTCTCTCCGAGACATCATGAACTGCATACTCTACGTCAACAAGACAGGCTGCCAATGGCGGATGATTCCCAAGGACTTCCCGCCATACAACCTTGTGTTCTACTACTTTACGAAGTGGAAGCGCGAAGGCGTCTTTGAGGACATCATGGACACGCTGCGAGAGAAGTTGCGCGTTTTGCTTGGAAGAGAGGAAAGCCCGAGCCTCGGCATCATAGACTCTAGGAGCGCCAAGACCACCCAGCATGTGGACAAGGAGCGTGGCATTGACGGCAACAAGAAGATAAAAGGGAGGAAAGCCCAGGTCGTGGTTGACACGCTGGGGTTCCCGATGGCCGTCTCCGTCCACGAAGCAAGCATACATGACAGCAAGGGTGCAGAATCGGCATTAGGGAAACTTGCCCACAAGTTCCCGAGGCTGAAGAAGATACTTGCGGACGGTGGCTACAGGGGCGACAAACTGAAGGAGACGGTCCGCAAGACGCTTGGATGCCAATTTGAGGTCGTGCTTCGTCCCGATGAAAGCCCTAAGAAGTTCAACGTCATCCCTTTGAGATGGATTGTCGAAAGGTCTTTCGCTTGGCTGTACAACTTCAGGAGGGTCGCCTTGGACTACGAGTTCTACTCCGAATCCTCCGAGGCCATGATCCAAATCGCCTTCTCGAAAATCATGCTTAACAAATTGTCGAATTGAAATTTAAACAAACTCTGAATAAATAGTAACAAAATAGTTACAATTCCATAACGTTTACGTTACTCTCTAACTCCTTATATAATAAGGAGATAATGTATTTTTGCAGCCGAAAAATAGTGTATTCCGAAAAGCACGAAAAAAGAGATATAAATTCATAATAATTAAATAATTCCAAATGCAAATGAATCATTACACTAACAAGAAAAGCCTGGCCCTGCTCGGCCACGGCAAATGGAAAAGCGCCCTCGGCCACACCTTATTATTAATAGGGATGGTGCTGTTAAGCATGGGCGCGTTTGCGCAGAACATGACTCCAGTGCCTGATGGCCTGAAGATGGAAAAGAAATGGGTCT
The DNA here is from genome assembly GCA_001543385.1 of Candidatus Hemicellulosilyticus sp. P3. Classification (GTDB taxonomy): domain Bacteria; phylum Bacteroidota; class Bacteroidia; order Bacteroidales; family P3; genus Colimorpha. Next base: position 1,375 of record LPNH01000054.1, read on the forward strand.
CTGACGACCCCACAGGCCGCACGGGTAACATCCTCGTTGAAGCCTTCGTGACGGGTCACTCTGTTGCCCAACACGTGCCCACCGATATCGTCCTCGTCTTGGACGTTTCGGGATCAATGAATGATGTGATTGGTACTACTAATGAATACCATATTATACCTGAACAAGCGTATTCGTACAATAGTTATGGCAGTAATACCTATTTTTATTTGCACACTGATGGCAACTATTATCAGGTTTATAGAGAAAGGCCACACGTGGGTAATCAAAGAAGATATCGTCTTTATTTTACTGTTGGTGCCATAAATTACTATTTAAGTGGAACTGGAATCACAACGACGGCTCCTACCAATATAACAAACCAAACTACAACGATTTGGACTGGTGCGCTGTATAGGTATGGCCGTGCCACCAAAATGGAGGCTTTGCATGAAGCTGTCGGCCAGTTTGTGGATATCATTGCTGCTGATGCAGCACAATATGAAGTGGATCACAAAATAAGTATCGTGAAATATGCAATGGCCTCTTGGGGTACTGGCAGCAATGAGTCTGACATTTCAGAACTCAACGGCTTTGACAATAATAACTACAACCACACACAAGTTGTCGTCAGACGAAGGGATCCAGTAACTGAAGCTTCTTATATAAAAACTCAGGTGAACAATCTTAGAGCAGCAGGCGCAACTGCTGCTGATTATGGTATGAACAAAGCCAGATATGTTTTGGCTAGTATCCCCGCTGAGGAGTTTGAGGAACGCTCAAAGGTAGTTGTGATGTTCACCGATGGTGAACCTAACCATCAAAGTGGTTTTGTTGAAAGTGTTGCCAATGATATCATCGAGTATGCATATCAAATGAAACATAATGGTATGGTAAGTGGCACAAACTATCAGTTCGATGCGTCTGTGTTCACCGTTGGTGTGTTTAATAATCCAACTCAGCAAGTGCTGAACTACATGGCTTACACTTCGTCGAACTATCCAGATGCACACAGCATGGATAACCATGGCGATCCCACTCCTGGTGTCAATTACACCTACACTGCTGAATCATCGGCAGGTTTGTCCGAAATCTTTGAGGCCATTGCCGGTGCCAGCGGCGCCATGTCGTTGCCAGCCAGCGCCATCGTGCAAGATATGGTGTCGCCCAACTTCCAGTTGCCTGAAGGTGCTTCAGGAACTGTAATCGCCTATGCACCTAAATGCACTGATTATAATGAATCGACCGGTGTGTACACTTTTGAGGATATTAATGACGCGGGTGCGCTTACCATTGGCACAATAACTGTTGACGGCGAACAAATATCAGGTGTCGTCACTGGTGGAAACGAAAACAAGCTTCCGGCTAACTTTATCACGGTGAATGGCAAGACCATCCAAATGAGCGGCTTCAATTTCTCCTACCATTGGTGTGGATGGAAAGAAGACGATCATGGTAATAAAGAAATCCACGGTCGTAAAATCGTCATCAAGATTCCGGTTGAGGTTCAAGGCGGCACATGGGGCGACGGCATCGAAACCAACGACCCAGCCCATTCCTATATCCAAGTGGGCGACACTTACTACGGCCCGTTCAACAACCTTACCACCAATGTGATGGGCGATGTTTGGACTGAGATTGTCACAAGCATGCCTACAGGCTATGACCGTATGAATATCGACACGCCTGAAGAACTGGCTTGGTTCATCAGTGAAGTGAACGGCCGTATCCACTACAATGGCAACACCAACAATGTGGCCTCCAACACCTCTCTCCCTGGTCGTCTCACTGCCGACATCGACATGAGCGCTCACAACTGGGTGCCGATTGGAGCCGGTTACAAGTGCAATGCAAACAATGAATACATTTTGGATGCCGATGGCAAAAAGATCAAGTTGGCTTACGAAGGCGAATTCGACGGCAACGGCCACGTCATCACTGGCCTGAAGAACAATGCCGACAAATGGTATAAGGTGGCTGAAGGCCAAAACAATGAAGTGGTAGTGTATCCTGGCATGTTCTCCAACGTGAAAGGCACTGTGCATGATGTCTTCATTTTGGACTCTGACTTCCGTGGCAAGGCCCACCAGGTTGACGGTAAAGGCAAATTCATCCACCACGGCATCTTGGCCGATACCTTGACGGGTGGCACTATTTACAATTGCGAAGCCGCTGGCCGCATGACCTGCAACAACGACAACGCCAATGATGTCAACCTGATCTATGGCGGCCTTGTTGGCCTCAACAATGGAGGCACCATCTATAATGCTATGGCCATGGCTGAGCTTACAGGCTACACCATGGGTGGCGCTGTGGGCGAAAACCGTAGCGGCAGCTTCAGCAACGGCTTCACCAATGGTGTTTACAAATACCTTGGCAGCAATAATACATACAAAGTCGGCGGCATTGCAGGTACCAACAATGGCACCATCAACAATTGCTATGTGCGTTTCGAACGTCTTACCAACGAAAACCTTAACAAGGCCACATTTGACCAACTCGTCGGTAGTGGTACTGCAGCTACCAACTGCTATATCCAACAATTGGAAACTTGGTCGCGTCCTAACTCTGAAAGTACTACAACGGAAACCAACCTAAACACTACTGTTCCTAATACGATTACTTCCCCTGCCGACAACCTAGCCAATTCTTACACGCTTTCTGTTAATAAGACTTTCTACAATTTGTTCACCAACGACAATATGACGGATGGTGAGTGGGGAACGACGACAATTTCAGGTACTACTTTCAATGTGTACGAAAACGGAACTCCATTAGTGGAAAAGCTGAATGAAAACAAGGGCACTGGTGCCACATGGAAGCGCACCACTGCTGGCAATTATGATTATGCCCATGGCTCTGGCAACATTAATGGTGACTTCCCGGTGCTTCAATTGGATGGTTACACCTGCTTGGGTTCCTCTGATGGCATCCGCATCGACTATGCCCACAACCTCTCCGACATGCTCCACCGCCACAACAGCGGCGCCTTGAATGAGAGAACCACTTTAGGCAATAGCTATAAAGTTACGGACCATACATCCATCAACGGCGGTTCAATCAACCTCTTCGCCAACGAAGACTTGAATCCAAGTAATAGCAATAGTGGTGCAAAGGCTGATTTGGATGCCAGTTATTATAACACGGATGCCAACGTGGTGGTTTATATCGATGAAAACATCTCATTGTTGCAACCCACTGATGCTACTAGTACTCCTTCAAGCATCGAAGCCTACACGGGTCAAACCTTGCAAGCCTTCGATAACACCGATATTAATTCCGGCGAACGTTGGCACAATATCAGCTCTTCGCTGTCGAACAGCATGTTCGGATGGGGCTATTCAAACCAAGGACAAGTGGCACACAACTGGGCCCCCAATCCTTGTGGATGGATCCTCAGTAACAGCGATGAAGATCACGCTTTCTACCCCATCGATTTGAGTTCATGGCATCGTGGCGACTTCTATTGCTTCTACGAGCCCCAGTACCACTGGCTCAACTTCCGCCGCAACAGCCTTAGCCACTGGCACATGGATGACTACGAACTCAATATCCCTTACACCAATGAGGACCACTTCATCCCTGGCAAGGGCTATCTGACTACGGTTGATATGTCCACGTGGTGGGAATATGACCTCAATGGTACTACCATTAGTAAGAAAGCCCAGTTCCTCCAGAACCGCGGCACGCTGAACAACGGTGATATCGAAATTGAAGTCACCTATACCGCTGACAACGAATGGACCGGCCTGGCTGGTTACAACCTCCTTGGCAACCCCTACCAAAGCTTCTTGGATTTCGACGAATTTGTCAGTCAGAACGCAGCACTCATGGGCAATAGTAACTTCGCTAACACCTATGCTGTGTATGATCCCAATGAGGGTAATTATGTCCAATACAAGAGTGGTTCCTCTAAGGGTTCGAGAGCCGCTGGTCAATACATC
>LPNH01000055.1:0-5024 GCA_001543385.1 Candidatus Hemicellulosilyticus sp. P3
GCCCTTCAACTTCACCATGTACAGCGAAGGTCCTGTCTACACTGTCAACGTTCTGGACTTCACGCCCAGCGACGGTATGTTCAGTGTTGAAGGCGAAGAACTGCCCTTCCAGGTGAATACCGACGGCGTTGAGTTGATTATGAATGTCAACACTGCCGACACCGGTGTCATCGAGCGTCAGTTCGTGGCCATCACCGAAGGCAACCGCGCCGCTCACATCTGGCCCGTCATGGTTGAGCTCTATGCTCCTGAATGCCCCGATGTGGTTGAGGTGGCTTACGACCTCGGCACCATTGATGCTGGTTACACCTACGAAGGCATTCCTTCGGAGATCACGCCTACCGTGCTTCACAACGACTACACTTTGCCCTTCCCCGAGATTCCGGAAGGTGAGGATGCCGTCTACAAGTTCACGGTTGATAACGACGTAATCATCAGCGCTTGGGTTGATTCGACTGCCGAAAATGGCAAGGTGGCCCTCTACACTGAGGACTTCTACGGTGAAGGCGGCCCCATGGCTACCAACAACTACACTGGCCTGAGCACTTCCGGTGGTGGCGCTGCTGCCGCTCCGTTTGAGGTTCAGATCGGTGAGGGTACTACCACTACTACCTACTTCCCCTTCTACACCTTCTACAACTACTGCATTGCTGAGAACCTCTTCCTCGCCGCTGAGCTGACCGAGGCCGGTGTGACCACCGCCCCGATGACCAGCTTGAGCTGGTATGCCACCAATGCTCCTGGCTACAACCAGCAGGGTATCACCATCTGGATGGCCAATGTGGAAGACGAGACTCTGACGACGACTTCTCATCCTGTCACTGGCATGACCAAGGTCTATACCGGTGCCATGACTCCCGCCATCGGCTGGAATGAGTTCGTCTTCAACGAGGGCACCTTCAGCTGGGACGGCCACAGCAACGTGTTGATCTACTGCCAACGCAACAATGGCGAATACAACAGTTCTGTGAGCTGGCAAGCCACTGGCTCGTTGCCTTTCAATGCCATGTCCTATCGTTATCAGGACAGCGGTGCCTATGATCCGACTGTTGCCAATACGATGTACACGAGCACGACTCGTCCGAACGTCATCATGAAGGGTGGCAACCGTGACCGCGCTGGCCGCGACATCGTGACGATTGGTGACCAGACGGGTTCTAGCTATTACTACTACCCGGCCAACATGTACTTCAACTATTCACTTTCTGAGCAGATCTACACTGCCGATGAAATTGGAATGGCTGGTACTATCAACTCCATCAGCTTCTACTATAACTACTCCTCTTCATTTACCATGAACAACCTGACTATGTTCATGAAGCATACTGATAAGGAAGAGTTTGCTAGCACAAGCGATATGGAAGCCATGAGCCTCTCCGACATTGTCTGGAGTGGTAATATGTCTGCCTCTGCTGCTGGTTGGGTGACCATTAACCTTGACACCCCGTTCCAGTATGATGGTACGAGCAACCTGATGGTTGCTATGTTTGATGGCACTAACGGCTATCCTGGCTCCAGCTATGTGTTCTATACCCACCCGACCACTGGTTCCAAGGGTCTTACTTGGTACAGCGATAGCTCTACTCCCGATCCGTATACACTTGGTTCGTGGAGCGGTAGCACCAATCGTACCTCGTACGTTAACGACATCCAGCTCGACATCACTCCTGGTGGTGGCGCTGCTGCAAATGCAGGTCCGGTCATCACCGACTTGGGTCTGACTCCTGGCGCCTACTATCTGGTTGCCTCTGCCACGCAGGCTGACTACACTGTTTACATCAACATCGACGAGATGCCTTGCCCGGCCACCGAGGCCGAAGGCTTTGCCTTCAACCCGGTTCCTGCCGACGACGAGGACGAAATCGAGCCTGCCAGCGTGACCCTGCGTTGGATGGTTCCTGAATATGCCACTGGTTGGCGTCTGGTCTTCGGTAGCACCTACTATCCGGATCCCAACCACCCGCAGACAATCATTTATCCTGAGGATGGCGGCTTCAGCACCGATATGGCCAACAGCTACACTGTCCGCAACCTGTGGAACAACACCAACTACTTCTGGCATGTCGAGTTCAACAACACCGCTTGCCCGGAGGGCGTGAGCAGCCCGATCTGGGGCTTCACCACCCACCTCAACGTCCCGCAGAACCTGACCGCTGTCGACGAGACCGTGTTCGACGACGAACAGATTGTCCTCAACTGGACGGCTGTTGTCGACCGCACCTATCGTTTCTATAATGTGTATCGTGATGGTGAACTGATTGGTAACACTCAGGTGAACAACATCAGCAACACCACCTTCACCGACGGTCCTCTGGAGTACAACATGGAAGGTTACACCTACTATGTCACCGCAGTGTACGATGAGGGTGAATCCGCTCCTTCGAACACCGTGAACGTGAAGGTCTCCGGCTACGGCGACGTGAACGGCCATGTGTACGAACAAGATGGTACCACTGGCATCGCCAACGCCACCGTGACTATGGTTGGCCAAGACGAGTTCGGTGTGAACCACACCTATAACTTCCTGACTAACGCCCAGGGCTACTACACCGGCCACATCTATGCTGGTGCTGCTTACGACGGCCAAGCCGCCAAGGACGGTTACCAAACCGCCTACGAGCCTGTCCAGGGTGAACCCATCGTGATCGTCTACGACGAAACCACCAGCCCGATCGACTACATCCTCGATGAGAACTTCGATCCCGTCTGCCAGGTCATCGCCGAGTACTATCCCGACAGCCTGGATCCGAACAGCCCGTACGTCAAGGTGTACTGGGGCTGCGGTCTGCCTGGTAGCGAAATCATCGAAGACTTCGAGACTGGCGACTTCAGCATGTTCGATTGGCAGGTGGATCCCGCCTATCCTTGGACTGTGACCACCACCAACCCGTATGAAGGCACCTACTGCATGAAGAGCGGTGGCGCCGGTGTCCCGAGCGTGGTGAGCAACATGACCGTGACGGTCGACATCCCGGCTGACGGTATCATGAGCTACTACGGCAAGATCAGCTGCGAAAGCAACTGGGACTACGGTTACTTCTACATCGACGGTGTCCAGAAGGCACAATACACTGGTGTCAGCAACTGGGCCGAGAAGCACTTCGACATCACTGCCGGTACGCACACCTTCAAGTGGAGCTACACTAAGGATGCCAGCGTCAACAGCAACGACGACTGCTTCTATGTCGACTACATCTGCTTCTACAAGCAACCCGAACCGCCGCAACCCGCACAACCGGGCTGGCACACCTATGCCGAGGGCGACTTCAACAATGCTGTGGGTAGCAATGTGGGTACCTCACGTTGGGCCTATGAGTATCCTGTCAGCGTGTTGGGCGGCTATGCCGGCTTCAACATGACGAAGGTCTCCCTGTTCTCCGACACGCAATACAGCGCTGTTGGTGGCAACTACACCTGCACGATCTACCAGGGTGGTAACGAGCCTATGGAAGGCACTGCAGTGAGCACCATCACCGTCGACGTGCCGAGCAACCAGAACGCTTGGGTCGACTTCGACCTGACTACTCCTGTCAGCATCACCGGTAGCGACAAGCTGTGGGTGGTCTGGACGGCCAATACGACCGTGAGCAGCTGGCCTGCCGGTTGCACCGATGTCAGCCTCATCGAGGAAGGCACATGGTGGAATCCTGGTGTTGAAGGCGGCTATGCTTGGGAGCACGAGACCTATGGCACCTGGACCATGCGTCAGTACTTCACCAACCGCGCTGGCGAAGGCTTCTACAGCTACGCAAGCGAGAACGCTCCTGTTGCCGTTGAGGCTCCTGTGGTCGCCAAGGGCGCTCCTGTCATGCCTGAGAAGGGTAAGGAGATCGTGACGACCGTTTGCGCCGACCCGACTCCCGCTCCGGTCGCCCGCTATGCTAACGGCAACCGCAGCCTGAACCACTACAGAGTGTATCGTACGAACTGCTACAATGACGGTCCTTACACCGAAGAGAACACCGTCCTGCTGGCCACCGTTTGGGTGCCCGACACCGTCTACATCGACGTTGAGTGGGCTGACCTCGAGCCTGGTGTCTACAAGTGGGGCGTCGGTGCCGTCTATGAGGGCAACCGCGGTGAGATGATCGAGGCACCCATCAACTGGGCTGCTCCTGTCGCCATCAACCGTAGCGCCACTGCTGATAACGATCCTAACCCGGTTCCGGGTGAAGAGGGTGTCCGCGCTCCTTGGGATCTGATTACCACCTTCAACGCTCCTGAGGCTGCCCATTACGGTGTGGTCACCGATGGCCAGTACATCTACACCTCCAACTGGGGCTATACTTCTGCTACTCATAACTTCTACAAGTATGACATGCAGGGCAACATGATCGAAGGCTTCGAGATCACTGGTTGCGGCACGCTCCGCGGCATGACCTTCGATGGTCAGCACGTCTACGGCGTTGCCAACAGCAACACTATCTACTGCGTCGATCTGAACAGCCATACCCTGGTCAGCACCTTCACCAGCACCTATGGTGCCATGCGTGGTATCACCTACGATCCTCAGCGTGATGGCTTCTGGGTCATTGGTAACTGGAGTGGCGACCTGACCCTCATCAACCGTCAGGGTGCTGTCGTGACCACTGGTCCTACTCCGACCAGCGTCTCCGACCTTGCTTACTACAAGGATGAGAACGACGTCGAGCACGTGTTCTGCTTCAACAACGGCGACAACGGCGTGTATGACTACAACATCACGACCAATACGCTTGGTGGTTCCGTGTTCAACTTCTCGGTCACTCCTGGCTTCAATGCCGGTACTTCCGGTGGTTGCCACGTTGCCGAGTACAACGGCAAGGTTGCCTTCTTCGGCGACATCCAGCAAGACCCGAACCTCATCGGCATCTATGAGCTGAGAGATGGTGGTACTCCTGGTCCTGGTCCCGCCCCGACTCCTGGCACTGGCAACCTCAACGAACTGGCTCTGCCTCGTGAGAGCGAGACCATCTGGTCGAACTGCCTCGACAAGGATATGTTCATCATCAACGACTCACTTAATAACAATGGTGTGACTGTCA
>LPNH01000055.1:5128-5893 GCA_001543385.1 Candidatus Hemicellulosilyticus sp. P3
GTGATGACCGAGATCATCTATGGTGTCTCTGACCTCTACGTGTCCAGCACTGGTTGGGCCATGTGGGGTGCCGAAGGTACGCCTGGTGGTGGCGGCGGCCAAGGTGGCCAAGGCAGCACCTTCAGCGTTGACTTCGAGGCTGGTCTGCCCGCTGGCTGGAACGTCGTCGATGGTAACAACGACGGCTGGACTTGGTGCTTGACAAGCGCTATTCCGACCACGTGGACGTACTATGCAAGCTTGTCGCTTGACTGGTACCACAACGGCACGAACGCCATCTGCAGCGGTAGCTACATCAACGGTGTGGGTGCCCTGAATCCTGATGAATATCTTGTTACGCCTCAGGTGACTCTCGGTGCTGGTTCGACCTTCAGCTTCTGGGCTGCAGCTACCGACGCCAGCTATGCCGCTGACCACTTCGGTGTGTTTGTCTCTGATGACATGACCAACTGGACCTCCGTCCAAGAGTGGACGCTGACGGCCAAGAACGCCGCCAAGTCAGGCGATTTGCGCGCCTCACGCGACGGCAATGGCAACAGACTGGGCAACTGGTACAACTACAGTGTTGACTTGAGCGCCTATGCTGGCCAGAAGTACATTGCCATCCGTCACTTCAACTGCTATGACCAGTACATCATGTGCGTCGACGACATCGAGCTGACCGATGGTGCCAAGGACGGCGACCGTCACCTCGAGTACTTCAAGGTGATGTGCACCAGCATCGACGGCGAGCCTATCTTCAACGCCGATACCGAGCATCCGTTC
>LPNH01000056.1 GCA_001543385.1 Candidatus Hemicellulosilyticus sp. P3
TACATACGAGGACGCCATCAGGCAAGAACATCTTATTGAGATATTCAGCACCCACCCGTTTGCTGTCATCAACATCAACAAACAGGATGGCAGTGGCACGACAGACACCCGAAGCCTCAAGGCGTATGCCCGCAGTCATGCAGATTTCATTCGCAAACAAGTTCTGTTGCTTCGCCCCCGTATCATTGTCTGCTGTGGCAGTGGCGTGTTCGATGCTGTCAATGCCGCAATGGGCGAAACGGCTCCCCAAACGGGTGATTGGACGAAGTATGACGATACGCTCAACATTCTCTATTTCGACACCTATCATCCCGGTCGCCCGATGGCTGGGCAGCGGCTGGTAGATGCTTATGAAATGCCGTTAAAGGAATTTTGCAATAATTTGAATAAAGAATGAAGACGCTTAGTTATTTCGGATATGCATTGTTATTGGCCAACATTGTCCTGTTATTCTTCGGATGGTGGTGGTTGCTGCTTTCAATCCCCCTAACTTATCTGTGTTTCAGATATGACATCGTGTACATGCACTGGGTAGGTAGGAAGATACCTGTTATAAAGAAAGATGCGTTTTTGGCTACGGTTGGATATAGCTCCTATTGTACTATGCTACGCCAAAATGTATTCAGCCAGTGGTGGGCGTCGCGCTATCTAACACTGAAAAAGTTGCAATTGCCTCAACAGCGACTGTTGTATCTCGCCGCGTTAGACCTGATGAGACTCTACCTAAGGAACGGAGGCTCACGGACAGACCTATATAATGAGCGAGGAGCCAATCTGCTTGTGTTGGTTGACATGCTGTATAAGGACTATACCGTAAACGAGGCACAGAAAGCTTTGTCCGTCGTACAGCTCCGATCCTATTACTCGAAGTATCTAAAGCCTGTTCGGAAGATGCTTTCTGCATATGACACTATCAAGGCAAGAAACGAAGCGTATGATGTAGAAGAAAACGGGTTCTACAAGCAAGTGGCAGAGGCGGCTAACGAAGGCTATGTCGTTGGTATGGAACAATTCTTTGAGGCCGCCAATGCTGCACTGCAAGAAACCAATCAGGTGTTGGCATACGAAGAAGAACGCAAGAGAGACAGAAGCCGATTCATTCAAGAACGTATTACAGAGCGTTACAATGGCGATGAAGAAGATAATGATGATAATTATTTCGAGAACGTGGACACAGCGGAAGAGGGAAATGAGTCGGATCCGTTTGATTTGAAGCCAAAGACCAAACCAACCCAAGAAGAAATCACGAATAACGAGAAAGTGAACATTGAGGATGTAATCAAGGAACTGAACGGACTGACAGGGCTGGATTCTGTCAAGAACGAATTGCAAACATTCATCAATACCATCAAAGTACAGAACAAGAAAAAGGCAATGAATCTGCCCGTTCAGACCCTTTCATACCATTGTGTATTCACAGGCTCACCTGGTACGGGTAAAACAACGGTAGCCCGTATTCTTGCCAAAGCATTCAAGGCGTTAGGACTGATAAGCAAGGGCAACTTGATAGAATCGTCAAGAAAGGATTTCATAGGCGGCTATATGGGGCAAACAGCCATCAAGACAAACCAACTGCTGGATAGAGCAAAGGGCAATGTGCTTTTCATTGACGAGGCCTATCAGTTAGTATCTGGCGACAATGACAGCTTTGGCGAAGAGGCCGTAGCCGAGCTAATTGCGAGAATGGAAAACGACCGCAACGACTTGATTGTGGTCATTGCAGGTTACGATGCCGAAATTTCAAAATTCCTATCTACGAACCCGGGGCTGAAGTCTCGCTTCAATCGTTACATCCACTTTGAGGATTACCATGCCAACGAACTTGCACACATATTCTATACGATGGCAAAAAGCAAGTCCTATATGATGTCGATAGACGTTGTTGAGGTTTTGAAGCAATTGATGAACGATGCAAACAATCGCCGTGGAAAGGATTTTGGCAATGCCCGATATGTGAGGAATTTCTTTGAGAAATGTGTAGAAGAGCAAGCCAACAGGCTGGCCGCATCTGCCTCATTAGAGAAAGAAGAACTATTGGCACTTACGGCAGACGATTTGTCAAAAGCATTTAGGAAAGTAAACATATAAATCTATAGAATTAATGAAGAAAATATTAATCATAGTGGTAGTGGCAAATCTCTTATTGTCGTGCTCAAAGGAGTCCGACAAGCCACTGACAGGGAATGACATTGTTGATATAACGGCCAATAAATGGCTGAATCAAGTAAACAATCACGATTTGTTTTTCTGCTTTGATGCAGATGGTAAAGGGTGGGAGGCAGAAGTTAAGAATTCCACCTCCCAAACCCATCCGTTTCTCTCAAAGAAGAAATTCACCTATGAAATCGACACCATAGGGAAAACTATTGATGCAACTTATGAGAAAGATAATCTCAGAAAGGTTTGGGCCTACAATCTATCTTATGAAGACAAGAGAATACTTGAACTTAACGGCACATCTTTTATTGATGCTACGGATGAGTTGAATTTGTTTTCCAATCGTTTTGACGAAATCACCAGTCAATATGACGTAATCCCTAATGAAACTAATTAGAGAATTCTAAGACACAAACGCCAATGAAAAGAATTTTGTTTGTTATAATGGTAGGAATCGCTGCACTGCTTTCATGCTCATCAAGTCCTGATGCGCTGTTGACTGGAAATGATATTATTGATATAACGGCTAATAAATGGTATGCATCCGAGCAATTTATTTGTTTTGACAGTATTGGAAACGGTTGGAAAGGCGATGTATCTACCAATGGTGACCCTCAGCACGAAATTGATCTTATCACTCAATCTAACTTTACTTATTCTCTTGACACGCTTAAAAAGACCATCAAGACAGTAAACGAAAAAGACAACTCATCAATTACCTGTCAATACCGATTGAAGTACGAGAATGAGAAAAGAATCTTGGTATTGGATGGGGTGCCATATACCAATGGAGACAACATCTATGATACAATGCATCTTGGAAATATTGGTACTGTAGCTGGTTCTATTTTGGAAATTATACAAGAAATTACACAATAATAACTATGCCACAAATCATTACTATCGGCGGATTCTTCCGCAAATCGCTACTACGAGTGAATACCGACAAGAACATTGTCGAAGTGTCAGAGAATGGAGGGAAGAGTTGGAGTTCCCGATTCATCAGTCCTAACTGCGGAACGTTCAGAGACCTATTGCTCTACAAGGGGAATGTATTCCTTTGTACCAGCAAGGGACTCTACATCAGCACGAACGACGGTAAATCATTCTCGCCCCGTTATAACAATTCATCGGCTGGTGAGTTCCTCTGTCTGCAAGACAACGGAAAGGAACTGTTTGCCACAACAACCAAAGGTCTCTTTTGGTCAACAAACGAAGGCAAGACTTGGACGAAGCGCTGATTCCTACTCATATAAGACGTTTGCTAGTAATTTTTACAATATTGCCCCTCTGCAATCCAATCATGCAGAGGGGCATACTTTCACCTCCTGATTCCTTTCCGTTGTTCTTGTCCCAATCCAAACTGCTCCTTAAACCATTGGGCAATGGGCATCTTGTTGATATGCAGGAACAAGTTTCGTTTCTCGTCCCTTATCACTTGTGCCGTGACGTTATCGGCTAATGCATTGCGCCTGTTCTCGTTTGAGTGAAGCCACCCACTATAATTGATGGTCTGCCCGTGCAGCAGTTTGTCGGTCTGTTCCATGTTGAAGCCACAATCCAGACATTCACGCTCCATTTTGAGAAAGCGCTTGAAACTTGGGAACCATCTATAAGCCTTGTCTAAGATGCGCTTCAAGTTGCTGACCTCCTGTTGGTGCTGTTCCTCCGCCCTGTTTCTTTCCCTTGCATGGTTGTCTTTCAACTTCTGCATATCAGTGTGGAGTCGCTCAATCTGTCCGTTTAACTCGTCCACCTCCCGATGCAGTTGGGCATTCTCCTTCTCCAGTCGGTTCACCTTGTTACCGCCAAGAAGAGAATTAAGACCGTTGAGTGCAGTGGTGGCAGTCTTCGTGGCGGAGTTCTTCAGTTCCTCCGTCTTTGTCTCTGCCTTGATACGGGCAAGGTCTTTCTTGGCCTGTTCTGCCTCGGCTATCACCTCTCTTGCTTCCGCTTCCTTTGCCAGCAGTTGGGTGATGTTCGCCTGCAAGTCCTCGCCCTGCGCAATGAGGCTGCGGTAATACTCATGCGTGGATATGTGCTGCGCCTCCGAGCCTTTGATGCCTCGTTGCAGTCCGTATGCCGCCATCTGCTCAGCGTATGTGTCTTGGTAGCGTATCAAGTTCGCACGGCTCATCACCTCGTCAGCACACAGACGGGGTGCAGGTGCTTTTGTCCTGTATTTCTTCTTGACGGCCTGCTCCTTCTTCTGCTTCTTCCGCTCCGTTTGCACGATAGGGACAATGGTGGCGTGAATGTGCGGTGTTTCCTCATCCATGTGCAGAACAGCCGATACCACGTTGTCCGCCCCGTAGGTCTTGCGGAGCCAGTCAAGGTTGTCTTGGCACCATTCTTCCAGTCTGCCCGTCTGCTCTATCCGCTCCATGTCTGCATGGGTGCCAGTCTGTACTATAGGATGGCCTGTACCTAGTTCTTGCCTATCTTGCGTTTCAGTCCAGCCGTATCAAGGCGGTGCTGGATGGCTGCGGTGCGGTTTCGTACACCATCGGGGAACTGGATGAGTTCACGGTTTTGGTGCGTCCTTGTCGGATCGGCGTTCTTCGGCTGTATGGTTCTTTCGATGTGGGCAGACATGCCGCTGTCCGCTCCCTTTGCTTTCTCTAAGTGTAATACTGCGTATCCCATTCGTTTGTTAAGATTTATTCGTTTGACATTCTGTTTCGTTCGCTTCTCGTTTCTGTTTGTGTTCGGCTGTAGCCGACGGTCTTGGCAGGGAGTCCAGAGGGGTGCAACACCTCGGCCTATTGGGGATTTTTAGCGTTGTGATATTTTCCACCTGTGGGAAATACCCGTGCCTGCGTCAGCATCAAATCCGTCGTGCATTGCCGTACTGTTGTGTATCGTCCGTCCTGCGGATAACGTGTCCTGTTGCTCCGTAGGGGTTGATGATGTCTGATAGACTGATGATTTGATGATAGGCGTATGCAAGCATCTGGCAGTCTGTCGGATAGTTCTTCATCAAACGCTCATCAAACGGCTCACCAACAAGAAAAGAAAAAATCCCGTATGTCCTGTCTTTCTTTTCATCGGCGGTGTATCTATGATGAGGGAATGATGAAAGCGCAAATCCCCTGTTATCAGCATATTCTATCCTCATTCATCAATTCATCAAAATCTGAGGGTTATACTTCCAATAGTCTTTATCTCTTTGGGGGTGTAAGTACGTAAGAACGGTAAGGTGGTTGGATAGACGATGGTGTGCAGGGC
>LPNH01000057.1 GCA_001543385.1 Candidatus Hemicellulosilyticus sp. P3
CCTGCCAAAATCATCAGACAGGCTACGACCATTATTATATATATCCCTATCCGGTGCTTCATATCCGTTGCTTGCACAAATCGGGTGCAAAGGTAGTGAAAATTTGCCTAACAATCGTATCCAAATCCACTTTTAACCTCTTTTTTGTGACAATTTGTCAGAAAACAGATCAAATCATTGCTGTTTTCAAAGAAAAGTTGTAATTTTGCGGCCATAAAGAATGACATTATGAGAATAGAACGGCTTGAACTGAGAAACTTCCGGTGCTTTGAGCATATCAGTGCTAAACTGCATCCGAAAATGAACGTAATGGTGGGTATCAATGGCACTGGCAAGACTACGATGCTGGAAGCCATACGCATATTCGTGGGTGCGGCATTCTGTGAACTTGACAAGATAGAAAATAGAATCTCATCGCCAAGTATTGCAGATGACGACGTTCGGCTGCATAATCTGGAAAGCCAGTATCCCGTAAGAATTGAGGGGGTGGTGGATGTTGACAAAGGATTATTGCCTGATAAATTGGCCCAGTGGGATAGGACACTGGAGAAATATGGCGGTAGGACCAAGTTTGACAATAGCAAGGATGTGAAGTCATTATCCAAGAATATACAATCTATCATTCGCGACGGGAAGGATATTCCTATTCCCGTCATTGCATATTACTCGACTGACAGGTATAAAAAAGAAAAGCGGAACACTGGATTGGAGGCTGACGGAAGTCGTCTGCGTGGTTACTATAATGCGTTAGACTCTACGACCAACATCTGGTTCTTCTTGAATATTATCAAGACGGAAACTTTGTGGGAACTTCAAGAGGGGAAAAAGTCTGCCGTTCTTTCTATGGTTCGCAAGGTGATTGTTCAATGTGTACCTGACTGCAAGGAAATCAAGCACGATGTCAAACAGGATAAACTGATCATCACACAGGCTAATGGTGAGAAGGTGCCATTCAGTTCTTTGTCTGATGGCGTGCGTAATGTCCTGTCAATGGTAATGGAACTTGCTTTACGATGCTATTTGCTCAATCCGTCGCAGGGTGAGAATGCCCCTTCAAAAACCCCCGGCATTGTGCTGATAGACGAGATTGATTTGCACCTTCATCCAGAATGGCAACTCCACATCCTGAACGACCTAACTTCTGTATTTGGGCGCATACAGTTTATTGTAAGTACTCATGCCCCATTGATACTTAGTTCTCTGCAGGACGGTGAGATTTTAAGTATTTCTGACAGGAAGGTTTATAATTTCCCAAATCAATACAAGCGCCGTCCTGAGCAAATTTTGAAAGATATGAATACCAGTATAGCCAGTGATGACATAGAAAAGGCTCTTGCTGACTATCGGTTGTTGATAGAGGCTGGCAAAGGCAAATCTGAAGAAGCGGTAGCCTTGAGGAAAAAACTTGTATCAGCCCTTGGTGAAGGACACGAAGAACTGCAACGGACGGATATTATGCTGCAATTGTTCTAAAGCACAGGAGGCATAACGATGAGATATATTCCCAAACCAGACTATTCTTCTGCCTTAACTCTTTTGGAAGATGCCCAAAAGAAAATGCGAGAAGCGGGTATCAGCGAATTGTATGAGCACTTTCATGAGAAAGAGCAACTAAATAGTATTCTACGAGAAGAACAAAAGCTGATTTGCTGTTATTGTCAGCGACGCATAGACCATTTCCAAGGTGATAACGAACGTGGTAGCCATAATGAGCATTTTGAACCAGAGAAGGGTGATAATGCACGTACCGACTTACAGCTTGATTACAAGAATCTCTATGCCTGCTGCAATGCTTCAAAAGGATTTGAGAAACGGCTGCAACACTGTGGAGAGCATAAGGGGAGTGATGTTATAAACAGAAATTTTCTTGCCATGCGTGATTGCTCTGAGTATTTCAAGTATAACACGAACGGCGAGATATTGCCACAATGTTCAATGAACAGTTTTAAGGAAATTTGTGAACATCGTGAATCGTTGACGGATATTCAACGCGATGCCTTGCAGATGATTGAAGTATTGAACCTAAACGTAGACAGTCTTACGGAATTCAGACGAAATGTTCAGGCCGATGTTTTCAAATTTGCATTGAACAAAAGCCAAAAGCAATTAGAATATAAGGCTCAACTTCTGAACACGGAAAGAAAAGAATATGTGCAGATGGTAGATATGGTGCTCTTTTTCCTAAAAGTATTTTCCCAGAAGGCTGCAAGATAACATTGCAGGATTAGAACACTAAGACATCTGCCCCCAGTAGAGCAGATGTCTTTTGTAGATGCGTGGTTTATGAAAGTTGGCTCTTATGATACTTATTTTTGTTGTAGCATATGTGACAGTTCTGGATTGTTTGCTATACGTTCCAGTTCGTCAGCAACGATCTGCTTTACGTCTTCCTTGATCTGATAGTAGTTGGCAGAAACCGTTTCTTCCATACGGTCAATGCCATTCTCGTCCGTAAAGTCGGTTATGACTGGTATGGGCTTGTAGACTTTCGTCTCACGTGCCACTCGTTCGTTATCCACCACAATTTCAGCATGGAAGATTTTCTGGTCGATGCGCTCGTCGAAGTTATCAGAGACGGCACCGACGAACATACCCTGTGTCAACGTGGATATTTTGCTGGGAGGAATCAGACTATCCATCTGAGTATTGATGGATGTCGAAACGTCCTGGCGATTGATGGACATGGACTGCCGTTTCTGGAGTACCTTACCAAAACGCCCACTCAATGTCTTGGCAGTCTCACCTACCACCTGACCACTGAAGATGTTGCCAACAGTGTTCTGTACCACCTTCGCCTCTTTGTCCCCATAGTCACGGACTAACTGGCTGAAATCTTGGAAACCGAGACATACGGCAACCTTGTTGCTTCTGGCTGTGGCTATCAGGTTGTCCAGTCCCTTGAAGTAGATGGTAGGCAACTCATCAATAATAACCGATGACTTTAGCATCCCTTTCTTATTTATGAGTTTCACGATTCGGGAATTGTATAGGCCAAGGGCTGCACCGTAGATGTTCTGACGGTCGGGGTTATTACCGACGCACAGGATTTTCGGCTCCTGCGGGTTGTTGATGTCAAGCGTGAACTCACTGGCCGACATGACCCAGTAAAGTTGCGGGGAAATCATTCGGGAAAGTGGAATTTTGGCACTTGCTATCTGGCCCTGCAACTGGTCGGCAGCGCCTCCCTGCCAGGCATCGATGAAGGGTGACATGTAGTTCTCCAATTCTGGATAAGATGACAGAATTGGAAATATATCTTCATACCTGCGGTTAAGCAGTTCTACGGCATGGGGGAAGGTGCAATATTTGCCTTCCTGGTAGAGTTTGAGAAACCAGATGATGGCTGCAAACAAGATGATTGGCGATTCTACGAAGAAGTCCCCCTGCTTCTGAACCCAACTTCTGTTAAGGTTAAGCATGATGGTGTAGGCAGATTCGTAGGCATCCGAGATGTCTGTCATGAAGGCCGGGTGTATGGGATTGCACCGATGGCTGCGACGGGGATCATCGAAATTGATGACATAGAACTTCGGCAGTACCTTATAACCCTTCTTGTGACTCAGCAGATGGTTGTAGGCAATCGTGCTGAGGTCGCTGAACTTGTAATCATAGATATACATCGAGAAGCCCTTTTCGATGGACTGCTTGATGAAGTTGTTCACTACGGCGTATGACTTACCGCTACCTGGTGTACCGAGTACGATGGTGGCGCGGAACGGATTGACCACATTGATCCAGCCCTTGTTCCATTTCTTTTTGTAGTAGAAGCGCGTCGGCAGGTTGATGGAATACTCGTTCTCCAACAGACGTGTCTCCTGCATGAAGGATTCGTTCTCGTTGTTGAACACATCATCCATAAGGTTGTTCTGCAACAGTCGACTCATCCACAGACCACCCATCAGCAGACAGATATAGCCAACGGAGATAGTCAGGATGTAGAGTGCCGTACAGAACACGAACGGAAAAGGCAGGTCGAGGATCCACCAGTTAAGGAAGAACAGGACGAAGCCCACGGCAAGCGAAGTCCAGATTCGCGGCCATGTCATCTTGTCCTCTTTCACGCCTTTGGTGCCGAGACAGGATAATGCCAAAAGCAAGAGGACAAACAATTTGGTGTACAGGATTGAGTGGAACAGCCCTGCAGTTCGGTTGAAATTTGTGAGAATTTTGTCCACAATGCCCATCTGTATGTGCCATAATACTCACGGCTCGCATAAACTCCATGATTTTAGCGAGACCTCTCAAATCATCTTCTTGTTGCATAGTTCTTTTGAAATTTAGATGTAATTGAATAAATGTAAGTTTACAATCTTGGGCCACGACGCTTTTTCCTTTTGCGCTGTAGTCTGCGACGGAATGCCTCTTCCTCCGCATCCGTAACAGGGTTGTCAGTATTGAGGAAATCCAAGGCATCGAGGAATGTGGCAGCATTCCCAGAGGCTCCGCTTGACTGCCAATCGTCGGGCAGGACTTGTTGCGTCTCTCCATTCCTCGCAGCGTCGCTCGTCTGGTGTTCTTCCTCCTCCCGGAATGAAGTCTGTTCCTCGGGTGGCGTATTGAAATGCCTCTCAAGCGCATTGGCAGAGAAGTCCTTGCCCATTCGTGAACCGTTGAGAACACAATGTGTGCGGTGGTCTATGAAGGTGGCACCGTATAGCCTGCCCTCATCCGTATAGCGGAACACGCAGTCAATGCCTTTCTCTTTCAACATCTGAACCAACTCGTCTTTGTCGTATGTACGTCGCAAAGCATACACCAAAGCCTTTTTTGTCGGCTCAGTCAGTTTCTTCTCCCTGATGTTCTTCTTGGAGAAAGCCGCCTTCCGCTGCAATGCCTCATAGCCGACGGACTTACCGAAGAGTGAGGACTTGAACGGATTGCCCACCTTCTCGCCATTGGCATCAATGACGGAATAGACCAGACCGCTATAGTCCTTACCCCTGACATTCCCACGGACTTCATCGACCGTGATATTGTATAGCGACAACAGCGCACGGAGTTCTCCGATGGTCTGGAACTGGTAGTCGTTGAATACGGCCTTCACCGTATTGCCTACCTGCTTCTTGATGTCACCCTCTCCGGAATTCACGGGGCAAAGGGGATTGACAGCCTGCCTCTCCTGCCTCCGCTCTGCCGTATGCAGTCCGTACTTCTGTTCCAATTCGCGGGTAATGCGCTTGCTGCGCGGATAGTTGAAAGAGTTGTCGATGCACCTGCCCTGCTCGTTCACACGGATGGATACGATGTGCAGGTGGTGGCGGTCGATGTCCTCGTGCTTCACCACGATATAGGGCTGGTCTCCATACCCCATCTGCTCCATGTACTCACGGGCAATGGCCGTGAGTTCCCCGTCCGTCAGATTGTCGCCGGGATGCGGATTGAGGGAGATATGGATGACTGGCTTCTCCGTGCGCATCTGCCCCGGCATCCTTCGCTCGAAGTCTTTCAGGGTCTGGGCAATATCCACCCTGCCGTCGCCAGCATTGAAAATTTTGTTGGTGTCCAGCAGTTGCCCCTTGCCCTCGTTCACCTTGTCTGCATTGTACTTGATGGCACCGAACAGGCTGCTGCCAATCGTTATCTTTGCAACCATCGCTCCCGTGCCTCCCTTGCCATTGTCACGATCTGCTGTCCCTGCTGCATCATTTCACGTGTCAGCACCTCCAGCCTATAGAGCAAGGCCATCGCCTTCTTCTCCGAGAAATGGCTGCGCAGTTCCTTCACTACCTGATTATAGTTGACCGCCACGCCCCGGAACTGGGCATGAAATGATGACAGCTTCTCGTAGAAATCGACCATCGTCTTATCTGTCTTTATCACACGGAACGGCTCACCAAATACCCTCGACTTGACGAATACAGCCTTGGCATACACGCCGGACTGTTCGTAAAGTGTGAGGAACCTTGCCCATTCCACATCATCGAAGCGAACCATCACGCAGTGCGTCCGCTTGTTGTCCTTGGGGATTCTTCCCCCTTTGCGTCTCTTCTTTTCTTCCATATACATTTTTATTATACTGAACTTATCGCTTCTATACATCACCGTGTCTCGCCTCTGGCGACGTTTCAGGGAACTGCGACTTCGGAGCGGTTCCCCAGCCCCCTGCAAGGGCAAGGTAGGGTTTCGTGAGTTACCGAAAGCATTTCGAGTAACCCGAAACATACCTTGCTATGCTCCTGCGGGCATACATAATCCGCCTTGCGGACGGATTACCCGCTTCTCCAGGCCAGGATTCGGTCGTGACCGACTCGTCTGTCGCCCTGCCAGTGCTGTTTGCGGCTGCAAAGGTCGGTATTTGAAGCGAGACGGACTTTCAACATTATATAATCTGAAAGAATTTTTTCTGTCTTCTGGCCGGTGTGGCGTACCGAAAGGCGGACATTGACGGCCAGCGGCCCTGAATTTTTTGCAGGTCCGTAGAAATGTAGTTCCTTTGCACCGTCCTTAGCGACCTACATACGTCCTGACCTACGGATGTACTGACCTACAGACCTACGGACATACGGCCATACGGACGGCCATACGGAAACATGGAGATATGTAGCGCCGTGCGGCCACCTGTACGGACGTAGATACAGCCGTAGTGAAGCACGTAAGCAGGGACGGAAGGCTATACGGAAGGACAAACGGACATATTGTGTAACGTACATAAAGAGAAAAGTAAAAATGAAAGAACCGAAATTCATCGCCTTCTCCACTCAGAAGGGAGGAGCGGGCAAGACAACGCTGACAGTGCTGGCGGCAAGTTACCTGCACTATGTGAAGGGTCTCAACATTGGTGTCATCGACTGCGACTTCCCGCAGTTCAGCATCATCGACATGCGTAAGCGTGACCTGAAGAACATTGAGGGTAACCAGCAACTCTGCCGACAGGCATTCGACATGTTCAAGAAACTGGGCAAGAAAGCCTATCCCGTCGTGGAGAGCCGTCCGGAGAATGCCCTGGAGGTAGCCCGCCAGATGATGGAGAAGCAGGAGTTCGACATCATCTTCTTCGACCTGCCCGGCACGCTGAACAACAAGGGAGCGGTGAACACGATCGCCCACATGGACTATGTGTTCTGCCCGATAGTGGCCGACAGGGTCGTCATGCAGAGTTCGCTCACGTATGCAAAACTCATCAATGACAGCCTCGTGACGACGGGCCGGACGAACATCAAGGGCTTCTACTTCGTCTGGAACATGGTGGACGCCCGCGAGAAGACCCGCCTCTATGACATCTACGACAAGGTCATCAACGAGTTGGGGCTGACGGCACTCAACACCGAAGTACCCGACAGCAAGCGCTTCCGCAGGGAGGGTGACACAGAGGACAAGCGCCCGCTGTTCCGTTCAACGATGCTGCCGCCTGACCGTGCGCTTATCAAGGGCAGCTGCATCAAAGAATTGACTGACGAGATACTGGAAATCATCAAGCCATAAGCCCATGCCGAAGAACCTTGACCTTGGAATAGACGCGGCGGCACTCATCGAGAGCGTCCGCCCGGAGATGGCCCTTCAGCCGCCACGGGCGGAGGATGCCGTACAACAGGGCGACAGACCGCCCACGACCGGAAGCGAGGGCCGTCCGCAGACAAGAAGTCCCTCGGCGAAGAATGCGAGACAGGGGCTGGTGGAGGAATACCAGCGGCAGTTTGTGAAGAAGTCGGACTTCAACGCCCATTCCGGTAAGACGTGCTATATGCGCCCGCGGTACCATGAGCGAATATCGCAGATTGTCGAAATCCTCGGAAAAGGCGTATCCATCTCTGCCTACCTCGACAACGTGCTGTATGAGCACTTCGAGAAGTACGGCGAGGCCGTGGACGCGCTGTTCAAACAGAAATTCAATGAAATACTAAAAAAGAAGGATACAGAAGAATGAACATCATCGTAATTACAGGAATCATCGTGGCAGGGATCGTGGCCGTCATCGCCATCCTCGCCCATGGGAAGGGATGCAGGACCGTGGCCCTGCCCATAGTAAAACGCCCTGCCGATGCCATGCCGACAGGCCATGTGACCATTAACTTCAAGGAACCGGAGGACAGGCAGGAAGCCGCCTTTGACAAGGAGGCTGATTTGGAGGACTTCGTGGACGTACTCGGCGACTATGCCGCCATCCTGGCCTGTCCGACTGTGCGGGGACTGTCGCGTAACAGCAAACTAACCTACATCCGCAAGGACTACCACGACCGCATCAGCCGCATCGTGAACATCCTGAACGTGGACGGCATCAACATCTCGTCGTATATTGACATGGTGCTGACAGACCATTTCAAGCGGTATGAGAACCAGATCAACTACCTCAACCGCAACGGCTGTCATGACATCTGCTGAGAAAGGAACGGACACATGACGACATTCATACTAATCGGACTGCTGACCATCATAGCCTACGAGTTGTTCGTGTTCATCAAGTACCCGCCAGGTGTCAGGCCTGAGCCGGAAAAAACGGGGAATACGGAGGAACGTACCGATTCTACAGCGGAGGAAAGCACCGTTATCGGGCGCAGTACCCTCGACCTTGGTGCACAGTTGCGCAGGATGGAGGCCAGACGGGCAGAGACGGAACTGCAGGCGGCTGTCAGGCGTGGCGAGATGACCGAGGACGGGAAGGAAATCGCAAAGGCGGTGGACATCAAGGACTGCCAGTTGGAAGAGAAGAAGACAATCGTGCCAGTGCCGGACGAAGAACTGGACGATATGTTTGCCGAGCCTGATGTACGAATGGCAGAAGGGAATCCGCTGAACGACATAGACCTGGCCTTCGACACGGCACGACGGAAAGAACCGGACGAACAGGATGAGCGTATGGCTGCTGACGTGTTCAAGAGCCTGGAAGGGACGGAACTGCTCGATCAGGTCTGTGGACGATGGCCGGAGGTCGGCGAGAATATCCAGCGCATCCTTGACAAGTACTATGGTGAAGAATCCGAAAGGCCCAGGGGCTTTGTCATGCCCGACAGGTTTGAGGATTTCAATATCAATGACTTAGTGTAGAACCATCAAGAAGAAAGAATGAAACAGAGAGACTACGGATAGAGGTGCGCCTGCAA
>LPNH01000058.1:0-4597 GCA_001543385.1 Candidatus Hemicellulosilyticus sp. P3
GGCGAACAACTCGCCGACCCTGCCGTGGCTTCCGACATGAAGAAGTTCGTGAAGCTCAACAAGGACTATAAGGACTTGGAGCCTATCGTCATGGCCTTCAAGGAATACAAAACCTTGAAAGCCAACGTGGAAGAAGCCAAGGAAATCCTATCTACGGAAAAAGATGAGGAAATGCGAAAGATGGCCCAAGAAGAGTTGGACACCGCCCAAACGCGTATCGAGCAACTCGAGCAAGACATCCGCGTGATGATGATTCCCAAAGACCCACAGGACAGTAAGAACGCCATCATGGAAATCCGTGCTGGCACGGGCGGAGATGAGGCTTGCCTTTTTGCAGGAGACTTGTATCGTATGTACTCCAAGTTCTGCGAGAACCGTGGTTGGAAGGTCGAAGTGACCTCTGTGAGCGAAGGTGCCAGCGGTGGTTATAAAGAGATCGACTTCACCGTGACGGGCAATGGCTGCTACGGCATACTCAAGTTCGAGTCGGGTGTACACCGCGTTCAACGTGTGCCTAAGACCGAGACCCAAGGCCGCATCCACACCTCCGCCGCTTCGGTGGCCGTGCTGCCCGAAGCCGAGGAGTTCGACGTGGAAATCAACGAGGGTGAGATCAAATGGGACACCTTCCGTTCGAGTGGCGCTGGTGGACAGAATGTGAATAAGGTGGAATCGGGCGTGCGCCTGCGCTATATGTGGAAGAACCCCAACACAGGCGAGATGCAGGAAATCCTCATCGAGTGCACCGAGACCCGCGACCAGCCCAAGAACCGTGAACGCGCCTTGGCAAGACTGCGCACGCGCATCTACGACATGGAATACCAGAAATACATCAACGACATCTCCGCCAAGCGCAAGACCATGGTCTCGACCGGCGACCGCTCGGCGAAGATTCGCACCTATAACTATCCCCAAGGCCGTGTCACCGACCACCGCGTCGAAGGCTTGACGGTCTATAACCTCGCCGCCGTCATGGATGGCGACTTGGATGAGATCATCAACAGGTTGATGATGGCTGAAAATGCTGAAAGACTGAAAGAAAACATTGAATCTTAATAAACCAGCCCTTCGACCCTTCGACAGGCTCAGGGCTCAAGGACCTTCGCTTATTGAAAACAATAAACATAACAATATGAATAAACACCAACTTTTTGAGCAGATCAAGAAAAAACAATCGTTCCTTTGCGTCGGCTTAGACACCGACATCAACAAGATTCCGCAGGATCTCCTGGCCATGGACGACCCCATCTTTGAATTCAACAAGCAGATCATCAACAAGACCGCACCCTACGTTGTTGCCTACAAGCCCAACACAGCTTTCTATGAGGTCTACGGCGCCAAAGGGTGGCAGAGTCTGGAACGAACCATCCAATACATCAAGAACAACTATCCCGACATCTTCATCATCGCGGATGCCAAGCGTGGTGACATCGGCAACACCTCGGCCAACTACGCCAAGGCCTTCTTCAACACCCTGAAAGCCGACGCCCTGACCGTGGCACCTTATATGGGCAAAGACTCCGTGGAACCTTTCCTCAACTTCGAGGACAAATGGGTCATCCTCTTGGCTTTGACCTCCAACAAAGGCTCTCAGGATTTCCAATACCTCAGTGTCGGTGAACGAATGTTGCACCAACAGGTGCTGCAAACGGCCACCACTTGGGCCACCTCGGAACAGATGATGTTTGTGGTAGGCGCCACGCATCCCGAGGAGTTGGGCGAGATCCGTAAGATGTTGCCCGAATATTTCTTCCTCGTGCCTGGTGTAGGTGCACAAGGCGGCGACTTGCAGGCCGTGGCCCACAATGGCTTGAACGACGAATGTGGCTTGCTCGTCAACTCGTCGAGAGGCATCATCTATGCTTCCAATGGCAGCGACTTTGCCGTAAGGGCTGGCGAGGAAGCGAAGAAATTGCAGGAGCAGATGAGTGTGTTGCTGAAGGAGAAAGGACTTGCTTAGACTCATGAGATTGCGTTCCGCATTCGCGGAATGAGGGTCCGCAATGACATTTTACCCGATTAAATCTTTGCCATCAAGACACAACAAAAAAAGCCGCTTCGATGAAGCGGCTTTTTTTTGTTGCATCCAGCAGACCGATTAACGGGCCACTGAGAAGGTGCGGTTCACCATGGAGCCGTCGTTGGCGACGATGCGGATGAAATACACACCGCTGTTGAGGCTCTGCGTGTTGACTTGAGCCTTGTTGCCATTGACTTCTTGCTTCATGACGCGTTGACCGACGGCGTTGTAGACCTCAATGCTGTTCATGCCATCACCTTCGACATTCAGGATGTTGTTTGTCGGGTTAGGATAGAGCTTCACGCTGTTTTCGAGTTCATCGACGCCTTCCATCCAAGTCTGGAACGTAGTCTCAGGACCATAATAGGTCTGGCCGTTGACGACGGCATAAGCCTTCACCATATAAATGGTTGACATTTCAAGGTCGTCGGTGTAGCCAAGGATGTTTTGGAACTCATTATAGACACCGTTGATAATCATCGGCTCGGGGCTGGTCACCTTACGGCACTCGAAGCCCACTTCGTCAGGATAAACATTGCATTCCATGTGAGCCATAAAGTCGGCATGGTTGTAATCCACGTTGGCGACTTCCGTTTGGGTGATATCAACCTGCACTGCACCTGCGACAGAAATCAGCTGTGAGGCAGCTTCGCCAAACTCACCATCGTCTTCATCACCAAAGAGCACGTTGCCTTGGCTGTCCTTGACGATGTAGTAGCCGTGACCGAAGGAGCAGCAGATGCCATTGCCCATCTGGTCATAGATAGTGAACTGTACGCATTCGTTGGCGGGTACAGTGACATGCTCAACATGGAGTTGAGTGCCTGTGCCGCTAGCCAGCATGGTGTAGGGACCGCCAGAAGCGAGCACCGTGCCATCGGGAGTGGTGAACTCCCAGGTGATGTGGTTGCCGAACTTGTCTTGCATGAGTTCGAGTGTCAGCTCTTCCTCTTCGCCTTCGATTTCGACCTCGGCCCATTCGATGCAAGTGACCGAGCCAGTGGCATGTTTATCCATAGGCTCACCGTTGGCTTCGGTAAGGTTGACTTGCACAGGATAGGTGCCGAAAGGAACATCCAAGGTGGTGGCAATCTTCTCGACGCCATACTGCTGCAGTTCGCCTTCCCAGTTGATAGTCTTGGTTTCGCCTTCAAACACAACCTCAAACGTCATGGAAGTCAGAACATCCGTACCGATGTTCTGGACATTCACCTCGATGTCCTTGGTATGCGTGCAGGTGGCGCCACCAGCTTGGCTGATGCCCTTGATGGTGGGATAGATGGGAGCGTCGACGCCTTGCACCATTTCAAGTGCGCAACCCGTCAGGATAGGACGATAGGCGCTGCCTTGTTGACGTTCAGAAACCCAAGCCAAGAAATGGATGTTGTTCAGGTCGACGTCGACACCATTGGGGCTGCCAATGACCTCAGGAATCAAGTACTCATAGGTTTGCGTGATCAGCGTGCCCTGGGTGGTGGGGCTGATGGGATCACCCCAAGCGCTTTGCGAGATGACATCGCGAAGGATGTGGGTGTGGACATACTGGCCATTGAGCCATTGCGTCGGGTTATAGTTGCCGTAGTCGGCTTGTGAGCCAAGGATGCTGTCTTGCAACATGGCCACGGTCAAGAAGTTCTCATCAGCGGAGCTATTGCCCGTGTAGTAGACTTCCACCGTAATAGTAGCCACACGCGTTTCCGGATTGACGACCGCCATACCAGCGATGTTGCATTCAGAAACTTGACTCAATTGTTGGTTGGCAATGCCTGCCCAAGCACTTCTGCTCTGACCGGCAGCCGTAGTACGGTTGACCACACCAGTAGGATAGCCAGAGATTTGGAAACCGCCATGGATAGTGTTACCATCAGGGGTAATCATGTTGGGATAGGAAGTCTGGGCATAACCGCCAGCATGGATGTTGATAGCCCAAAGTCTGCCAGGATTGGCAGCCATAAGCTCATTGGCAATACGGTGACCGTCAGTGCAATAGCCACAGCCACGACCCGTGAACTCTTCGATGATCACGTTCCTGTTGGCAGGTTCGGTGGACACATACTGCTGAGCCTTCAGAGAGAAAGTGAAGGCCAGCAAAGCCATTAAGGCAAAGGTAAATTTCTTCATAGTCGTAATATTTAGTTGATGAATACTATTATTTCACGCTACAAAAATACACATTAATTAAAAAAATGCGCCACTGGGTGACGCATTTTTTCAAGATTTTTGAAAAACTCTCTAAATCAGAGTCCTTCGATGATTGTGGTCCAGCCAAACTCGTCAGGCTCAGTGCCATACTGGATGCCACGGAGTTTGTTGTAAAGTTTCTCGCTCCACGGGCCAGGTTTGCCGTTGCCGAAGGTGTACGACTTGCCCGTTTCGGGGTCGTCGATGCGCGAAATGGGGCTGATGACGGCCGCAGTGCCGCAAGCGCCAGCCTCTTCGAAGGTAGCCAATTCCTCTTCAGGGATAGGACGACGTTCGACCTTCATACCCAGGCTCTCAGCAATTTGAATGAGGCTCTTGTTGGTGATGGAAGGTAGGATCGAAGTGCTCTGAGGCGTGATGTAGGTGTCGTTCTTG
>LPNH01000058.1:4693-6663 GCA_001543385.1 Candidatus Hemicellulosilyticus sp. P3
GAGCGGGGCCGAACGGTCATACTTGCGCGTGATGACGTATGGGTTAGCCATGAAGCCGCCCTTGAAGTAAGGACCGACGGGGGTCACGAAGACCACGAAGAGATACTCGCTGGCAGGCTTCACACCCACTTGGGCGCCCATACCGATGAGCAACGGACGGATGTACAATGAAGCACCGGTCTCGTATGGCGGAATGAACTCGGCGTTGAGTTTCACAACCTTGATGATAGCCTCTTCAAACTTCTCCATGGGGAGCTTGGCCATCATGATGCCGTCGCAAGAGTTTTGCAGGCGCTTGCCGTTCTCGTCCATGCGGAAGATACGCACCTTGCCATCCTTGCCACGGAAGGCCTTCATGCCTTCAAAAGCCTCTTGGCCATAGTGAAGGCAGGTGGCAGCCATGTGGATGTTGATGCTGGTTTCGGAGGTCACTTCAAGTTCGCCCCACTGACCGTTGCGATAGTAGCAGCGGACATTGTAATTCGTTGGGTAGTAGCCAAATGTAAGATTGGCCCAATCAATGTTTTGCATGATTTTCTTATTTTTTAGATGATTGATTCTGTTGTTTTCAAAAAGTCCACGAAATTACACATTTTTATTGACATAGCGTCTGTTTTACAGAAAAAATGTTTCGTTTCCATGGAATTAATCCCAAAGCCGTTTCAAGGTAATGTGTCTCAATGCCATATTGCCGTTTCAAGTCCGCAATCTGCTGCAAAATTTCTGTTTTGTTCGGCTCTCTTGCGCTTTTTCTGCCCACCAACAGTACATTCTTCGGTGTGTGTTCCATCTCGATGAATTCCATCACCTGGGTCTTGTAGCCGAAATACTCCAGGATCAAGGCGCGGATGGTATCGGTGATCATCACGGCTTGGCGCTCAAGGAAGATGCCGTAGCGTGTGATGGCGTCGACCTTGCCCGAGCGCTCCATCTCCTGCCGGATTTGCTTGTGGCAACAGGGAGCGCACACAATCAATTCGACACCTGCCTTGATGCCCGAAGCGATGGCATCGTCGGTGGCGGTGTTGCAGGCATGAAGGGCAATCAAAACGTCCAATTTTTCGGGATGATAGGCCTCAATGCTGCTCTCCACAAACGCCAAGCCTTTCAAGCCGTCAGCCTTGATGATCTCGTTGATTTTCAGCACCAAGTCGGGACGGATTTCCACGCCTTTGATGTCGACATCAAGACCCAAGCGTTGGGTCAAAAGCTCGTGGAGGGCAAAAGTGAGGTAGCCCTTCCCTGCCCCCATGTCGGCGATGTGGACCGTGCCCTCAAACTTCATCGGCTTGATGAGGCTCTCCACAATCTCTGCATACTTGTAGATCTGCTTGAACTTATGCTGCATGTCGGCGGTAATCTTGCCTTCGCGCGTGGTCAGACCGAGCTGATACCACCACGGATTCGCCGGATTGATGAGACGGACTTTCTGTTTGTCGTGTTCCAGGTTCTGTTCGCGGTTTTCCTGCACCTTCTTGGTTTGAATGGTCGCCTTGCCCTTGGAGGAAACCAACAGCGTGATATCTTCGTCGACGGTAAACAGCACGGCATTCAGGAAACGGTCGGGGACCATTTCCTTCAACATGCCAAGCATTTGGTTTGCATCATAGTTCTTCACCTCGTCGCGACGCTCATAGTGATAGGTAAAGGCAAAAAGGCGCTTCTCCTTGATGAGCACCGGTTTCACGTAGATGTTGCGCAGCTCGTCATGCTTCTGCACGGGCTTGCTCAGCGTCATCTTCACCAAGGTGCTTTGCTCGACGGCATCGCTGACGCGGCTCAGGAACTTTTCAATGTTTTCGGGCATCGTTGAATTTTTCGGCAAAGGTAGTGAATTATCGGACATGGAGTGTGCGGAACACCAAAATCACATGTACTCGGCCCAACGTGCCTGCAATTTCTCCTCAGCCACCTCGATGATGTCCTTCAGGTGGCGACCGTATGACCGATAATAGACCAACCACGCCGTG
>LPNH01000059.1:0-660 GCA_001543385.1 Candidatus Hemicellulosilyticus sp. P3
TCGACGGACTTTGAGTTCTCGGTGACGAACAACATCATCCAGAAGGAGCGGTTCAGATACTTCATCAAGGTGCCGGAACTGGCTCAGTTCTACAATGAGATCACCGACTACCGAACTGCAAAGGACGTGGGTGTGGACAGGCCAGAGATGAACGAGATACTGCATAACATCAAGCCGACACCCGACCAGGAGGTCTTTATTCAGAAACTGATGAAGTTTGCTGAAACAGGCGATGCAACTATTCTTGGACGAGGCCCACTGTCAGAGACGGAAGAGAAGGCGAAGATGCTGATTGCTACGGACTATGCCCGAAAGATGGCTCTGGATATGCGCATGATAGATCCCTCGTATGAAGACCATCCCGACAACAAGGCCAGCCACTGTGCAGCCACCATTGCCGAGTACTACAAGAAGTTCGAAGCACAGAAAGGTACGCAGTTCGTCTTCTCAGACCTTGGCACGTATCAGGCCGGAGGTGGATGGAATGTCTATTCTGAGATCAAGCGTAAGTTGGTTGAGGACTACGGCATCCCTGCTGATGAGATACGCTTCATTCAGGAGTGCAAGAACGAGAAGGCACGGAAGGCTGTCATTGCCGCCATGAACGACGGACGTGTACGTGTGCTCTTCGGCTCCACGTCGATGTTAGGTACTGGTGTC
>LPNH01000059.1:669-8064 GCA_001543385.1 Candidatus Hemicellulosilyticus sp. P3
CCCTGGCGCCCCAGCGACCTTGAACAGCGCAATGGCCGTGCGGTCAGAAAGGGCAACGAGATTGCCAAGTTGTTTGCAGGCAATAAGGTCGATGTGCATATCTACGCAGTGGAGCGGACACTCGATGCCTACAAGTTCAATCTGCTCTACAATAAGCAGATGTTCATCACGCAGTTGAAAAGCGGTGCAATGGGAGCACGAACCATCGACGAGGGAGGTATGGACGAGAAATCGGGCATGAACTTCTCGGAGTACATGGCCATCCTTTCGGGCAACACCGACCTGCTGGACAAGGCGAAACTGGAGAAGAAGATTACTGCCCTGGAGAGTGAGCGCAAGAGTTTCATGAAGGCAAGGCGCACGGTGGAACTGGAGGTAGAGACCAAGCAGCATGACCTGTCGAGAGACAAGGAAATCCTGTCGAAGATGCAGGCTGACCAGAAAGTCTTCGAGAAGAACGTCAGGCACGACGGACTCGGCAACGTCATCAATGCCGTAACCATTGAGGGCAAGGAGTATGATGACTTCGAAACTTTGGGAGCCAAGCTACAGCAGATAGCCGACAAGACCAACACCAAAGGCCAGCCAAAGGAAATCGGTGAGGCATTCGGCTTTCCTGTCAGGGTCTGCACGGAAGAAGTACAGAAGGGAGGCTTGCCGTTCCTTGAAAACCGATTCTCAGTGCAGGGCAGCTATACCTACCGCTTCAACAACGGCCAGATGGCGATGAAGGACAAGGAGGCTGCAGCTACGCACTTCCTACGTGATCGCCCAGTACAAGACCCGTATCGAGTCGATGGAGCGTGACCTGAAACAACTCATGCCGACCATTAACAAGGAGTGGAAGAAGGAAACAGAACTACGCGACCTGAAGAGCGAACTGGCTGCACTCGACCGCAAGATTACGCTCGATTTGGCACCAAGCAAGTCCGACAAGCAGGATGCCAAGGAAGCGCAGGATGGGGATAAGAAAGTAGTGATGGCCGTTTCTGAGCCTGCACCTGAGAGGAATACCGAGGTGCAAAAGCATTTCAACGGTCACAAACTTTAGGCGAACATCGTCTTCCAACTGCTTTTTAAGTCTCTGTGAAATTGATGTAAGTCAATTCACAGAGGCTTTTTATACAAACAGATGCAGAAAAGTGTGCCAAGTACACATTTAACGATTGTTTTTTCTTACCTTTGCACTTCATTTCCGCACCATGCGGGAAAATATAAGATTGTTTAGGTTAACGACCTCTTAAATATTGTGCTAAATATGAAAAGGACTAAGATTGATTTTCTGGTAACGAATGTTATCAACATAGGATTGTTTGTAGGCATTTTTGCTTTTGGATATTGGCGTTGGCATCTCTTGCAAGACGTAATCATAGAATCTGCCGATAGTCAGGAACAATATAGAACCATCCATAGTGCCATGAAAAGCACCTCACAACTTGACCATTTGGGGGAAAGCGTCTATGAATGGACGCCATCGGATTCTACGGCATACCAAAGAAAACTGGCTGAGGCGTTTATAAGGATTGACTCACTCAGTGACTTGTATGCCAAGGCAAAGATTGATTCGGTGAAAAATGCACTTATGCTGAAAGGGCATCTGCTATACGAAATTTATTCAACCAACCAAAAGCGCAATGCGAACGACGAGCACTTACGGGAGGACAGGGCTGTCACCGTCAAAGATACAGAGACGTATGTGAAGCACTACACGGGGCATATATTCCAGAGCAGCAGGGAAGAAGTGTCTTCAAGAAGCAAGAACAGGACGGTGACCGTCCCATCCATTAACGAGATGGCATTTATCGACAAGGAACTTTGTACTATCAACTTAAGTATACTGAATGACAGTCTCGTAGATGTCAACAAATGGCTTGATGTAAACATGAGCCAGATTCTGGACGAGGATGATGACAAAGCAGAGGCAAAAGCTTCAGAGATGCTGGAGAAGGCCAGTACCATCGGACAGCATACGTTTATGGGCGGTATGACATTCCTATTTTTTATCTTTGGCGTTAACTACTGGAATTCCAGACGTAAGACGAGGGTGATGAAGGAACTGGAAAAAGAGGCAGAGAAGAACAGAACGCTGGTAGAGAACAACCGTTAGGACTCATCAACGGTCTGACGGATTTGCAGCGTAATTCCAACAGAAAACTGAAGGGAAGCATAGACGGGGTGGCTTTTGCAACCAAACAACTTCTCAGGATGATAGACCAATTGCTCGACTACTTCAAACTCGAAAGCCAGAGGGGAGAACTGAAATGCAGGAACTTCAGTCTGATGGAACTTTCAAACGAACTTGTGCAGGCATTCGAGTACAAGGCTACGGAGAAGCATCTGGAGTTTGTCAAGCCCCAGAAGCAAAACATCATACTGTATGGTGACTGTGACAAGATCTGTCATATTGCTATGAATCTGCTGGACAATGCTTTCAAATTCACAGAAAAAGGCCGTGTGACGCTCTGCCTGAACTATGTAAGCGGGAAGCTCCATATCGAGGTCAAGGATACGGGCATCGGTATCAGGGAAAGTGACCGAAAGAAAGTGTTCACTTCGTTCAGCCGTTTCTCCAACGCGATGGCGACAGGCAAGGACGGCTTTGGCATCGGGCTCTCCATTGTGAGGATGCTGGTGGACTTGATGCAAGGAACTGTTGACTTTGATTCTGTCGAAGGCAAAGGTACTTTATTCCACGTTATCATACCGCTCCCAAAAGGGCAGGTTACTGCCGAAAGCATCAATACAGAACTTATCAGGGTGTCAGATGTACGCAAGAGAATACTGGTCGTGGATGACAGCGAGCATTGGCTAGACCTCTTCAAACGGATGCTGAGAGGCAGCATTTACGACTATGATGCCTGCAACAACGGCACTACCATGTCGAGACTGCTCAGAAAGAACCACTACGACTTGGTAATCCTCGACTTGAAAATGCCAGGACAAAGCGGGCTTGAACTGATGCAGGCCATGAAGGTAGCCAAAGTGGGAAACAGCAATACAGTCCCCGTCATTGCCTGTTCCTCGTCAGGTGAGGAGGTACGCGACGAACTTGTGGCACAAGGATTCGATGACTACATAGACAAGACTTTCAGCACGGAGGAACTGCTGAATGTCATCAACAAGGTCATAACGAACAGTACCAAGACGGTTTCGCCAGATTTTGCCAGACTGTCGAAGTCTGTTGCCAAGAGCCTCAAGCGGGAAACCGTCAATACCGTGAAGGCTCTTCGTAAGGCTGTTGATGATATGAATTTCATAGAGATGGAGTCTCAGGCACACCGTCTGAAGAGCAGCTGGGTGATGTACCGGATCGGAATACTGGTTGACCCGATAATGGAGATTGCCAAGAACAGGGATGCGAATTCAGAAGAACGTCTGAACCAGTATATGGGCGAGGTGGACAAGATGGCTGCAATAGTCATTTCCAAGACGGAAGAACTATTAAGACAGAAGGAAGATGAGCAAGGTGATCGTTGTTGATGATGTCAAGTCGTACTGCGAAACGGTATGTGAAGAACTGAAATCCAAAGGTATCAGTGCCGTCGGCTGTCAGACGGTGAAGAAAGCCAAATGGCTCATTGAACGGGCCAAGCGTACCGATGTGCTGCTTGTTGACCTTATGCTGAACGACGAGAGTGGGGAGAATGGGACGGATATCCTTCGATGGATGCGGGAAAAAGGCTACCTGCAGCCGTTCTACCTGATGACAGGCTACGGCACGATGGAAAACGCCATCGAGACAATGGAACTGGGTGCCGTCAGCTATATCAAGAAAGAGGAAATGGGCAGCAAGTTCTACGCGCACATCAAGGATATCATGCAGGAGCAGGAACTGAAGGAGAAACGCAATGACCAGATAGCACCAAAAAGGAACTGCCAGCCGTTTCAGGATATCCAGAACGACATAAGGCGTATCTCATCAATGGACGTGCATATAGTCATCGAAGGGGAAAGCGGGACAGGAAGGGGACACCTGGCAGAGGACATCATCAGCCTGACGGGCATGAGTGAAAAACCGAGAAAATATATAGCCTGCGGGACTCTTGACTCTGTAGCCGATGCCAAGGAACTATTCTTCGGACATGTGAAGGGAGCTTTCAGCAGTGCCGTCTCAAACAAGCCAGGAGTGCTGGCACAGGTCAATGGCGGAACTCTGATACTGGAAGACGTAGACAAAATGCCGATAAGGATACAGGAACTGCTGATACCAGTGTTCAGACACGGAACATTCCTTCCCAACGGTGCAGACAGGGAACGGATGGTGGAATTCCGACTGATCAGTATCACCTCAACCTCTCTTGAAGCGTCCGTTGAAGAGGGAAGGATGGACAGGGAATTCTACGAGTTCGTATGCGAACATCTGATACAGATGCCTTCCCTGCGTGAAACCCAGGAGGACATTGTCCCCGTGGCAGAGTTCTTTCTGGACTACTACCGCACGAAAAGACAGAAATTCTCGCATCAGGCCAAACGTTTGATACAGCAGTACCCATGGCCCGGCAATCTGCGGGAAATGGCCAAGGCGGTCCGGACGGCACTTAGGAATTGTGACGACGAGCAGATTCTTCCGGAGCATCTTGGCATATCACTCAAGGACGGGAAGGCAAAAAGAGCACTGGAGGAAATGAACCTTCACAGCCCTTCGGAGGAGAAGGAAAAGATTACAGAGGCACTGAAATCTGTCAGGTTCAACAAGTCAAAGGCAGCACGGATTCTGGGCATCAGCCGAAAGACCATTGACAGGAAGATTGAAAAGTATGGAATAGAAACGCATTAAGCCAATCGTTGGAGGGGGCTACAGCCGAAAACATTCAAAAAAGTGGGTCAAAATGTCTCAATTCGGGATAGTTTGACCCACAATTTCATGCCATTCCCAAGTGTAGATTTCTTTAACGTATTTTTATTCACCTCGCTGCCAGAGAGTTACAGACTCTATTAGTGGCAGGTCGTTCTTTTACTGTTGCACCCATGCTTACGTTACAAATGCGATCGCAATCAAACGCATTTAGTAACAAGTAAAAAGGACAAGAGATGAAACATGATATTCTCACAGAAACGGCTTTCTTCCGTGCCTTGGAAAACGGAAGCATTAATGAAATCACGACGGGCTATGACGATTTCATTGCCACCGTCATCAGCGTATGCAGGGACAGTGACCAGACATCAGCCTATATTGCACTGTCGTATGCCGAGATTGAAATCAAGGCATTAGGCTCAGAAGACAAGGCAGGAAAGACTTATGCTGACAAGGCACTCGCGTTTATTGCCGAGATGCGGAATATGTTAGAGACGAACATCGTTAAGCCCTCATTGTCAGACACACCTGTGCTTGAATGGACAGGCCAAACCATCGACCTGGTAGAACTGTTGTATGCCCTCAAAGAGACGGGTAGCATCAATAACGGTGAGATGCCGATATGCAAGATGAGCGACGTGTTCTTTCCGCTCTTCGGGCGTAAAGTGCTTCGAGACTATACCCGTTTCTATGTTTCCATCAAGGGACGCGAGACTGACTATAGCTATACATACTTTATCGACAAGATGCGCCGCAAACTGAACGAGCGTATCAAGGCGGACATCAAGAAATCACTACAGCGATAGGGCTACAAATTCACACGAAAAGCCCTGACCGACTTTTATGCGGCCAGGGCTTTTCGTAAGTAAAGTGACTGTGAGGGCTAAAGGTACAGCACCATGGCCCTTTCCCGGCGTCTCGTGATACAGTCACATATCCAATGACGGAAATCCCATACCAGACCATTCTCAATATAGTATGACACGGCAATGATGCCCTCAAGATTGTACAGCTCATCCTTGTAGCCGTTCTCCAGCAATTCATACTTGCTTACCATGTTTATGTTGACAGCCAAGTCTCTGGCAATGCTGCGGATGATACCGCGCACCTTCATAATAGTTACGCCAAACAGGTTGGCTATCTCACCAGCAGTCATCCATACGTCATAGCCCGTCAGTTCAAATCTTTCGTGCTCAAACACGATGAGGTCTCTCTTCATCATATCCGTCAGTTTTTTATTTTACTACCAAATCAATATTCGGAACGAACTGTTCTATCTTCGCCAGTTTCGAAGCAAGGGTGTCAATCTCGCAGCCAAGTTTTTCCTGCGTGATTTTTGCATAGATCTGAGTACTCTTGATGTTTTTGTGGCCGAGAAGGGATGACACTACTTCAAGCGGCATTCCGTTGGAAAGGCAGATTACGGTTGCCATCGTATGCCGGGCCATATGCCAAGTGACGTTTTTCTGAATGCCTGCGTGCTTGGCAATCGTCTTCAGCATCTCAAAGACAGACTTGTAATAGGGTACGACAAACACCCTGCCGTCGTCGCTCAATCCTCTGTATTTGTTAAGGATACTC
Organism: Candidatus Hemicellulosilyticus sp. P3; assembly: GCA_001543385.1. Taxonomy (GTDB): domain Bacteria; phylum Bacteroidota; class Bacteroidia; order Bacteroidales; family P3; genus Colimorpha. The sequence goes on from LPNH01000059.1 coordinate 7,046, forward strand.
AAAGGCACGGGCAGTAGTTTGACTGTCTCGGCAACGCCTGTCTTCTGTCTGCGGGTACGAATCCAGAGACTCCCGTCAACAGGGTTTTTCACAAGGTTCTCTTCCCTGAGGTTTTTCAAGTCTATATAAGCCAGCCCTGTGAAGCAACAAAACACAAACAGGTCTCGGATATAAGACCGTTTTGCATTCTTTATGGGAAGGTTCATCCTTGGTAAGGAATCCCTTTTCGACTTCCTCACGCTGAATATGATAGTCCCCAAAAGGATAGCGGGCCACCCAGCCGTTCTCCTGTGCACGGTGTAGCAGCATCATTACCGGTTTTACATAGGTCTCCACGGTGTTATGGGCCACATGTTTCTCTGTCTTGAGGAAAATCTCGAAGTCACTGAGAAAGTTCACCGTGATTTCCTTCAAGGCTATGTCTGATACATGGTAATGAAACTGCAGGAAATCACTGACATGCTTATATACAGCCTTGTATCTCTCATAGGTGTTTTTGGCCTTAAGACCGCCCTCAACCTGCTTGGCATACTCTGTATTCCATTGCTCAAAGATTGACATCAGAGTCTGCTTGCGATATTCCAGGCCAAGAAACGAGTTCTTGACTTTCTCTGCTGTCACATAGCCGTCCCGAATCATAATCTCCTGATAGTGCTTCACTATGGAGGCCTTTATTTTGTCAAGTTCACGGTTTATGTCTCGTGCTGCAATCGTCTTGCCCTTGGCATGACCACCCTTTGCTTCCCATATGGCAGGGTCACATGACTGCTTACAGCTGAACTGTGCCATCGTGCCGTCCACTGTGATACGACCCATGATAGGGTTCGTACCGTCCTTCTTCAACTTCTCCTTCTTGAGATAGAAGATTACCGAAAATGTACTTCTCATTGTGCTAATCTTTTAATTGTTCAACTTCTCTTAAAATTTTGCGTTGCAAAATTAGCCAATTTGAAGCTTTGTTGTTCCACGCAAATCGTAGACGAATAACGAAAAACTCCCCCAAAGAGTTAAATTTTCGC
>LPNH01000060.1 GCA_001543385.1 Candidatus Hemicellulosilyticus sp. P3
CAACCGCATCATTGCGGGAAATATCAACCAGGTGTTGAAGGTGGACAGCGTGGTGTGCGATTTCTCCAGCTATCCCTATGGGGCAAAGACATACGCGAGGCAGATGATTATCCGCTCCAGCAACGTGACGGAGCGTACGCTCGTGACGGAGTGCCGTCTGTTGAACGCCAGCCGCTCGGATGACAATCCCAACGGCTTCACCATCGAGGGTTTCACCATTCTGGAGAACCGTGACATACAGACCGTGAAGCGATGATGAAGGTAATTACAGACATATCCGTGAAGGCACGGGTGCTGAGGGACGGATGCAGTGACAGGATAAGGACACGGCTCGACAGGCTGACACCGGACGGGCGCATCAGGCTCGTTGCCGTGATGATGGCGGTATTTGCCGTACTCTCGCTCTATACGCTGGGAAGTTCACTCTGCGACATCTACAACGGACGTACACACCGCATGGAAATGGAACATGCGCAGACTGTGGAACTGGAGAACAGTAAAAGAAGTATTGACCAATTTAATTCTATCAAGACAAATGACAGAAGAAAAGAAGACGACAGCCTCCAAAAGTGAGGCAAGACCGCTGACCGAACAGGAGCGTCAGCGCAGGAAGAAAATGATTGTTTACCCGTTGATGGTGCTGATATTCCTCGGCTCGATGTGGCTTATCTTTGCCCCGACGGGAGACAAGGAGGAAAAAGGCGGCGACGGTTTCAATACAGAAATGCCTGACGCAGCCGCTGGGGGCATCATCGGCGACAAGGCAAAAGCCTATGAGACGACGGGCAGGCAGGAAGAACGCCGACAGGAGCGTGAGATGGCTATCGGTGACCTCGGTACCTTGTTCACACGGACAGCACCGACAGAGCGTGAGACAGCATCTGACACGACAGACACGACGGGAAACGGTGACTTCAGTCTTACGGCATCTGAAGACGGCACGCCGTCAGACAGGAAAGTAAAGTCAACCAGAAAGACCATCGCATCGTCGGCGGAAGCCTACCGGGACATCAACAGGACATTGGGCAGTTTCTACCAGCCGTCGGAGGAGGCAGCCAATGAGCAGTTGAAGAGCCGTATCTCCGAGTTGGAGGACAAACTGGCCTCACAGACTCAGGCCGGGACGAATACTGTGGATGAGCAGATGGCACTCATGGAAAGGTCGTACCAGTTGGCGGCAAAGTACATGCCGACGGCACAGAACGGCGACGGGCAGGTGCAGTATGCCGGAGCCGGGGAACAGACAGTATCGGGCCAACAGGGGAAGAAACGCAAGGTGTCGCCCGTGCAGCAGGTGACGAAGACGGTGGTCTCGGCACTCGGTGGGCAGTGTATGGATGATGAGGATTCTGACGGTTTTACGTTCCAGTCCTTCAATACGGCTGTCGGCTCTGGTGGCGGTGTCACCCGGAAGAATACCATTTCGGCATCGGTCTATGGCTATCAGACAGTGACGGACGGGCAGACGGTAAGGCTGAGAATGTTGGAGCCGATGGCAGTGGACGAGCGGATTATCCCCAAAGGGGCCATCATCGTCGGCGCCACGAAGATACAGGGCGAACGGCTCTGCATCACCATCACCTCGATAGAGAATGGCAGGATGATCATTCCCGTGGAGTTGTCGGTCTATGACACCGACGGGCAGGAGGGCATCTTTATTCCAAACTCGATGGAGGTGAGCGCTGCCAAGGAGGTTGCCGCCAACATGGGCGGATCAATGGGAAGCAGCATCAACATCTCATCGGATGCGAAGGCTCAGCTGGCCTCGGACATCGGCAAGGGACTGATACAGGGAACGAGCCAGTATGTAGCCAAGAAGATGCGAACCGTGAAGGTGCATCTGAAAGCAGGGTATCAGGTGCTATTATACCAAAAGGAAAATTAAGATAACAACAATGTAATTCAAACAGCAAAAAGAAAAATGACAATGAAAGTAAAGAAAGTATTAATGATGGCCTGTGCCCTTATGGTGGGTACAGCCACGACAAACGCACAGGAGGCGCAGGAAACAAAGACTGGTGACCTGTATCAAGGTCTTACCAAGTCTATCAGCTACGACCGTATGATTCCTCCCCATGGCTTGCAGGTCACGTTTGAGAAGACGGTACACATCATCTTTCCTGCTGCCGTGCAGTATGTGGACTTAGGTTCTGCCAACATCATGGCGGGCAAGGCCGACGGGGCGGAGAACGTCATCCGTGTGAAGGCCACAAAGCGATGGTTCAGGGGCGAGACGAACATGAGCGTCATCACCGAGGACGGCAGTTTCTACACCTTCAATGTGAAGTACGCCAAGGAGCCGGACATGCTGAACATCGAGATGAAGGACTTTATTCATGACGGCTCGGCGGTGAACAGGCCGAACAACTCGATGGACATCTATCTGAAGGAACTCGGCTCGGAGAGTCCCGTGCTGGTGCGACTGGTGATGAAGAGCATCTGGAAGCAGAACGAGCGCATCGTGAAGCACATCGGCAGCAAATCCTTCGGCATCCAGTTCCTATTGAAGGGCATCTATACGCACAACGGCTTGCTGTACTTCCACACGGAGATTAAGAACTCCAGCAATGTGCCGTTTGACGTGGACTATATCATCTGGAAGATTGTGGATAAGAAGGTGGCGAAGCGCACAGCCATTCAGGAGCAGGTGATCCAGCCCCTGCGCACACAGAACTTCGTGATGAACATCGGCGGCAACAGCAACGAGCGCACGGTGTGGACGATGGATAAATTTACCATGCCCGATGACAAGTGTCTGGTGGTGGAACTGGCAGAGAAGAACGGAGGACGACACCAGCAGTTCGTGATTGAGAACTCGGACCTGGTACGTGCGAAACTGATTTCTGAACTTAAAGTGAAATAGGAGATGAAGAAACTATTGATGATTGGAGTGCTTGCCCTGACTATGGGGCAAGCCTCCGCACAGCGATGCCTCCCGAAGATGCAGGGCATTGAGTTGAATGGCAGTTTTGTAGATGGCAAGGCATTCAACAAGGCTTTCAGTGGCGGCGTGGCGCTCTCCACCTACACGAAGAACGGTAGCAAGTGGGTGTTTGGCGGCGAGTACCTGCAGCGTGACTACGGCTATGCGGACACGACCATTCCCGTTGCTCAGTTCACGGCAGAGGGCGGCTACTATCAGAAGTTGCTTACGGATGCCAGTAAGATATTCTTTGTCTATGGAGGTGCCTCGGTACTGGCAGGCTATGAGAGTGTGAACTGGGGCGAGACACTGTTGGATGACGGGGCGCGATTGACGGATAGGGATGCCTTTCTCTATGGCGGTGCACTGACGCTGAACATCGAAGTGTATTTGTCTGACCGTATTGCCTTGCTTGGAAATGTGCGTGAACGCTGTCTTTGGGGCAATGATACGGGACACTTCCATACACAGTATGGTATGGGGCTAAAATTCATCATCAACTAACAAAGTATGACCATTGACGAAATGAGGGAGCAGCCCATCACGGATTTCCTGCATAAGCTGGGATTTAGTGCGAAAAGACGAAGGGGCAGTGAAGTGTGGTTCAGTGCGCCTTACCGTTCGGACAGCACACCGTCGTTTTGCGTGAACACGACGAAAAATCTCTGGAACGACTTCGGGCTGGGCAAGGGCGGTGACATTTTCGCACTGGCGGGCGAGATTATCCATACTAACGACTTCATGGCGCAGGCGAAATACATTGCAGATGTGAACAATTCCCCCGTTGAGCATTCGGAGCCGCCCCGGTATGAGGCGGTGCCAGCGGAGCCGCAGTTCACGGATGTAAGCGTACAGCCTTTATGCCATCCTGCCCTGCTGGGCTACCTCTGCGAACGTGGCATCCCTGCCGACACGGCAAAGACAAACTGTATGGAAGTACACTACCGACTGAAAGACAAGTCGTATTTTGCCGTCGGCTTCAAGAATGAAAGCGGTGGTTATGAAATCCGCAACAGGTTCTTCAAGGGAAGCATCCCGCCAAAAGACGTGTCGCTTGTCAGGCACGGCTCGACAACGGTGAATGTCTATGAGGGATTTATGGATTTCCTTTCGGGGCTGACGCTTGGCTATGGCAGAACGGAGGACAATCTGGTACTGAACTCCGTCGCCAACAAGGGAAAGGCATACAGACATCTGGACGGTTACGAGACCATCAAGTGCTGGCTCGACAACGACAAGGCTGGATGCCAGTGCCTCGAAACCCTGCAAAAGAGATACGGCGATAGGGTAAAAGACTTCTCCGTCGTGTTCCGTCCCTGCAAGGACGTGAACGATTATTTACAAGAACAACTAAAGAATAAACGACAAACAAAATCGAAACTGAAATTATGAAGAAACTATTGAAGAAAGTAATGATGTGCGCCACGATGATGGCAGCATTGGTTGGATTCTCCTCCTGCGAGGATGACCTGGACATTCAGACGAACTATCCCTTTGAGGTGGAGGTGATGCC
>LPNH01000007.1 GCA_001543385.1 Candidatus Hemicellulosilyticus sp. P3
CGGCGCCGGGATCAGTTCCGGGATCGACTTGGGTGGTGCCGCTTCCCGACTCGTTGGTGTTGTCGTCTTTCTCGCAGGACCACAGCCCCGCGCTCAGCATGGCCGCAAGGGCCACGACCAGCAGTCTTTTTTGTTTCATGGTTGTTTCGTGTTGGTTGGGTTGGATATAATTTAATAGATGGTTCGCTTGGGTTTTCCCGGCCCGATTCCCGTGGATGCCGGCGATGGAACTGTAAGGAAAACACAAAAAAGAAGCGCGGGAATCTATCTTGCTTATCCCGCATCTCTGGCTCTCGCATTGCCTGGTCCGAAGGATAAGCAATGCCGAGACCCACGCTGACGGTATACAACGCGATGATTGTATGCCCATCCATGGACAAGGAACACTGCTTTTATCTTGTCGGACTTGAATTTGCGAGATTCGAGATGTCAAGATAAACGCTGTTACACGTCTTTTCTATGTCTGCCGCCCCGCCCGCTTGACCCGCCGCTCGTGGAAGGCCTCGGCGAGTGGAACGACGGTACAAAGGTACGAAAAAAAAAAGTTAACGGTGGGTGGAGGAACGGGGAGGGCCCGCTGTTATCGAGCCACCGGCAGGATTGCGCAGTCTGGCCGCAAGGGGGGGGCATTACATCGGGGATTCTTTCCGTGTATCGGCCGGTTTGAGGGGATTGGTGACAAAAACAGAGGATGCCTGACGACATCCTCTGTTGGTTTCTAAATAAAAATGTGCAGATTATTCGGCAGGAATGACCGACACGTAGGAACGGTTTTCACGGCCTTTCTTGAATTGCACAAATCTATCTTAGTATACCGGGAAGGCGATCTCGCGTTCGATGACTTGATAGGGGACGTTGTTGCGGTAGATGGTCTGGCGCACCCAGTTGTCGTCTTCGTCGTATTCGTAGACATAGGAGTGTTTCCAGTTCAGGTGCTCGTCGTAGTTGAAGGAGCTCACCTCGGTGAGGTTGTCGTGGTCGTCGTAATAGTAGGTGGTCAGCATGACCAGAAACTCGTCGGCATCGTAGAAGCGCCATTCGATGCGGTTGCCGCGATTGTCATATTTGTACAGGTAACGCTGCATGAGCTCTCCGTTGCGGTTGTAGAACTCCATCTCGATGTTGTTGCCCGCATTGTCATATTTGTACACCCGCTTTTCTGTCATCATGCCGTTCGACTCGAAGCTTTGCTCCTCGACTAACCGGTTGTTTTCGTAGCGGGCCGACTCGCGCTTGGTCATGTGGTCGCCAAGGAAGACGGTGCGCTCTATGCGGTTGCCGTTTTTGTCGTTCAGGTAGGCGGTGCGTCCCGTCAGCACTTTGGCGCGGTTGTATTCGTTCCAGCCCAGGGCATAGCCGTTCACGTCGAAGTAGTACGAATACCAGGTGTATTCGCTGTCTTTGCGGCGGAACTTGTCCTGCAGGTTGCCCCGTTTGTCGAACGTGATCGAGTCGATGCAGACCAGCTGACGGCCGTTGTCTTTGCCGCCATACAGGTTGTAGGTGTATTCCACCACATAGATGGCGTTGCCGTTGATGCCCATCTCCGAACGGGAGTTCTTGCGCGGTTTCTGAGCCGCAGAAACAGTGGCTGCCACCAGCAGCACCAGCGTCAGGGCGAGTAGTCTTTTTTTCATATCACAATACAGTGTTTTAATGTTTTAACGTGATTACTATTCGTTTATTGTATCGATGCCTCTTTTTTTTGCAGCCTCTTCGAAGCTGAGGTGTTTGGTGCGCTGCCGGTGGCGCTCTATCATTTTGTCGCGGGGGTGTGTCCATTGGAAGAAGCGGGCCAGCGCCAGGAGGGTGATGAGCCCGCCGGCGGCGTAGCCCACCGGCCGCGGCAGGTAGGCGCCGAGGCCCTCTTTCTCCGCCACGAAGAGGAAACATCCGGTGACCATGGTCATGAAGAGGGCGGGCAGCAGGGTGATGATGTAAGGTTTCTGCTTCCAGTAGAGATAGACGGTGACGGCCCACAGGGTGAAGGTGGCCAGCAGCTGGTTGCTCCACGAGAAGTAGCGCCAGATGATGTCGAAGCCCTGCTGGTTGGAGAGGGAGTAGACGAGCAGCGCGGCGCTGCATAGGAAGATGGGCGTGGCCACCACCAGACGTTTCCCGATGGGACGTTGGTCGACGTGCATGAATTCGGCTACAATCAGTCGGGCCGACCGCAACGCGGTGTCGCCGGTCGTCACCGCTGCGCTGATTACACCCAGGATGCAGATGGTGGCGATCACCGGCGTGAACCATTCGTTGGCAATGACACCCACCATGCCGTTGCCGCTGACGCCTTCGCAGAGCGCCGCCTTGTTGTGGAAGAAGTAGGCGCCGGCCGCCGCCCAGATGAGCGCCACGACGCCTTCTGTGACCATGGCCCCGTAGAAGATGGGGCGTGCCTGCCGCTCATTGGTCATACAGCGTGCCATGAGCGGGCTTTGGGTGGCGTGGAAGCCACTGATGGCGCCGCAGGCAATGGAGATGAACATCATGGGGAAGATGGGGGTGCTCTCTTTTTGCGGGTGCTGGTTGGCAAACTGGTCCCACAGCTCGGGTATCGGCACGCCATGGATGACAAAGGCCACCACGATGGCCACGGCCATGGCCAGCAGGAGCATGCCGAAGACGGGGTATATCTTGCCGATCACTTTGTCGATCGGGAGCAGCGTGGCGATGAGGTAGTAGGCAAAGATGACGCCCACCCATAGATAGATGTTCCACGTGGGGGTAAAGCTGTTGTTGATGAGGGTGGCGGGGGTGCTCACAAAGACCGCGCCCACCAGTATCATCAGCACCACGGTAAAGATGCGCATGAACACTTTCACGCCGTTGCCCAGATAGTGGCCGTGAATTTCGGGCAGCGACGAGCCGTTCTTGCGCAAGGAGATGAATCCGCCGATGAAGTCGTGCACAGCGCCGGCAAAGATGGTGCCCAGCACAATCCACAGATAGGAGGAGGTGCCGAAGCGGGCGCCCATGATGGCACCCACGATGGGCCCGACACCGGCGATGTTCAGGAATTGAATGAGGTAAATACGCCACGGTTTCATCGGCACATAGTCCACGCCGTCCGGATGCTCCACCGCCGGGGTCTTCCGGCCGGGGTCGGTGCCGAGCATACGATCGATGAATTTGGAGTAGAGCCAGTAAGCGGCAATCAGGAGTACAATGCTGACAATGAAGGTGATCATGATGATTGATGTTTTGAGTCATCAATTTGCAAAGGTACGATTTTTCCTTGGCACTGCGGCGGCGTCTCAGTTGTCGTAGCGAAGGAAGACGCCGTTTGCGTCGAACTCTAATTCGAGGGTGCTGCTGAGCTCTACGTCGTAGCCGGTGGCCTCCCTGCTGATCTGGACCACATGCTGGCCGGCGTGGTTAGCGGCGACGTGGTCGAGGATGGGCTGCGGGATGATGGCCGCGGGCACGCCGTCGGCATCACGGTCTTTGACCTCTTCCCACGCGCCGCTGCGCGTGAAGTCGATGCTGGCTCCGTCGGTGAAAATCACTTCGTAATCGCCGTCGAGGATGTCGCGGTCGTGGCGGACCGCAGCCACCTGTTTGTCGGAGAAATGGGTCTGGACAAATGTCTGTGCCGTGGCGGGAAGGGCGTCGACGGCGGCGGTTTGCCCGTCGTGATGGCGGCAGGATGTCAGGCTGACGGCTGTCAACAGCGTCAGCGCGAAGAGCGGTGTGTGTTTCATTTTTGTCGTGTTTATAGGGTTTAAAATATTGAAAGCTGACGGACGCCCTGACGGCAGTAGTCCCGGTAGGGGCAGGCATAGGGCTCGAGGCAGTGCCGGCCCGTGGGGGTGGCGGGCTCGGCGGTGGAGAGGGCGACGGATTTCATCCGGGCGACGTTGCAGGCAATGGTATTGGCGGCGGCGGCAAGCTCGACGGTGAGGTCAACGATGCCAAAAGGCCCGTCTGCCGCATACGACGCATGCACAACGCTGAAGCTGTGGACGGGGCGGCAGCGGGAGATGACGTAATGCTGCAGGGCTGCGTCGCGTTTGTAGGTCTCGCTGAGGGTGGTGCCGGATTTCACTTCGTAGATGTCAAGGCTGCCGTCCTCGCGCTGGCAGACGACGTCGGCGAGCACCAGTACGTCGTCGTACTGGAAGCCTGCTTCGAAGAGCACCACGCCGTCGCCGTGGTCCAGCAACTGCGCCGTGCGTCCGGGGTAGGCGTCGACGTTGCGCTTGAGCTCGGCGCTGAGGTCGATGCCGTCGGGGAAGGTGTCCTTGAATGTGTGTTCGAAGTCGCGGCCGCGGTCGAAACGGCGCATCTGATCGGCGGTGTAGTGTGCCAGCGACGGGCGGTGCACGTCGAGCCACAGCGCCCGGTCGCACTGCAGACCGCGGATGTATTTGCTTTTGCTCAGCAAATGGGGCATGTCGGTTAATGTTTTTCTTTTCTCCTTTTCTCCTGCTCGCTGCACTCGCGAAATCTTGTAGATCTTGTAGATTATTTGCTGACGCAACAACAATCCGCGCAAGCGAAATCCACTATATCTACAAGATCTCTGCCGCGTCAGCGGCAAGGTGTTTTATGATTTCCCCGACAGAAGATGCCACGCGAAGTCCGACATCGGCGCGGAGGAGGCCTTCGGAACGCATGGCGTCGAGCTGGGCGAGGAGGGGGTTGTAGTAGCCGTCGAGGTTGAGGAGTGTCATGGGGCGAAGCCGATAGCTTCCGTCTATGACGCGCTGGCCGTCGACCATCTGCAACTGGTTGGCCACCACGACCTCGAAGACTTCGTCGAGGGTGCCGATGCCGCCGGGGAGGGCGATGAAGGCGTCGCTGTGGCGGATGATGTAGTCTTTGCGCCCGGCCATGCTGCCGACGCGGACGAGCTCGGTGACGGCCTGCGAGCGGATGATGTCTTCGCTGAAGAGCGTGGGGATGACGCCGACGACGCGGCCGCCGCAGCGCAGCGCCTCGCCGCTCAGCACGCCCATGAGGCCCAGGTTCGAGCCGCCGTATATCAGCGTGTGGCCACCCTCGGCGATGGCCCGCCCCAGCTCGCGGGCAGCGTCGACAAATCGTGTGTTGCGCGGGAGCGAGGCCCCGCAGAAGACTGCTATGTGCATGGCATGGCTTATTTCTTTATACACCAGGTGTTGGCTAAAAGCAGCACTATGATACAGATTATAAAGATGATGATGACCGTGGCGATATGGTGTGCAACACTTTCACTGTGGCCTGACAAGAACGGGATCCACAGCACCCCGGTGGTGATGACCAGCGTGCCGGCCACGAGAGCACGCAGGCGCCTGATATGAACCTGTTTTTGCTGCGCGGCGTTCATTGTGTTGTAACCTGCAATGAGTTTGTCGCCCCTGCCGACAAGGAGTATGACGGCAAGGGTGACAAAGACAAGGGATAAGATGATGAGCGGAAGCATGAAGGATGTTCTTATTTGCGTTTCAGCACGGCGTGGACCTTCTCTACGATGTCGGCGGCGCGAAGGTGGTAGTTGGTGAGCATCTCGTCGGGTGTGCCGCTCTCGCCGAAGCGGTCGTCTACCGCCACATACTCCATGGGCGTGGGGCAGCGGAGGGCGAGGGTCTGGGCCACGCTGTCGCCGAGGCCGCCGTTGAAGAGGTGCTCCTCGCAGGTGACGACGGCGCCTGTCTTGCGGGCGCTGGCCACGATGGCCTCCACGTCGAGCGGCTTGATGGTGTGGATGTTGATGACTTCGGCGCTGATGCCTTCCTTCTCCAGGGCTTCGGCGGCCTGCAGGGCTTCCCACACAAGGTGGCCGCAGGCGAAGAGGGTCACGTCTTTGCCCTCGCTCAGCAGCTGGGCCTTGCCGATTTCGAACTTCTCGCCTTCGGGCAGGAAGCAAGGCATCTTGCTGCGGCCGAGGCGCAGGTAGACGGGGCCGTCGTGCCCGGCGGCGGCCAGCGTGGCGGCCTTGGCCTGGTTGAAGTCGGCGGGCACGAGGACGGTCATGTTGGGCAGGGCCTTCATGAGGGCGATGTCTTCCATGGTCTGGTGTGTGGCGCCGTCCTCGCCGAGCGAGATACCGGCGTGTGAGCCGCAGATCTTGACGTTCTTGTTGCTGTAGGCAACGACCTGGCGTATCTGGTCGTAGACGCGGCCGGTGACGAACTCGGCGAAGCCGCCCAAGAAGGGCACCTTGCCACAGAGGCTCAGGCCGGCGGCGATGCCGACCATGTTGGCCTCGGCAATGCCGCACTGGATGAAGCGCTCAGGGAAGGCTTTGGCGAAGCCGTCCATCTTGACGCTGCCTTTCACGTCGGCGCTGAGAGCGACGACATTCTCGTTTTTGCGTCCGGCCTCGACCAGGCCTTCACCCATGCCGGCACGCAGTTCTTTCATGGATTGTTTTTCGTAGCGGATCATAACTATTTTATTGTTTATTTTATTATTTCAAAATGTCAAAGCGAGATGTCGGTGGTTTGCGCCGAAGTGATTTGGAAGCGTATGGTTTTGCTCTCGCTGTAGGCGGTGGCGTTTTGCGGTTTGACGAGCAGCAGATAGCTGCCAGGCTGCAGCACCAGCCGTTCGACGGCTAAATTGGGGTTGAGCGGATGCACCTCTTCCAGCAGACCGTCGCTGTCGACAAAGAGTATGCCGTCGACAAATGTGCGCGGTTTGGAGATATTGAGCATCCCGGGCATGGCAATCTCGATATCTGTGGCGTTGCCGGGCTGCACCGTCACTCCTTCAAGATGCCTACGCGGCGCAGACAGGATGTCGAGGTCGTAGCGACCGGCACGCAACCTTGACCACTCACCCATCCGCAAGGTGGTGAGCAGCGTGTCGGACCCATGGCGGCGCACCAACACATCGTATTGCGGCACAGGCCACACGGTACGGTGAGACGCATGATGTAGACGAAGTGTGCCCTCGTCGACAGGGATAGAAAGCCGGTTTACCCCTGAAGAACTGAAGCGCCTTTTGTCAATACGGATGTGAGGCTGTGTTCCGACGACCACGTCGTATTCCACCAACGGGTCGACCCAGAGGGTGTCGGGTGCAACGATGCCGTCGGAAGTGTAGTAGACGATGTGTTGCGCCACCTGCGTGGTGTGGTTATAGAAAACCACAGGTGTCCGGGTCTCATAGCGGGCTCCTTGATCCAATAGTTCCAACAACACAGGCGCACGGGCCTCGGAACGGCGGAAGATGTCGTAGAGCGCCTCGGTGTAGTCGGCTTCGTCGGACAGGTAGGAGAAGTTGCCTGCACAGTCGAGGCTGTGACGAAAAGCGTCGGGGGTGCCAATGCCGAGGATGAAGGTCTGGACGACGATGCCGCTAAGCTGCACCTGACGGGCGACTTTGCAGATGTCGCCATCGGTGTCGTCGATGCCGTCGGTGATGATGACGATGATGTTACGCGACGCATCGGCGACCGGAAAGTCGTTGAGGGAATTGGTGAGCGCGGTGGCGGCGGTGTTGCCTCCATTGGGCACCAAGGTCTTGATTTTGCTCTGCAGGGCGTAGTTGTTGCCGGCTGCGAAGGGGACTTCAAGACGGGTGGTGTAGGCCCCCCGGTTCAGATGGCCGAAGACACGCAGCGCCACTTCGATGTCGTCGTGCGGGGCGATGCTGTCAAGAAAGCGCAACAGGACTTTTTGGGTGACTTTGATTTTGGCGTCGCTCTGCCATTGATCCCACATGCTGTGGCTGCAGTTGAGGATAATGAGCAACCGAGTCTTGTCGGGGGGCCGCACCTCGGCGGATGGCTGGGCCCGGCCCTGCAACGGCAGAATGAGGAGCAGCAGGCTGAACCACTTGAAGCCGGCAAAGGGGTGGCTGCGGTCGAACTGCTGCTGTTGCGACAGCTCCTGCAGGCGACGGATGCGCCGCATACCCCAGCGCCACATGTAGATATCGAAGATGACGAATGCGACGAACAGTCCCCCGATGAAGATGTCGCCAAGGGCGGACGAGAGCATGAGCAGGGTGTCGTAGGTGCCGTGGAGCAACAGGGGGTAGAGCAGGGCCCGGAACAGATGCCGCCAACGTCGCGATATGTCGAATTTGGCCAGGGCGAAGTGGTAGCCCATAATTACAGCGAACAGGAAGTGGGCCGGCACGGCAAGCAGGGCACGCATGGAGCCTGTGGCTATGGAGGCGGCGAAGGTGTCCTGACCGAAGACATACATCACGTTTTCGCTGCATGCAAACCCCAGGGATAGGAATACGGCGTAGACGATGCCGTCGAAATATTCGTCGAAGTAGCGGCTGCGCCATATCAGCCACGAGAGGAGCAGCAGCTTGGTCAGTTCCTCGCAGAGGCCCGCCACGCAGAAGCCGTTGAAGAATGCCGCGGCCACGGGATCGGACGGCTGAAACAACGACATGCCGGCCTCTAAGAGCGAAGCGGGCAGGACGGAGACAAGCCCCAGCCCGAAGGCGGCCATAAGCAGCGGCAGGGGCTCACGCTCGTAGCGATCCTTGCGGTAGATGAAGACAAGCAGGACTGCGACGGGCAATACGGCCAATGCAAGCAGTGGAATGGGGGACAACATGTGGCGGAAAGGTGTGCAAAGGAGGGTTGGGATTAGAAATCGCCCAGCGTCTCGGGCAGTTGCGCCAAGGCTTTGGGCAGGTCGTCGGCGCTGAGGACGGAGCCATGGTATTTGTTGGTGTCTTGCATGAAGTCGACACCGAAGCCCATCTTGGTGCCGAGGATGACGCAGACGGGGGCTCCCTGGCCGGTGAGCGACTTGGCCCGCGACATGCCGTCGAACACTTGCGCCATGTCGTTGCCGTTGTCGATAACGACGACGTTCCACATAAAGCTTTCAAATTTGGCGCGAAGGTCACCGAGGCTCATGACTTCGTCAACGGTGGCGTCGATCTGCTGACGGTTGTAGTCGACGGTGCTGATAAGATTGTCGACTTTCTTGGCCCCGGCAAACATGGCGGCCTCCCAGATCTGACCTTCCTGCAATTCGCCGTCGCCGTGCATGGTGTAGACGAGGCGACGGTCGCCGGTCATCTTTTTGCCGATGGCGGCGCCGATGCCAACGCTCATCCCTTGGCCCAAAGAGCCACTGGCCATACGGATGCCCGGCAGACCATGGGCTGTGGAGGGATGGCCCTGCAGACGGGTGCCAAACTTGCGAAAGGAGGCCAGCTCGCTGACCGGAAAATAGCCGCGGCGAGCCATGGTGCTATAGATGACAGGGGTGATATGCCCCTGCGACACGAAGAGCATGTCCTCGTCTGTTCCCTCCATGGTGAACCGGGACGGTTCGATGTCCATGAGGTCGAAGTACATGGCGACAAACCAGTCGGCGGTGCCGAGAGAGCCGCCCGGATGGCCGCTTTGGGCAGCGGTGGTCATGCGAAGGATGTCGCGGCGCACCTGCGTCGCAATCTGTTGGAGTTCTTGAATGTTTTTCATTATGTTTTTAAGATTCTTATATCAGTATTTCAATACATATTGGCGCGAGTTCTGGTCAACGGCATAGAGTTCGTCGCCATGGCGTGTGCAGCGTATGTTGTAGTGGTTCTCCTCCGCATCGTGGATGACACCGGTGCCTTGGTCGCCGTTCATGGTGACATAGCCCCACAGGCGGCCGTAGGCATTGTAGCCGGTGACGTAGAGTTGCTCGGATTTCACCGGGGTTTTCCGCGCCGGCTGACGGCGGTTCTGCAGGGCGGCATCCATGGGGCGGGAGCCGACCGGGGCGGGCCGGGACGCAGTATCGGCGACTGTTTCGGGCACTGGCTCCGAAGAGGCCGCGGGCACCGACGGCGTGTCGCAGGTCTCGGGCGGTGTCGTCGGACGGCAGGACACGAAGGCCATCGCCACGGCGACAAACGGCAACAGGGAGCGGCAACAACGAAGAACTCTCAAGGACATAGGCTGTTCCAACATTATCTGTCAAAATTATGCGTACAAAGATAGCATTTTTTTTAGATTCACACTTTACACTGAATATCAATTATTTTTTCGTAAATTTGCCACCGCTGTTTGTACCCGGTGGGGGGATCATACTGCACACTAACAATCACATAGAAAGACATGAACAAAAAATCTGTCATCGGTTTTATCCTGATTTTCGCTATTTTTATCGGTTATATGTGGTGGGTTTCGCCCAGCGCGGAGGAACGCGCCGAGATGCAACGCAGATATGATTCGATCGCCGAGGCTCGGATGACGGAGCTTGAGCAGGCTCGGATGGATTCGCTGTCCCGCGCTGACGACGACAGCTTGACAGGCCCAAGCCGGCAAAACGCCCCGGATCTGGGTGCTTTCTCCGCCAGCGGGTCGGGCGTCAACATGATGACGACGGTGGACAACGGGGTGCTTTCGCTGGTGATTGACAATCACGGCGCCATGGTCAAGCAGGTGACGGTGCAGCATTACACGACTTACGAGGGTATGCCGCTGGTGCTCATCACTCCCTCGGAGAATAACATGAGCCTGCTTTTTGCCACAGAGGACAACCGCACGGTGCGCACCAAGGATTTGGTGTTTGTGCCTTATGTGAACGGTGTGCGGCAGACGGCGGCGGACAGCTGCCGGATGACGGTCGGCGAAGACGACTCGCTGCGGCTGCAGTTCCGCGCCTATGCGGGCGACAGCACCGGACGCGACACGGACAGTTATATCGAATTTGCCTATACGGTACGCGACAAAAGCTATCTGGTGGATTTCGACATCACGCTCCACAATCTGGACGGAGTGGTGCGCAACACGAATTTCCTCGATTTCGAGTGGCATAACCGCATGGTGCGCCAAGAGAAGGTGGACCGCAGCGGCAAGGGCAGCCGCAACCGTAACAAGGACCCCGAACGTTTTTACAGCAATATTTTTTACAAGCCGGTCAAGGACGATGTGGACCACCTGCGGGACGGCCGCGACAGCGAGCAAAGGGTGAAGACGGCTGTCGACTGGGTTGCATTCAAGCAACAGTTTTTCTGCGCAATTTTGACAAATGACGAGGGCTTTGTGAACGCCGACTTGTCGACAAAGACAAACGACAAGGACACGCTGCACAATTATATGTGCGACATGCACAGCACGGTCGGCATTGAATATGACGGTTCGGGCAACGGCACCACCCGCATGGCATTTTATTACGGCCCGACCAAGTTTCACGACCTGAAGTCGATGGACCGCGGATTTGAGAAGATGCTGCCTTTGGGCATGTGGGTGTTCTCAAAGTTTGTCAGCCGGTATGTGATCATCCCGGTGTTCAATTTCCTCGAGACGTTCAATTGGAATTACGGCATCATTGTGCTCGTACTCACATTTCTGATGAGACTGGTGCTGTTCCCGCTCACGTTCCGTTCTTATCAAAGCTCCGCTATCACCCGCATCCTGAAGCCTGAGATGGACGCAATCAACAAGAAGTACCCCAAGCAGGAGCAACTCATGCAGAAGCAGCAGGAGATGTCGCGGCTGCAAAAACGCGCCGGCATCAATCCGTTGGCGGGGTGTCTGCCTATGCTGATACAGCTGCCTATCCTGACGGCTATGTTTTGGTTTTATCCGGCCTCGATCGAGCTGCGCCAGAAGAGTTTCCTTTGGTGTCACGACCTGTCCACCTACGACTCTGTGCTCGACTTGGGATTCAATATACCGCTTTACGGCGACCATGTGTCGCTCTTTTGCCTGCTGATGTTCGCCGTGCAGTTTTTCTATACTTGGTATACGATGCGCAGCCAAGCCGGACAGATGAATATGCCGGGCATGAAGTTTATGATGTATTTCATGCCGTTCATGATGTTGTTTCTTTTCAACAGCCAGTCGGCGGCGTTGAATCTCTATTATTTCACGTCGCTTAGCATTACAATGGTACAGATGATTCTGATACGCCGTTTCACCAGCGAGCAGAAGGTGCGGGCCCGCATGGCAGCCTATGACCAGAAACACAAGAACGGCACGCAGAAGAAATCGAAGTTCCAGCAACGGCTGGAAGAGATGCAACGCATGAGCGAGCAGATGCAGAAACAGAACGCCAAGCGGAGATAGGCAAGTCTTGGCGAATATAATCAAACAAAAAAATTGTCATGATTGTTGCCCTTGTCACTATTTTTATTGTCGGGTATGCCTGTATCGCACTGGAGCACCCGATAAAGGTTAACAAAACCGCCACGGCACTGTTGCTGGGATGCCTCACCTGGGCGGTGTTCAATCTGTTTAATATGGCGAATCCGGAGACGATTGCCGGATATGGCGGAGTGGAGGGTTACCGCGCTTTTGTCAGTTCGCAGCTGATCGAGAATCTGGGCGAGACCGCCGAAATTGTGTTCTTCCTGTTGGGCGCTATGACGATTGTAACGCTTATCGAAGACTATCAAGGGTTCCGCATCATTACGGACAAGATCGCTACGACGGATAAACGCAAGCTGCTGTGGATTATTTCGATACTGACGTTTTTTCTGTCGGCGTTGCTGGATAATATGACCACAGCTATCGTTATGGTGGCGCTGCTGCGCAAGCTCATCGCCGACAAACGTGAACGCTGGCTGTATGCCGGCATGGCTATCTTGGCCGCAAACTCGGGCGGCGCTTGGAGCCCTATCGGCGATGTGACGACTATTATGCTGTGGATCAAGGGTGAGGTGACAACGTTTAATATCATCGCAAAGACGATTGTGGCCAGTCTCGTCTGTATGGCTGTGCCGGTGTGGATTGTGGGTCGCACGCTGAAAGGCAATATCGTGCGCCCTGAGGAGACGGACGATGGCATTGAAGTGCCGCAACGATTCCGCATTTTGGTGCTGGTCATGGGCGTGGCCGCACTGGTTTTTGTGCCTGTTTTCAAGACTATCACGCATCTCCCCCCCTATTTGGGCATGCTGCTCGGACTGTCAGTGCTGTGGGTGACGACTGAAGTGTTGAGCCGCAAACATTCGAAGGGACACGCGCTGCCCACCGCCGTGAGTACACTGGAACATGTGGACGTTCCTACGATTCTTTTCTTTCTGGGTATCCTGATGGCCGTGTCGTGCCTGAAGGTGGCCGGCATCTTGAACGGACTGGCAATGGGGCTGAACAACGCATTCCTGAACCTGCATGTGGGTCACGAGCCCGTCGGATTTTTCTTGATTGACTTGATTATCGGCGTGCTCTCGGCCATTGTCGACAATGTGCCGCTGGTGGCGGCTGTGCAAGGGATGTACCCGTTGGGCGACGGCGCTGTATTCGCTGTCAACCACCCGTTCTGGGAGTTCTTAGCCTACTGCGCCGGAACGGGCGGCAGCCTGCTGATCATCGGCTCGGCGGCCGGCGTGGCGGTGATGGGGATGGAGAAGATTGACTTTATCTGGTATCTGAAGAAGATTTCACCGTTGGCAATGGCTGGATATCTGGCAGGCGCGGTTGTGTTTATCTTGATGGATGTTACTCTTTTCGAAAAGGTTGAATGGCTCAAAAACTTAGTCTGACAGAACGGTTCCGGACAAGTTGGCGCCCCCGGTCGACGAGACGCAAGCTGTTCGATATTGTATTGGTGTTGCTGGCCGGGGCGGGAGCCACGATTATCGGCGCATGGGCATTCTTCGAATTGGGCGGCACACGACAACGGGGCGGCGTGGACGAGAATTATCGCTACCTGATGTCGGTGAGCGAGATCGAGATGATGCAGGATGCCCGACGCAACCCGGACCAGATTGACGCGCAATGGATGGAGCAGTATGTGCGGCTGGCTGCATTGAGCCGTTTCTACCCTGTCAACGCACGTCTGATAACCGAAGCGGCGCTGCACAGCCGCAACCCGTATGCCGTGGACCGCATGGTGGCGGCAGCCGAAATGTATATGGATGACCCGGAGGCTTATCGGACGCTGGCCGGCGAGATGAACGCTATGCTGAAACGGCAGCCGCAACAGCCGGCAGTCAATGTGATACCTTGGATGAACACGCTCGAGTGGTCATGGCTGCGAGAAGCGGTGATACGTGACAGCGCCTATATCAACGAGGCCGGACGCCTGTCGGGGGTGGAACCGCGTCTGATTGCCGCTTGCTTGATTGGCGAACAGATACGTCTGTTCAATTCCAAACGCGAGATGGTCAAGAAATATCTGGGACCGGTGAAGGCGCTCAGCGTGCAGTCGCAGTTTTCGTTCGGTGTCAACGGGGTGAAACTGCATACAGCACAGGCTGTCGAACAGCATCTGAAGGACACGGCCTCGGCTTTCTATATGGGCAGACATTATAAGGATCTACTCAATTTTGAGACGGACAACCATGAGGAAGAACGCTATAAGCGGCTGGTGGACTATCGCAATCATTTGTACAGTTATCTTTATACCGGTTGCATCCTGCACCAGACGATGCTGCAATGGCAGCGGGCGGGATATGATATCAGCGATCGCCCCGATATATTGATAACACTTTTTAACATCGGATTTGAACAGTCGGTGCCGAAACCCGACCCTGTGTGCGGAGGCAGCCACATTGATGTTGACGGGCACACCTACACTTTCGGCGCTATCGGGTTCGATTTTTATTATAGCGGCGAACTGGCCGGCGTGTTCCCTTTCTGGCGTGAACGCTTTATCGTCGACAACGGTATAGGCCTGTCGGAGGATGAGGTGGAGGCAATTCAGGACAATATGAGCGACTGCCGGCGCCCGTCCATGTATGACAGCACACCGAAGCCGGAGCGCGTCGACGAGTCGCGGATGGGCGAGATGCCGGCGACACAGGCTATTGCATTCTGACACACCGCAAATATATTTATGTTGACATTTTATCACCAAGCACTATGAATAATATCGGAAACAAATACGACCACAGCATTACATGGAACTTCCTACGTCACAACCGCACGGTGTTGCTCGTCGTATTGGTGGTGTCGGCCGTGGTGTCGGCCGTGGCGGCAGCGCTCATCCACCCCACCTATCTGTCGACAGCGACCATTATACCGTCAAACAGCAACCGTATGTCGAAGGCTATCCTGGCTGAAAGGTACAGCATGGATTTTATGGACTACGGCAGTGAACGTGACTGCGAATATGCCATCCAGATTCTCACCTCGGCCTCGATGGAGGATTCACTGATGCAACATTTCAAACTGTCAGAGCATTACAAGCTGAAAACAGATGATCCGCACATAGTGACCAAGACCCGCAAGAAGCTGCAGGGCAATGTGAGCGTGAAGCGAACAAATTATATGGGAGTGGTCATTTCGGTGATCGACAGGGACGCACGAATGGCGGCTGATATGGCGAATTTCATGGCTACGTACTATGACACGCTGTGCCACCGCATCCATTATGCCCGCGCATACGACGCCTATGTGATTATGCATCAACTTTGCGACGAGGTGGGCGCCGACATCGCCCGACTGGAGGACTCACTGCAAATGCACTCCGTCAGAAGCGGAGCGCTGAACCTGCTGATCGCGGACAAGTGCCGGGAGCTGGCCGAGCTGCAGACCCGGACTTCGCAGACGAAAGTGGATCTGAACCAGCATATCCAGTATAAGTTCTGGGTGGACCATGCCTACCCCGCTGACAAGAAATATGCACCCAAACGCACGCTTATTGTCGCGGGTGGCGTGGCAGGAAGTCTGACGGTGGCTGTGCTGATGTTGCTTCTGCTGGGTTGCGGGTGTCGACGCGAAACCGAGGGTCGATAGATTCGCTTTCTCCCTCACATTGCCTGCAACATGACACTGTCTACACGTACCGCACGTCGCATCGCGCTGTCGGTTGCCATTGTCTATATGGTGGCTACGGCTGTCGCGCTGTATCAGGATCAGATGTGGCCGCTGCTGATTCCTGTCGCTGCGGCGGCAATAGCGCTGTGCGTGACCCGAATCGAGGAGACGCTGGTCTTTATCGCTTTTTGCACACCGTTTGCGATTGATGTGGCCGTTTATGACGGCATGGAGCTGTCTGTTCCGACGGAGCCTTTGATGATTCTTGTTTCGGCGGTGTTTCTTTTCCGTGTGCTGGCTGTCAGGACTTATGACAAGGCATTGCTGCGACACCCGGTAAGTGTGCTGTTGCTGCTGTCGTTGGGATGGATGCTGGCCACCGCTCTGGTATCGAACGATACGGCAGTGTCGCTCAAGTATCTGGCTGCACGGTTGTGGTTTGTGATTCCATTCTATTTTGCCGCAGCGACATTTTTTCGGAATCCGCACCGCATACGACAGCTGTTCGGCGCTTACGCCACGGCGTTGGCGGTTGTCGTGGTAGTGACCACCTGCAAGACTTTGGGGAACGTGCAAGACCTGCAGGTGCTGCACCGCGTGATGAGGCCGTTTTATAATGACCATACCGCCTATGGCTGCGTGACAGCACTTTTTCTACCAGGCACCATCCACTATATCTTCGAACGCGGGGCCAAGGTGTGGCAACGGATGTTGTACATCGCGCTGACGATGGTGCTGGCAACCGGACTGGCGTTCTCGTATTGCCGCGCGGCATGGATCAGCCTGGCTGGAGCCTGCGGCATATACTTGATGATACGATGGGGCATGAAGCTGAAATGGATGGCGTTGATAGCTGTGGCCGGCATAGGGATGTTTTTCGCACATCAATCGGACATCCTGTATAAGATGAGCAAGAATACGCAGGACAGCAGCCTGACACTGTCGGGACAGATTCAGTCCATCTCCAATATCTCGACCGATGCGAGCAATCTGGAGCGATTGAACCGGTGGGCCTGCGCCTTCCGTATGTTTGCGGAAAAACCGCTGTCCGGATACGGACCGGGCACATATCAGTTTTTTTATGGCAGCTACCAGCGTAGCGACCAACTGAGCACTATCAGCACGAACGCAGGCGATTTGGGGAATGCGCACAGTGAATATATCGGACCACTGGCCGAACAGGGGGTTATGGGATTGCTGCTGGTGACGGCACTGTTTCTCTGCACGTTTGCAACAGGTGTGCGCGTGCACCGCACCGCAGCGGACCCGGCGATGCGCACCCTGGCGCTGACGCTGACGTTATGCCTGACGACGTATTATATTCACGGCTTTTTCAATAATTTCCTTGACACGGATAAACTGTCCGTTCCGTTCTGGGCGTTTACCGCCGCCATTGTTTCTATCGACAGGTATGCGGAGAAACGGCCTGAGGCTGGGCGGCTGCACCCGGCAACAAAGGATTGAGACCACGGCCCCATGTTTATCACAACACTGATTTTGTCCATCTTGCACAAACTGCGCCTGAGGAGGAAAAAGGAGCGTTTTCGGTAAGCCGAATACAGACGAGCTTGCTCGTATGTTGAGGCGGGAAAACGCCTGATGAAATCGAACGTGCCTCTTGACGGCAACGGACGACTGTTATTCGACAATTTTCAACAGGTCGTCAAGCTTGGGCGTGAGGATGATTTCTGTGCGGCGGTTGACGGCTTTGTTGGCGGCACTGTTGTTTTCGACCTTGGGGGCATATTCGCCATGGCCGCAGGCCTCGATACGAGCGGGATCGATTCGCGGACCGTATTGCAGAAGCAATTTGACTATGGCGGTGGCACGCATGACGCTGAGGTCCCAGTTGTCGCGTACCGCCGAACTGCCTTTGTAGATGTCATTGTCCGTGTGGCCTTCGACCATGATGTTCAGATCGGGGTTCTCTTCCAACACACGGGCAATGCCGACAAGGGCTTTGTTGCCCTCTTCGGAGACTGTCCAGCTGGCTGACGGGAACATGAGCTTGCTTGCCATGGAGACGTAGACTTTTCCGTCGCGGGTTTCGACCTGAAGCCCCTTGTCGGCGAAACCGACAAGGGCTTTGGTAACGGCGTTGCGCACGGACTCGAGCTCGCGCTCCTTGGATTCAAGCGCCTGGCGTGCAGCGGTCTGTGCCTGTTCGAGTTCGTACTGGCGCTGCTGCAAAGCCAGCTCTTTCCGCTGGTAAGCCGCTTCTTTTTCATTAAGTTCTTTGGTGCGGGCTGTCAGCAGGTTGTTGGCACGCACCAGGTCGCGGTCGCGGCCGGAAAGCTGCTGCATATAGTTCTCCATGGTGGTGTCGTATTGCTGCTGCATGGCCTCGATGCGGCGTTGCAGCGCGGCGATGTCGCCCTCGTTGCTGCTACGCACCGATTGCAGGTCGGTGATCTGTGTCGTGAGCGACTGGTTCTGGCGTAGCAATTCGGCGTTCTCGCTCTTGAGGGCGTCCAACTCGACACGAAGATGACCTATGTCTTTGGTTGACTGCATGTATTTGGCATCGAGCGATTCGTATTGGCTTGCAGAAACGCAGGACGACAGCGCGAAGGCGCAGAGCGGAATGTAGAGGAATGATCGTTTCATGGCTGTTTTCTATGGCGGGTTGATGAAAATAATAACGTCGAAGTGATATTTTTTCGTATTTTTGTCTCACAATATGTCGGACAATACACCTAATTCCGCTCCGGCTCACCTCTACCCTGCCCTGCCTGACACAATGAAAGCTTACCTGGGAGACACGCTCTATAAAAAATTACATGTGTGGCGTTTGCGCCACTTGTCGGACAATTCGCTGCTCTTGCTGCTGAGTGTCGCTGTGGGAGTGTTGACGGGACTGGCGGCGGTGGTGCTGAAAACGGTTGTGCATGTGGCCGGTACTGCGCTGGTGCGACTCAGCGCCAACACCAGCCACTGGCTGCTGCTGGTCTATCCGCTGGCCGGCATTACGCTGACTCTGATTTTTGTACGCTATGTATTGGTACGCCCTGTCGGACATGGCATTCCCAATGTGCTGCTGGCTATCTCACGACACGGCGGAAAGCTGCCGGCCCGCAATATGTGGGGCTCGATGGCGGCTTCGACACTGACGGTTTCGTTTGGCGGCAGTGTGGGGTTGGAAGCCCCCATCGCTTCCACCGGAAGCGCCATAGGCTCGAATGTGGGACGTTTTTTCCGTCTGAATCCCAAACAGGTGCGGATGTTGCTGGGATGCGGCGCCGCCGGCGCCATCGCCGGCATTTTCAAAGCTCCGCTGGCAGGCATACTGTTCGTGGTGGAGGTGCTGATGTTTGACCTCACCAAGACTTCCGCCATCCCGTTGCTGCTTTCATCTATCAGCGCCACAACCATAGCCTATTTTCTGATGGGCAACGATGTGCAGTTTGCATTCCAGGTGGTGGAGCCGTTCGAGCTGTCGCAGATTCCATATTATGTTGTACTGGGAGTCTTTTGCGCCTTGGTCTCGCTTTATTTTCTGCGGACAACGGACCGGGTGGAGAGCTGGCTCTCACGACAACGGAACTGCTGGATGCGGGCTCTTGCCGGCGGCATCGGACTGGGTGTGCTCGTGTATCTGTTTCCGCCACTTTACGGAGAAGGGTACGCCTCCCTGTCGGCGCTGTTGAGCGACGATTTCGACGCCATCAACTGGACGCTGCCCTTTATAGACAATAGAATGGACACACAGTTTCTGCTGCTGGCGGTGTTGCTGGCGCTCATACTGCTCAAGGCGGTGGCCACCGCCGTCACCATTGGCAGCGGCGGCGTGGGCGGCACATTCGGACCGTCGCTGGTGGTAGGGGGTGTGAGCGGCTATTTTGTCGCCACGCTGAACAACCAGATGGGACTCCCGCCCCAGTCGACCGCAAATTTTGCCCTTGTGGGCATGGCGGCCGTTATGGCCGGTGTGATGCATGCGCCACTGATGGCCACATTCCTGATTGCCGAGATTACAGGCGGCTATGCGCTGATGGCGCCGCTGCTGATATGTGTGGCGGTGACGTATCTGTGCGTCAATCCCTTTGAGCAGCATTCCATCTATGCCCGTAAACTGGCGGCGCACGGCGACTTGATGACGCACGACAAGGACCAGTCGGCCTGGCAACTGATGGATATGCGGAAACTTATTGAGACAAATTTTATCATTGTACGGCATGGCGACACGATGCGGCAACTTATCACGGCCATTGAACAGTCGCGACGCAATATTTTCCCTGTGCTTGACGACGAGGACCGCTTTCTCGGCGTGATCCACCTCGACGATGTCCGCCGTATCATGTTCCGCCCCGACCTGTATGACAACCACCGTGTGGAGGAGCTGATGCACCCTCTTTCCGAAGGCGACATTGTGCGGCTGGAGGACCCGCTGGCGGAAGTGGTCAACAAGTTCCGGATAGACGGAAGCCGGTATAATCTTATTGTCATTGACAAGGATGACAATTATATCGGTTTTCTGTCACGCGCCAATATGTTTACGGCATACCGGCGTTTCATTTCGGAAAGTTCCGACGAGTAGGGATGCCGTGAATGGCGGCATCCGCGCTTGGGAGGACGGGGAATGAATTATTTTTCGTATTTTTGTATTTTTATTGCAGGGCAGACAAAAAGTTGCGCATTATGAAACAGTTAAGATTCATTGTATTCGCATTAACAGCGAGTCTGGCGTCGCCGTTGTTTGGGCAGCAGGCCGACATTGATACACTGATGAAGCATATTCAAAAACTGGCATCGGAAGAGTTCGCCGGACGCATGGCAGGCACCGAGGGGTATTTCAAAGCCGCTGAGTATGTGGCAGGCACCTTGCGCCGCTACGGTGTGGAGCCCTGCGACGAGGACGGTTCATGGAGCCAGCTGTTCGAGGTGGAGTGCAATGAGGTCGAGAATTGCTCGCTGGAGACTTATGTCAACGAGAATGATGTGCGCACGACGTATGTGCTGGGACGCGATTTTGTCTGTGCCGGCATGACGGGACGCGGCTACACCGACGCACAGGTCGTTTTTTGCGGCTACGGCATCGACCACCCCGCTTTCAACGAGTATGCCCAGGTCGACGCCCGCGGAAAAATAGTGCTGGTGCTGACAGGTGTGCCGTCGTTTCTGCCCACAAAGGTGACCGGCGCCTATGCTTCACTGCGCGACAAGGCACGGGTGGCCCGCGCTCACGGCGCTGTGGCTCTGGTGGCCGTCAATATGGCGGAAAACTGCCGCCACGACGAAGTGCAGAGCCATATTTTCTCTGGATTCGGAAGCCACCAGCCAACATTCCCTATCCTGCTGCCCACCCGCCGTTGTGGTGAACGGCTGCTGCAGGACGAGGACCGCGACATCGACAGCACGCTGGCACTGATAAACGCCAACCATTCGCCTCAATCGTATCTGCTTCACAAAAGATTCGCTATCAATATTAACGCCAAGTACCAGCCGAAAGCTCTCACCGGCAACGTGGTGGGCATAATGAAGGGTGGCGACCGAAGGTTGCAGAAGGAGATTATAGTGGTTGGCGCCCATCTGGACCATGTGGGCATGCAGGGCGAGACGTGTCTTTTTCCGGGTGCCGATGACAACGCCAGCGGCATCGCGGCTTTGCTTGAGACCGCCCGCCTGCTGGCAGCTTCGGATGAGAAACCGCGCCGCAGCGTGGTCTTTGTCTGTTTTTCGGGAGCCGAAAGCCAGTATCTGGGCTCACAAATTTTTGTATCGAACTTCCCTCAACTTCATCGGATAGATGCTTTTATCAACATCGAATGCGTGGGCAACGGCGACAGCCTGGCTGTGCTGGGCAATAAACGCTTTCCGGCGTTATGGGAGGTGGCCCGGCGCAACGATTCGCTGTATACGCAACGTATGGTGCATGGGTTCAAGACGATGCCTAAGGGCGACGCAATCGCATTCACCCAAGTGGGTGTCCCGTCGTTGGTGTTCTCAACGTTCAACGGCAACCGGTACGCCCATGTGCCGAGTGATATACCGGAGAATATCGACCGCAACTTGATTCAGCAAGCCGCCACCTTGGTATGGCGCACTGTGAACGAGCTCTGCCAAGGCGACTACCAGGGACGCGATCCAAAAACACGTAAAATCAAACTGTAACGCCTCTCCGCCAGTCGTCCCATTGTGCTTCACGTGCAGTTTTTACAGCTCTTTTAATCATGCTTGCCCTCTATAAAAAAGAACTTGCCGGTTTTTTCTCATCGGTTATCGGATACCTCACTATTGCAGTCTTTTTGGTCTTGAGCGGACTGATGCTATGGGTGTTCCGATCCGGATTCAATGTGCTTGACTACGGTTATGCCGATATGGACGGGTTGTTTATCATCGGCCCATTCCTGTATCTGTTTCTCATCCCGGCCATCACGATGCGTATGCTTGCGGAAGAACGCCGTGTCGGGACCATTGAGTGGCTGCTCACCAAACCTGTCAGTGAATGGAAGCTGGTGTGGAGTAAATTTTTGGCAGGTGTCACGCTGGTTTTTATCTCGCTGCTGCCGACATTGGTGTGTTATGTGAGTGTTTATCTGCTGGGCAACCCTGTGGGCAATATCGACTCGGGCAGCGTGGCAGGCTCCTATATTGGGTTGCTGCTGCTGGGATGCGCCTTTGTGGCTGTCGGGCTTTTTGCATCGGCGCTGACGGCCAACCAGATCGTGAGCTTTATCATCGCCGCCGTGCTTTGTGCATTCTGTTATCTCGGATTCGAATCACTCTATAACATGAATCTGTTGGGCGGAGGCGGACTTTGGGTACGGTGGTTAGGGCTGCGTCACCATTATACGTCAATCAGCCGCGGTGTGGTCGACACGCGCGATGTGGTCTATTTTGCCAGCGTGGTGGCTATATTCCTGATGATGACCCGCTTGGTGTTGCAAAGCCGTAAATGGTCGGGATGGGAGAAGCAACAACGTCGGCAACTGCGCCGCAGCAACTGGATAGAATGGGGCGCAGCGCTACTTATCATCGTGGCGCTCAATACGATAGGGCAGTTCCTATTTGGCCGTGTCGACCTTACCGCCGAACATCGCTATACGCTCTCCAAACCGACAAAGAAGATGCTCCGGGAGCTGGAGGAACCGGTGCTGTTCCGCGTGTATCTGGAAGGAGACTTTCCATCTGACTTCAAGCGGTTGCAGAGCGAAACCAAGGAGATGCTGAATCAGTTCCGCGCTTACAGCAAGTATGTTGAGTACGAGTTTATCAACCCCAACGATTTTGAAAGCGGCGAGGAGCGCAAGGTGTTTTTCCAAAAACTGATTAGCAAGGGCATCCGCCCCACGCAGGTGCAAAGCAATACAGCCGACGGCACCACCACGCAGGTATTGATTCCCGCCGCCGATGTTATCTACCAAGGCCGTGAGACCTCGGTGGAACTACTGCAGAACCAGAAGTATGTGTCGGAGGAGGAACTCATTAACAATTCGATCCAGAATCTCGAATATGTGTTGGGCAACGCAATCCGTGGCTTGTCGCGGGCGGTCCGCCCCACCATCGGCTTCACCGTCGGACATGGAGAGTTGAACGGACCGGCGCTCTATGACCTGCAAATGTCGCTACAGCAGTATTACAGCCTTGACACGGTACACCTTGACGGAAACATCAACTCGTTGACTTCACGTGTGCAACAGGCCGACTCGGGATTTCATCTCTACAACCGGTATGACTTACTGATCGTGGCCAAACCTACGCTGCCTTTTGATGAGAAAGACCTCTATCTGATAGATCAATATGTGATGTATGGAGGAAAGGTGTTGTGGCTGGTCGATGCGCTGGGGGCTGACTTGGACAGCCTGGCCGCAAAACCGGAGTTTATCGCCATGCGTTTGCCGCTGGGGTTGGACGAGATGTTTTTCAACTATGGGTTCCGCCTCAACCCCAATCTGGTGATGGACATCCAGTGCCGTCCCATCCCCGTCGCTGTAGGCATGGTGGGTGACAAGCCGCAGTTCCGCTTCTGCCCGTGGTATTATTTCCCGGATATCATCCCGACATCGCAACATCCCATTGTACGCAATCTGGATATCATCAAGTCGGACTTTGCCGGCACCGTCGACCCCATCGAGAAAGAGGGGTTGCGGCAGACGGTGCTCCTGACCACGTCGGAATATACCCGTGTGAAGAACGCACCGGCCATTGTCGAACTGGCCGATGCACAAACAGAGCCGGACCAACGGCTTTACAACCGGTCCAACCTGCCGGTGGCCATGCTCATCGAAGGCACATTCCATTCCATGTGGCGCAACAGGCTGGCTCCGGAGTTTACGAATCTGCCTGAGATGGGATTCCGCACGGAAAGCGAGGAGAACAAAATGATTATTGTCGCCGACGGCGACATGATTAAGAACCGCTACAATGCCCAAGAGGGGCTGGGCTACCCGCTGGGCTACGACCACTACACTCAGACGCAATATGCCAACAAGGTTTTTCTGCAGAACGCCATCGACTATCTGGCAGGGGATGAGGGCATGATGTCGTCGCGCTCGCGCAACATCAAGCTACGGAAGCTGGATGCCGTGAAGGTTCGTGAGCTACGCAGACGCTACCAATGGGTGAATTTGTTGATACCTTCGGCCATCATCATGCTGGCGGGCGGATGCGTGGCGCTGACCCGCCGCCACCGCTATACCAAACGCCAACATAATCTTTAACACATCTCTTCCCGATATGAAACGCAAAAAAAACATTGTTGTCATCTGCATCGCCGCAGCTTGCGCAGCTATTGCCGCTTGGGTCGCCATACGGGGATCGCGCACATCGACGTTTGAACAAGACTTCCATATCGAGGACATTGCCTCGGTATGCCGTGTACACATCAGCGACAAGGAGAACAACAGCGTGCTGCTCGAACGGATTGAAGGCGCCCCGGCCGACAGTTCCTGGATGGTCGACGGCGAGCACCTGGCAAGCCAGCCTGTGGTGGACCTGATGTTGGAGACGCTGCATTCCATGCGTATACGGCAACAGGTCAACAAAAACGCCGCCTCTAATGTTATCAAACGCATCTCGACGAGCCATGTCAAAGTGGAGGTGTACCGAAAATGTCACCGCATTGACTGGTTCGGCGGCAAACTGCGGTGGTTTCCCCACGAGAAACTGGAAGCGACTTATTACATCGGCTTTGAGACCCAGGACCAAATGGCATCGTATGTTTACCGGGAAGGAGACAAACTGCCCTATATCATCCACATACCTGGATTCCGCGGCTTTCTGGCACCCCGGTTCCCCACCTCGGGCATCGCATGGCGCAGTCATCGCATTGTAGCGCTCGACATCAAGCATCTGGCGCGTGTCGAGTTGCAGATACCGGCCAGCCCCGAAGAGTCTTTCGCCATCTATCGCGACGGCGACGATTTCCGCATGGAGCTGACGGAGACGCACCGCCCTGTCGACGGATTTGACACCGCACGTGTGGCCCAGATGCTTTCGTCTTTCACCAACCTCAATTTCGATGAATTTGCCCGTGCTGTACCCAACACCGAGTTTGACAGTTCGCTGGCGCGGACACCCCGCGCCATATTGCGCATCACCGGCACAGACGGCCGCACACGGGAGGTGAAGACTTATATCAAATATCACAATCCCGACGATTTGAGAGCGATGCCCGACCCCGAGATGTATGAGATGTTCGATGTCAACCGCCTGTACGCCGTCATCGATGACAGCGACACGGTGCTTATCCAATATTTTGTTTTTGACAATATCCTGCAGCCTGCCAGCTATTTTTTAGGACAGGCTCCCTCCTATTTCGCCCGATAAGGGGAACGGCACTGCGATGAAGATTCCGACATTACTCCGACAAGACCGCTGGGTCTCAGGGCTGCTGGCCGTCATAGCCAGCGAGCTGCCGCTGGCGGCGCTCTGGGCAACGGTACTGGCCCTGTCGGGACTGCCCGCCGGTGAAAACCTGCGTTGGCTGGCGCCGGCATTTATTCCGCCGGTATTGCTGCTGCGACACATGGCCAAACGAAGACAGACACCGGAAGCAACGAAGGGGGCTATTGTCACGCTCTTTGGAACTTTTATGGTTTTCATCGTTTTTTATCTGAAAGCGTCATGAGGTATTATATCATAGCCGGCGAAGCTTCGGGAGACCTGCACGGGGCCAACCTTATCCGGGCTTTGGCTCGGCTTGACGCCTATGCCGAGATAAGATACTGGGGCGGCGACAGCATGGCGTCAGCCTGCACAGAGACCGGGGTGAAGGCCGAACAGGTGAAGCATATCAACGCCTTGGCTTACATGGGCTTTATCGAAGTGGGCATGCATCTGCGCTCCATCGCCCGCAACATAGGGTTGTGCAAAGAAGACCTGTTGCGCTATCGGCCCGATGCAGTGATTTATATCGACTACCCCGGATTCAACCTAAAGATAGCACGCTTCGCCCATCGTCACGGGCTGCACAACTATTATTATATCTCGCCACAGCTGTGGGCCTGGAAGAAAGGACGTATCAAGACAATGCGACAGACGCTGGACCGGCTGTACTGCATCTTGCCTTTCGAGGAACGTTTTTATGCCGAAAACCATTTTGAGGCTGCCTGTTATGTCGGACATCCTCTGCTGGATGCAGTGGAACAATTCCGCCGACATGCCGACAAGGACATACTGTCGCGGGATCGACAGCACATTGTGGCGCTGCTGCCCGGCAGCCGACGACAGGAACTGAAAAGAATGCTGCCGCAAATGGCACGGCTGGCACACCGCTATCCACAGTATCGGTTTGTCGTGGCCGGCATGTCGCTGTTGGGCGAAGCGCTCTACTCTTCGCTGATGCCGGACCGCCCGGCCAACCTCACTGTGGCCTATGACCAGACCTACTCGCTGCTGGCGCAGGCCCGGGCCGCCATTGTCTGCTCGGGCACCGCGACACTGGAAGCGGCACTGTTTGACGTGCCGCAGGTGGTCTGCTACCGCGCCAACGCGCTGTCCATCGCCATCGCCCGCATGGTGGCCAGCCGTCGTGTGCGATACATCTCGCTGGTCAACCTCATTGCCGATCAACCGATTGTCACGGAGCTGATACAAGGTGACATGAGCGACCGCGCACTGGACCGGAACTTTGAAGCCATTGTCCGTGACTGCACCGACCGCGACAGGATTTTGAAAGGCTACGCCACACTACGCCGCATCCTGGGTGACGGAGGGGCATCGGATCGTGTGGCACAAGACATTATTGACGATTTACGCAACCGGAAGAAGTGACTATACGCCGACTACTGTTACAACTGCTATTGTGCCTGACCGCCACCGCGGCGGCACAGACCGACCGGGTCAAGGTGAGGATTTTTGCCGCCGCCACTGTCGAATATGTCAGTGTGTCGTTTGACTTGGGGGTTTACAGGCTTTATGCTGACGACACCTTGATTGACTCGACGCTTACCGAAGGCTCCACCATAGAACTGGCCCGACAAGGAAACGCCGTGAATGTCAGCGCCGGCAGCTATCACTACGGGACCTACCGCCAGGTAAGGCTGGAAGCCACCGACACCGCCTGTATACTCTGTCTTAACCCACGCGGCAGCGCATCCCGTTCGTATGAAGGCAATCTGGTTGTATCGGCGGCCAAGGCAAAAGGGCTGCTGATCATCAACGATGTGGAGTTTGAGACCTACTTGGCGGGCGTGGCTCAGTCGGAGATTTACGGTGACGAAAGCGACATATACCGTGTGCAGGCGATTATTTCGCGGACCTGGGCACTGCGCAATCTGGGCAAGCACAAAAACGACGGATATAATTTCTGCGACCATGTGCATTGCCAGGCTTACCACAACCGCTGTGTACGACCCGACATTATGCTGGGCACGATTGCCAGCAGCGGCGAAACCATTGTCGACGCGGAAGGCCGGCTGATTGAAACCCCGTTTCACTCCAACTCGGGAGGTGAAACCGCCAATTCGGAGGATGTGTGGCGTACAGCGCTGCCCTATCTGCGCTCGGTGGAGGACACCTTTTCCTATCGTATGCGCCAAAGCGACTGGGAGAAGAGCATCAGCGAGGAGCAGTGGCTGGGCTATTTTTCGAAAAAACATCATGTCGACACCTCTAATGACAGTCTCCGACACCTGTTGCTCTCATTCAAACAAGAGCACCGAAAAGCCAAACTGCTGCAGGTGCCGCTGACACGGGTGCGCGTTGATTTCAAACTGAAGTCCACATTCTTCTCCGTCGACTACGACAGCACCCACCGACGTGTCATACTACGCGGTCACGGCTACGGGCATGGCGTGGGCCTCAGCCAGGAAGGGGCGATACGCATGGTGCGCATGGGCATCCCCTATGACCGCATCATCCAACACTACTACACCGGAGCCCGCATTTACAAAAATCCGAATACGGAACACCATTATGTGCAGCATTATGTGGCACAGATTGAGCAAATCATTGAGGAGGACCGGCACCGGTCCAGCCAGACGAAATCGAAGAAGGACGACTGGCTGGGACGCCTTTTCCGCCTGCGCGACCGCGAGGAACGCGAAGAGACCTACGACGCCTCCCGTCAGGAGCTCGAACATGACTGGCAGTACGAATGGTGAGACATCCGGCGACAACAGTACAGACAGAATAGAAAAACAAAAATCAAACCGTTATGCATTATATCAAACGCCTGCTTCTGACAGGACTTTTCAGCAGCCTTTTCGTCATGGCCGGTGCCCAGCAGATTAACTGGGTCTCCATCGAGAACGCCCCGCAAAACAGCGGAAAATTGTTTCTGGTGGACTTCTACACCAACTGGTGCGGATACTGCAAGAAGATGGACAGGGAGACCTTCACCAACCCCACCGTGGTGAAAATCATCAACAAGTATTACGTGCCGGTCAAGTTCAATGCCGAAGGCAACACCACATTCGTGTGGCACGGGGTCAAATACACACCCACGCCCACACCGCCGGGCAGCCGCCCCAGCGTGCATATGTTCACCAAGTCGGTGCTCGGCCAAAAAATAGGATTTCCCTCATTCGGTTTCTTTAACAGCGACCAAACGTTGATGACTATTGTTCAAGGGTATCAAAATGCCGACGAGTTTGCCGTCATGTTGTGGTATTTCGCCTCGGGCGACAACAAACGTTATGCTTTCGACCATTACCGCTCCATTTTTGACAAAGATATCCGACCGGCGATGAACCGTGCGTTGAATATGGAATAATAGAGAACCGATCATGGGACTTTTTTCACATAGCAAACAGCAGTACGAGACGCTGCAGAAAGGCATTGCCCCAACCAAGGAGAGTTTTCTGGCAAAACTGACGCGCACCGTGCTGGGGCACTCCACCGTCGACGACGAGGTGCTGGACCGGCTGGAAGAGACTCTGGTCACCTCGGATGTGGGAGTGGAGACGGCTGTCAAAATCATTGAAAAGCTGCAGGAACGTGTCAAACGGGACAAATATATCAGCACTGCCGAACTCAACTCCATCCTGCGGGCCGAGATTGCCCAACTGTTGAGACAGGAGACGGCCGGACTGCCCGCCGGCTTCGATGCGCCGCTGAAAAGCCGCCCTTACGTCATCCTTGTGGTGGGTGTGAACGGCGTGGGAAAAACAACGACTATTGCCAAATTGGCCTACCAGTATAAACAGGCAGGAAAAACGGTGATGCTGGGCGCCGCCGACACATTTCGCGCCGCCGCAGTCGAACAGCTGACCATGTGGGCGGAACGAGTGGGTGTGCCCATCGTGCAGCAAGGCATGAACGCCGACCCGGCCTCAGTGGCTTACGACACATTGCAGTCCGCCATGGCCAAAGAGACGGATGTTGTCATCATCGACACGGCCGGGCGGCTGCACAACAAGGTGGGACTGATGAATGAACTGGGCAAGATTCGCAAAGTGCTGCAGAAACTGATGCCCGACGCCCCCCACGAGGTGCTGCTGGTGCTCGACGCCACCACTGGACAAAACGCCATCGAGCAGACACGCCAGTTCACGGCGGCCACGCAGGTCAACGCATTGGCGTTGACAAAGTTGGACGGAACAGCCAAAGGCGGTGTAATTATCGGCATCAGCGACCAGTTCAAGATACCGGTGCGCTATATCGGGCTGGGTGAGCGGATGACCGACCTACAGATATTTCACCCCGACAGTTTCGTCGAGACCCTTTTTGATAACAAATGAAAATCAATATTGTCACACTGGGCTGTTCGAAGAACACTGTCGATTCGGAGAATCTGGCCGGACATCTGCAACAACAACAGCATCAACTCTTTTTTGACCGCACACTGAACGACTGCGATGTTGTTATTGTGAACACATGCGGGTTTATCGGCGACGCCAAGCAGGAGTCGGTGACGACACTGCTGGAACAGGTGGACGCCAAGCGCCGATTCAACCGGCGGCACCGCTATGACGGACGACGGCGGCAACTTATCGCAACGGGGTGTCTGGTGCAACGCTACCGGGAGGAATTGCGAAGTGAACTGCCCGAGGTCGACGCTTGGTTTGGCGTGATGGAATGGGACAAGGTGTTGACCGCTGTCGACAAAGCGGCCTCCAAAGAACCTTTCAGCCTACGCCGCACTGTCAGCACACCACGCCACTATGCTTACCTGAAGATTGCCGAAGGGTGCAACCGCAGTTGTTCCTACTGCGCCATTCCTCTTATCCGGGGAGCATACGTGTCACGCCCTATAGAGGAATTGGTGGCCGAGGCCCGGCAACTGGTGGCCGACGGTGCAAAGGAGCTTATTGTCATTGCACAGGACACCACCTATTATGGATTGGATCGCTACGGACGACGTCGGCTGGCCGAACTGCTGGAACTGCTGGCCACCCGAAGCGGGGCCCGATGGATACGGCTGCACTATACCTACCCGGCGGACTTTCCCTTGGATGTCCTCGACGTGATGCGACGATACAGCAACATCTGCAAATACATTGACATACCGCTGCAACACATCAACAGCGGACTGTTGCGCTCCATGCGGCGCGGAATAGACCGCACAGGCACACTGGCGTTGCTGCAGCAGATACGCAAAACGCTGCCGGACATCTGCATCCGCACCACACTCATCGCAGGCTATCCGGGCGAAACCGACGAAGCGTTCGAAGAGTTGAAAACCTTTGTACAGGAAGCACGTTTCGACCGCATGGGCTGCTTTGCCTATTCACCTGAAGAGGGCACCCCTGCCGAACCGCTGGGCGACCCTGTCGACGAGGCGGAGAAACAACGTCGCGTCGACGAACTGATGACCCTGCAGGAGCGTATCTCACAGGAACGTAATGAACAACTCGCCGGAAAAACCCTGACTGTACTCATAGACCGCCGGGAGGGAGATTTCTATATCGGACGCACGGAATACGACAGCCCGGAGATTGACGACGAGGTGCTCATAGACCGTCACACCGTGCCACACCACACCCTGCACACCGGATCCTTCTATCGCGTTCGCATCACCGCAGCAATGGAAAACGACCTTTACGGCACCGTTGTGCATGATGCATAACACCCGCCTATCGACCCTTAGCCATGACAACCGACACCAGCCTTATTGATTCGATACGCACACGACGAGACATCGACGCCGTGCAGTTGCACACCCTTCTGGAACAAGCCGACGAGCACCTCGTCGCAGCACTGAGATGCGCCGCACAGGAACAAGCCGTGGCTGTCTACGGTCATGATATCTATGTGCGCGGCCTTATCGAAATCAGCAATATATGCCGCAACAACTGCTACTACTGCGGCATACGGCGCGACAACCGCAAGGTGCAACGATACCGACTGGACAAAGAGACTATCCTCGCATGTTGCCGGACGGGCTATGAGCTGGGATTCCGCACCTTTGTATTGCAAGGAGGCGAGGATGCCTACTACGATGACAGTAGGCTGTGCGACATTGTCGGCAGCATCAAACACCACCATCCTGACTGCGCCGTCACTTTATCGCTGGGCGAACGGAGCCGCGAGAGCTACAGGCTGCTGCGCGAGGCCGGCGCCGACCGCTACCTGTTGCGCCACGAAACCGCCGACGACAGCCACTACCGGCAATTACATCCGGACGAATTAAGCCCTGTACACCGCAAAGAGTGCCTTTTCAACCTCAAGGAACTGGGGTATCAGGTGGGGGCCGGCTTCATGGTGGGCAGCCCGCACCAGACTGTGGACCATCTGATGTCGGACATCCGCTTCCTGCAAGAGTTGCAGCCTGACATGATCGGCATCGGCCCATTCCTGTCGCACAGCGACACCCCCTTTCACGACCAACCCGACGGCGACAGCGACCGTTGTCTGCGTATGCTCGCCATTCTGCGTCTGCTTTTCCCCAAGGTGCTGTTGCCCGCCACAACCGCCCTCGGCACCGCCGACCCTTTAGGCCGCGAAAAAGGCATACTCTATGGCGGGAACGTACTGATGCCCAACCTGTCGCCCATGGCTGTACGAAAAAAATACATGCTTTACGACAACAAGATATGCACGGGCGACGAGGCCGCCGAATGCCGCGCCTGCCTCTCAAAGCGAATGGAGATGATCGGCTACCGCATCGTCGTCGATCGGGGAGACGTGAAGAAAATCTGAAACGTCGGACACTTTTTGCCAAATTGAAAAATATTAGTATCTTTGCAAACTCAAAGTGCGTGTGTAAAGATGCAACCCAACGACACTGTCGTACAGCTCAATGGCTTGAAACCAGGTAGATACACCTACCGCTACACATTGGACGACACGTTTTTCGAAACCTTCGGGAACGAGGAATTGCAGCACGGAACAGTGGCGTTTGAGGTCGTTTTGGAGAAAAATGAACGCATGTTGGTGTTCAACTTCACCTTCCAAGGGAAAATGGAGACTACATGTGACCGGTGTTTGGAGCGTATGGATGTGCCTGTCGGGGGAGAGCGGACAATGTGCGTGAAACTGAGTGACGAGAAAGAGGATGACGGTGAGGATACGACGACACTCCCTGAGCAAACTTTCCAAATCGATCTGGCACAATGGATGTATGAATATGTGGTGATGGCCATGCCGATGCGATGCACACACGATGAGGCCGATTGCGACCCCGATATGCTACACCGGATAGACATCCGGCAAAACGGGGGACAGAAGGACAACACACAGGTGGATCCACGATGGGAGTCCCTGCTGAAACTGAAAAATAACAAATAAAAACAATACAACTATGCCACATCCAAAACACAGATTCTCACAGACCCGCACGGCGAAGAGAAGAACTCATGACAGCCTGGAGTCGGCGCAGCTGACCACATGCAGCAACTGCGGCGCCCAAGTGATGTACCACCATGTATGCCCCGAATGCGGGTATTACAGAGGTAAACTCGCCATCGAGAAAAACGCCGAGGCATAAACGGCCGGAAGGTGTGAAAAATGCAAGAGGGAGCGTTGTTTCAGACGCTCCCTCTTGCATTTTCACACGTCTGTACACGGAGATTTTTTCATTTCGGTGAAAATGATTAACTTTGCATAATTATCATTCCCCGGAATAAATACTAAACATCTGATAATGAGACCTGATTTTTCGAAAGTTAATTTCAAAAGCCAGCCGAAGGAGCAGGAGTCCTTTGAGCAATGGGAAAAAGACAACCATATCGAGAAGAACTGGAAGACGCCGGAGCAGATTGATGTGAAACCTGTCTACGGGAAAAAGGATTTGGCCGGCATGGAGCATCTGAACTACGCCGCCGGTATCGCTCCTTTCCTGCGCGGCCCCTACTCGACCATGTATGTGATGCGTCCCTGGACCGTCCGCCAGTATGCCGGCTTCTCGACGGCCGAAGAGAGCAACGCATTCTATCGCCGCAACATTGCCGCAGGACAGAAAGGTCTGAGTTGCGCTTTCGATCTGGCCACACACCGCGGCTACGACTCGGACCACGAGCGCGTGGTGGGCGATGTGGGCAAGGCCGGTGTGGCGATTGACAGTATTCTGGACATGAAAATTCTGTTCGACCAGATTCCACTCGACAAGATGAGTGTGTCGATGACCATGAACGGCGCCGTGCTGCCCATTCTGGCTTTCTATATCATCGCCGCCGAAGAGCAGGGCGTGAGCCAAGAGCAACTGCAGGGCACTATCCAGAACGATATTCTCAAGGAATTTATGGTGCGCAACACCTATATTTATCCGCCGTTGCCGTCGATGAAGATTATCGCCGACATCTTTGAATATACTTCCAAGCACATGCCCAAGTTCAACAGCATCAGCATCTCGGGCTACCACATGCAGGAAGCCGGCGCCACCGCCGATATCGAGCTGGCCTACACGTTGGCCGACGGTTTGGAGTACCTGCGTGCCGGTATCAATGCAGGCATGAGTGTCGACGACTTCGCGCCACGCCTGAGTTTCTTCTGGGGCGTGGGCATGAATCATTTCATGGAGATTGCCAAGATGCGTGCCGCCCGCATGCTTTGGGCTAAGATTGTAAGCCAGTTCAACCCAAAGAACCCCAAGTCGTTAGCACTGCGCACACACTGCCAGACCTCGGGCTGGAGCCTTACGGAGCAGGACCCGTTTAACAATGTGGCACGCACCTGCATTGAAGCCATGGGGGCCGCCCTGGGACACACGCAAAGCCTGCACACAAACGCTTTGGACGAGGCTATTGCGTTGCCGACGGATTTCAGCGCGCGTATTGCCCGTAATACACAGATTTATATCCAAGAGGAGACAAATATATGCCGCGTGGTCGACCCGTGGGCGGGCAGCTACTATGTGGAGAGCCTGACTCATGAGCTGGCTCATCGAGCCTGGGCGCATATCCAGGAGGTGGAGAAACTGGGAGGTATGGCCAAGGCCATTGAAAGCGGTGTGCCCAAGATGCGTATCGAAGAGGCGTCGGCCCGCAAGCAGAGCCGCATCGACAGTAATGTGGACACTATCGTCGGTATCAACAAGTACCGTCTGGACCACGAGGACCCCATCGACACGCTGGAAGTGGACAACACGGCTGTGCGCAAGGCACAGATCGAGCGCCTGGCCAAACTGCGTGCCGAACGAGACAACGACGCTGTGCAGGCAGCGCTGGACGCACTGACCGAATGTGCCCGGAGCGGGAACGGCAATTTGCTGGACCTGAGTATCGATGCGGCACGCAAACGCGCCTCGCTGGGCGAAATCAGCTACGCACTGGAGAAGGTGTATGGGCGCTACAAGGCGAAAATCAATCTTATCAGCAACGTGTACAGTTCACAGACCAAGGAGAGCGAGGACTTCAAGAAAGCCCTGGAGCTCACAGACAAATTTGCCAAACTGGAAGGCCGTCGCCCGCGTATTATGGTGGCCAAGATGGGGCAGGACGGCCACGACCGCGGCGCCAAAGTGGTGGCTACGGGCTATGCCGACATGGGTTTCGACGTGGATATGGGGCCGCTGTTTCAGACCCCTGCCGAAGCGGCCAAACAGGCAGTGGAGAACGACGTGCACATCTTTGGCGCCAGCTCGCTGGCAGCCGGACACAAAACGCTGCTACCCCAAGTGATCGAGGAGCTCAAGAAACTGGGGCGCGAAGACATTATGGTGGTGGCCGGCGGCGTGATACCGCCTCAGGATTATGACTTTCTTTTCAAAGCCGGCGTGGCGGCTGTTTTCGGTCCCGGAACACCTGTCAGCACCTCGGCAATCAAAATGATGGAACTGCTTTTCGCAGCACGTAACGCATAGTCAACACGCCACAACCCTTGTCAAGACAAAACATACCCATTCTCCTTTTCAACGACAGCAGCACGAACGACACCTATATCCAGACTTTCCATACCTTGTCGGCCGGAGAACTGACGCAATGGGTGAAGCGACAGCACGGCACAGGCGTTTCTCTTGCAGAGTACTCTGAACAGAACTGCTGTGTGACACCGGCAGCGAAGACCGGAAGTGCGTCGCTTGCAGTGATAGGCCAGCCGCTGGATACCGTCGACCCATTAGACGGACTGCTGAATGCCTGCAATACTTTGCTTGCCGAAGGCGGCACAATATGTTGCATGGCAGTTCCTTCAGCTGTCAAGCAGGAGCGGCTGCGGAACATGATGCCCTGGGGAGTGCGACGGACA
This sequence comes from Candidatus Hemicellulosilyticus sp. P3, assembly GCA_001543385.1. Lineage (GTDB taxonomy): Bacteria > Bacteroidota > Bacteroidia > Bacteroidales > P3 > Colimorpha. The sequence continues at coordinate 35,612 of LPNH01000007.1, forward strand.
GCCGTCGGTTTGCATTATCTGTGGCACCGTGTCGGGGCCAAGATGCGGCTGACACGCAACCTATATCACCTCGTGACTGGTGGACACCACCGCTCGATGAGCCGGGTGGAGATTTTGGGACGCATGAAACATGCCGGATTTGACATATCGGAACAGCGTATGCGCAACGGAGTGCTGGCTTTGCAAGCCTCCCGCCACGGCCAACCGATAACGGAGCATCCGCATACTGAGGCTATCATCGGGCTGCCTCGCATCGGCAAGGACGGCAATCTGATTCGCGTCTACAAAGTCCGCACCATGTATGCCTACAGCGAGTTTCTGCAAGAGGAGATGTATACACGGCACCATTTGACGAAAGGAGGCAAGATTGCCAGAGATTACCGCATCACGACCCCGGGCCGATGGCTCCGATCTCATTGGCTGGACGAATGGCCCATGCTGTTCAACCTGCTCCGGGGCGAAATCAAGCTGGTGGGAGTGCGCCCGTTGTCGGAGCACTATTTTCACCTTTACAGCGAGGAGATGCAGACGCTACGCACTCAATGCAAACCGGGACTGCTACCGCCTTTCTATGCTGACAGAGGCAATATTGACTCGCTGGACGACATTCAGGCCAATGAACGCCGTTATCTCGAGGCATACCGCCGTCACCCCCTGCGGACAGACTGGCACTACCTCTGTCTCATCATGGGCAATATTATGTTGCATCACAAACGTTCTGCATGACCGGCTATGGACGCCCCGTGGACAACTGTCATCCAACCCAAAGAGCGCCTGCTGCAGCTGAATCTGCGTGAAGTGTGGCAGTACCGCGACCTGTGCCGGATATTGGTGCGCCGCTCTATCACGACACAGTATAAACAGACTTTGCTCGGCGTGCTGTGGTTTGTCATTCAGCCACTGTTGACAACAGTGATGTATATGGTGGTGTTCGGCGGCATCGCAGGCATCCCGACTGACGGGATTCCTCAGCCGCTTTTCTATCTGGCAGGCATTAGTCTGTGGAATTACTTCGCCGACAGTATGACAAAGAATGCCAATACGTTTGTTGACAATGCATCTGTCTTTGGCAAGGTTTATTTCCCGCGCATTGTCATGCCACTCTCCATCGTCATCAGCCATTTGCTGCGTCTGGCCATACAACTGGCTCTTTTTATGGCAGTGTATTGCGTCTACCGTTTCTGGCTGATGCCGGACGCCATCCAGACCAATGTCTATGCACTGCTGCTTCCGTTGCTGGTGCTTATGTTGGCCGGATTGTCATTGGCATTCAGCATGCTGTTTTCCAGCCTGACGACAAAATATCGCGATATACAGGTGTTGCTGAGTTTTTTGGTCGGTTTGTGGATGTATGCCACACCGGTTATCTATCCGCTTGGCAGCATCACGGACAGCAGGCTGCACCGGCTGATGATGCTCAACCCTGTCAGCAGTATCGTCGAGGCTTTCCGCTACGGAATGCTGGGTGTGGGCGAATTCAGCTGGGGGGGACTGGCCTACAGCTTCGGCGCCATGACGGTGCTGCTGTTTGTCGCGCTGCTGGTGTTCAATAAGGTGCAACGGGACTTTATGGATCATGTGTGATCGGAGACAATGGGTATATGTTTCTGACTGTTTTCGATAAGCCAAATGACCCAAGTCAAGCTTGCTTGCACTCGGGCATGGCGAGAGAACGACTGACGATATTGAAGCGCTATGGATGACACTGTCGGCATATTGTGGCACTTGCTGCGCAGCGCACTGCATGTGGCGCCGCATGGCTCACAACCGCAACACCCCCCCGATGCCGACGGATGGCTGCGACTGGTGGAGTTGGCTCGCCAAAACCGCGTGTCGGCGCTGTGCAGCCACGCTGCCGGATTGCTGCCGGAGGGGCTGCGGCCGCCCCGGACATTGTGGTTGCAATGGCTGGCTATGCAAAGCATGGTGGAACAGAAGGCACGCCATAAAAACAGTGTGGCGCACGAACTTACAGCTATCATGAAACAGCAGGGCATCGATACGCTGGTGTTGAAGGGGCCTCGTCTGGCATCCTGCTATCCACACCCGGAGTTACGCGAATATGACGATGTGGATGTCTACCATTTCGGCCGCCACCGCGACGCAGACCGCGTGGCCGAAGAGGTGTTGGGATTGGCTGTGAACACCGACGACCCGCATCACAGTGTTTACACCTACCGCGGCGTCACTGTCGAGAATCACTATACCTTTGCCCATAACAGTCATGCTCCGTCGAATGCAAGATTAGAACAACGGCTTCACGAACTGGCCCCTTCGGCGACATTCGACGCGCTGTTTTTGCTGAGACATACGGCCAGCCATTTTGCCGCCAGCCATGCAACGTTGAAAAGCGTTTGCGACTGGGCCATGTGGGTACGCACATACCGCGTCTCGGTGGACTGGGCAGAAGTCCGTCGTCAAGTGCAACGATGCGGCATGGCGCCGTTTGCGGCGTCACTGCAGCGCATCGCCTCAGAAGAATTGAATATGGAGCCTGTCGCGGCACTGGACTCCCCGGTCGACAAGGCGTTGGTTGAGCGGATGCATCGCGATTTGGCCTACGGCGAGTTCGCCCGGCCCAACCACCGTCGCGAAGGATTGTCGCGCATGGTGTGGAAATGGCGCCGCTACCACGCCAACCGCTGGAAGCGGAGAATGGTGTACCGCGACGCTGAAAGCATCATGCTGCTGCGTGGCATCGGATCTCACCTGCTGTACCCTCGGCACATCGGCCACAAACACTGACAAACGCATCTACGCCTATACAAAGATGCGGCGTATTTGCATTTTTCTGTGTACCTTTGCATTTTAACTCAAAACGGTCATCAGGTCGATATTTTAGCATATTGTCCTCTTTTATGCTCTGTTTACACCATAGCAGTTTTTCTTCCGGCATTTTGTCCGCATCGCTGTCTTGACGCAGCACGCTACGCCTTTGACTTTGATGCAGCCCATCTGTTCGAAACAAACGCTGCTCTGGCTGAATCCGCATGACCGATTTGGGTTTAGGGACGGCATTCTGTCCGTGAATCGGCATTAGCGATGGGCACAGCGATTGAATTCGATCATGTAGGTAAATTATACCGGTTAGGTACGATTACGACGGGAACACTGCGGCAGGATTTGCAACGGTGGTGGGCCGTCAACATACGCCATCGGGAGGATCCCTGGCTAAAAGTCGGCGAGACGAACGACCGCAGCACCCGTGGCACCAGCGACTGGGTGTGGGCTTTGCGGGACATCAGTTTCCAGGTGGAACAGGGCGATGTGGTGGGCATTGTCGGCAAGAACGGAGCCGGCAAAAGCACCCTGCTGAAGATTCTGTCGCGCATCACCACACCTACCACCGGCACTATACGGGCCCGAGGGCGGATAGGATCGCTGTTGGAGGTAGGCACAGGCTTCCACCCTGAACTGACAGGCCGCGACAATATCTATATGAACGGCGCCATACTGGGTATGCGCAAGGATGAGATCCGACGCAAATTGGATGCCATTGTCGACTTCAGCGGCTGTGAACGGTATATCGACACACCGGTGAAACGTTACAGCAGCGGTATGTTGGTGCGGCTGGGCTTTGCTGTGGCCGCGCATCTCGACCCCGAGATACTGGTGGTGGACGAGGTGCTGGCGGTGGGCGACGCGGAATTTCAGAAGAAAGCGGTCGGAAAGATGCAAGAGGTGAGCCACAGCGAGGGCCGCACAGTGCTTTTTGTCAGTCACAACATGACTGCGGTGCGCAACCTCTGCAAAAGCGGAGTCATCCTGCACGACGGCCGGATTTCTTTTAGCGGCGGCATCGAGGCCGTCGTCAGCCAGTATCTGGAGAATCAAAACAAGCGGTCGGAGATAAGCATATCCGACATCCGGGAACGGCAAGGGAACGGGATGCTACGGTTCAACAACCTGGCGTTTCGCAACGGATGCGGTGTGGAGCAAACCATTTTTGAAGTGGGGTCGGAAATGCAGATTGACGTCGCTTATGAGACCCGGCCTGGCGTCACATCTGCCGGCAGGTCACAAATCAATGTGGTGTTCAAGGACATGATGGGCAACAAAGTGTGCTGGATCAGCACGCTCATGTATCGCGACAATGTTGATTTCGCCGCCGGTCATGTGACCTTTCATATTCCGCAACTCACGCTGAGCGAAGGGTGCTACACGTTCAACCTGTATTGCGAAATTGACGGCGTTTTGGCCGACTGGGTGCAGGATGTCGGAAGGTTGGAGGTGGTGTTCCAGGACTACTACGGCCACGGCCGCCGCATACCTGAAGGGCAAGGGCCGTTGGTCATGCCGTTCGATATCGCAGGTTGACAACTTCCAAAACAGGCAAACAGTACGCGATTGAGGAAAAGATATGTCATATACAGCGCCTGCGTTGGCAACTATGACGCCATCGAGACACCTTTAGCGGTCGACGATCGCTTTGACTATGTCCTCTTCTCTGACACGGCCATAGCAGGGCAGTCCGGGATTTGGGATGTGCGTCCCCTACCCTACCGCCACGACGACCCTGTCAAGACAGCACGATGGGTCAAATGCCACCCGGAAACACTCTTTCCGGACTATGTCTCCAGCGTGTGGATGGACAGCAATATCCGGATTATGGACGCATCTGTGTATGAAGAGTTTATATCAGTTCTGGATTCGACAACGCCCGTATGCAGCCTGCGCCATCCCGAACGCGACTGCATCTACCAAGAGATGATGACTGTGCTGGAAAACCGGCTGGAAACGGAGCGTGTGGTGCTGCAATGGGGCCATCGGCTGTTTCGCAGCCGATATCCGGAACACAACGGGCTGGCGGAGACAAGAATCGTCATACGACGTCACAGCGACTCACGTGTTGCCACGTTGGACCGTATCTGGTGGAAATGTATTGTGAACTTCTCGCGCCGTGACCAGCTTTCGTTCAACTATGCTCTCTGGAGGTGTCAACTTGACTGCCGTTACTTTCTCGAGGACAATATCCAAAGCGACACCCGTTTTGAGGTGCATCCCCATACCAACCCCTGCTGGAGGTCTGTCCCCCTGCAGCACCCCTCCAAACTGTATCGATATCTGCTGAACCGTCCGCTGCAGAGGGAAACGATAGTGGCCGCTTATTACACCGCCTGCCGGCATCCCGCCCCACGTTTGGCGGCCATCGTCATAGGACAATGGCTCCGGCTGCGTTTCAAGATGTCGAAAACAGTCTGTAAAACCAGGCCATGATCTCTGTCTTTATCCCTACATATAACGGTGCCCGATATGTCGGACAGACAATAGACTCGCTGCAAGCGCAGTCCTATGAGGACTTTGAGGTCGTATGTGTTGACGACGGGTCGACGGACGACACTTGGCAAATCTTGACAGAACGGCAACGTGAGGACAGCCGCATACGGATAGTGAGGAAATGTCACGAAGGAGATGTGCCCCATGCCTGGCAGCATGCACTGCCCATGCTGCATGGCAGCCACACACTGTATATGTCGCAAGATGACATGCTGGAAGCGGACACGCTGCAGCGTCTTGTAGACAGGCAAAAGGCGACACACGCCGACGCGGTCATCCCCACCGTGGTGTTTTGGGAGGAGGGCAAGCCCGACAGCGAAGTACGTGTGGACCGTGGAGTGCACGGCGACGCAAGTGTGGTCCTGTCGGGACTCGAGGCGCTGACTTTGATGATGGATTACACCATTCCGGGATTCGCCTTATGGAATACGGAATTGATACGGTCGGTCGGGATGCGCACCGAAGCCTACAACAGCGACGAGGTGGCGCAACGGGAATGGGTGGCGCGATGTCGCACGGTGGCTTTTTCTGAAGGGTTGTTCCGCTATCGACGCGACAATGCCGGCAGCCTGACACGCACGTTTTCGAGCAGGCTGTTCGCCCGTCCGCTTTCCAATGGACGGCTGCTGGAATTGGCACAACAACACCGGATAGACGAGGCTCTTGTCAGACGACACCGCGATGCAGCATTCGCGGAGTTGTGGTGGTGCGCGATGTATGCCTGCGGACACAGACGGGAGTATAGCCGGCAGCAACGGAAACTGTTCCGGGTCCAGTTCTCGAAAGCCTACAGGCTACTTCACCGCGGTGCTGCGTCTCCCGGCAGGACACAACGTCTCGCCGCCCGAAATGAGTTGTTGTTTTGGACTCTCATCGCATTAAAAATCATAAGAAATCAAATACACGTTTAGTCATCATGTTGCATCAGATTGCCATACGGCTTCACCTTGTGACCGGCAAGAGAGAGAAACTGCATGTGGCGGTTCAGCTGCTGGCCAACTGCATGGCACGTGCCAGATGGCAGCTGACGAAACGCTTCCGCCGCATCCGGCGCCCCGTGGTGCATTACTATGCCGTTTGCTGGAACGAGGCGGCGTTTCTGCCATTCATGCTGGCGCATTACGAGCGGTTTGTGGATGCTTTTTATATTTACGACAATGGCTCGACAGACGCCTCGCTGGATTTGATGCAGGCACACCCCGGTTGCACAGCCATACACTTTGAGAGCGACGGATTCAACGACAGAGTGCATATCGATATTAAAAACACCTGTTGGAAGCAATCGCGCGGCAAAGCCGACTATGTCGTTGTGTGCGACATGGATGAAATATTGTATCACCCCGATATGCCGCGCATGCTTTCGGAGATGCGCCGCAATGGATATTCCATCGTCCACCCCCAAGGATATGACATGTACAGCAACACATATCCGGAATATGACAATCACCGCCGGATTACAGAACTGGTCCGGACGGGCGTCCGCTCGGACAAATACAGCAAGTGCATTATGTTCGACCCCTACCGTATTGTAGACATCCGTTACGAACCGGGCTGCCACCAATGCCACCCGACGGGCATTGTGCACTACAGTCCGGACCCGGAATGCAAACTACTGCACTATAAGAACCTGGGGCTGGAGCACCTATTGACCCGCACCCGCCAACTGGCGGCACGGTTGTCGGATGAGAATATCCAAGCCCGGTACGGATGCGAATATCTGCGCAATGAAGAGACTGTCGCTGCGGAATTCGAGCAGAACCTGCAACTATCAGAAAACATTATATAAGCCGATGCCCGAGGTGTCTGTCATAGTGCCCAATTATAATCATGCCGCTTTTTTACCCCGGCGGATTGAAAGCATCCTGAACCAGAGTTTTCAGGATTTTGAGCTGATTTTGCTCGACGACTGCTCGGCGGACAACAGCCGGGAGGTGATGGAACGCTACCGGAAGGACGGCCATGTGACGCATATTGTCTACAATACGGAAAACAGCGGATCTCCGTTCCGACAGTGGGCGAAGGGCGTTGCACTGGCCAAGGGGCAGTGGGTGTGGATTGCCGAAAGCGACGACTGGGCGGAGCCGGATATGCTCGAGACGCTGTTGTCGGCCGCTGCACGACACCCCTCCTGTGGATTGGTGTATGGACTGGCTCGCTATGTGCGCGACGGAAAAGAGGTGTGGACCCCCCCGGCAAAGGAGGAGGAATCGGCATACAGCGGTGTCGATTTCGCCTGCATGCGGCTGCTATACGGCAATGTCATCTACAATGTGAGTATGGCGCTCATCCGCAGGGATGCGGCGATGCAAGCGGACCTGCTCCACCACACCGACATGCGGCTTTGCGGGGACTGGGCGCTGTATGCCCGCCTGTGCGCCCATACCGATGTGTTGGAGGTGGGACGTATCGTCAGCAATTACCGAATGCACGACAGCAATGTCTCGCCACGTGTTTATGCCTTAGGATGCTCTATGACAGAAGGCATTGCGGTGCTGGAATATATTGTCCGACAGTTTCACATTGGCCCGTGGCGCCACGCCCGCCATTGGGGGCGCGAATGGATGAAACAGGAACGGGACCGCAAATTCAGCCGCACAACACAAAGGCGTGTACGCAGACGTATCGCCCCGCGGCATCCGCTTATTTATGCCTATTATCTTGCCTACCGGATGAAATCCAAATTACTGAAGCAACCACCATGTCCAAAGTCACTGTTTTAATGCCGACATATAATGTGGCGCCCTACATCGAAGAAGCCATCGCCAGCGTGTTGCGACAGACCTGCCGCGACTTTGAACTGCTGGTGCTGGACGACTGCTCGACCGACGGCACCTGGGAGCAGGTGTGCCAAATGTCCGATCCCCGAATCCATGCCATACGTCACGAACGGAATTTAGGACTGGCCGACAACCTGAACTGGGGGCTCGACCACATTGAGACTGAATATGTGGCCCGCATGGATGGCGACGATATTGCTGAGCCGGACTGGCTGGAACGGGAGGTGGCGTTTCTGGACCGCCACCCCGACGCAGGGGTCTGCGGCGGCGGATTCAGGGTGTTCGGCCTGCGAAATTACACGGTGCTGTTTCCGCACAAAGCCGAAGCGGTGGCAGCCAATATGCTTTTTGAATGCAGCGTCACCGTGCCGGTGTTCCGCCGCTCGCTGTTCCGACAGCAGGGGCTGCACTATCGCAGTGACGCCTTTCCGGCAGAAGACTACCGTTTTTGGGCCGACTGTCTGCTCCACACCCGGATATATAATATTACACGTGTACTGTTCCACTACCGGATGCACGGCAGCCAAATCAGCACATCCCTGCGTGACAGACAGCAACGGCAGTCCGACGCGGTGCGCCGACTGATGCTGCAACGGCTGAATGCCGACATCAGCGAAACGGACACCGCCTACTTCTTGGAGCGGTATGCACGGGGTATAATCAGCGACAAGGACGACTACAGGCAGATGCGGCGTTTCACGCGTCGCCTGCTGCAAATGAACAGAGAAAGCCGTTATTTCAACACAACGGCTTTACGGCGGCGATGCCGAAAACAGGAGGTGCAGGCACTATACCGTCATATCACAGAGACTTACTTCGATGACGGATACAGCATAAAGAACTATCTGCATTATGCCGCCGGCGGCTGCGCCTGGCGCACCACATTCCGCTATGAGTTGAAATTTTGGGCCAAAAGTTTATTACACCGCACGGCATGATTATCCGACGTATTCAACGCAAACTGTACAAAATGACACACCCTGCCGTGGCCGAGGTGTGGATGTTGCACCGTGTCGTCGACACACGGAGCCGACATCCCGAAGAACGGAAGCTGGAGGTAACCGCCGCGTTTCTCGAACATCTGATTGAAAGCCGTCTCGCGGCAGGGTGCCGTTTTGTTAGTCTGGACGATGTGATGCAGAACTTGGACACCGCAGCTCCCCGCCACCGAAGAACGGCATGGATTGCCGTGACGATTGACGAAGGCTGCCGGGAAACCCTCGGACACGTTGTACCGCTGTTTCAACGCCATCGGATACCATTCACGCTTTTTGTCACCACGGGCTTTGTGGAAGGGGCTGCACCCATCAGCTGGTACCGGCAGCAACCGGTAATGATGAGCTGGGCGGAACTGGAAGCGCTGGCCATGGAACCGCTGTGCACACTGGGCGGACATACGGCGTCCCACCCCCACTTGTGCCACATGGAAACCGACCGGGCCCGGGTGGAGATTGCCGGTTGCAGGCAGATACTCGAAGAATATGTGCAGACTCCGATACGCTATTTTTCATATCCTTATGGGGAACGAAACGATAGCGTCAAGATGTTGGCGAAAGAAGCCGGTTACTCAGCCGCCTTCGAGGCGTGGGGCGGCCAGGTGCGCATCGGCGCCGACCGATACGACCTGCCGCGTATTCCTGTCATACAGCCAAACTGATTCACCTCCGCTTAATCCGACATGCGTTTCTCCATTATCGTCCCCGTATACAACACCTCCGCCTACCTGGCGGACTGTCTTGACTCTGTGGCAGGGCAGACATTCGACGACTATGAGGTGGTCTGCGTCGACGACGGATCGACCGACAACTGCCCCGACATTCTGGAACGATACCGCCGGAAGGACCCGCGTATTGTCGTGGTGAGCCAGCCTAACCGCGGCATCGGATACGCCCGGAATATCGGTCTGCAGGCGGCACAAGGTGAATATGTGCTGTTTCTGGACAGCGACGACTGGCTGGAACAGGACACGTTGCAGTTGCTGTCACAGCAACTGGAAGGAGAAGATATACTCTGTTTTGGCGGTCGTCGCTATTTTGACGATTTGCAGGTGTACGAGGAGACGGATGCATTGCAGGCGGAGGCGGAGACTACAGGATGGCAATATTATTGCCGGCATGCGTTAGAGCCACGGCATTTTGCCTTTGTATGCGTCGTGCTGCGATGCTACAGGCGGACGCTGATAATCAACAACGGTCTGCAGTTCAAGGAGGGCATCTTTCATGAAGACAATCTGTTCACCCCGCAAGCCTGCTATTATGCCCGGCGGGTGAAAGTCATCCCGGACAATCTCTATACCTATCGCGTGCGGAAGCACAGCATCATGACCAGCCGCGGCCTTACGCATTGGCAGCATCTGATTGAGACAGCCAATGAGCTGGCAGCGTTTTTTATAGAGAAGCACGATGTGGAGAAAAAAGTTGTCTACCGCGCCATCACGCACCATTACCAAGCCGCCTTTGCCGCCAGCGACAGAGGAAAGGACTGTATGTTGCGTCCATTGGTGGACTGGGGTCTGTATCGCCGCGTGTCCCGCACCAAGATCAGACATCGGATGCAATATTTCCTCATCCGCCATCACCCTCCCCTGTTCCGCCTGATAAACAAGATGTTTGAACAGTAGACTTTCATGAATCATAACAGCATGCCCCGTTTTTCAATCATCATGCCGCTCTACAACAAGGCTCCCTATGTTCGTAAAGCCCTGGAGAGTGTTGTCGCCCAAACTTTTCCCGATTGGGAACTGGTGGCGGTGGATGACGGCTCCACCGACGGAGGCGCAGACATCGTGCGGGCAATCCCCGACAGCCGTGTCAGCCTGTTGCAGCAACCCAACAGCGGGGTGAGCACGGCCCGTAACAACGGCGTGGACACCGCTTCAGGGGAGTATCTCTGCTTTCTGGACGCCGACGATTGGTGGGCACCGACATTCCTTGAAGAGATGAACGGCCTTATCGCGCGTCACCCCGACGCAGGCCTCTATGCCACATCGTACCACTTGGTCAAACACGGACGCAGCCGTCCCGCCCCTATCGGGGTGGATGCGGACTTCGCCGAGGGTGCCATAAATTATTGCGCGGTTTATGCGAAGACGCTGTGCATGCCGGTATGGACCGGAGCAGTCTGTATGCGACGAGCAACATTTACCGGCACGGGCGGCTTCAGCCCGAGTCTGGCAATGGGCGAGGATTTCGACTTATGGCTGCACATGGCACAACGATATGAGGTGGTGTTGCTGAACCGGCAACTGGCATATTACAATCAGGATGCAGACAGCCGCTTCCGTGCCACTGGCCGCCTCTGCAACCCGGATCGTCATGTGCTGTGGCATCTCGGCGATATGGAGCCGATAGAACGGACCGACCCGGACTACAAATTTTTGGTGGACCAGATGCGCACCTACGGCCTATTTCCCTACTACCTTGCACGGCGCTATCGCGAATCCGCCCGCCGCGAGCTGGCCAAAGTGGATTGGGCCGGAATGCCCCGCCACTGGCAACGCCGATACCGAACACCCGTCGCCCTGCTCAAGGTCCGGGAGGTCTTGCTGCGATGCGCATCGCAGCTTAAGGGGCTGTTGTGTCGGATAAGCAAATAAAATCGTATCTTTGTATCTTCTATGATACCCAAGATTGTCCACTACTGCTGGTTCGGGAAAAGCGAGATGCCCCCATTGGCACAAGACTGCATCGCCAGCTGGCACAGATACATGCCCGGATGGGAATACCGGCTGTGGAACGAGGACAACTTCGACGTGAACAGCACTGTTTACACAAAAGAGGCCTACGAAGCACAAAAGTATGCTTTCGTGAGCGATTATGTGCGTCTGTGGGCGCTGGAAGGCTACGGCGGGCTATATATGGATGTCGATTTCGAAGTGTTCAAGGCTTTTGACAACCTGCTTCATTTTTCAGCCTTTGCCGGTATCGAGGGAAGCAAGCGACATCCAGTGATGATGGGTGTCTGCGCCACTGAAGCGCATGGTGCATGGGTGACGGAGATGCTGGCGGCCTATGACGGACGCCATTTCCTGCGACCGGACGGAAAGCCCGACCTCACCACCAACGTGCAGTTCCTCAACGCACTAATGGTCGGCAACGGGCTCCGGCAAGATGGAAGTGAACAGGACTATAAGGACTTGCATGTATTTCCGACCGACTATTTCTCTCCCAGGCAGACTTCGGGCGAATACCTGCGCACGGATCATACCTTTTGCGAACACAGGGGGCTCGGTTCGTGGGAGAACCGGCGATGGGGCTGGAAAGAGGCCCTGCTACGACTGACCGGCCCCGAAAACCGAATCCGTCTCATCAAACTCAAACGACGCCTGCTGGACCGATGATACCTTTTTTCCCCCATCAGATATCGTTGAAAAGCGTGGGCATCTATCTGGGTACGCTGGCTGCAGTCTCATTGCTTTTTTTTCGCTATGCCACACCTGTCGAATACACAGTGATGGGGTTGGTCTGGATAATGGTCTTCTTCGGGCTCACAGCTTGGACTTCACGGAAATGGTATCATCTGCCCCGCAGAAATTTTATTTGGCTGATGTTGGCGCTCGCCGTCGGTCTGCGTGTGGCATGGGTGGTGTTCTCCTACTATTTTTACCAAGCCAAAACAGGCATACCGTTTGAGTTCGAAGCGGCTGACGCACGCGAATATCACGCTGACGCCGCCTGGCTGGCCACCACGACATGGCACTATACCTGGGATTATCTGATTGCCTCCCGCACGTCGCTGTCGGACTCGGGTTATTTATTTTATCTGTCGACCCTGTATCGCGTGATTGGTCCTGGCATCATGTCAGCCCGGCTGGTCAAGGCTGTTGTCGGCGCTGCCATGTGCTGGCTGCTGTACCGACTGGCGGCACGCACTTTGGGCGAGACGACGGGACGGATGACGGGCCTGATGGCCGCCTGCATGCCCAACTTGATTATCTACTGTGGATTGCATCTAAAAGAGACTGAGATGCTTTTTTTGACTGTTGCATTTCTTGAACGTGCCGATGCGTTGTTGCGCAGCCAACGCTATACTTTTGCATCGGTGTCTGCCCCCCTGCTGCTGGGGATCACCTTGTTCACGTTCCGGACAGTGTTAGGGGCGGCGGCGCTGTTTGCATTTATAAGCGCTGTGCTGTTCTCGTCGGGCGAGATAATAGGACGGCGCAAACGGTTGGCGATGACCGGATGGATTGTTCTGACGCTGGCGGTGCTGGGTGGCGGCACCATCGCAAACGAGACGGAAGGATATTGGGAGAGCCGCGGCGAAAATCAGGCTGTGAAACGCGAACAACAGACACAACGCGGCAACCGATGGGCGAAATACGCCACCGGAACAGTGATGGCACCCATGATGTTTGTGCTGCCTTTCCCCACCATGGTGGACGTGGAAGGACAGTACAATCAGAACATATTGCATGCCGGCAATTTTATACGCAACCTGACGGGTGGTTTTGTCGTGCTGGCGCTGTTCAACGCCTTTTTCCGACGCAAGGACTGGCGCAACAAGGTGTTGGCAGGTAGTTTTATGATTGCCTATCTGACCATTATCTCAATGAGCGGATTCGCCAACTCGGAACGTTTCCTGTTGCCGGGACTGCCGCTGCTGCTGCTGTTTGCCGCCGACGGCATTGCCGGGCTGAATGCCAAGAGTTATCGCTTTATCCGGATTTGGTACTGGATCGTGCCCGTCATGGCAGTCGCCTGGGCCTTTTTCAAAGTGGGGAGCCGCGGTCTGTTATGAGAGTGCTTGTTGTCACCAGCTACAACAACGGCGCTGTGGCACCGTTCATCGCCGAGCAGGTGGATGCGCTCCGCCGCAGAGGTGTCATATGCGAATATTACCTGCTGACGGGAACCGGATGGTCCGGCTATCTACGCAATCTGCCACCGTTGAAAGCCGCCATACGGCAATTCAGACCCGACGTGATACACGCCCACTACGGACTCTGCGGCCTGCTCTGCACCCTGCAACGGCAGGTGCCGGTTGTCACGACATTCCATGGCAGTGACATCAATGACCGGCGGGTGCGGCCTCTCAGCATGCTGGCCTACCGACGGTCAGCACACAGCATTTTCGTCAGCCGGGCGCTGGCCCGTCGATGCCACGCCACGGAAAGAGGCAGCACAGTGCTGCCTTGCGGTGTCGACACAGAATTGCTGGCCCCGATGGAACGAGGCGAGGCACGGCGCAGACTGTCGCTACGGCCCGAACAACCGCTTGTGCTCTTTGCCGGTGCATACGACGACCCTGTCAAGAATATCAGTCTGGCCCGCGCGGCCATGGCATATGTCCCGGAAGCACGGCTCATCGAACTACGCGGCTATAGCCGCGAGGAGACCGCCGCGCTCTTCAATGCCGTCGACCTATTGCTGATGACTTCACACAGCGAAGGGTCGCCTCAGGTAGTCAAGGAGGCACTGGCCTGTAACTGTCCGGTAGTCAGTGTCGACGTGGGCGATGTACGGGAACAGATTGACGGAGTGGACGGTTGCTGCGTCGTCCAAAGAGACAGCCGAAGCATTGCCCAGGCTATCAAGAAAAGAATCAGACACCCGCTGCACCGGCATGGACGAAGCCGGCTGACAGAACGCGGCCTTGACAACATGAACACCGCTAAGAAACTGCAATCCATCTATAGCGCTGTGGGTGAAAAAGCGCATCACTTGTAAAACTTTATCCCATGAATATTCTTTTTCAGCTGAATCATCCGGCCCACTATCATATGTTTAAGCATGCCGTCCGACAGCTTTCGCTCGAGGGACATCAGGTTCATATTGTAATCAAAAGCAAAGACATACTTGAATCGCTGCTCAAGGACTCCGGGATTCCGTTTTATAACATCCAACCGAAATCACACAGAAAGAACTATGCAGGGATCCTGTATGACACCTTTCTGCGCACATGGAAAACAGGACTATATGTAATACGGTATCATATTGACGTACTGGTCGGATCCACACCGGAGGTGGCACAAGTGGGATGGCTCTTGCGACGGCGGCGTATTAACTTGTTGGAAGACGATGCCGCCATCATTCCCCAACTCATCCGTTTCATCAAACCTTTTTCACAAATATGTCTTGCACCAAGCAGTTGCAACACCGGCCCGCTTGAGAAAAAGACCATCCACTACCCGGGATATCAAAAGCTGGCATACCTGCATCCGTCCCGCTTCGAACCGGACAAAAATGTTGCATCCAAATATGTCGACACAACACATCCGTTCATTTTGCTGCGCATTGTAGCGCTCAAAGCCTACCATGATATTGGAAACCACGCCAAGGGGATGGACTTAAAGACAATACAGCGGATAATAGACCTTTTCCGACCCGTCGGAAACATCTATATCAGTGCCGAAAGGCCGCTGGAACCGACGTTAGAGCCATACAGGCTGGATATCGCCCCCATAGACATACACCATGTAATGGCCTATGCCACACTTTATGCAGGAGACAGCCAAAGCATGGCGGTTGAAGCCGCCATGCTTGGAATTCCATCAATCCGGATAAGCACCTTCGCCGGTCGGATAGGTGTCCTCGAAGAGTTGGAGAAAAGCTATGGGCTGACTTTTGGATTTCAGCCATCTGAAACAGAGAAGGCTATTGAAAAAATTAAAGAGATTCTCACCATGGATGACTCCCGGACGTTATTCCAGCATCGGCGTCAGAGGATGCTTTCGGAAAAAATCGACGTGACGGATTTTATTGTAAGGCAAATCGAGATGACCGGCGCCATATCATAGACATGGACTTTACCATCGACAAATACATACAATTTTCCGACGCTTTGAAGCGACATGGCGCTCATGCCCGCATGTATCATGATGTGGATCGACATCCTGCCTATGCGTTGCGTATAGCAGAGACCGAGTGTGCGATGGGGTGGTTTACAACATATTATTTCCGTTCCCTGCACTTCTCAAGTCATGCCGGCATCATACGGGCTGTGGCGGCGCTGGGCCACAACATCGGCTATCATTATGAGTCTTTGGCCACCTGCCGCGGGAATATAGACGCCGCCTATGCAGACTTTTGCCGCAACCTGGCAGAACTGCGCCGCCTGGCTCCCGTACATACCGCCAGCGCCCACGGCACCCCAAGGTCACCGTGGGACAGCCAAGAGATATGGCGTCACCACGACATACACCGGCTGGACATCGACTACGAACCCAAACTCGACACAGACTTCAGCCGGACGATTTACCTCACCGACACCGGACGCCGCTGGGACGGATATCACGTCAACGTCTGGGACAAGGTGCCCGGCCATCAGCAACAGTGGGAACGAGAAGGGCTGATCTTCCATTCCACTGACGATATTATCTGCGCCTTGACGACTCCCGGACACCCCGTCAACCGCCATTCATTACTCGTGAACACCCACCCGCAACGTTGGATGCCATTCGGGACAGCCTGGATTGCGGAAGCGCTGACACAACGTATCAAAAACACTGCCAAATGGATTCTGATACAACACAAGAGCCTTGGTGCAAAGAAGAAGAACTGAACCGACAACATCCATTATGCCTCGACTGACACAAGGCATAGACAGACGCCAGTGGGACGAGCTGCTTCGCCATTCATCCACAGCAAATCCTTTTCAAGATCCGTGTTTTTTTCATTTTCTGAAAAAACAAAAGGATGTGGACTGCTTTTGCCTTGGCGTGGAAGAAGGCGGCAAGCTGAAAGGGGTTACCGTAGCCATGATTCAACATGAAGGCGGACCGCTGCGCCGGTTCTTCACCCGCCGGGCAATCATCAACGGGGGTCCGCTGTTAGCAAACGACATCACATCCGAGGCGCTGACCCTGCTATTGACCGGATGCGCCGAACTCCTGCGCCGCAGAGCCATTTACATCGAGTTCCGCAACTTCCACGACTATACAAATCATCGACATAGTTTCATCCAGTCGGGATTCCAATATATACCGCACTACGATTTCCGACTGTCCATTGACGGAAATGTCACCGACCGGTACCACAAACGGTGTCTGACGCGAATCCGCGCGTCGCGTCGGACAGGCCTAAGAATCGTCGACCACCCCTCAACGAAACAAGTGTACAGTTTCTATCGGCTGCTGCTACATCTCTATGCCACAAAAACCAGGACTCCTTTGTTTCATTGGGAATTCTTTGAAAGCGCCCTTCACTGCCCCCTGCTCCATTACCTTGTCGCCGTTGACAGAGACGACACCGTGGTCGGCGGCATCCTGCTGTGCAACCTGGATGGACGTGCCAGCTACGCATGGTTTGAAGCCAGCGACACCACAAGAAAGAAAATGAAAATATCCGTTGCATTGTACGATGCCGCCATCCGGCGATGTCAGGAACAAGGGGCGGTGTTATTTGATTTTATGGGTGCGGGAAGTCCCGACGACGGGGGCTACGGCGTCCGCGACTTCAAAGCCCAATTCGGAGGTGATCTGGTTGAGAACGGGCGCTACCGACGCATACTGCACCCTGTCCGCTACCGTTTAGGGGCAGCGGCCGTCAAAATTATAAAAAACAATATCGGCTCAATAAACCATACTAAAAAATAATTATTCTTACCTTTGCAATTTAATAGTGTCTGTATCAATCCCGCCACGATGAAAAAACTGTCCTTGATAACGCTGATCGCAACCATCCTGACGTTAGCCGGATGTGTCAGTTCGCGCAAAGTCAACTACCTGCAAGACATGAAACAGAACTCGCAAATCGAACTGGAGCACCGTTTCGAAGCGGTCATCCGCCCTTACGACGAGATCACCGTCCAGATTACGAGCAGCGACGCGGAGCTGACTCGCCCCTTTCAATGGAATCTGGGTACAAATGCCTCCAATATCAGTGCTCCGGAATATCTGGTGGATGTGGACGGCAATATCGACCTGCCCGTGCTGGGTAAACTGCACGTGGACGGCATGACACGTCTGCAACTGCAAGACACACTGACTGCCATGCTGAAACAGAGCAACATTATCAGCGACCCGTTTGTGATGGTGCGTTTCAAGAGCTTCAAAATCTTTTTTCTGGGCGCAACCGGAGGCAAAGCCGTCACAATACCCAACGAGCGGTGCACCTTTCTCGAGGCGTTGGCACTGGCCGGCGACATCAATGTCTATACCGATCGCTCGAAGATTGCCGTTATGCGGGAAGTAGACGGGAAAATCACGACACGCTACCTGGATCCGCGCAGCTCGACGGTGTTCAACGACCCCTATTTCATGCTGCGGCAGAATGATTTTATCATTACGGAGAGCCGTACCCTCAAAACCAAACGCGACGAAGTGACCTATTGGATGGGCTGGATGTCCTCTATTGTCTCCATTGCATCGCTTGTCACCACAATTCTTGTTTATACCACGCTGAAAAAATAAATGACTGACAACCCCAACGTCCCCGATCTCTCTTTTCTTGACGCGGAACCTGCAGTCGGCTTCCACATCAAAGACCTGCTGTACACGCTGTTGCGCAACATGCACTGGCTACTGTTGTTCGGTACCGCCGGCGCACTGATTGCCAATTTCACGGTGCGAAAACAAGACCGGGTGTATGAAAGCAACGCCCGCATTGTGCTGCGCGGCAACTCGGGAGAGAACGACAACTCACTGCGCGAGGCGTCGATCAACAACATGTTCTCAGACAGGCCGTTCTACAACACTTCTGTCAACAACGAGGTGATGATTCTCACATCGAAGACAACGATGCTGAAAACGGTGGAGAATCTGCATCTCAATGTCGCCTACAGCGGCAATTCAAAAGTAGTCAAGCGCAAGAAAGATCTGTATGGCAGCTCCCCCGTCGCGGTCGACTTTGTGGACAACAATGAGAGCGACTACGTCGCGTTGACCGTCACACCCGTCAGTGCGTATGGCGTAGAGATGGAGTATGGCGATTACAAGCCGCTGCACATTCACCTGGGAGACACTCAGGCAACCCCTTTCGGACGGATTGTGATAAGAAAGACCTGGTTCTACACTCCTGAATGCTACAATGATCCTGTCACCGTGATCCACACCCCGTCGCATGTGGTGGCGGATCACTACCGGCACACCATCTCGGTCAACCGGGACGGGGAGTCGAATACGATTGTGAATATCAGTCTGCGCGACCTTTCGGCACGCCGTGCCGCCGACGTCATCAATGAGTTGATACGGGTCTACAATGAGGAGGCAGTGAAGGACAAGAAACGTATCATCGCTTACACATACGATTACATCAATGAGCGACTATCGCAGCTGCATCTGGACCTGGATGAGCAGGAATCGGTGATTGCCTCGTTCAAACGGGACAACCAGCTTATCAATCTGGACAACTACGGTATGTCGTTTCTCAACACAAATAACGAATACTCGCAGGAGGTGGATAAACTCCGGCAGCGCCTTTCGCTGGCCAAATATTTGATGCAACTGAATGAGAGCAACGAAGAAAACAGCCTGCTGCCGCCAGCCATCGGTATTGACGATGCGACTATCGTCAGCACAATGGAACGTTACAACGAATTGACAATGCGGCTGAATCAGACCAGCAACACAGGCAACCCGGTGGTGCACAAGCTGAAAGAGGAACGGATGAAAGCCAAGGCGGATCTGGGTCAGTTGCTGGCTGTATACAGCAGTTCGCTGCAAAAAAGAATCAGCGATGCACAGTCCATTGTACGCAGAGCATCGGGCAAGATGCGGCAAATTCCTGAGCAACAACTCTATCTGGAAAATGTTGAGCGGCTGCAGAAAATCAAGGAAGAGCTGTATCTCAATTTGCTGTCCAAACGCGAGGAACTGCTGATCAGCCAACCGTCCATCGAAGGCAACGCCAAGATCATCGACGAGGCACGTGTCAACGAGAGCCCGGTCGCGCCGAACGTGGGACGAAGCACCATGCTGGGACTACTGCTGGGGCTCTTGCTGCCCATAGCTATCTTCCTGCTGCGGCGTATGCTGGACACAAAGGTGCGATTCCAAGGAGACCTGAAGATGCGGACCACCATCCCGTTTCTCTGCGAAATACCGACACGCAAACGACCAGACACCCGCGACATAGTGGTGGTGGACGGCAAGCTGGACAATCTGTCGGAAGCGTTCCGGCTGCTCCGTTCAAAAATCGACTTTCTGGGCCGCAACGGGCAACATGAAAGTGACTGCCGTGTCTTTATGATTACATCACTGCTGCCGTCGTCGGGCAAAACATTCATCTCGTCGAATATTGCAGCCTGTTTTGCTATCGCGGGCAAACGGGTGTTGCTTGTCGACATGGATTTGCGCCGGGGCAGCCTGACACACCGTTTCTACTCGCGCCGCAAGGCTGGCCTGTCGGATTGGATAGCCGGCAAAACGGAGAAGATCGACGAACTTATACAACACAATGTGGTGACGCCGGAACTGGACACCATATTCTCAGGGATGCTGCCGCCCAACCCCGCCGAACTGCTTAGCAACGGACGTGTGGAACAGTTGCTGCTGGAACTGCGGAAACGGTACGACTATATCTTTCTGGACAGTGCGCCGCTGTCGGTGGTGGACAACACCATCATCCAGCCACTGGTGGACAGCAGCCTTTTTGTGGTGCGTTCCGGTAAGTACGACAAACGTGTGCTTAACGAGATGGAAGAGATCTATCAAGCCGGCGGATTCCCCGGCATGGCTGTACTGCTGAATGACGTGACCTACAAAAGGAGCTCCCCCGTAGACCGCCTGTTCGGACTGGACTATGGCTACGGTTATGGTTACGGACACCACTACAGCTACGCCTATAATGGATACCACTACTACCAAGATAACGAAAGCGACAATGAAAGTCAAAAATAGCATGACACCTTTGACCTCAGGCCAAATGAAAATCCGCTCAATATTTCACAAAGGCACAATGATGTTACTGCTTGCATGTGTTTTAACCCCGATGGCAGCGGCTCACCCGTTGCGCCAAACCTCAAAACGGCTTTCGTCACATCCGATGTATATTTCATTCGGTCTAAGCGGACTGACATATATCGGCAACGAGGATGTCTCCAGCGCACGGTTTAACGGTGTAATGCCCGGGTTGTGCTTCGAATGGGGGTATTCACTCACACCGGAGATTGCATTTTCTTTCAACCTGAACGCCTTTACGGCCCAGATGCAGACACGGTATCGGTTAAATCCATTTGTTGACTTCTCGCAAGAAACAGTGGGCAGCGACGGGTACTGGCCCTACTGTGATTTCAACATGTACGGTGTCGCCGTCACGGGTCAGATAACGCTTGACTGGACAAATATCATCTCGGGGCAGGATTACCACCAAGCCCGACTGCACGTACTCACACCTCTCGGCATGGGCGTGACCGTTGCCTCCGGCAAGAAGACAAATCCCTGGACTGACTACAAGCCGCTCAATAACGAGTTTACGCTGACAGCCGGCGTCGCTTTCGAGTATCAACTCAATAGCAAGATGAAGCTATTCTTCACCCCACGCATGTACATACACCGCGGATCACTCGACTACTCGCCTTACTCAAACAACGAAAGTTCAAAGGTGGATATCATGCCCATGGTGAACATCGGCGCCAAGTTCACACTGAACGCCCGGATTCCCTGGATCACCAGGTAGTCTCAGTGCAACGGGCCTCGCCCCACGTGCATTCCCTCGATAAAATTGTTGAGTTGCTGCGCATCGGGGTCGTTGTGAAACAGCACCATGGAGAATACAACATAGAAAGCGAAAACGATAAGGATGACGCCCACAACCCAGTTGATAATGGTAAGAACACGGTCGGTGATGAGGCAATGAAACAACGACGCAGCCTTACATTTGACCAAATCCATAGAGAGTGTGGCTCCAAGCAACCCGGCAAAAAACACATACACCTCACTGGACGAGGCACCGGTTTCACCCAGCATCAGAGCAATCAACGACACCCAATAGATCCATATCAGAGGGTTGACAAAGTTGAGCACGAAGCCCCTTATAAAGACGTGGTGACGAGCCTCGGCAGGAGGAGTCGGGACCTCCTCGCCCCCGGACGACAGCTGTCGACGTGACGGCCGCTTGAGAAGCGTATAGACACCCATGGCCATGATGACAATGCCGGCAATAGAGGCCACCCATTTGTCATGAAGCACACCGTACATATCGACATTCTTGAGGACTGTCAGCATGAGGAATACAATAAAAAGGTCGGCGACAAACACCCCGAAAGCAAAAGGGGCTGCACGCCGGTACCCGTAATGGATACTGGTCTGCAGCAGAGAGAAGAAAGCCGGACCGAAGCTGAAGAATAGAGAGAGCAACACTCCGGATATGATGCCCAGCAAAAGCTCCATGAATATATTTCCGACCATCTTGTGTTAAAAAATGTAAGTTGCAAAGATACATATTTTTTCTGTGTCTTTAAAGAATCTGCCGACAGAAAGGTCATCGTACACGCTTATTTTCGTATTTTTGCAGCGTGACAGACGAGACTTTTGTCCCGGCCGAGGAAGCGGCGGCCATGGGCGTAAGCCAGGAGGCTTATGACGAGATTGCAGCCATTGCCGGCCACCTGCCGTCGATGTCCGAACTTGGAACATTGCTGGCGATGTGGCAGTCGAACGGAAAACAGCAAAGCTTGTACGGATGGCTGCGTGGGCAGCATCACACCGTGGTGCGCAACTCATATCTATACGACGGACAGGACAAGATACACCGGAATGTCAATGAACCGCACGTGCGGGAGTGCATCGACATTGCGCAGACGCTGTGCAGGGAAACGGCGTCGGAGCTGCCGCCATTTATGCTGAAACGCAACAAACTGATATATCTGGCGGGCGACATCTCCACAGATTTTCTCTATTCGGCATACGGGCGACAGTGCCTGCATATCAACACGCCACCGCATAGACAGAGGGCGGCGGATCAGGATGCAGCATATCTGGAACTGATTATGACGGCGATGGCTGACGGCAAGATGATTGACGGCCATGCGGCTGTCGGCACAGGAGGCCTGTTCTGCACCTTGGCGCAGGGATGCACGGAGGCAGTGGGGTTCGACATTCTTACCTGCCGCGAGATACGGCTGGACGCATTCCTGTTCGGAGAAGAGGGAGGGCGTTGCGTGACAACACTGACGGAGGAGCATGAAGATGTATTTTTGTCAAAGATGGAGGAGGCGCAGCTGAACTGCTGCTTTCTGGGGCGCACGACAAAAGGGCGCATCTTGGTGGACGGCATGGATTTCGGCCCGGCCCGGGATTTTTGTCGAAGCCGAATACAATGAACGTATATCATACAACAGCGGCTCACCCCAAAAGGCGAGCCGCTGTCAATTCCAAGTCTGCACCGGCAGGGAGAGGGGACTAACGTCTCTTCTCCTTGATACGGGCTTTCTTACCGGTGAGATCCCGCAGATAGAAGATACGGGCACGACGCACAGCACCGCGCTTGTTGATGTCTATCTGCTCAATGAACGGGCTGGCGAAGGGGAATATGCGTTCCACTCCGACACCGTTCGTGATCTTACGGACAGTAAAGGTCTCAGTTGATCCACTTCCGCTGCGCTGCAAGACAACGCCTTGGAAGTTCTGAATACGTTCCTTGTTTCCTTCACGTATTTTATAATGGACAGTGATGGTATCGCCCGCCTTGAACTCGGGGAACTCTTTACGCTCGACCAAATTCTCTACATATTGCATTAATTCAGTTTTTCCCATGACTTAGTAGGTTTTTACAGGTGATACATTTATTTCTTGACCATCTTCACAACGGCGGTGAAAGCCTCGGGGTGATTCATTGCCAGGTCGGCAAGCACCTTGCGGTTCAACTCGATGTTGTTCTTATGGAGTTCGCCCATGAATACAGAATAGGAGATGCCATTGATGCGGCAACCGGCATTGATACGGTTAATCCACAATGAACGGAACTCTCTTTTCTTGGCTTTTCTGTCACGGTAGGCATAGGTCTGACCTTTTTCCCACTTGTTCTTGGCCACTGTCCAGACGTTTTTACCCCTGCCCCAATATCCTTTGGTGCGGTTGAGGATTTTTTTTCTGCGAGCTCTGGAAGCTACTGCATTAACTGATCTTGGCATGTTGTAATTGGTTTTCGTTTAAGCGGAGACGGATGTCTCTCTTAGATGCATTAAACAATGGTTAATAACTCCGTTTCGGCGTCTTGCGGCACATGAGCCGCCAATGCCCACGGCATGGCGGACACGAGCTCGCGTTGTCGCCACTAAGCTAAAAGCATACGCTTGACCCGCTTCTCGTCGTCGCGGCTCACAAGGGCCGTATGGTCGAGGTTGCGTTTCTGCGTCGTCTCCTTCTTGGTGAGGATGTGACTGTGGTAAGCATGCTTTCTCTTGATTTTGCCGGTGCCGGTGAACGCAAAACGTTTTTTGGCAGCGGCCTTGGTTTTCATTTTAGGCATTACTTTACTGTTTTTAAGTTAGACGATATGTCGGTGTAGACTTGGCTTCACTTTTGACCAGCGATGCGGCCGGGGATCACTTCTTGGGGGCAATAATCATAAGCATACGCTTGCCTTCGAGACGCGGCATAACCTCCGGCTTGCCATATTCGAGCAACGCCTCGGCAAATTTAAGCAACTGGGTCTCACCCTGCTCTTTGTATACGATGGCGCGTCCCCGGAAGAAAACGTCGACCTTGACCTTGTTGCCCTCCTGCAGAAAACGTATGGCGTGCTTGAGCTTAAAATCAAAGTCATGCTCGTCGGTCTGCGGGCTGAGCCGTATCTCCTTGATGACAACCTTGGAAGAGTTCGCCCGACGCTCTTTTTCCTTTTTCTTCTGCTCGTAGAGGTATTTTTGGTATTCAATGATTTTGCACACCGGCGGATTGGCTGTGGGCGAAATCATGACCAAATCGAGTCCCTCGGCATAAGCACGCTGAAGTGCGTCGCGGGTATTCATAATTGTAGGCTCCATGCCCTCACCCACCACACGCACGACAGGTTCCTGAATGCGCTCGTTGATCAGATGAGCCGGCTCCTTCTTTACCGGGCCACGGCCTCGCCCTCTAAAGTTGCCCTTCGGGGCGTTGGGTTTGAATGGTGTTGCTATAATTCGGTTCTCCTATTTTAGGTGTTACATTACTTTCTCTATCTCGTCTTTGATTATCTGAGCAAAGGTGTCGGGGGTCATGGCACCCATATCGCCGGCGCCTTGACGGCGCACGCTGACAGTGCCGTCGGCGACCTCTTTCTCCCCGACGATGAGCATAAAGGGGTATTTATTGAGTTCAGCATCGCGGATTTTACGGCCGATTTTCTCGTCACGTGTGTCAATGGTGCCTCGCAACTCAAGGCCCTCGAGACGGCTCTTAAGCTCCCGGGCATGACCGATGAATTTCTCGCTGACAGGCAATATGACAAACTGTTCGGGCGTCAGCCAGAGCGGGAACTTGCCACCCGTGTGCTCGATAAGCACAGCGCAGAAACGCTCCATTGAGCCGAAGGGGGCGCGGTGAATCATGACAGGACGGTGCTTCTGGCCATCGCTGCCGATATATTCGAGACCAAACCGCTCGGGAAGGTTGTAGTCGACCTGAATGGTGCCCAACTGCCAACGCCGACCCAAGGCATCCTTGACCATGAAGTCGAGTTTAGGCCCGTAAAAAGCAGCCTCGCCCAACTCCACACGGGCCTTGAGGCCTTTCTCCTGACAGGCCTCGACAATGGCTTGCTCGGCCTTGGCCCAGTTCTCGTCCGTACCGACATACTTGGTGGTGTTGGCAGGGTCACGCAAGGATATCTGAGCCTCGAAAGAGTCGAAACTCAAAGCCTTGAAGATAATCTCGATGATTTCCATGACCTTGATAAACTCCTCCTTGACCTGGTCAGGGCGACAGAATATGTGGGCATCGTCTTGGGTGAAAGAACGTACCCGGGTGAGACCGTGGAGTTCACCGCTCTGCTCATAGCGGTAGACGGTGCCGAACTCGGCAATGCGCAAAGGCAAATCCTTATAGCTGAGCGGTTCGTTTTTATATATCATGCAATGGTGCGGACAGTTCATCGGCTTGAGCAGATACTCTTCGCCTTCCTCGGGAGTGGTGATGGGGCGGAAACTGTCCTCGCCGTAATGATCCCAGTGGCCGCTGGTGACATAAAGCTGCTTGCCGCCGATATGAGGCGTCATAACCTGCTTGTAGCCATAGCGTTTCTGGATCTTGCTGAGGAATTCCTGCAGACGCAAACGCAAATCGGTGCCTTTCGGCAACCAGATGGGCAGCCCCTTGCCGACCATATCGTTGAACATGAAAAGGCCCAACTCCTTGCCAATCTTGCGATGGTCGCGTTTCTTTGCCTCCTCAAGCATGGCCAGATAGTCGTCAAGTTCTTTCTTTTTTGGGAAACTGACGGCGTAAACACGTGTCAACTGGGGGCGATGCTCGTCACCGCGCCAGTAGGCTCCGGCCAGATTGAGAAGTTTGACAGCCTTGATGGCACCAAAGTCTACCAGATGGGGACCGCGACAAAGGTCTGTGAACGAGCCGCTGTCATAGAAAGAGATGGTGCCGTCCTCCAAAGCTTCGATGAGCTCGAGCTTATACACCTCGCCGCGTTCACCGAAGACTCTGAGCGCCTCGGCCTTGGAGACCTCGCGACGAACGACAGGCGTTTTGGCCTGCACCAGCTCCATCATTTTTTTCTCTATCTTGGGAAAGTCATCGCTTGAGACCTCGTACTTTCCAAAGTCGATGTCGTAATAGAAACCGTTTTCTATGGCGGGACCGATGCCGAATTTGATGCCGGGGTAAAGCTCCTGCAGAGCAGTGGCCAACAGGTGGGCGGAGCTGTGCCAGAAAGTGTGACGCCCCTCCTCGTCGTTCCAAGTGAGCAGCTGCACAGTGGCGTCGTCGGTGACAGGGCGGTTGAGTTCCACCACCTGATCGTTAACTTTGGCGGACAACACATTGCGAGCCAAGCCCTCACTGATGCTTTTCGCAATTACGTAAGGCGTGACACCCTGCTCGTACTGGCGAACAGAACCGTCTGGCAGTGTGATGTTTATCATTTTCACTATGGTTTTTGCAGTCTTTTAGAACTTGCAAAAATACGAAATTTATTGAAATAGAGTGCCGCGGACGATAAAAAAGACAGCCTGCGGAGACCGGGACGGCACGGGATGGCGAAAGATCAGACGAGAAGGTCGGGGAGCTGAAGTTTGGGGACGTAGTGGACACCGTCGCGTCGATAGTAGGCGCGGGGTGCGTCGGGCGAAGCGGCGACAAGTTCTATCTTCTCAATGCCCTTTCCGATGGCCAGCACCAGCAGCGGGTCAAAAGGGAGCTGAAGGGCGGCGCGGAGGGCGGACTTGTCAAAAGCTCCGACGATGAGTCCGCTGAGACCCATCGATGCGGCCTTGAGGAGCATACTCTGAGCGGCGACACCTAAGTCGAGGTCGACGAGCTTCGTTTCGCCGACAGTGGCACAAAGGACTATGAATGCCTCCGGCTCAGTGCCGGGCAGCGGAAGGTGCAATTCCGGCAGCGCCGCCCCCATCCTGACCAAAGGCAACACACGGTCGGCACCGCTGTCGCGGGTGACAAGGCGCAAGCGAAGAACCTGCTGGTTGCAAGCGGAGGGGATGCGGGTGCAGACTTCGGCAATTTGTTCAAGCTCGGAGCGGCGGACCACATAGTCTTTGAGATAACCACGGGTGCTGCGGCTGCGCAGCAGGAGTTGGTCGATAGTAGGTCCGATGCGGCGCACCTTGGTACGGCCACCGCCGAAGCACTCATCATAACGTTTTTCAAGGTAGTTGTCGGCCATAATTCCTGTTTTCAATAAAACCAGCAGCGCCAGACCCGTCGGACCGGCGCTGCTCAGCACTTTAATTCTTTTTGTCTAATCTGATTTGCAACTCATCCAACTGCTCCTGCGAGATGGGAGACGGACTGCCGCTCATGACATCACGGCCGCTGTTGTTCTTGGGGAAAGCGATAAAATCGCGGATGGTGTCGACCCCGCCGAAAAGCGAACAAAGCCGGTCGAACCCGAAAGCCAGACCCGCATGGGGAGGAGCTCCGTAGGTGAAAGCATCCATGAGAAATCCGAACTGGGCGTAGGCTTGCTCGTCCGAAAAACCCAGTGTATGGAACATTTGGTTCTGCAACGTGCGGTCATGGATTCGGATGGAGCCGCCGCCCACCTCCACACCGTTGATGACCATGTCGTAGGCATTGGCACGGATATCGCCCCACCGGGTGGGGTCGGCCAACAGCGGTTCATCTTCCGGCTTAGGAGCAGTGAAGGGATGGTGCATGGCGTAGTAGCGCTGCGTCTCTTCATCCCACTCCAACAAAGGAAAGTCGACTACCCACAGCGGGGCGTAGACATCGGGGGTGCGGAGCCCCATCTGCTGCGCCATCTCAAGGCGCAACGCACAGAGCTGGACGCGGGTACGCATGGCAGGGCCGCAGAGCACAAGCATCAGGTCGCCGGGTGCGGCTCCGAAACATGCAGCCACCCTACGCAGGTCGTCGGCAGTATAGAACTTATCGACACTGGACTTGAATGAACCATCGAGGTTGTATTTAATATAGACAAGGCCGCCGGCACCCACCTGAGGGCGTTTGACAAAATCGGTAAGCGCGTCGAGCTGTTTGCGCGAATATTCAGCACAACCCTTGGCACATATACCCACCACCAAATCGGCAGCGTCGAAGAGACCGAAGCCCTTGCCCTTGACCACCTCATTGAGTTCGACAAACTGCATGCCAAAACGGATGTCGGGCTTGTCGCTGCCATAGAGACGCATGGCGTCGTGCCAGGTCATGCGGGGAAAACTGTCGAATTGCAACCCCTTCATCTCGGTGAAGAGGTGCTTGGCCAAACCTTCGAACATATCGAGCACATCCTCCTGGTGTGCAAAGCTCATCTCGCAGTCAATCTGCGTGAACTCGGGCTGCCGGTCGGCGCGGAGATCTTCGTCGCGGAAGCAACGGACGATCTGGAAGTAGCGATCCATGCCGGCGACCATAAGGAGCTGTTTGTATTGCTGCGGACTCTGCGGCAGGGCATAAAACTCGCCGGGGTTCATGCGGCTGGGCACCACAAAGTCGCGGGCACCTTCGGGCGTGCTTTTGATGAGCATAGGGGTCTCAATCTCAAGGAAGTCACGATCCGAAAGGTAGTTGCGGACCAGCATAGCCATGCGGTGGCGCATTTCGAGGTTCTGGCGCACTGGATTGCGACGGATGTCGAGATAACGGTAGCGCATACGCAGGTCGTCACCGCCGTCGGACTGGTCTTCGATGGTGAAAGGGGGGGTCCGGGACTCGTTGAGGAGGCACAACTCCTGCACCTCGATTTCAATGTCGCCGGTCGGAATCTTGCTGTTTTTACTGCTGCGCTCAATAACGCGGCCGACAACCTGGACAACGTATTCGCGACCGAGCTTGCGAGCCTGTGAGCACAGGTCGGCGTTGGTTTCCATGTTAAAAGCGAGCTGTGTAATGCCGTAGCGGTCGCGCAGATCGATGAATGTCATACCGCCCAAGTCGCGGCTGCGCTGCACCCAGCCGGCAAGGGTGACTGTCTGGCCTGCATGCCGTAGATTGAGTTCACCGCAAGTATGTGTTCTGTACATATCTTATTTATTGTTGAGATTTTGAAAGTTTTGTTTACTCGTGGGCTGCCATTGTGTCGGCGGCCGCGGCGGGAAGGTCCGTCGTATCAAGGGCGGCCGGAGCTTCTTCGACGAGTTCGGCAGGTTGTGCGACCTTGTCTTTCTGCCAAGGCAGACTCTTGGTGAAGAAAAGGATGGCAAAGACGATGAGCGCCACCACCAGAACGGCATAGAGCCACTTGCGCCAGGCGGGAGTCTTCTTGTCGGCAAACGGATCGTCGAGCACCAGCTTTGGGTACTGGGCCAGTCCGGTGAGGGTGGCACCGAAACGGACGTTGACGAGGATTTTGGCATTGACAGCCCATCCGTTGGCGTTGAGCACAGGGCCCAGGTTGCGCTTGCGCAGCTTGAGCCAAGCGAGGAAAACAGAGGGGCCGGAAATGACGGCCATGATGCAAAGGATGAAGATGAGGGCGTTGAGGGGCTTGGCGGTGAAACTGGATGCCAAGCCGGAGATAGCCCCGACAATGTAGCCGACAGCCATGCCGATGGCGGCGAATATACCGGCGAATTTAGCGATATCGAACGGTTGCTTTTTATTGTCCTGCTTGTTTGCATCAGGCGCGGCAGCGTTCAGTTTGGTCTCTTCAGTGAGCTTTTCGGCGCCAGAGGTCATGCTTTCAAGGTTTTTGGCCTCCTTCTCAGCGGCGGATTTATTGAGCTTTTCGGTGCACCAGTTCCAGAATTTCTTATACGGGCTCCAAAATGCCTGGCGGATGCTGATAGGATTGTCGACGATTTTGGTGATGGTGGCGTCCCAGTCGAGACCATCGCGGTCATAAAACAAGGCGTTTTTGCCGACACGCAGGTCGTCGACATCACCGTTGGTCAAAACGGCGACAATGTCAATGGTGGCGTTTTTGACTTTGGAGGTGCAGGAGCAATATATGAGATACATGCCGCTAAGCCCGGCCATGGTGTCGGCATGCTTGGACATGTCTGCTACACGCAGGCAAAGTTCGCAGCAACGCTGGTCGATGTAGAGCCGGCCAGCCTGGAAGATAGCCTTGCGGTCGGCGGCATAAAAGTCGGACATAAGGACAAAGTTGTGGAGCAAACGGTAGAAGTCGCGATAGAGGAACAACAACTTCTCGAGCGGGCGCGAGACAGCCAACTCGGCAGCCAAGATGTCGTCAAGCTCTTTCTGACGCTGCTGCAAGGCTTCGGACTTGGCAGCGCCATAAGCCAGGGCCTTGTCCCGCAGGCCGGCCCACTGCGACTCAGAAAGGGTGTCCGGGGTTTCGAAACCTATGTCGGAGAGCACTTGACGCAACGCATCGACGGCAGACTGCCAAACGGGGTTGACACCGCTGTCGAGATGGAGCAGGGCGTCTTTGCCGGCACTGGCAAGAGGATAGGTGGCCAATTCGTCGACGCAGGCGGCAAGATTATGCTGGCTGATGGAACCCAGACGCTCGACAGACATGTCGAGGACAGCGGCACTGTTCTCGTCGTAACTCACCAGGCGGCAACGGAGAAAATAATCGTCGACCTTGTCTCGGACTGCCTCGACGGCAGCAAGAAGCGCGTCGGATTTTTCGCCAAAGGGCTGGTCAACCACAATAGACGGGCGGGCTTCATGCTCGGCGCGGATCTGTTCGTCGACAAGGGTGCGGTAAGCGTCCAAGTCAGCGATGGCAATGGTGCGACCGGTTTTCTGCAATTTGTCAAGGACATGCTGGGCCATGTCACGCAGGGCCCTGCCGTCGGAGTCTTCGATATTGATGTCGGCGAGCGAAAGTTCCGCGGAGCCCTGACGCAAAAGGTTGGCGTCGACAAGGACCCGGCATAGCCATTGTGCAGCGTTGACAACCTCATGGACCCGGATACGGCCGTCGCCGTCGTTGTCCATCAAGGTAAGCGTGCGTTCGTCAAATTCGAGCCCCTTGACCGGACAGCTGAGCACTGTCCACATCTTCTCGTCCAGTTCACCCAGATGGGCTATATCGTCACCCGTTTCAACACTGACACGCGTAACGCCTCCGATGGAGCAGTATTTCCAATCGTAGCCGTTTTTTTTGATGGGGAGCACCCGGTTGATTTTTTTCATATGTGAAATATTAGATGATTTGTTTTCTACGGAGCCACGACATGAGGCGCAGGGAGGTGCATGCCGTGAAGAAATAGACACCTGTCTGGAACCAAAGCAAAAGGTATTCGAAGGAGACTTCGGAAAGATGCGCACCCATGGTGTTGATGCGGATAAACCCTTGAATGGCCGGTGTGGAGGGAAACAGATAGGAGAACCAGCGCCAGACGGCAGGCATGTTGCTCTGCGGCCAAGCGGTGCCGGAGAGGAAGAGCAGAATCACACTGAAAAAGATACAGGTGACGATGATGGTATCGCGCTCACGGAAGAATCCAGCCATGGTGATACTGAAAAAGATTGTGGCCAGCAAGAACGGCAACAAGAAACCGATAAGTGTGCCGATACTGCCGATATGCGGAAAACCGAAAACACGCGGCAGGACAAAAAGGTCGATAAAGACCACCGGGACGTACATGAGCAGATAAGCCAACGCCCGCCCCACCATGATTCGGATGGGCGCTCCGCGGCGCAGGCGGATCGGGATGCGTTGTCGGTGCTGTCTCTCACGGGCGGTGCCAAACAGGACACCGATGCCGAGGAAAAGAGTCTGATGGATGACAAGCACCAACAGGGGCGGGACAAGAAAACTGGTGAAGCCTCCGGGAGCGTTGAAAAGCTTGACATCTTCGTAGCCGATAGGGGTGACCTGACCCTCGGCATCAGCTTCGGTCAACCCCATCTGCTCGCAGCGCTGAAGCTCAATGTATTTCATCTCGTCAACGAGGACATTGCTGGCGCCGGTCATAACACTGCGGTAATAGAGAAAAGTGCTCATGTCGCAGAAGAGGCAGGCCCGGGCAGTCTCAACACGGGCAATTCGGGCGCCATAGTCGCGCGGAAAGAGTATGACCGCATGGACACGGTGCTCACGCATCAACCTTTCCGCCTCGTCCATGGTGCAGCATTTATAGCGGACCGTAAGTTCGGGGGTGGCATCGATTTTACGGATAACCCGGACACTT
Source organism: Candidatus Hemicellulosilyticus sp. P3 (assembly GCA_001543385.1). Lineage (GTDB taxonomy): Bacteria > Bacteroidota > Bacteroidia > Bacteroidales > P3 > Colimorpha. Next base: position 68,290 of record LPNH01000007.1, read on the forward strand.
TCGGCACTGTGGGACTGGTCAACGACAGCAACAGGAATATCGAGCACCATTTCGGAGTGGTAGACTGCCGCAAAGATAAACGGATAGAGCAATGTGGCGACAAAAAAGAGGAGCAGCACACCGCCGTCATGGAAAACATAGCGAACCTCGCCTGCGAAAATTTCCCAGATGTCAATGAGTCTCTGCAAAAATTTATTCATAGGACATCAAGGTTAGAGGAATCCGAGCAGGCACAGATGCCGGCACGAATACAGCGGGTCTCGCGAGAGAGCAGCACGGCACCGGCCATCCCCAGCAGCAAAAACACCGCAAACCCGACAAGAACAGGCCAGTAGTATGCCACGCCATTGCCGTACAGCGCAATGTCGACATAACCCAGATAGTAGTGACGTAGGGGGAACAAATAGCTGACAGCCTGCAGGAAAGGCGGCATATTGGTGACAGGATAGGAAAAACCCGACATGGTAAACGAGAGCATGCCGTAAATAGCGGCGACACTGATGGAGAGGTGCTGCTCAGGAATGAGCGCCGCCAAGAAAACTCCCATCGCCTGCTGTGCAAGCACCAGCAGGACAACCATCAGCGACAGCGCGAAGAAAGATCCGAGAAGGGTGAAACGGGCATAGTAGAACAGAATGATGTTGCCCAAAATCCCAAGCAATGAGAACCACAAAGCGTAAGGCAGGAGTTTGGCGGCAAGGGCCACCGGCACATTGCCCTGCGCGGTACGCATCCAATCGGCCATGGTGCGCCGTTTGCGTTCGTCGCTGACCTTGTAGACCGTAAAGAGCAGCGTCATGACACCGAGAATGCCGGGGAGCACAGTGGTGAGCACATAGGGCTGATAGCTGGTCTCGGCATTGCTGACAGGATGCGTGTCCAACTCGACAGGCTGGATGATGCCCATAATTTGCTTTTCGGGGTAGCCTTTTTTGCGCAGCACCTCGCGCTGGACAGCGGCAGCGGCAAGTTTGCCAATGGTGGCCAGGCTTTTATAGCTGAACGAGCCGGGCATGAGGTAGGCATTGCTGGCGTAGAGGCTGATCCGCGGCGATTTGAAGGCAAGGAGATCTGCATAGATATTTTCAGGGATTTCGTAGAAAGCGAATATCTCCTGGCGTTGCATGGCGGCACGGGCCTGGGCATGATTGTCATAGACGGCAACAATATGGACACCTTGTGTGGCCTCTATCTCATGGCAGAGACGCCGGGAGAGGTAGCTGCCGTCGTGGTCGACAATGGCAATGGGAAGTTTGGCTGGTTGCCCCTCATGCATGAGAGTGAGGAAAAATGTGTAACTGAACACCAGACCCAGTGTCAGCAACACCACATAGCGCGGCCGACGGGAAAACTCCCGCAATTCGCGTCGTAGCGTGTCAATGAAGGCCTGTTTCATCGGATAATGGCTGTCATACCGGCCCGGACACCTTCGATAGGTTCAAGCGGCACCAACTTGAGGTCGAAACTTTTGACATCGTATTGACCATTGATTTTGGTGGCACGCCAAGTGGCATAGGACGCCATGGCACGCATATAGGTCACCCGGGCTTTGTATGTCTGCCCGCCCAATGCGGGAATGGCCACCTCGACCTCCGTGCCGACGGCAAGCTCATTGAGCATATCCTCCCGGACACTGAAAGTGAACCACATGTCGCGCATATCAAGAATGGACATGACCGGAGAACCCGTGCCGACAAGTTCGGTGACTTTGGGATAGATTTCGGCCACTTCACCGTCACAAGGTGCAATCAGGTAGCGGGCGTCAATGTAGGACTGCACCTCCTGGACCGCTCCGCTGGCTTGGGCGACAAGGGCGCGGGCGGCCAGTTTGTCCTCACCCTGAGCGCCCTCAAGCGCCAAGTCATATTGGGTCTTGGCAGCATTGGCTGTGGCGACGGCGGCTTTGTACTGGGCCTCGACCTCGTCAAACTTCTGGGCGGAAACGACCTTTTTGTCGTAGAGTTGTTTGACGCGGTCGTAGGATTTTTTGGCAATGTCGACACCGACAAGAGCTTTCTGCCACATTTCGTAAGCGGCGGCGATTTGCTGCCGGCGAGCTCCGCTTTCCGCCTTATTGCTCTGGGCTGTAGCGGCGGTGCGGGCGGCGCGGGCCTGCTCCATCTTGGCGTCGACTTCAGGACTGTTGATATGGGCCAAAGTGTCGCCGGCACGGACCCTGTCGCCCTCTTGCACATAGAGCGTGTCTATGCGGCCAGGGACTTTGTTGGCGACACGATATTCGGCCACAGCCACCTCGCCCATGATAAGCTCAGGCTCAGGGCGCAAGGCAAAGATGCCAAGCAAGCCCACGATGACGATAATGCCTACCAGTACCAGCAGACCGAACATCAGCGACTTGGTGTTGCTATCCATGACGTTGCGTTCGGATTTCACCTCTTGATCCTCATTGAAGTTTTCGTTCTGATTGTCGTTTGTCATGCTTGTTCAAAGATTGAATGTTTGCAATTGCATTCCGTTGCGGCTGTCACCACCCCGGCTACGGCAGACCCGACCGGCGGCAATTGGCGGCACTGGATTATTCGGTGCCGGGGATGCCCAAAGCCTGGCGGAGATAAAGGTAGTCCATTTGCACCTCAATACGGGCGTCGAGCAGTTCGCTGCCCGCTTGCTGCCATGCAGTCTGAGCCTGAAGGAGGTCGCTGCTGATGATCAGGCCTGCGGCAAAACTGTCTTGCGCCAGACGCAGGTTTTCTTCTGCCTCGTCCATATTGCTGACAGCCTGGGTGAGCTTGGTGTTGGCGACACGGAGTTCGTAGTTGAGTTTGTTCACCTGAAGGGTTATCATCTCGCGGGCCTCCTGCAGTTGAAACTGCACCTGCGCACGGCGATGCTTGGCGGCACGGGTGGCATGGACGGCACCGGGATGGGCTATGGGGAAGTTGACGACGGCACCGACGGTGAACATACCGCCGAAAGTGTTCTGGACCCCGTTGAACAGGTTGGGGTTGCTGACGATATAGGAGGCCTGCGCCACCACGTTGGGCAATAGCATCGAACGCGCAGCCCGGACACCGGACTCGGCAATAAGTCCGGCTTGGTGGAGCTGCTGCAGCTCGTTACGACGGATAAAGACGGCGGTGAGATCAATGCTGTCAAGAGGTTCACACCGTGCAAGCACAACCGGTTCGATAAAGTCGTAATCGCCGTCAAAGTCCAGGCCGCAAAGCTGAAGCAATGCCATCTGCGACAGTGCCAATCCGCTCTGCGCCTTGGTGAGGGACATGCGGGCTTCATTGCGCTTGACACGGACTTTAGCCAAGTCGGCCTGTGTGGCGACTTCAGCCTCGACCATAAGCTCAACGTTGCGGTTGAGGGTGTCGAGAAGGTCGCAATATTGCTGCGCCAGCAACATTTTCTGGCGTACGGAGACCACGCGCCAATAAGCCTCGTCGACAGACAACAACAGATCGTCCTGCGCTTTGTCGCGACGCAGGCCATTGAGTGCTTCCACAGCCTGTGCCGCTTGATAGAGCGCCCGTAGCTTGCCTCCCATATAGACGGGCTGGTAGACGGTAGCCGCACCTGCCCAAACATTGGTGAGGTCAAACTCCAACGCATCAACCACATGGGCGCCTATGGCGTCGACCGGCTGGCCGATACGGCTCTCGAGGAGTTGCGTGATGGAATTCTGTAGCCCGGCAGGTATCCAGGTGGGATAGTCAAGGGCTATTCCGCTCACCGCGTTGGTGCCTAAATTGCTCAGACGACTCTTCTGCCCGTCGCTGAGAAGCTCAATGTTTTTCTGATTCCATAAATAGGCGCCGTTGAGTGTTGCCTTGGGGAAAAACTGCGATAGCGCCATCTTGCGGAGCGACTCCGACTCGGCCAGTTTCTCCTGTGATATTTTAAGGTTTGTGTTGCTCTGCAACGCCAATGCCCGACATGAATCGAGTGTGAGGCTGCGAGGCTGCGCCTGGAGTGTCTGGACGCCGGCAAGCGCCAATAGCAACCATATATATCGCTTTGCTACCATGACAGCTGGGTCTTGCGGAATGAAGTTGCAAATTTACCTCTTTTTTAACAAAGAAAAAACCGTTTTTGATTAAAGTTTCATAAGCAACAGTACTTACGAATAAATTCACATTTTTAAAAAAATAAAATAATACATATATTTGCAAAATAAATCTTAAAAACAAAAACCTATGAAAAGAAAATTGTTGGTGGCATTCACAGCCGCGATAGCGCTGCTGGCGGGATGCGAGAAAAACGACGAGGACATCGCCTCGAACAACGCGATGAGCCAAATGGTGGCGGGCACATGGGTGGCTGACCATATCACAGTGAACGGGGAGCCGCTGGATTTGGAGACATACGGCTACATTTCGGCCACATTCCATGCCAACGGAACAGCCACGGTGAACGGAAGCGACATCTCTTTTGAATGGACCGTCAGCGACGACAGCGTGATGACCCTCACCATTGAGAACATAGCGCTCACGTACAAGATTGTCAGCCTGACATCGACCGAAGCGACATTCACCGGTGAGGTGCTTCCGCTCGACATGTCAGTGCGGGGCGAAATTGTGGTGCACATGAACAAAGCAGGCGGAAATAACGACGACGAAAACATTTATGCGCAGATGCTGCCCGGCACTTGGCTGATGGACAACGTGACTTTCAACGGCACAGACATGACACCGGAGAATGCCCAACTTATCTTCAACACCGACGGCACGGGACTGTTTAATGACAACGGTGAGACAGAAAACAACCAATTCAGCTGGTCGTTGAACGGAAACACCATCTCTGTTACACCGCGCAACGGCCGGACGCTGGCCTACACCATCGACAACATGACGAACACCGAATGTACATTCCACGGAAGCGTGGCTCCCGGACATGACGACATGCAAGGCGATGTAGTGATACACATGGTGAAGATATAAGCCGGCAAAATTCGGAGGCCGCATTCACACCTGTTATATAAACAAGGGAGCGGGTCCGTTGATCCCGCTCCCTTGTTTATATGCTGATGACATGAACCTACAGACGACCGGCAACAACCTGCCAGTCGACAAATGGCCAAAGCGCGGCAAGATAGTCGGCGCGTCGGTTTTGATAATCGAGGTAATAGGCGTGTTCCCAAACGTCAAACGTGAGCAAAGGCTTCAAGTTGTGACACACTGGATTGTCCGCGTTGGCATGCTGCGTGACGACCAACTTGCCGCTGTCGTCGGCACTCAACCAGACCCAACCGGATCCGAAAAGGGAGGCTCCTTTCTGCTCAAACTCTTTGCAGAACGCCTCAACACTGCCAAAATCACGCAATAGGAGGTTGTAGATGTCAGACACCTCGGAAAGACGGGTGGCGGCGGGGCTGAACTGCTCAAAATACAGCGTGTGGTTAAGCACCTGGCCGGCATTGTTAAAAAGGGCTCCGTCGGCATGACGGACAATTTCCTGCAGGGACCGCCCGGCAAAACCGCTGTCTGGCAAAGCTTTGTTGAGGTTGTCGACGTAAGTTCTGAGATGGCGGCCATGATGATACGACAAAGTCGCGGCACTGACAGCCTGACCAAGCTCCGGATAGGGCAATTCCATCAGCTGGAAAGAACCGTTGACAGGAAGAATCTCTTTCATAAACTTATTGGTTTTAGTTTTATTTACAAGTGCATAGATACGTTTTTTTTCATAAATATGCAAATCAGGCAGCGCTCAGTCTATCGCACGAATGGCCTCAAGCAGGAAACTGACAGGACGGAAACCGTCGTTGCAGCTGATAAGCGCACTGTATGGATTGCGCATCCAACCATCATAAAAATTTCCGCGACCTGCAGCCAATTCGACAACAAAAAACCGCACAGACTCCCACGCACTGGAACAAAACCCCGCTGGACACGCGCCGTCTATGGACACCCAGCTGTCACCTTCACGAACGTCGCAAGCATGCACAATAGGATTTTCATAAAGGGACTGCAAATCACTATAGTCAGCCTGCCGGAGGGCTGTAATCCGAACATCGTACATAGCGGTCTAATAACGAAGCCTTGCCGTATTTTATTGTGTTGCATCTCAATTAAGTTGATTATACAAGCAACTCAGAAGCAAGCAATGCAACGACGAAGCAAGTTGAAAACACCATGGAGGACTGTTTGACAGTTTCAATTCCATTTTGTAATTTTGCAAATAACTTCAAAAACTAACAACATGGCACTTACACGCAAAGCAAAAATCATCACTATAAGCACCTCGGTAGCCGTCATAGCAGTGACGGTTTATGTTTATTTCCACTTCTTTTTCATATACAGCACCGGCGTCAACGCCGGGGATATCAACTATTTCCAGCAAGAAGGCATCGTCTTCAAGACCTACGAGGGCAAGATGATACAAACCGGCTTCAAGTCCAACGGCAACGCCTCCTCCAATTTGCGCTCCAATGAACTCAAATTCTCGGTGACAGACAAGACTGTGGCCGACAAACTGATGCGATGCTCCGGAAAACATGTGGAACTCCGATGGAAACGTTACATGGGCACCCTTCCCTGGCGCGGCAACAGCCAGTTTATCGCCACCGAAGTGCTCGCGGTGGATTGATCCCAAATCGGTCATTAGACCGACTATTCGTTACAATGCCCCTTTTATAGGTCTATTCATGCCATATCAGCATTTCTTTCGGCATCTTGTCCACATCCCGGTCTTGACGTAGCCCGCCACGCCTTAACTTCGTTGACCTTGCTTAGAACAAGTTTACTCTGCACTCACTTTGCGCAACATTCTCCAGGGATGCAGCCAATCTGCTCAAAACAAATACCAATATGACATAAATCCTAACAACTGATTTAGGTTAAAAACGTTGAAAGGCGGCGAATGCATGTGCGTTATGCCGCCTCTTTATTTTAGAGAGGGACTGATGGGAAAAAGAGTGGGCCAGGAACGACTATAACCCCTGTTTCAACTGTGATTACGAATATTGAATACGTCTAAAATGACTGTCGCCAGGGCCAAGTAAAAAAAACTTTATTTCATTTTACTACGCAAGGTGGCGTTTTCTTGTAGCAATTGGTCTATGCGGGCGCGAAGGGCTGCGTTCTCGTTGTGCAAAGTCTCCAACTCCTGGCGTTGGTCGGTGCGATAGCCGAGGCGGGCCGCCGTCATGCGTTCCTTGATACCGCCCTCGGTAACGAATTCCTCCTCTTTCTTTTTCTGGTAGGTCTGCATCATGGTGTCAACCATACAGCAGAGCGTAACCGCCGATTGGACATCTCTTCATCGCTCCAGCGTTCGAAGTAGGGCTCGTAGCCATCAATACGATTATGCAGCCGGCAAAACTCCTGCATGGCTTGATAGCGCGGATGGCTATTGTCCCATAGCGCAAGCTTATGGCTGCCAATATAGTCGAGATAATCCTCATTCAGTTCCTTTATGTTCCCACGCACTGCATTGAGCAAGCCCGATTCCATGGCGGTAGAAGTCACCCCGTCGGCCAACCCTCGACGATGTTCTGCTTCCCACTACGTGCCGCCTGCACCATCTGATCCACCGTGCGGTCGCCGTATGCCTTCAGGAACTGCCGACAGAACACCACCGTCATCTGGTACAGCACCACAGTCTTCTGGTAGAACCACAGATTCTCCCACCGGGTCTGCTTGCGGGGGCTGCGGTCTGCATGGCCAAGGGGTGCGGCAGCGTGGCGGGCGGTGACAACAAAAAAAGGGAGCCTTTCACGGCTCCCTTATAAAAGATTGGCGGCGACCTACTTTTCCACAAACAAGTGCAGTATCATCGGCG
>LPNH01000061.1 GCA_001543385.1 Candidatus Hemicellulosilyticus sp. P3
ATCGCTCCTGTCGTGCAGCAGGCGGATGACGGGTGCTGTGCGTCTGCCCATCATCGCAAACAGCTCCTTCCAGTCGTCACCCGACGGCCTCTTGGCGGATGAGGCCAGTCGGTGGAAGAGCTGCACAACAGGGTTATTGGCCAAGTCTTCTCTCAGCTGACCATCCGTCTCACTATTGTTGTTAGGTGCTAACATCTTATCTGTCATCCATATCTTTCAATCTAAAAATGATCAGGAACGCCCGGCTCTGCCGCTTTGCACCTTCAGGTCAAAGAACCGACCCTGTAATCGAGAAAAATGATCAGAAGAACCGACCCCGTGATCAACTTGCCACCCTCGTCACCGAGCATTCCGATGTTCACTCCCGCCTTCGGCATCAGGCTCCACTTGCCCTGTGCCATGCCAGCCAAAGTCGTCATGACACAAACAATGATTGTCAATACTGCCCTTTTCATATTATTTGTATTTACTCTAAGTCAAAAACGTTTCCACTATTTAATGAACAGAAGAATCTCATGATTCTTTTATCTTCGAAATGATTTGATGATTTGCTAAATCATTTAGTTGAAAAGCTATCTTTGTAATATCTAAATTATTAAAAACCTCTTTTCCAACACCTATGTTTCTCAAGATAGAGAGTAGGCAATTAGTTACTTCTTTAATGTCTCCAATTGCATCTATTATATAAGGTACATATTCTGTATATTCACTATCAGCAATATCCAGCGGAACTCCAATAGGATTCCATTGAGCTAATACCTTATTGACTTTAGATGAAATATCAATATACTCTTCAGGCTTTTCAATATAACTGATTTTAAACAACCCTATTTTCCCTTTTCTAAAAAAAGGAAAAGCATTATTGATAGAATAACGGTTAACGTATTGAAATGAGATATCACAACTTCTTTGTACAAAATCAAACCAAGATTCGTTTTGTAATCTATCACAAAACCAATTATCATAACCCTTTGGATACTCTATTTTATTATCAACAAGAACTAACACCTTCCCACCAATTATGGGGATATTATTCTTTCGCAGTTCCTCTATAATGGTTAATGCATCCTCCTTAGGATATGCATATCCTTTTAACCCCAAAGATGTTAGAGGGAAAAACTTAATTTTCTTTTTTTGAAGATAATCTAGTGTTATCATCATTCATTCAATATATGATTAAATACATAAATACAAATTGACTGCAAATATACGCATTTATTTTTAATAATTTCATTTGGGTCTAAAAAATCTATGCCTTATAACACCTTTTGAATCTTTAATATATTCAAAAACTCCTTTGTTTTGACCATATTCTCCTGGAATTTCTAATCTTTCATAGATGTTTCCGTCTCCACCCGTAATCATGGAGCGTTTTCCTTCACTTTCAAAAGCATCAACACTTCTGGGAAACCTGTGATATAAGTCTTTACTTTTAACATCTATTATTCTATTATGGTACATTGCTCCGTCAAAAAAAGATTTTCTAAAAGATGGGTTTAGATTCTTTATAATACTATATAGCCCATGTGCAGTGAACAGAATCCCAAATTCAGGATGTATTAGTTCCAAAGGTTTTTCGTGTAGAATTTGAGGAATTATTATCTTGGGACGTCCTACTACCACTACTTCTGGTAAAGGTTCAACTGCTTCTAACGTCCCATCGTTATGTGTAATGACCTTGCCCTCATGGTTGAAAGCTCCGATACTCATTCCCGCCATGGCTCCTTCATACCAGCTTCCACCAAGTAGAGATGAGGTCACGGCACCTGGGGGATCATGGGGTCGGTTCTAGTGATCACTTTTCAGTTTTTGTATAACTCCAAAGGAGACACCAGTAAGTCTCGATAGTTGTCTGATTCCGGCTCCTCTTTCCAAGGCCGCCCGTTTCCAGACTCTGTACCATCAGAGGATTAGCTATTCCCTGCCTGTTAAGCAGGACTGCCCTAACATCACTGTCGCTGACAGTCCTGCAACTGTCAGTTTCAATATCCAATACCAAGGTATTATCCTCAAGAGGAATACTAACCATTTCCGTCAAGTCATCCTTAGGGATTCGGGAAAAAACAGCTTTCGTGATGCAGATGGAGTTCACATCATCCGTCTCATAATCCTTCCAACTGCTCCAAGGGTAGGCTCCTACTTCCTTGACAAGACCTGCCTTCAGAGGGTTCTGGTGGATATACCTGAGCAAAATCAGAAAATAATCAATACTATCCACAGGCTCACTTCTGAACCTATCCTGGAACAGGTGGCCTGAACGCCCGTATTTCTTGTTGAAATAGTGGGCGTATGTAACTCCTATTCGCTTGACGACATCGCTGATGCCATCTTGACGTTCTTGGACTAACAAATGGATATGGTTGCTCATGAGGCAATAGGCATAAAAGGTACACAAGGGAGGTTGACGCAGACCAGACTCATCGTGTCTGTCTGTCATCGCTTTGAGGACGGTAATCATCTGCTTGTAATCCTCCTCGTCCTCAAAAATGTCCTGGCGGTTTATACCACGGAGCATCACATGATAGATGCCCGTGCCGCTCTTTTTCCTTAACTGTCGAGACATCCGTTTCGTAGTTAATAATCTCTGTGCATACAAAGGTACAAACATCTTTTCTAATTACCAAATAATCTTGGGAAAATGATCAGAAGAACCGACCCCGTGATCTGAACAAACTTCTTTTCTAATTACCAAATAATTACAGAAAATGATCAGAAGAACCGACCCCGTGATTTAGAAGAACCGACCCCGTGATTTACTATATCACTTTTTTAGGCGGAAGCGGTAGCCGAGGGTGAGAAGGAATGAGTTGGGACGGCCATCGCCCAAGGGCTCCACGGCTTGACCAATAAACATGCTACTATATTTAGCGCCGTCACTGCTCGTCCCTTCCACATTGCCGAACAACATTTGGTAGGCAATGGTGTATCGGGCGTCAACGATGAAATTCTTGTATTCGTAGGACAGCCCTATCGGAAAGCCAAGGTATCCCGCCAGCTTGTGTTTGATGTCGATGTCCATGTCACTGAGAGTCTGGTCCCTGATATACGATACCTTTGGATCCGTCAGGTTCTCGGGGTGTGCGACAACCACATCACAGTCATACGAGTATTTGCCGTTCGCAATAATCCCAAACGTTACGCCTGCTTTCACGCCAAGTCCCTTCCACACCCTGTAGCTGAGCATCAGTGGAATGTCTATACGATGAATCTTCAGACAATAGTTGTAGCAGCGTTCATAGAAGTCGTAGTCTGATTCGAACATGCTTGCTTTCAGGCTACCCTCCTTGTATGAGAACATAGCATCTACAGGTAAGATGAAACCACCATCCGGTGGGTATTGGTAAGCTCTCATCATCTCCATGTCAGTCTTGACCATATAATTCGTATAAGAGACGCCAAGCGACAACTCGAACTTGGGCGAGATGCCCAACACCCCGTCAATGCCGACATGCACCCCCGGCACTCCTGAATAGAAGTCGCTGAACTGGGAGTCAATCCCCGTTACGACAGGAAAACTCACTCCCACTCTCGGTATCAGGCTCAACTGTCTCTGCGCCATGCCTGTCAATGCCGTCATGGCACATGCTACGATTATCAATCCTGTCCTTTTCATTTCGTCTTGTTTTTATGGTTTTGTTCTCATATTTGTCTGTTGTTTGGATTCATCTGTTTGTCTAAAAATGCTGCAAAGTTAAATGATCAGAAGAACCGACCCCGTGATCCCTCCAATGGCGAATCCCACTTTTGCAGAAGACTCTTTGCCTCCTGCGCCACCCAGCATGGCGATGTTTACTCCTGCCTTGGGTGTAATGCTCCATTTGCTTTGTGCCATTCCTGTCATGGCAGCCAGTACTATTGTTGTTGTCAATACTATGCCTCTCATATTTGTTTTCTTATAATGTTCCTGTTGTCTAATTCCTGTCAAAGTGGATGATGTGGTCGGTAAAGACCCTGTGATTCTCAGCCACCGTGATACATTCGGGGATTTCAAGGTTGAATTAACTTCCTTTTGACCTGCAATAATTGAATAAAAACCACCAACAAACCATTAATAGGATAAGAATAAACACACTTATAACGTGCCAAATAGTCCGTGTTTTCTTCGCATCTTTTTTAAACCTCTCAAAATAGGAGATGTATTTGTCTTTATTGTATATCGTTACTTGCAAAAACAAGTAGCTTAGCACAAATAGCAAACAGATTGTTAATATGCAAGTCCACTCATTAAGTAAGAAATAATGAGTATAAGGAAAACCAATCACACATTGTGGAAGCATAATTATTATAGAAGCCATTAGTACACCATACAATATCATGGTTCCATCGGCTTCTGTGGTGTTTTGTAATGCTTCGATATCTTCATTAATAGCAAGGCCATCTTTTATTGCCTGCTGTTTTGTCCTTCCTTGTTTCTTTAATCTCTTTTTCATCCATGACGAATCAAAGAAACTATTTGCAAAAAACTTGAATGGCAAAATTATAACATACCGTAGCGCTATTGAAAGATTAACTTCAAAGCGGTAGGCAGAAAAGTATATTCTATTCATTAATAATTCTATCATATTGCAAAAGTACAAGTTTTTAATTATATCACCAAATTTATACTATTAATAAAAACAATCATATAAAAATCCTCCTACCCATCCGCCAACCTCATCACCAAGGACTGAGCCAAGTATGCTGCCTGATATTTTTCCAGCAGTTGCTGCAGGAATGGTACCAAGGCCAAAACTGGTTCCAGCACCCAAACCTCCACCAATAGCACTGCCTGCCCATCCTCCTTCTGACAACAAAGGTAAGGATTTGGCCGTGATAAAGCAAATTCTTCACTGATATATTCTATCAGAGCGCAAAATTAGAGTCCCCGATTTTCCGCGATTTTCCACTCTGGTTACCGACCCAGGTCACCTTGAGTCCCCTTGTCATGTTTCTCCGTTTTCCGATAATAATCTTTCCATTTGATAAATTTATCCAGCAGAAATCTGCATGCCTCATCTTCTGAGTGAAAGACACGAAAATTTTCTCTTGTCCCTCGTTCGCTTAAATTAAAAACTTCCCAATTTGAATAATTCTGAAAGAGAATGATTCCTTCACAACTTAAGTCCCCTTCTAAGGAATAAGTATCTTCATCTATTCCCAAATTATCAAGGTACGCTTTTAGTTCCTTTCTTTGCATTAATTAAAATGGAATAATAAATTTAAATTCAATTAAATATTCAACGCTCATATTACTTTTATATTGTATGCCATATCCCATTTGATAATGCCATGGTGCTACTATGGATGATTTAACAGTTAATGGCTTGATAACTTTAAAAGAATTATATTGCATGCTATTATTCGGTGATAATGAACGCATCTCTATGGGCGTACCCTTTGGAGAAAAATAGGCACCATCAAAATTACCATATCTATCAATCAATGTACCAGGCTCTAATATTTCCGTTTCCCAACCATTCAAAGCCCCGTCGTTAGGGGGATAATAGGGTGTTATGGATTTATTAAGTTCAATATCACTATTAATTAACACATCACAATTTGGCGTAGGCTCATCGAGATAGTTAACTTTAGGATGATTGGGCATTACGTCAGGCTCAGTAATAGTTGGTCGCTGATACGGCGGTACTATCTTCTCGCCCGTCCATATATTATTTCCAGCTTTATGGGCTTGATATCCACCGACAACTCCTCCGATGACAGCACCTGTAACGCCTCCAATGACAGCACCTGTTATGGCACTTTCCAGGAAGCTATCAAAATTGCCATTTGTTACCAAAGAGTTTCCACCGCCCAACACAAAGCCTGAGACAACTCCTCCTGCTAATCCAGAAACGGCACCTCCAATAACACCACTTACACTAATGGCACCTGCAGCGGAAGTTGCTGCATAGCCACCAGCAATTCCTGCAACGGCACCAACTCCAAAATAGCCTAAGAAATCCCAGCCATCATCAATGTTGTCCCAATTCGTAGCGACATTGATGGCTCCACCGATAAGTGCTGCGCCTATCCACCAAGCAAATTCCCCGCTTGGGTCATTGAACTTCAACGGGTTGTTGATGCAGTAGGCATAGCGGTTGAAGCTCTGGCTGAAGTCGGGCATCTGCACGAAGTTGTCAGGGGAGAGGAAACGGCCAAGTATGGGGTCGTAGAGCCGTCCGTTCATATTGACGAGTCCGAACTCGGGCATCATCTCATGCCCCGTATATCCGCGGCGGAAATGGATGGTGTTCTTGGTCACGGTCTGCTTG
>LPNH01000062.1 GCA_001543385.1 Candidatus Hemicellulosilyticus sp. P3
TCGTACACCTTGGTGTCGCCAAAGGGAATGTTGGAGATGGCAAGGTCGAACTTCCCCAATTCAGAAGGTTGGATATGCTCAAAGCCCTCCACATGGATGGTCATGCCTTCATTGGCATGCAACTTAGACAGCAACAATCCCGTCAGTTTGTCCTTCTCAAAGGCGGTCACCTCGGCATCGGGATTGACGGTGCGCATCGTGTCGATGAATACACCCATTCCCGCTGACGGCTCCAGCACCTTCTGCGGTCTCAGTTTCATCTCGCCAAAGACGCTCCAGATGGTTTCGGGAATCTCCTTCGGCGTATAGAATGCGGTGAGGACGGACTGTTTCATGCTGGTCACATAGCGCTTGTACTCCATCTCGTCCTCCGAGTTCTCGCGTATCACCCTGTGCAGCTCGGCGGTAAGGTCATAGAGCGGAAGGTCGCTCTTCGGCCAGACGGCCTTGTTCTCGACAGGATTCAGCACGCATTTCAGCCCGCCGAAGCCGCAGTATCGGGAAATGGTTTCCCGCTCGGCATCGGTGGGTACACGTACTTCATCGCGCAGGGCGAATGCCGTGCGGATGGCATCGATGTTGGCCTGCAGCCGTGCCTTTCTATTGAACGCCATACTGTTCGATGTAAAGTACCACGGCACCTGTCAGTTCGGTGTAGAGCAGCACATAGTCCGTTGAATCCTCAAAGCCGTCGTTCTCCAGGTCGTAGCCCTCGAACACGGGCGACACCAGCGGCAGCAGTTTCTCGGCGAACTGGATGCGCTGCTCATCGTCTAACTCCACGGCAAACTCTTTCTCCAGCACTTCCATGAGGATGCTCCAACGTGTCAGGCTCAGTCCCTTCATCAGCGCTGCCATCGCCAGTTCCTGTGCGCCCTCGACGGAATGACCGTCAAGGCGGGCCTGTTCAAAGGTCTCTGCTGCCAGTTGCTCACGGGCATAGATAAAACTAAGGTTCTTCGCCTTGCTTGTAATCGACGAAGTCGCTTTGCTCGTCAAAGAATGTTGCTCTAACAGGTAGCGGAGCAGGTACAGTCCATAGTAGGACAACTCTTGTTGTTCTTGTCTTTTCATTTTCAGATTACGTTTAATGGGTTATAGAATCAGCGTAGAAAGAAAGCACCCCGGGTATCCCTCCCGAGGTGCAACCACTGAATCCATTTCAAATGAATCGTGTAAACGACAGATGAAAATGAAATTCGGTGGCGAAGTTACGCATTATTTTCGGGATAGCGGCTTCTTTACGGACTTTTTTCGCTCTGGGAACGAAAATTCGGTCTCAAACTGGTCGTTCAGGCGCACGACGGCATCGAAGGAATTGCCCTGCTTGCTCTTGAAGCCTTTGATGAGTCCCGTGCGGCCCTCGGTCAGCAAGTCTTTCAGTTGGGCATCGGTCAGTTCCTTCCCAGCCTTCTCGCGGAACACATGGCAGTCGCAGGCGGGGTTGTCGCATTTCACGACCTTCTTGTAGAACTGCATCGTGCCTTTGCCGCACTTGGGGCATGGGATGCCGATGCCGCTGTGCTCAAATTTGTCCTCCAAGGAGAGAAGTTCGTGGACGATGCTGCCCGTGTAGTCCTCAATGCTTTTGCGGAAGTCCTTGGCGTTGTACTCGCCCCGCTCGATACGGGCAAGCGTCTGTTCCCATCGGCCAGTCATGGCGACGTCGGTAATCTGCTTGTCTTTCAGCAGGTCGTAGATAAAGAGGCCCTTCTCGGTGGGAATGAGTTGCTTGTTCAGGCGGATTATGTACTCGCGGTTAATCAGTGTCTCAATGATATTGGCACGGGTGGCAGGCGTACCGATGCCACATTCCTTCAGCGCCTCGCTGACCTCCGCGTCGCCGATGTCCTTGCCGCACGTCTCCATCTCGCCCAGCAGGGCCGCTTCCGTAAGGATGGGCTTCGGCTTGGTCTTGCCCTCCGCCAGTCCCCATCCGGTGACAGGAAGTTCTTGGCCTTCTTTCCAGTTCGGCAGACGGTCACTGTCGGTCTCTTCATTCTGAATGAATCGCCAACCAGCCTTCTTGATGACAGTGCCCTTAACAACGAAAGGCACACCCTCCACCTCTGCGGTGACCGTGGTCTGCTGCTTCTCGCACTTATCTGAGAATGCTTCCAGCATACGGGCGACAATCAAATTGTAGATTTTCTTGTCGTCGTTCGACGGGTACTGCATCTTCTCGCCCGTGATGAGCAGGGCATGGTGGTCGGTCACTTTCGAGGCATCCACGCTTCGGCGGTTCGGCTTGTCGATGGTCATGGACAGTGCGCCCCATTGTTCGCTGTCTTCCAGTGTACGCAGCAGGCTGGGAATTTCGTCGAACACGTCGTCTGGAATATAGCGGCTCGATGTGCGGGGGTACGTGATGACCTTGGCCTCATAGAGTTTCTGCGCTATCGACAGCGTTTGTTCGGCGGTAAGCCCATACTTCACGTTGGCATCCTTCTGCAGTGTGGTGAGGTCGTAGAGCAAGGGCGGTTCCTCCGTCTTCTCCTTGCATTCCACCTTGGTAATAACCACGCTTTTGTTTCCCTTCAACTGCTGGAAGAGGGCTTCGGCTTTATTCTTGTCCTCCCATCGGTCTGCGGACAGGAACTTGACGGCCCCGCCGTCACCTTCGGTAGTGAAGTGCATCTGCCAGAACTGCGTGGGCTTGAAGTTCTTGTTCTCCAGGAACCGACGGCACACCATAGCCAGCGTTGGTGTCTGCACACGACCGAGGGAATACGTTCCCTTTCCTGCGGCGATGGTCAGTGCCTGTGTGGCATTGATGCCCACGAGCCAGTCGGCTTCGCTGCGAGACTTCGCGGCTGCATACAGGCGGTCGTAGCCGTGGCCGTCGCGCAGGTTGTCAAGCCCCTTCTTGATGGCCTTGTCGGTCAGTGAACTGATCCAAAGGCGCATGAACGGGACATGACAGCCGAGGTACTGGTAAAGGTAGCGGAAAATCAGTTCGCCCTCGCGTCCGGCATCGGTGGCGACGATGATACTCTCGGAATGGTCGAAGAGGTTCTTGATGACCTGCATCTGCTCCTTCACACCGTCATCTTCCTTGCCCTTGGCATCCTTGCGGCTGACAAGTTGGAACTCACCGGGGATGATGGGCAGCGACTCGCGGCGGAATCCTGTCACTCCGTAGGCTTCGGGCATGGCCAGTTGCACCAGATGGCCGAAGGCCCAGGTGACGCAGTAGCCATTGCCACCGTAGTAGCCTACTTTTCTCTGCATGGCGTCCACGACACGGGATATTTGCCGTGCGACGCTTGGTTTCTCTGCAATGATTGTAATCATATCAGTCTATAAAATGGATTCAGTGGTTATACGATGTGTGGCTTAGAGTTTCGGCCCGTGCTTCTGCTTCTTTTCTTCCTTCTTCTCACCCTCGGGCTTCTGTTCTTGCTGCTGTTTCTCGTTCTTCGGGGCCACCTGTCCCTTCTGCAGCGGTTCGTCCACCTTCTTGGTGGCCTCGTTGGTCTTGCCCTGGTGGTTCACGGCCACCTGTGTCTCGCTCTCGTTGGCGGGGGCAACGACCTTGCCCTGCATCGGGTCGTTCTTCGAGGTGAAGGGCTGGCCTTTGTCGGGATAGAACATCAAGTACATCGTGGCCGTCGTGCCGTCCTTCAGCGGGTAGTTGTCCAGTTTCACCGACTTGCCTTCGCGGTAGTCCTTCTGCTGCTCTTCGGTCAGGGGGATGCCCTTCCACTGCTTCAGGTTCTTGATGCTGCCGTCCTCGTTCGTCCAGTTGAGTTTGGCTTTTTGCTCCTGTTCCACCTCCTGACGGCTGCTGCCAGGTACGAAACTCACGTTCTTGCGGTCGGCGTTCACCTGAAGGTCAACGGTGAACTTCTGCCCCTTGTCGTTCTCGTAGAGTTTGTCTTTCACGATGCCGCCCTGTCTGAGCAGTTCCATCTCCTCGGGCGTGAACTTGATGTTGCCCACGTTCTCGCGCAGGTGCAACTTGCTCAGCGGGTAGTGTAACAGTTCGTTGGTCTGGCGGTCGAGCGACACGAAGCACTGTTCCGTCGTGTTGTCGCGCATGTTGAACAGCGGTACGACCTTACCGAGATTTCCCGTCTCTTTCAGCGCCCTGGCATCCTCCTTGCTGAAGGTGTAGCCCATGTACTCCGCATTCTCCAGTTTCTGCTCCTTGCGCACGAAGTGAGGCAGTACGCTGTAGGTGCCGTCCTCCAATCGTGTCAACTGAAGACGTGCTGCCGCCTTCACCTTCTGCCCGTAGATGAGCATCGTCACGTCGAGCAGGCCCGACTTGCCGAAGTTCAGCATGTTGTCCTTTGCGCCTGTTCGCTCCAGCACCTCCTTGGAGATGCCGAACTTCTCTTCAATCTTGTCCCAGTTTACCTTGGA
>LPNH01000063.1 GCA_001543385.1 Candidatus Hemicellulosilyticus sp. P3
GCAATCAGGGCGTTGAACGACTCCAACAGCTTGTTCACATCGTGGAAATGCAGACCCGTGGTCGGCTCGTCGAAGATGAAGAGCGTGGGCTTCTCCACCTGTCCCTTGATGAGGAAATAGGCCAACTTCACGCGCTGCGCCTCGCCACCCGAGAGTGAACTCGACGACTGTCCGAGCTTCAGATAGCCCAAACCGACCTCCTGCAAGGGCTTTAATCGGTTGACGATGCGCCCCACGATGGCGGTCTGCTGCTCCGACGAGTGTTCGAAGAAGTCGATGGCCTCCTCGATGCTCATGTTGAGAATGTCGGAGATGTGCTTGCCGTCGTATTTGATCTCCAAGACCTCTTCCTTGAAGCGCGTGCCGTGACAGGCCTCGCAAGGCAGGTAGACATCGGCCATGAACTGCATCTCGATCTTTTGCACACCCTCGCCCTCACATTCCTCGCAGCGACCTCCTGGCACGTTGAACGAGAAAAACGCGGGCTTGATGCCGCGCAGTTTGGCTAATTTCTGCTCCGAGAACAGCTGTCTGATTTCATCGTAGGCTTTCAGGTATGTGGCCGGGTTGGAGCGTGACGACTTGCCGATGGGGTTCTGGTCGATGAACTCGACGGCTTGAATGAGGCGCAGGTCGCCTTCCAAGGCGCCATAGCTGCCACATTTCTCGGCGTTCTCGCCCAACTGCCGTTTCATGGCGGGGTAGAGCACATCCTTCACCAAGGTCGACTTGCCCGAGCCGCTCACGCCCGTGATGACGGTCATCATGTTGAGCGGGAAACGCACGGTGAGGTTCTTGAGGTTATTCTGTGTCGCGCCCTTGATGACGATGGCGTTGGCGCTCTTGCGCCGGCGGGTGGGCACGGGGATGCTCATCTTGCCCGTGAGGTATTGCGTGGTGAGGCTCTTCTCGCAGTGGACGAGGTCCTTGATTTCGCCTTCAAACACGACTTCACCGCCAAAGGCACCTGCCATCGGCCCGATGTCGATGATGTAGTCGGCGGCACGGATGATTTCCTCGTCGTGTTCCACCACGATGACGGTGTTGCCGATGTCGCGCAGGCGTTTCAGCACTTTGATGAGTTGCTCGGTGTCGCGGGAATGCAAGCCGATGCTGGGCTCATCCAAGATATAGGTGGAGCCGACCAGACTGCTGCCCAACGAGGTCGCGAGGTTGATGCGCTGCGATTCACCGCCAGAAAGCGTATTGGAAAGACGGTTCAGGGTAAGGTAGCCAAGGCCCACCTCGATGATGAAGTCCAAACGGTTATTGATTTCCACGAGCAGGCGAGAGGCGATTTTGCTGTCGGTCTCGTCGAGTTTGAGATGGTCGAAAAAGGCTTTCAGTTCGTCCAAGGGCATCAGCACGAGGTCAGTGATGCTCTTGCCGCCCACCTTCACATATTGCGCTTGTCGGCGCAGGCGTGTGCCGTGGCATTCGGGGCAGACCGTCTTGCCGCGGTAGCGCGACAGCATCACGCGGTATTGTATCTTATAGGACTGGCTTTCAACATAGTTGAAGAAGTCCACGATGCCTTCAAAATATTGGTTGCCGGTCCAGAGGAGGCTAACCTGTTCGTCAGTGAGTTCGTAGAACGGCTTGAAGATGGGGATGCCCACCTTGTCGGCCACACGGATGAGGGCGTCTTTCCACTCGCTCATCTTCTCGCCGCGCCAGCAGGCGATGGCGTTCTCGTAGATCGACAGGCTCTTGTTGGGCACCACCAGGTCCGGGTCGATTCCGATGACGCTGCCGAAGCCTTGACAGGTTGGGCAGGCACCGTAGGGGTTGTTGAAGGCGAACATATTGGCCGTAGGCGGCTCGAAGGTGATGCCGTCGGCCTCGAAACGCGACGAGAAGTCGGCTTCCTTGCGCTCGCCGTCTAAATCACTGATTACCTGGCAGGTCTCTTTGCCCTCGTAGAAGGCGGTCTGCACCGAGTCGGAGATGCGCCCGATGGCGTCGTCCATGCTCTCGTTGACCTTGATGCGGTCGATGAGTAGCTTCACCTTCTTCTCGCTGACCTTTTTCTTCTGGTCGAGGAAATCCTCTATTTTGACGATCTCGCCGTTATATAATATACGGTAGAAGCCCTGTTGCATAAGGATGTTGAGATGCTCTTCGAGGCTGCGGCCTTCGGGCAGGTGAAGCGGCGCGACGATGTAGGCCGTGCTGCCCGTCGGCAGGCCGAGGATATGGTTCACCACATCCATCACCTGGTGTTTCTTGACCAGCTTACCCGAGGCAGGGGAGTAGGTCTTACCGATACGGGCGTAGAGGAGTTTCAGGTATTCGTAGATCTCGGTGCTGGTGCCCACGGTGGAGCGTGGGTTGTGCGAGTTCACCTTCTGCTCGATGGCGATAGCGGGCGAGAGGCCCGTGATGCTCTCCACGTCGGGCTTGTTGAGACGGCCCATGAACTGTCGTGCATACGAGCTGAGACTCTCCACATAGCGGCGTTGTCCTTCAGCATACAAAGTGTCGAACGCCAAGGACGACTTGCCCGATCCCGACAGGCCGGTGATAACTACCAGCTTGTTCTTCGGAATCTGCAAACTAATGCTCTTCAGGTTGTTGACCTTCGCGTTGCGGATGGTGATATAGGAAGTTGTTTGCTCTTTCAAGGTTCGGAAAAATTGAATTTGCAAAGGTACGGAAAAGCGGGGAAATAGGAGATGGGGAAGAAGAAAATAATAAGATTTGCGTATTTTTGGAGAAATATGGACAAAACATTTTGGTATTTTTGGATAAAACATAATAAAAAATTTCGGTATTTTTCCATAAATCGTGTAAAAACATTTCGGTATTTTTCTATAAATTGAATAAAAAAATTTGCGTAAATGAATTAAAAACTCTATTTTTGCGCTCCAAATCAATTACATCAGAAGATGAAACGGATATTCAAGCGAAAACTATATGACCGGCTTCTCGAATGGAAACGTGTCCAGAATGGAAAGACCGCAATTTTGATTGAAGGTGCACGACGGGTCGGCAAGTCATACATACTTATTGATTTCAACGAGGCATCCGAAGAGGTGACGGCTTTGTTCAACAACCTGATGAACATGGACTATATCTTTCTGCAACTACAATCCATTTATAATGTGGTCCTAAAAAAGCGAAAATCTGTCATCATTTTCGATGAGGTGCAGAATTGTCCTCGCGCTCGTCAAGCCATCAAGTATTTGGTTAAAGATGGTCGCTACGACTATATTGAAACCGGCTCGCTCATCAGTATCAAAAAGAATACGAAGAACATCACGATTCCAAGCGAAGAGGAGCGTGTCACGCTTTATCCGATGGATTACGAGGAGTTCCGATGGGCGATGGGCGACGAAGCCACTATGCCATTGCTGCGTACTTTCTACGACAACAAACTACCTCTTACCCAGGCTCACCGTGAAGCCATGCGCAACTTTCGTCTCTATTTGTTGGTGGGTGGTATGCCCCAAGCTGTTGAGGCTTATCTGGAAACCAACAATTTCAGTATGGTGGACCTTGCAAAGCGAGGCGTAATCAGAATCTATCAGGATGATTTCCAAAAACTTGACCCCTCAGGTCGTTTGGAAACTCTCTTTATGAATATTCCATCACAACTGAGCCAGACCAACAACCGTTTCAAGCCGTATGCCGTCCTTGGCAAGGTGGATGACGACAAACTGATGGAATTTCTAAAAGACCTTGAAGACAGCAAGACTACTCTATTCGCATACCATTCCAACGACCCCAACGTAGGCATGTCATTGACAAAAGACATTTCCAAATTCAAGATTTTTTGTGCCGATACGGGATTGTTCGTCACCCTTGCCTTTTGGGACAAGGACTATACAGAGAATGTCATATATCAAAAGCTGTTGAACGATAAACTAAGCACAAATCTTGGCTATGTTTATGAAAATATGATAGCGCAAATGCTTGCCACATCGGGCAATAAGCTTTTCTATTACACATGGCCGAAGGATGAAACTCATAATTACGAGATTGATTTTCTGCTCTCACACGGGACCAAACTCCAGCCGATAGAAGTGAAGTCTTCCGGATACAACACCCATAAGTCGCTCGATGTGTTTTGCGAGAAATACGCTCATATTGTCGAACGACATTATCTGATTTACACAAAGGATTTGAAAGCGGATAAGGGAACCATTCTACTTCCTGTTTACATGACACCTTTTCTTGGCGGATAAAGCGAGGATGAAGTTTTTTCCGATAGTGCGCAGGTGGATAGGCACCCTAAATTCCGACAATACGCAGGTTGGAAAAGATTTTAGGTCGCAAAACATGATGAAATTTGTTGACTGTTACGAAAGTTTTGTTGTCCACACACCACAAAACCCATCAAAACACGAATTTTGTTGTCCATAGACAATAAAATCCAAGATATTGACGATAATTACTTCAAAGTCAGCAGGTATAAAACACTAACCTGACATCTTCTTCGCTGCACCAATCATCGGTAACGAATGAAGCGATTTCCTTTAGGCTCATCGCAAATCCAGAGAGATAAATGTAATTATCAAGCTCCTCCTTTAACCAATGCACATTTTCTTCATAATCATTGTCTTCGTCCTCTTTGTTTGGTATGGATTCTTTCGTAACTGATTTGATAAGGAAGTCCATCTTGCTTTCAAGTTTCTTGAATTCGATAGACCTTTTGGCATCTATTAGTTCGTTCAGCAATTCGTCAATCTTTTTTTGTGCGTATGAGCTGAACTCACTTATTAGGCACCAAGACCTTCCCCAACCATACTCGAGGTCACCAATTCTTTGTCTGAGAGCATCGCTCATGTCCGCAGGGAACCCTCTTTCGGTAAATGGCGCATCACCATTCGTGTCCAATTCATCTCTGACAATACCTTGAACATAACCGCCATCCATTCTCATCAGTTTTATACTTCCAATCTCCAAATCGGCATCGTTCTTTTTTCTATATCCACCAAATAAATGCTCCTCCGTGAAGCATTGTAAAAGTTCCCATTTGTCTTTGCTTTTGACCTCAATGTAATAATGTGTACCTCTGCTCATATCTGATTCATTTTTAATACGGTGCAAATATACTAAATACTTGCTTGTCCTGTTGTGTTTCGAAGCATTTTGCTACTCCTTTTCCCGATAATTATTGTCCCAAAAACGAAAAAAAAGTACATTTTTTGCTTGCAAATTCAAAAAATCCGTATCTTTGCGGTGTAAAAATTCACTAACTAATCAATAGGAGAGACGCTATCGAAAGATCTATACCCTTTATTAACAAGCACTTACATTGAGTGCACAAAGAAAGGGGGACCTGATGTCCAACATAGTGAAAAGCGACAAAGAGCTGATTGAACGCTACCAGGAAGGTGATGTTCACAGTTTTGAATTATTGATTGGTAGATACCAGAAACAAGTTTATTCCTACATACTCACGCTCGTGAAAGACAAGCAGTTGGCTGATGATGTCTTTCAGGATACTTTCGTGAAGGTCATCCAGACTATCAAGTCGAAGGGCTACAAGGACGACGGACGTTTCGTGCAGTTTGCCATGCGCATCGCCCACAACCTTGTCATTGACCATTTCCGCAAGGAGAACCGCATTCCCACGGTGGAGTCGTCGAGCGAGGACTACAACTACATCGACAACGTGCCGATTACCGACCATTCCGTCGAACAGGGCATGATCGTCGACCAGGTCCACAGCGACCTGCACCGCATGATCGCCTTCCTGCCCGACGAGCAGCGCGAGGTGCTCCGCATGCGCATCTTCGACGACATGAGTTTCAAGGACATCGCCGACGTCACCAACGTGAGCATCAACACGGCGCTGGGCCGCATGCGCTACGCCTTGATCAACTTGCGTAAGATGATGGTTGCCAATAATATGACACTCACCTATTGAGTTGTAATAAACTACAGATTATACGGATTTGACAAATTCTCACCAAAGAAATTTTGGGACGCAAGCGTCAAATTATTACAGATTTCCCGCATCGTAAAACAATCTGTATCAATAGGATGCTTGCATCCCAATAATTATGGGAACATTGTTCTGTATAATCTGTGAAATCTGTAGTTTGAAAAAATAATTCTCCGTATAAAATAATTCCGTAGTGGTTGCGTTTATAAGGTAAAGTCAAACCTAAAAAACGCCTATGAGAAATAGTTACACCTCTTACCTTTCATCCGTTGACGACGACATATTAGTATCACAAATCAAAAGCGTTTTCGAGAGAGAGAGCGAGAATCAAAGACCTAGCCGCAATGTCATGCAGTTCCTTTTGGGTTATGCCGCTGCCTACGACACGGTGAACACCGGACTGATGGGGCAGGTCGCCTACATGAACAACTAAGTTTTACGGATGATGAAGACAAAAAGCCGCTGAACATTCAGCGGTTTTTTTTTGTTTACCCATCTTCTTCAAGTTGTTTCGGGTAAAGAAAAAGTTTGTAAATTTGCGGCATGGATAATAACGAACCCAAAAAGTACGAACAAGACAACACGGAGCCTAGTATGGCCTCCGAGCCTACAATAGCATACGGTTATTCGCAAGGCGCACCCCTTGCGGGCCTGCTTGAATATCTCTATGCCACACTCTCACCGAAAAGCATGCAATGGCTAGGTGAACACCTTATCGAACACGCTCAATCCGTTGTGCAACCATATACGATGGCTGAAATCGATGCCATGCTGGAAGAATCGGAGCGTGATTTTGAGGCGGGAAGATGCTACAGCACCGAGCAAGTGTTGCAGATGTGCAAAGAGGCGCAATCCAAAAAGCAAATGGCATGAAGGTGTCATGGTCAAAAAAGGCTGGTGACGCCGTAGTCCAAACTTCGGTTTACCACCTTTTCTCCGTTCTACTTAACAATCATCTAAAAAATACCGATATGAAAAAGAGTTTTTACTGTTTGTTTTTGGTGCTTGTTCTTTGTGTTTCACGCACTTCTTGTTCGCAATCCAATTTCAATCCGATGGAGAAAGCCGCTCCGTGTTTCGAGAATCTGAAAAAGGTTTCCGATGCTGACAATGGCAAGTTGTGGGGCAAAACACTATACGGCCCGACGATGTTTGTCGATGTTCAAACACGGAATCTCGTTGCTAATCAACAAAACAAGGAGAATTCCTTCGAGCAAAAAGGAGACTTGTTTTTCGGGCAACTTCCTGAAGACATCATTATCGCCAACACGTCCATATCTTATTGTGGCGAGGATTGGACTTGCGTGATATGGGACGGCAACCGGGATGGGATGACCAACACGCATCTTCTGATACATGAAAGTTGGCACCGCATCCAAGATGAAAT
>LPNH01000064.1 GCA_001543385.1 Candidatus Hemicellulosilyticus sp. P3
AGGTGGACAACATTGTCATCGTCCTGCTGCTCGTGTGGCGCGTGGAGACGCTGCAGGACCTCGGCAGTCCTTCGCCCCAGCCCCTGCCCGCCGACGACAGGACAGCCATTGCCCACCTGCTGCGCGACCGCTGCGAGGCCCCCGGTCTCTACCTGCGCTCCGGCGTCACACTGGCCGACCTGTCGGCAGCCGTCGGCATCAGCAGCGGCGCCCTCGGCGAGTGGTTCGTGCAGCACGGTGACCGCAACTTCTACGCCTACATCCACCGTCTGCGCATCGACCACTTCGTCCGCCTCTACCATGAGGCCGTCAGCGCAGGCCGTCCGTTCACCGTCTTCTCCCTGGCCCGCGAGTGCGGCTACCGCAGTTACCTCGCGTTCACCACGGCATTCCGCCGCCGCATGGGGCGCAGCCTGACGGAATGGAGGAGGGATCAGACAAAGAATAATAACATATAAAATAATGTATATAATGAAAAGACAATACGAGAAACCAGCGATGAGGGTGGTAGTTCTCCTGCAGCGGCAACATCTGCTCACAGTGAGCGGCGAGATTTCCGGCTATAGCAAGTCGGGAAGCGGATTTAGTCAGGACGATGGCGGAGGCAGTAGTTCTGCCAATGCACGTTCAGGCGCCATCTGGGACAACAACTGGAGTAATCAATAATAAATGACATAACGCGGTATGAACAGTAGAAAGACAATATGGATGCTTTGGATGCTCGGCGGCATGGTGCTGACCGGGCTGACGGCCTGTTCGGGCGACGATGACGCTACGGACGTGGCGGACGACGGCGTGAAGGTGCGCCGCATTACCATTACGCAGACTGAAGACGCGGCGGCACGTCAGATGATGACACGAGCCTCACTCACGGAGGGCGACGGACTCACCGCTTCGTGGACGGCGGGCGACGGGCTGATGTATTGCAACCTGAGCAGGATGAATGGCGGGGATGTCTATAGCGGAGGGCTGACGGCGGCATCGACGGCGGCGGCGTCGCAGTTCACCGGCGACGTGGCGTGCAGGGCTGGCGACTACTTGGCTGTGGCCTATCCTGCCACTACTTTTACGCGCAACGATACCTATACCATTACGCTCAGCGGGCAGGACGGAACGCTTGGCGGACTGGCCACTAACTACCACTACGTCTATGGAAAGGCAACCGTGACGGCAGTGACCGACGCGACGGCTGACGCCACGATGGAGAAGATGAAGAGCCTGCTCACGGTGTGCAAGTTCTCGTTTGTTGATAAGACATCGGGCGATGCCGTTCCAGTCAAGACGCTCAGCATCAGTTATGGCGGCACAGGCTCCGATGCCGGCAAATACCCACAAACCGCCACGGTAACGCTGAACAGCGACGGCATCTTGGAACAGGCCGCTGTCCATGCCACGGGCGTTGCTGGCAGCACAGCACTCACCGTAACTTGCCCCACGGCGCAGGGGGCGGTCTATGTCGCCCTGCTGCCCACCACGGCACAGCGCACCTTCCGCTTCACCGTCAGCGACGGCAGCGGGAATACCTACAGCGGCACGGCCAAGGCCACGCTCACCGAGGGCGAATACGTCGAGGCCACAGGGCTGCGGCTGACGAAGCAGTAGAAGGGGTCGGCCTGTCGGCCTCAAAATCTCACAAAATCTTAATTAAGATCTCACAAAAAGGAAAGGCAATGATATGGAACTGAAGGATTTTTTATCAGATTTTCGAAGGATTTTGAGCGCAGCGACCCCAAAATCCGACCCGCTGACGGTCAGCAACTGCCGACGGCGACGCGGATGTGGGTTGCTGACGCTCAGAAACCGTGAACGGCGGCGCGGGTGCGGGTTTCTGACACTCAGCGACCGCCACCGGCGGCGACGGCGGGAAAATGGCGGAACAAGACAAAAGGACAATTAACAAGGATATTAACAATAAAAACAAGAAAAGTATGCAACAGACAACAAGACAGCGGCGCGGCCGACCGTGGCAGTGGCTGCAAGTGATGACGCTCATGCTCGTCATGCTCACGGCGGGGATAAGCCCGGCGTGGGCACTTCAATATGCTAAAGATGTTGACGACAAAGGAGGTGGAAAATACAATTTTGTGTCTAACGGTAATGAAAGCTGGGATTTTTATTCTCGAGCATATTTTAGAACTGTCCAACAATTTGACCCTGAAGCAGACTCATTCTTTTGGAGATTCGATGTCGTTGTAAACTATTATGGACTTCCCCAACTCCAAAATAATGGCTATTTCTACTTAAACCGCCAAGAACTTAATGGAGAAGTTATTCTGGTGACAGGTGACAACGTAAAGCATAAGATAGCAACATGGCAGAAAAAGTATGGAAACATATATGACCTTAAAATGGAAAATCAAAATCCTGCCATCTCCTATGAAGTGCTTGATACAAGATGGGGGACTGTAAATGTTTCCGAAATAAGAACCTCTAAATGGGAAATTGATTCTGGAGACGACAATACGGTATTTAAATATATTTATGTAGATTACTCGCCCTCGTCCCAAGCTATAGCAGATGGTATAAAGAGTATCATTTTACATGAAAAGATTAAAACTAACAACTCTGTTACGGAAAGAGAAATAGGTGATGCGACTTATACAAAAAATATTGACATAAAAGATCTTTCTACTGATAGTCCTATGCCCAAGCCCACTATCGAGTGGGGCGATGACGGCAAGGTGTCGTTCAAGGCTACGGGCGTTCCCGACAAGCGGAGCAGCGACAAGGTTGCCTCGCAGGGCTACGCCGTGACGCTGCACTACTACGAGAACGGCGTCCACAGCAGCAACGCGACCGTCACTGCCAAAGACAATGGCGTGACCCTCTCAAACGTGAAAGACGGCAAGATGGATATGGTGTTTGGCTACTGGCCGCTGACCACGTCGGAGGCCTACGCCAAGGCCGCCTATACCGTGCCGGTGTATGTGGATTATCATGGCTACCTGAAGTTGAAGAAAGACGGCAACATCGTGCCCGAGGGGCACACGCTGAGCCAGCCCACGGTGGAGGGCGAGTTCATCAAGCCCTTCACGCGGCCTACTGACCTGTCGGTGGACTTTGACCGCTGGGGCAAGAAGAACACGGTGAAGTGGAAGCGCCAGACGAAGGTTAAGGGCTACGACGGCTCGAAGGAGGTGGACGTGGAATGTCGCTACAAGGAGGGCAAGTGGCACGTGTTGCGCTACGTGAAGGGCCAGGACCCCTCCACCTACAAGGAGATAGCCACCCCCCTGGCGGGCGACGAGACAAAGCTGGAAGTGACCGACACGAATTTCGACTATGACAAGGAATATGTCTATCGCGTGGTGTTCCTGCCCACGATATTGGAGAGCAAGTTCGGCAGCAAGTTGACGCAGCTGCCCGGCCACAGCAACGGCACGAAGGCCACGGCCTACGACCTGTGGAACGAGGTGGAGGCGGACACCCATCTGGGCCTGCACATCACGCTGACGCAGGACATGAGCGACACCGAGAAGGTGTGGCTGAAGTGGCAGTACAGCGTCCCCGTGAGCGGGCTGACGTGGTATGTGGAGTACAAGCAGCCGAGCGAGAAGACGTGGCGCGAGATGACGGAAACCATCGCCGTGGATCCCAACCAGACGGAGGCCTCGGCCAAGTTCAGCGGCTCGGTGTGCGACGCCGTGACCTACCGCATCAAGACCAAGGTGAGCGGCTCATTCGTCTATAGCGACACGCTGATGACGCGCCTCAGCACGGGCAGTTACATCAAGAGCGTGACCGCCACGACGGGCACCCACGAGCAGACCGTGGACGTGACGTGGGAGGTGGAGAACGCCGACCCGACGAACGAGATTATATACGTGGTGAAGCGCCGGCCCGTAGGCACCGAGGAATGGACGCTGGTGTCGGACAGCCTTCGCAGCAATCAGAGAATCCAGACCTGGACCGACACCCGTCCGCAGACGGGCACCTACTACGAATACACGGTGGAGGCCTACGGCGCGAAGTGCGCGGAGCAGGTGGAGAAGGCGAAGATGGACGGCATCGTCACCCCCGGCTTCTCGCAGGCTCGCGGCACCATCACGGGCCACATCGCCTACGGCTCCGGCACGGCGGTGAAGGGCGTAAGGGTGAACCTCACCAAGTCGACCGCCGACCAGGAGAGCGACCAGGTGCAGTACCTGTCGCGCTACATCGAGGGTGCCGGCAAGGGCCTCGTGTGGCAGGCCGACCCGTCGAAGTACGCCGGGGTGTTCACCGGCCAGAAGCCCGCCACGCTGCAACTGTGGGCGATGCCTTCGGGCGACGGCGGCGACGGGCGTGAAGAAAGTAGGCAGCGAGGGAGCGTACAAGACCGTCGTCAAGGTGGCTGAAACGGAATATGGTCCTGAGGAAGAGACCATCAGAGGGTTTTCCGCCGACGGCGGCACACAGAACGACGCGAATGAGGGCTATGACAAACTGGTGGATGGCAACTTCTACAGCAAATGGTGTACGGCGACTAAGTCGGACGGCGTGTACTACTGCGAATTCCACTCGTCGGAGCCTGTCTATGTGAAGGGCTACACGCTGATCACCGGCAACGACACGCAACGATACTCCGACCGCAACCCCAAGAGTTGGGTGCTGAAGGCCAAACTGAATGAGACCGGCGCATGGGAGACGATAGCCACCGTGACGGATGACCAAGTGCTGCAGGCCGAAAACTATAAGACCTACACCTACGCCACCGACAAGGAGGGCGTCTATCAGTACTTCCGCTTTGAAATCAGCGACAACCAGACCACCGAGCATGACATCATGCAGCTGTCGGAACTTCAGCTGATAACCAAGAAGAAGGTGGAGAAGCTGGTGGACAAGACCGTGGACATCGCCAGCGTGACGAAGCGCGAGCGCCCTGCGGGCACCGCCGACACGGACTACTGCCTCTACGCCGTCGATTTGTCGGGCGGTGACTACTCGCAGTACAAGGTGACGGAGTTCCCGAACCTGACTTTCAGCGAGCACGACTTCACCCACATCTCCGCCGTGTATGACGGTGCCGGGGAGTGGAAGTTTTACGTGGGCACCGACTCGCTGCTCTGCGACAGTATCACCGTGGGCAGCGCCAACTGGAAGGCCATCCCCGCCGAGGGGACGAAGACGCTGGCCGTCGGCGGAAGCAACCAGGCCGTGAACACCCTCTACAAGGGCCACGTCGATGACATCCGCCTGTGGGCCCGCGCCCTGAAGAAGGCCGAGGTGGAGAGCAACTACACGCGCATCCTGGGCGGCACGGAGGACGGGCTGCGGC
>LPNH01000065.1 GCA_001543385.1 Candidatus Hemicellulosilyticus sp. P3
CATCTTCCTCGACGGAATGAAGATGGAGACCAACAACAGTAAGTTCGACCTCGACCTTCACATGCTCTATGACGACTATACGGCATTCGGCGACTTTGTGAACGACGTGACTTTCGACGCCGTCATTCGTCCCACCGACATCATGCTTTCTGATATCGGCGTCTTTACCCCAGTGATGTACAAGATGCCTGACAGGATCCTGTTTGAAGGTCTTTTCAAGGGACCCATCGAGCATTTCCGTGTCGAAGACATCGATGCGCAATTTGGTAATGCGACGAGGATACGTGGTAACATGAGCATGCATCCTTTGGATTTCGAGAACGGAGAGCATACGTTGAACATCAAGAACATGCATTTCTCGTACGACGACTTGACGCATTTCTATATCCCTTCCAATACCGTTACCATACCCTTGCCGGAGTCGCTTCGCGCCATGAACGAAGGCTACGTCTCGGTGAATTTCGAGGGCTCATACAACAACTTCGACTCAGAAGTCAATGTGGATTGCGGTATAGGTAGCATCGATGCCAATATCGCCAGAACGAAAGAGGCCTCGGGCGACAATGTGTTTTCGGGCTACATCAACGGCGAAGGCGTGGACGTCGGTTCGTTGATCAACAACAACAAACTGTTGGGTAGCCTCGACCTGAATGCGGGCTATTCCGTGCGGTTCCCCAAGAAAGGCACCCCCGAGCTGGATGTCAACGGAAAGGTGCTGAACGCCGAACTGCTCGGCACGCAGATCAACGTGGTGAACTTGGACGGCAAGATGAAAGAAAACCTCTTCAAGGGTAAGCTTTCGGTCGACGACAATGTGCTTGCTTTCGACTTCAACGGTTTGATTGATTTCGAAAACCGCAAATATCCGAAATCCAACTTCAACGCGGTAATCAAAAAGGCTGACCTCTGTGCACTGAACCTTAACAAGAAGGACTCGATTTCCGAAATCAGCACGAAGGTGTATGTGAATATGAAAGGCTTCGACCTCGACAACCTGGAAGGCGTTGTGAAGATCGACAGCACCGTGTATCGTGACGGCCGTGGCCGCTACCGCATGGATGAGTTCACAGCCTCCATCAACAACGATAACCTGATGCAGCGCCGCATCAACATGAATTGCGACTTCTTCGATTTCGAGATGGCTGGCAAGATCAACTTCGCCAGTCTGATGATGTCGCTTAATGAATACGTCGACTCATTCGTGCATTTCCCGCAATGGGAAAACAAAAGGGAGGCCTTCCAGAAATACAGCGCCAAACACGACGTTGACCAGGACTTCATCGTGAGCCTCGAATTGAAAGACACCAAGACCATCAGCCGCCTGTTGATGCCATCGGTGAGCATCGCGAAAAACACCTCGTTGACTGGCACCTTCACCTCGCGTAACAACGCGCTCAACCTGACGCTCCGTTCCAAGAACGTGAGGGTCGGGGAGCTGGACTTTAATGATATAGAGCTGAAGAACTACAGCTTCGGTAATGCCGCGTTTACCTCGCTGAAACTGGACGATATCCTTTATAGCAAAGTCTCTGAGACCGATACACTGGAGTTGGGCTTGGACAATCTCGCTATCGTTACCCGAATGACGAACGACACCATTTTCGCAAATATCCTTTGGGATGACGATGATTTAGAAGACCACAACAAGGCAGAGATATCGGCTTATTTCCACCCGCATGAGCAAGGCGGCATCTTCTCCATCACAGAGTTGAATGCCTTGATCAACGACTCGCTTTGGACGGTCTCGCCCAACAACTTTGTCGACCTCGCCGATGGTCATGTCAACATCTCCAATCTGATGTTCAGCCACAACGAGCAGTCGATCCGCGCCGACGGTTTTGTGCCTATGGAAGAAGGCGACACCCTCTCCGTGCAGTTGCGTCGTTTCGACATCTCCAATGTCGATTTCCTCTTCAAGGGCTTCGACATCGATGGCTATGTCTCGGGCGACGGTTTGGTCAGCAATGTGAAGAACAATCCCATGGTCTTGGCCGACCTTACGGTGGAACGCATCGGTGTGAATGGCGAGCCTATCGGCGATGCTTTGGTGGAGAGCGTATGGAACAATGCCAACAAGGCGATAGAAGTCAATGCCCAAATCCTCGACCTCGGTAAGAAGACCCTGAACGCCTACGGCGCCTATTATACGGCCAAGAAGAAGGACAACATCGACTTCACGGTCGAGATGGACTCGTTGCGTTTGGCGGCGTTGAGTCCTTTGCTGACCGGCATTGTGAGCCGTATGCAAGGCTTTGGCAATGGATTGGCGACCATCAAGGGTTCGCCCGATCATCTCGATATCAACGGCAGACTGAAACTGGATGACGGAGGCTGTAAGATCGGCTATCTGAATACCTTCTACACCTTCAGTCCCACTATACTCATCGACAACAATAGTATCCGTTTTGAGGATATGGTTCTGGTCGACACCTTGGGCAACAAAGCCACGGTGGAAGGCGAGATCAAACACAATCATCTGAAAGACTTCTACCTTGATTTGAAGATGCACCCCAGGGACTTCCTCGCCATGGCAACCACGAGCAAGGAAAACGAAACGTTCTACGGCACGGCTGTGGCCAATGGACTGATCACGGTGAAAGGTCCTTTCAACGACATCAAACTCGACATCATGGCTCGTACTCGTAAGGGTACCAACATGACCATCCCGTTGAACCAGACGGCTACAGTGAAGGAAAACGACTTCATCGTGTTTGTGTCGCATGAAGAGGAAGAGGAGGAAGTGGTGGAGGAGACCACGAAGAAGAAGGAAAAGGCCAAGAGCAATTTCAGTCTCAACCTCGACGTGAGTGCCACCGACGAAGCCTCGCTGAAGATTATCCTCCCCTCCAACATCGGCACTATCGATGCCTCAGGTAACGGCCGAATCAAGCTGGGCACCTCGTCAAAGGAGCCGTTGACCATGTTGGGTGACTATACCATCAAGAATGGACGTTTCCAGCTGACGCTTTTCAACCTGATTTCGCGCACTTTCAACCTGAAGCAGGGCGGCACCATCTCGTGGACGGGCAATCCCACCGACGGCCGTATCAACGCAACGGGTGCCTATACCGTTAAGGCCCCGATCTCAGGCTTGGGCATCCAAGTCGACTCGACGGCGGCCAGCAACAACGTGAACGTGGAATGCCTGATCCATCTTAAAGGCGCGTTGCTGAATCCTACCATCACCTTTGGCATGAACCTGCCTAATGCCACGGAAGATGTCACGCAGACCGTGTTTGCCCTCGTCGACACCACCAACCAAGCGGCGATGACCCAACAGGCCGCCTCGTTGCTGGTGCTGGGCCAGTTTGCCTATGCGGGTGGTAGGGGTGGCTCCGATGCCTTGAACCTGGGCAATATCTTTGGCGCCGGCATGCAACTCGACATTACCGACAACCTCAACTTAGGTGTCAAATACCATTCGGGTAGCGAAGACTCCTATGACGAGTACCAAGTCGCCATGCGCACCCAGCTCTTCGAGAACCGCCTGACCATCGAAACCAACGTAGGTGTGATGTCAAGCAACAACCCCTCGTCGGGTAATGCCTCCAATATCGTGGGTGAATTCGACATGTACTACAAACTCAGCAAGGACGGTCGACTACTGGGACATTTCTACAACCACTCCAACTACAACTCCAACTTCAACAGCTTTGCTTTCGACAGGCGCGCGCCTTATACGCAAGGCCTCGGCTTGTCGTTCAGCAAGTCGGCCGATACCTTCCCCAACCTCTTCAAGAAACGGAAGACCTTAGGCTCGGGCCAGCCGCTCATCAGGCCTAGAAAACAGGAAAACGATTGATGATGAACACAAACGCCAACTTCAAAGTCTACCAAGCCTCAGCAGGCTCGGGCAAGACTTTTACGCTTATCAAGGAATACCTTAAGCTTTGTTTGAAGGACAAGGCCTCGGTGGGCAACTATCAGAATATCCTCGCCATTACCTTTACCAATGCTACGGCCAACGAGATGAAGGAAAAGATCGTCAACAACCTTTGCGAGATTACGGGACTCAAACCCGCGAAACAAGAGGATATGAAGTTGACCTTGATGAAGGAGCTAAACATCACTGAAGAGGAGTTGAAAAGCAACGCACAAGCGCTATTGACCTGCATCATGCACGACTATAGCAACTTCTGCGTCAGCACCATCGACGCCTTTGTGCAGAAG
>LPNH01000066.1 GCA_001543385.1 Candidatus Hemicellulosilyticus sp. P3
GTATATCCGGTAATAAGTGTGAGTTAATAGTATCTATGCTGACACGTCAGAAGTTAGAAGCAGTACTTGCAGGAAAAATATGCCCATATTGTGGCAGGCCGACGGAGTTGATAGACAGTGCGGAAGTCTATCACGGCTACTCGTTCGGCCCAATATATATCTGCCGTCCGTGTGATGCTTATGTAGGCTGTCATAAGGGTACAACAAAAGCTTTGGGCAGACTTGCCAATGCCGACCTTAGAAGATGGAAACACCAGGCACACGAAGCCTTTGACAAACTCTGGAAAGGCAGAAGTAAGATAATGAATCGGCATCAGGCTTATAAGTTTCTGTCTGATGAGCTTGGACTGCCACCAGAGTACACTCATATCGGGATGTTTAAACCAGAGACATGTAAGAGGGTTATAGAGATATGCAATAAAGTACTGCATGACATAAAGGAAAACGGGTAGTAAGTGCAACCGATGCATATAGGTGCAGTTCCTTCGTTTTCTGTCCGCACAGGTGTAATTAGGCCCTCACGGGCGCCCGTGAGGGAACAAACAATTCCTGTATCGGCTTCGGTACAGCAGACTGCGCCCGTCACTGGACAACTAAATTACTTGACCCTTTTTCTTTGAGGGCTTCATTCCCTGATAAGTGGTTTCATCTCTGTCATCACCTCTGCGGTTCTGGCTGTTGTCGCCACCTCCTCCACCCATGCCCACGACATTATGGGTACCACCCAACACAACTTCGAGTGCTGCTGCTCCGAATGCCCCACCAAAGGTTTGCATCATTTCCAGAGAGATTTTATTTTCGAAATCAACAGACTCTTTCAATCCTTTATCGGAAGTGAAGTCTGCTGTCATGCCCATTTCTTTCATTACTTCTTCTGCGGTTGGATTGCCAATTTCTCTAAGCAACTTTTCACCGAAGTTGTCGATAGCAATTTGAGTGGCCGATTTTTTACCATTTATATAATCAATGTAATCTTGCTTGGAAATCGTATCATACGCTGTACTCCAGGTATTGTCTGTATCTGGATTATGGAATTGGTGAGAACAATGATACGCATCATGAATATTCCCTGCTGAATAAGGATGCGCTTTTGTGACTTCGATATCATACGGCATCCTGCCGCGATCCATAAACGCTTTCTCATAATTCTTCTTTTGTTTAGCAAAGATGGAATTACCATAGTAATGCATGGCCAGTTCCAATGCTGCCTTCTGCTTGTTGGGTTGCTGTTGGTACCAGGCATAATGTCCCGTATGGATGACCTTGCTGCGTTCACGCTCGTCTATGGTAGTGAACAATGTAGGCTTATTATCGACAACCTTCACCGATGCCGAGACATTGATGAAAGGTATAGTCCACGGCTTAACAGATACAGGCTTCGGCTGTATCGGCTTAACTGGCCTCTTTGGCTGCTGTTGCTGGACAGGTCGAACATGTTCTTTTTCCTGAGTTTGTTCAACTTTCGAGGCCTTTTCATTTTTGGCCATAACAAATGCTGCGTGTGCATGCATTGCTGCCTTTTCTGCATTCATTTCCCAGTGCCAGTTTCCATTAGCGTGTTGTGTCTCTGCCTGAGAAATAAAATCTATCGCCTTCTGGCAGTTTTCATCTACCGAAAGAGGCATAACTTCTGCACTGAGAAAACTGGGTTCTCTCCATGAAAGATTAAACTCTTTCAGTTTCTCCAGAACAATTTCATAGATATTCGAAGGTGTGATGTTATCTCGCTTGGCAGTTCTCTCATCACGATATTCCTGATTTACTTCCTCTGCCAAATCTGCTGGAATGATTTCTTCAGTCATACCCTTGCCATTCAAGAGGGCAGACAGCTTCATGACATCTGAACCATTGTAGATTATTCCTTTCGAGTTGTCGATAATACTGTAGCCCTTAACCTTACCATCTTCGCCCTTATGGAAAAGGATTTCAAGACCTGCAGTCCGTTTCAGGTTAATCAAAAACTGCTTGAACTGGGCTTTTTTCAGTTCAGTCAAGTCAAGTCCATTGCTCCCTTGGAACTTGGCTCTCTTAACCTTACCTTTGGTTGCAGTCTTTGTATGAACCTTTCCACTCTTTGTTTTGACCGTTTCCGGAATGTCAACGATAGCACTTAGGGACTTATCACGATATTTGCTAATGACTGCCCTAACCTGTTTGAGGCGCTTAAGCTGTTCCTCTTTATCGGTTTTTCTCTTAGCCATATTCTCTTCGGCCTTGGCTTTGATTTCATCGATATTGACTGTTCCCACATTCTTGCAGGCTCGGTAGACTTCAAGATTATTGTTTTCTTCATCAACATGGAAGTGATAGCCATTGGCACGAAGTATATGCTGGAACTGGTTCAGCGATGTATAGTTATAGTCCAGCATCTTATCAAGTTGCCTATCATGTTCAATACCTCGAAGTTGATCGAGAATCCTGCGGGCTTTGACACCCTCCCAGGAGTTATTAATCCATCTTCCTGTTTTCTGGTCAACTCTTACCGTTGCAGCATGAAAATGGAAGTGGTCGGTGTCATTATGTGCCCAGATGGCCTGCGGCTGATCTTTGTAGCCCAGCCTATCAAGGGTGTCCTTGAAGTTCTGGAGGAGTATAGTCTTTTCCTCTTCAGACGGAATGCCAGGATAAGAGACCATGATGTGTAACTGTGGATGCTGCACCCTGTCATTTCGGTCGGCTATCTTCTGGAGATATTTTTTCATGGTGTCCGCTGCATGGAAATTGTACTGCTCCAGCGGGCCGAAGTTTCGCATGGCGACACATTCAGCAACACCCTCTGCCACCTTATTCTCGTTGTAGTCAACAGCTGCGAAACTTGTCGCCGTTGCACCCAGTATCTTTATAACGCATGGTACTGCCATAACATATATTATATTAGTAAGCGGTTCATTATTTCATTTTCTCCTTCCATTGCAGAAAGAGTAGCATCCCTTGCCGGTTCAAGGTTTGTAGAAATCTCACCAAAGATGCTATAAAGATCATCATGAATGGACTCGATTTCTTTTGCGAATTTCAGCAGACTATCTGCCCTGCTACCAAGGGGTATACCATCATATTCTGCTTTCTGTTGCAAATAGTTTATCTTGTGGGTAATCTGATTCAGGTTCACCCCAATAGCATTCAGTTCTTTCACGAGTTTTGTTAGAGTATAAAGACCTTCCTGTAGTTCTTTTCTATTTCCGCTTATAGCCTTTATCAACGGTTCAGCTTCTTTTATATCGACAGGCTTATTATCATAAAAGTGCTTGACGGCATAGCGAAGAACTTCAGATTTAGTAGCCTTCTCACGACCACCAAACCCTCCCTTCTCTACTATCTGTTTCAACTGAAGTGCTGTAGAAGAATCCAGTCTTAGCTCAAACCTGATGTCTTTTGCCACAACATTCCATATTTCATCTACCTCTGGGACATCATCAATCCATTGGAAAGTTATGACCCTGCCTATCTTTCGGAAGGAAGAACATCCGGCATTCTTGATAATATTCATCACCTTGTCTATGTTATCTTTCGGGAAGGTCACCATATAAACAATGCTATCCTTCCTGTTTTTTTTTCTCAGCCGGTAACCCGTCAATGAGGCTACGACATATGCTGCCTCATTATAGCAGTTATATACTGAGCCAGACTCTACTATGTAAAGAACCATCCATATTGCCCAATACTTATTTTGGCTTTTAATGATTCTCGCCTCGGTGATTTTCTTTTCATTCACATTCATGACCTTCGTTTTTGTTGCGAAGATAGTCACATTATTATATATAAAAGGTCTTGAAAAATAAAATCTCATATATTAACAATTTTATGACCGAATTGGTAATATATGAGTCAAAAGCGGAGCCAAAGCAGCCCGACTTGTCGGAGCTGCACCCCCTCGATAGAGGGCGAGATGGGGCAAGGAAAGTACAAAAAGAACGATAGTTCAATTTTTGTACGGACGATGACCACTTCTCGCCTAATTCCTCGATATTCGGATTCCGCCATCGGGTCACGAAAATGTATTCCGTCGAGTTCGGAGAGTGCTGCGCCATTTTAGGATTAAAAGGCTGCATAGGGAATGTAAGTTTTGTGCTCGCCTTGTTAGTGGAAGTGACGCACTTTCTCGGAAGTGTTGTGCTACCATATTTGAGACAGCAGTGACGCAAGGAAATACGAAGTGATGCTGCAATG
>LPNH01000067.1 GCA_001543385.1 Candidatus Hemicellulosilyticus sp. P3
AACATCTTCTACTTCAAACCATATTGTAGGCTTTAAATTCTCAAATTTATTTTTGTCTTTTAAAATTATTGCAGGTTCTTCATTTCCAATATTATAAGCAACCATTCCCTTATTAGAGAAATCAAATTTCTTTTTAACCCCAATATTTCCTCATAATATCTTTTTGCTTCTTCCATATTATCTACAGGAAGAAAATAGTTGTCATAATTTTTCATATATTTAATGTTCTCCTCTTTGCTATAAACTACGCTACTATATTTTATAGTAGTTATCATTGAAAGTCAATATATAATAAAAAAATAGATTAGTTGCACTGAACTAATCTATTTGTATAACTGCCTGTCGTACAAAAAAGACTGTCATTACTGACAATCTTTTCGGTAAATTACTATAAATCAATAACTATAAAATTGTAATATTTCAATTGATGAAATCATTATGATATTTATTAGTAAATATTTTTTTAAAGATAACTTTCCAAATACTTTAATCATAAAGTATTGTACTGGCATGAATACAACAATATTTCCAAATATATTAATTATAAAAAATCTTGGCCAATACTGTTTTATGTCTATAAAATACTTTAATATGGTTCTAAATGGAATTATATTCATTCCCCCATATTTGTAATAATTATCCCATCCTTGCCATACAAATGAGTGCATATGTCTATCAAATATAGTCATATTTAAAATCATCATAATATAAAATACTAATAATATCGAATAAGTTATTTTCTTTATCTTATTCTTATCTATTTCTTTATCAAAGTAATTAGTATAAAGGTTCCAGTTTGCGAATATTATCATACTAGAAAAAATTATTGTTACAAATAAGTGAAATAAATATCTCTCTCCCCATGCTACATCAGTATAAGTAAATTTTAAATAATATAAGAAAAAGAATATTACTAACAAATATATAATTAGTGAAATTATTAATGGTTTTTTGTTCCTTATTTTTTTGCTTTTTTCTTCATACTCAATGATTGTTTCAATATTTTTCGTAATATTTTTATTTTCCTCACCATTAAGTAATTCTGATACTTCTATTTTTAATTCTTTTGATAAAGGAATTAATAATGAAATATCAGGTGTTCCTCTACCTGTTTCCCACCTTGAAATTGCCTTTTCCGTTACACCTAACTTATTAGCTAATTCTTCTTGTGTAATCTTTTTTTCTTTTCTTTTAGTTTTAATAAGATTTGATATTTTTTCTATATCCATAATATCCCTCTTTTCACTAAAAATTATATATATTTTATAAAATTATATCAACCTACTATTCGTAGGATTAAAAAAGAAACTAGTAATTAGTTTCCCTTATCAATGTATCTTAATTCTTATTTGATACTAAATTCTACTCCTATATATTTATTATTAACACGCTTTAATAATCTATAATTTCCTGGTTCTAATTTTCCATATAACCATTCCCAATCAATTTTAAATTCAACTTCATTGCTTTCATTTACGTTATACTCAACCAAATTAAATCCATATTCCTTTATTAGTGGATTAACTTTTACCCATTTATTACTAATTTTTGTTTCTATTTTATACCATTCTTCATATTTATAAGGTTTTTTATTTGTGTCTTTGATTACAACTGTTGCTCCAGACGGTGAAACATTAGAGATGTTTATACTTACATTTTTAATATTAGATAGTTTAGTTTCTTTGCTATTAGAACAACCTGTTATCAATAAAAATAAAACTAGGACAAATACTACTACTTTTTTCATGCTTTCTCCTTTGTATTTTATTTAATTTCAATTGTGCCAACTAAATCAATAAGATACTTATCATCTTTAAATCTTGAATCATTGGTTAAAAAACCATATATTTTTCCATCGCGTATTAAAGTTACTTGAGTAGTCTGTTCATCATCTTTTAATAATTTTAAAATATAACCTTGATAGTCTCCCTTTATAATAGTAAACTCATCTGCTCTAGGGATAGCTACAGAAACAAATGTATTAAATGAATAATTTTCCATCATTTCTCTTTTGCTCATAAAAATATTATTTTCTTGATAATAATGTTTTGCAATATATTTGTAAAAATCAATATCATTATTGATATCATTTTTTAATAGGAAATATTTTTTATCTGCACTATTAAATTTATCTGATGATATACTGTAATCTGCACTATAAAAGGTTGCTTCTTTAGTTGCAAATAAATCTATATATTGTAGATGATCAATATCTCCATTTTCCATTCCAAAATTTATTGAATACTTTTTACCATCTTCGTTTTTTTCATATATATAATATTTTATTGGACTATTAGGTTCATTTTCTACTCTTTTATAGTCTTCAAAATCATTTCTAATTTTAAAATAATTTAATTCCAAATAATCTTTCTCTGGAATTGTTCTTTTATAAATCTTTATTTCTTTTTGATTTTTTAATCCCTTTAATATTTCATCAACGTTATCAGGTTTTTTTAAAGTATATTTATTCAAAAGCATTAACTTATATCCAAAAAATATACCTATACAGAAAATTACTACTATTAATATCGTATAGATGATATTTTTTATACGATTTTTTTTAATTTTATTATTAGAATAGTCGATTGTATTCTTTATAGTGTCGTCCGTTTTAGTCTTTATTTCTTCTTGGGATATTTTTTCACCATTCAACAATTCAACAATTGAAATATCTAATATTTTACATACAGGCTTAAATAAGGAAGCATCCATCAAACTTAATCCACGTTCCCACTTACTAACTGCATTCTTAGTTATTCCTAATTTATTTGCCAATTCTTCTTGTGTTAAATTTTTTTCTTTACGTAATTTAGCAATAAATCTACCAATTTTTTCTTGATCCATCATTTTTCTCCTTTCACTATAATAAAAAAATATCATAAGTCATCAAAAAAGTGAACATACCATTAGTTCACTTCCATATTTTTTTATTTAAGAAATTTACTATATACTTTATCATTTCTCTTTTTTGTTGAATTTTATTTTTGTAGGTTCTACGTCAAATTTATTCGGTATCTTATTAAGATTATATCACATTTTATATTTTTTTATTATCTACTTAAATCAGAATTAACTTTTTCATAATGAGTCATACTTTCTTTATAATAATCTGGTGCATTTACATAATCAAATAATTCTTCTTGTTTTGTTGTACCTCTTGAAATATGAACTACATCTATCATTTCAAAATCTTCATTATTATAACATTCTTTAACTATACTTGATGTTTCTTCTTTTGTATATTCATTACCTCTTAATAATAGTTTTCTTAAAAATTTCTTTAATAATTCAAATAATTGACTTATTTGATATATTAGGGAATTATTTTCTTTTTCTAGTTTATTATTATCTTTTTCTAATTTAGTTATTTCTCTCTTGTATTTTTGATTTTCCTTTTCCATTGTTTTATAGTTTGTTGAAAAGCTATTTATTTCTTCAAATATTGTTTTAATTTTAGGTTCTATTTCTTTAATCTTTTTAGATTCATCTATAACCTTATTCATACTTTCGAATGTTTCTTTATCAACTATAATATGTTTCTTGTCAAACGGAAGACTTTTAGATGTTTTCATTTTTTCATCTAATTTTTTTATTTCGTTATTAAGTTTTTCAGTCCTTATATTTATTTTTTTCTCTAAATCTCTATTTATTTTTTTATATTCTTTAATCTCTATATGTTTACTATCACTACCTTTTATTCCTCTTTCTAAATCATATCCTTTATCTGTTAATCTTTTGTGATATTTATCTTGTAATTCAGATAAATGAATCTTATCTCTTATATATTGTTTTTTAGAGATAGTATATCTTTCAGAGTTAGTTCTTTTATCATATTTTTTAACTAGTGGAACTACTACGCAATGAATATGAGGAGTTTTTTCATCCATATGGACTGTTGCATGTAATACTTGTTCTTTCTTGTATCCTAAATCGTTGTAAACAAACTCCATACATGTATCAGCCCACTCTTTTAGATCTTCTTTTGTCATATTATTAAAGAACTCATTAGTTGCAGTAAATAGTAGTTCATCTGCCACTACACTTTTAGACTTATCTACCATTTGTCTAAATGTTCTTCTTCTATCTTCTCTTTCGGTTTTCATTCTTTCTTCATGTTCTTTTTTATATTCTTTTGTTAT
>LPNH01000068.1 GCA_001543385.1 Candidatus Hemicellulosilyticus sp. P3
GCTGATTTGGATATCTCCAGTCAGACCAATTGGGGATCATCCTCCAACTACGCCGTCGGAAACTCGACAAATTCATTCAAAGCCAATTACGACGGAGACGGCCACAGTGTGAAACTGGGAGTGACAACATCCACAACAGATTGTCCTATCGGCATCTTTGGTGTTATCGGAGAAGGGTCTGCCATAAGTAATCTTACGTCGACAGGAAGTATCTCGGCAACAACTAAGTCTGCCGCAGGTGGTGTGGTTGGCTCTGTCACAGGTGCCGCAACTATCAACAGCTGCAACAACAATGCGACTATAAAAAACACTCTTTCAGGCATGTATTATATTGGAACAGGCGGTATCTGCGGACACATTGACGCTCCTTCCTGTAATGTCAGTATAGTAAATTGCAGCAATAATGGAACAGTGACCGTAAATCAATTACGCGCCGGCGGCATATTAGGATGTCATGACGATGGAATTTTAACAATATCCGGCTGTGTCAATAATTCAGCAATTTCGCAAACTTCCTCACAATCAAATATGGCCAGCGGCGGCATTGTGGGTCATATGTACTCTTCCAGTGGCAGCGCTACAGTCTCTGGCTGTACAAACAATGGTACCGTGACAGGTTATATAAATGTAGGAGGCATAATAGGCCGTACGGAAAAAGTAACAGTAGTGTCAGGGTGTTCCAATACAAATGCAATTTCGTCCTATACATCAGGGAGTTCTTACCACTATAACATTGGAGGTGTTGTGGGGAGCGCAAACAACACGCTGACTCTTCAGGGGACCATTTCGCAGACCGGCAATGTGACCGGCTGGTATTATGTAGGTGGTGTTGTGGGGTACATGAACTCGACATTGACCGTAGATGAGAATGCTGAAATTGAGGTGAATGCCACTGTGAAATACTGCGGTAGTGTTACGTGTACTACATATAGTACTACCACTTGT
This sequence comes from Candidatus Hemicellulosilyticus sp. P3, assembly GCA_001543385.1. GTDB lineage: Bacteria > Bacteroidota > Bacteroidia > Bacteroidales > P3 > Colimorpha. The sequence goes on from LPNH01000068.1 coordinate 946, forward strand.
GCAACTGCTTGTGCAACGGGCGGTTTTGCGGGATATTGCAACTATCTTCAAATCAATGGAAATGTTACTGTTTCAGGCGCTGTCACCCACAACGGCACCGCTTATAGATGCGTCGGAGGTCTCGTTGGAGTCATCGGAGGTCAAAGCAAAACAGATTGTTACCTCAATGCTGGGAGCAAGGCGAAGATCACAAACAATGCTTCCGTCGAGGGTGCTTACTATGTAGGGGGATTTGTTGGCTGGGCACAGAAAATGACATTGACAAACGGCTCAAACTGGCATAAAAATATAGGTGATGTGACTGGAACCCTGTATACAGGTGGTGTTGTCGGACATGTACAAAATGCTTCTTCCACCTTTAACCGCTGCGTCAATGAAGGTGCTGTTCAAGGATCTTATCATGTAGGAGGATTAGTGGGGAAAGCAAACTTGGCAACCAGTTTTGCTTATTGCTTGAACTACGGTGCTATTACAGCGACTTCATACGCATCCCAAAGTGGAGTCGCCGGTATTGTAGGTTCAGCAGGATCAGGCGCTCTGACTTTCTCCAAGTGCAAGAATGAAGGAAATATTAATGGGATCAACGGTAGTACTACATTGTATGTCGCCGGTATATCAGGATATACAAATGTTAATGTCACAATGAGTGACTGCGGAAATACTGGAACCATTACAGGCCGCGGCTACGGCGTGTCGGGACTCGTAGCCATGTGTCGTACAACTTCGACTATAATCAATAGTTATAATCAAGGCAATATTGTTTATAGCAACACCACAAATACAGGAGGTGGAATTACAAGTGCATATAATACTAAACCGACCATTACGAACTGCTACTTTTCTGGGGTTCCATCTAATACAGGCTCACTCTCTAATTATGCCAACATGTCAGGGAGTTATAATAATAGTTCAAGTTATAAAGCCACCTGTAGCAACTGCTATAGTATTGACCAGACAACTAAAGGTTCCAATAATGCTGCTGCAAATTACACCATTTCATTAAACAATGATGCTGAATACATTACCTCAAATTCAGGTGCCTATTTGGTAACCGCGCTGAATAATTGGCAGAGCAGTAACACGTCATACAATTCTTGGGTCGCTTCCGATTACACAGAACTCCCTCATCTCAGTTGGGAGGACAATTTGAATCTATAATTTTTTATAGTTGATTACAAAACTTTCAGAAGCCCGGAGCGTTGCTCCGGGCTTATACTTTATATACAAATCAACTGCGCCAGCCTCGGCCTTGAATCGCCCTTGAATCGGCCTTGAAGAAAAAACTGAAAAGCGGCGGCGTTTTTGTTTATAAAGCAGAAGCCCGGAGCAACGCTCCGGGCTTCTGCACATCATACGCAAAGGTTGTATTTGGAATAAAAATCAATTGAAGACAATCTCTCCGTTCGATTCTTTCCAGCCTTTCAAGTCTGCCAATGATAATGACGATTGCCCAGTATACAATGATGTACCTTCAACAATAGCATTCCGGGCTGCATTTAGCGCATCCACCACATCCGTATAAGGATTACCGTTAATTGTTGTGGAACTAATCGAGTAGTCAGCGGTATTAAATGCAATTGTGGATGAAGAAGATGCGCCCTGCTTAGCAGTTGCTCCCATTGTGCTGGCGTAATAATTATTCTCTGTATATGCTTTATAACTTGAATTGTAAGTGCCAAAAAGAACACCTTTGTATACACCACTTCCCGATGTCATGGTTGGCGAGACATAGCAGTTGTGTATCGCTAAATTATAGTAAGAAGTGCCACCTGTTCTATATTGTCCAATAATTCCTCCGGCATACGAATTGGAAGACGTGGCTGTAATGTTGCAATTTGAACAGTAGCAATTGTATATATTCGTGTATATTGAATTCGGAGAAGAGGAAAAATACAAGTAACCTATTAATCCGCCACAAATTGACTTACCAGTAATATCTCCTGTGTTGTAACAATTTTTAACAATAAACCCTCCTGTGACACCAGAGGCAAATCCTATCAATCCGCCGATGTTTGATAGTGCCGAGGTTTCGGTCTGCTGAATTGTATTCTCGTTGCTGCATCCATTCATAGTACACTTTGTACCCAGCCAACCAACAATACCGGCCAGGTATTGGTTGCCAGCAACCGTTCCTGTATTCTTGCAATTAGTAAGGTCCACTCCACTATATGCATATCCGACAATGCCACCTCTATTCGAAGATGCAGCTGGACTAGCTGAACTAACAATATTACCCGAATTGCGGGCGCTATCGCTGATAGTAAGCAGTCCACCATTTATATAGCCAACTATACCACCTACATTTGATCCACCGACAATAAGATTGGCCTCGTTGGTGTTTCCTCTAGAAAACGACAATGCAGCACTTGAATATCCAATAATCCCTCCACAATAAGAAGTTTTATCAGTAGCAGTAGCGGTAATGGATTTGTAGTTGTGACAAGACATGAATACACATTCTGATTTTGCATATCCCAGTATGCCGCCTACATATCTTGTATTATTTAGCGAGTAATTATTATAACAGGAGTTAAACTCTACGGGGGTGGTTGCCTTTTGAACATACCCGCATATCCCTCCTATATAGGAGCCATTTGTAGAGGATATTTTATAGTCAGTGATTTTATTTTTATCCAATCCATTCCTGCAGTTAATAAATTTACATGAATTGCAAGATATTATATTTCCACATATTCCTCCTGCACAGTTTTGTTTTTCTGTAATGGTTCCTTGGTTGGTGCAATTACGGAAAACCACATCACATCCGTTTGCATTAACAATACCGCATATACCTCCAAATCCAAATTTATCCAATGTGGTTGTACCATATGTTGATGTAATGGTAGCTTCATTCGTGCAATTCTCGAATGTCATGGATCCGGTAACACGCCCTACCAAACCGCCTAGGACTCCCATTCTGTCATTACTTGCAACACTTCCCTTTACAGTTAAATTTTTTATGGTATTACTATTTCCAGCGATGCCAAATAAAGCATAACCATATGTATCGTTTGCGGTGGAGCAGCTGACAATGTTAAGTTTAACAAAATGATTGTCTCCGTCGTAATTGGCTTTGAATGAATTTGTCGAGTTTCCGACGGCGTAGTTGGAGGATGATCCCCAATTGGTCTGACTGGAGATATCCAAATCAGC
>LPNH01000069.1:0-4024 GCA_001543385.1 Candidatus Hemicellulosilyticus sp. P3
ATATATGTCGATGGTCCTCCGCCGCGAGGAGCGGGCGGTGGCGCTGACGCGCGACGCGCGGAGCACGCTGGTGATGGGGACGGGGGACTCCTCCGTGGCCCTGGCCGCCGAGGCGGAGCGCGACGGGACCCACAACGTGGTCGGCTTCCTGAGCTCGGACCCCGCGATGGAGGGCCGCGTGATCGGCGAGCACATCGTCTACTACAGCGCGTCCTCCGACGATCTCGCGCGCCTGCAGTGGCGCCTGGGCGGGATCGACTGCATCCTCTTCCCGAAGGATATGGACGGGGAGCGTGCCGGCTGGAAGGCCTCCGGGAAGGAGGACATCCCCCAGGCCGACGGGATGTCGCGGGTGGAGCACGCGGTGAAGCGCACCTTCGACGTGGCGCTCTCCGGGACCCTGCTCCTGGCGTTCTCTCCGCTGATCGGGGCCTGCGCCCTGGCGGTCCGCCGGGAGGACGGAGGGCCCGCCATCTACAGACAGGAGCGGATCGGCCGCAACGGCCGTCCCTTCGACATACTGAAGTTCAGGTCGATGCGCATCGACGCGGAACGGGACGGGACGCCCGCCCTGTACAGCGGCGAGGAGGACCCCCGCCTCACCCGGACGGGCCGTTTCCTCCGCCAGCACCACCTGGACGAACTCCCGCAGCTCTGGAACGTGTTCCGGGGCGATATGTCGTTCATCGGGTACCGTCCCGAGCGGCAGTACTACATCGACCGGATAATGGAATGCAATCCGCGATACCGGTATCTCTACCAGATCCGTCCGGGCGTGACGAGCTACGCCACGCTGTACAACGGATACACGGACACCCTGGACAAGATGCTCACGCGCCTGGACCTGGACCTGTACTACCTGCGGAACCACTCGCTGTGGTTCGACGCGCGGGTGCTGGGGATGACGTTCGTGAGCATCGTAACCGGAAAGAAGTTCTGAGGCGATGGGCGAGGCGGTGCATACGTTGAACTGGTACGCGGCGCGGACGCGCTACGGGCAGGAGCTGGGGGTCCGCGACCGTCTGGAGAAGGCGGGCGTGGAGCACTTCATCCCCACGCGCCGGGTCCGCAAGAGCCGCGGCAAGGCCACCTTCGAGAAGCCGGTGATCAACAACCTGGTCTTCCTTCGCGCGACCAAGCGCGAGGCGTGCGCCCTGGCGAACGAGGGCGGCCTCCCGGTGCGCTACATCGTGGACTGCGCGACGCGCTCGCTGCTGGTGGTCCCGGACAAGCAGATGGAGGACTTCCGCCGGGTGCTGGACCTGGACACGGACGGGGGCGGCCTGATGGACAGGCCCCTGGCGCTGGGCGACCGGGTCCGCGTGGTGAAGGGCGCCCTGCGGGGCGTCGAGGGCCGCGTCCTGGAGTTCCAGGGCCGCGTGTACGTGGTGGTCGGCCTGATGGAGAGCCTCTTCGCCAAGGCGCGGGTGCCCCGGGCCTGGCTGGAGAAGGTCGGACAATAAGAAGAAGAATGAAGGACAAATAGAAACAATTTAAATACAAGGTACAATGAAAAAAACTTACAGGACACCAACGGTGACGCGGAAAGTCCGTCTCTGCCTGGAGAGGGACTTCCTCGGCGGTTCCATCGTGGACCAGATCGAGGTGCTGTCAGCGGGCCAGGAGGTGCACGACATCGACGCCGGCAGCTCCGAGTACGAGTGGAATGAAAACTGGAATTGGGAGGATTAGCAATGAGAAAGAGCAGAACGATCCTTCTGGCCTGCGCGGCGATAGCCTGCGCGGCCCTGACCACCGGCTGCACCAAGGGCCGGATCTTCTCCCACGGGGGTGAGGCGATCCGCTTCACCACGGCCTCCGGCGGCGGCTACACCACCAAGACCGTCTACGGGGACGATGTCGAGACGGACGGAGTCAAGAAGCAGGCCCTCAACTGGGTGGACGGCGACGTGATCACCATCGCCTCTCCGCAGGCGGAGGTCCAGAACGTCGGGGGCCACGCCTCCAACTACGTGATCGTCAGCCCCACGGCCGGCGTCCCCAGCAAGGCCTCTGTCCAGAACGAGGACGTGAACGGCCTGGAGTGGGGTGACGACGCCGATGCGACGTACGACTTCTACGCCGTCTATCCCAAGACGCGCGACGGACTCACCCTCGACCCGGCGACGGGCCTGGTGACCGCGGCCATCCCCGCGGAGCAGGCGCTCACCGGGACCGCCACGTCCAAGACCGCGGGCGAAGGCGACGGGACCGTCACCTACAAGGTCTACGCCCCGGATATGGCCTACGCCTATATGACGGCCGCGACCAAGAACGTCACTGCCACCGAGGAGGCGAACGCGGTCTCCCTGACCTTCAATCCCGCCTTCACGGCCTTCGAGTTCAACGTCTCCAGCCAGGACGACGAGATCGAACTGACGCAGTTCCAGATCCTCTCCCCGGAGGGAAGCTCCGACAAGCTCGCGGGCACCTTCACGATGACGGCGGGCTCCCTCGCCACGGCCACGGCCACCGCCGGAGGGGCCAGCGTCACGGTCCCGATGACGGAGACCGTCACCGCCGCCCAGGGCCTGACCTTCACGGTCTTCACCCTCCCTATCCTCAACGAGGACGCCCTCCGCGTCCGCTTCACCTCCAAGGACGGCGACGAGGACACGAAGACCAGCTGGATCGACCTCAAGTACAGCGACAGCGAGGCCGCCGGAGACAACGCCGGCAAGGCCCTCCAGTTCCAGGCCGGGCACAAGTACCGCATCAATATGCTCAAGCTCCCCTCCAACCAGTGGAAGATCACCATCGCCGCCGTGTTCAAGGAGTGGGTGGATGCAGAGGATGAAGTTGTTATATATATTTAAAGGAAGGGAACGATGAAAAAAGCATATCTCTATCTGACACTGACAGTCGCGGCCGTTCTCGCCTGTGCCTGCGCGAAGACCACGTGGGTGGACGGACCCGAGGGCGGCGAGGCGGAGGAGAGCCGGATCGGCTTCGGCTCCGTGACCGCGAAGCGCGCGGGCGAAGTGACCCCCGACGCCTCCAAGCCCCTGCAGATCCAGGTCTACGACTACTTCACGCCGGCGGCCGAAGGCTCCGCCGAGACCGAATACATCGACGAACTGATCCAGGAATCCGAGACCGAGGGCGTCTGGGCCTTCGTCAAGGAGGGGAAGAAGAACTCCTACTCCTGGAAGCGGGGCGGGCACATCTTCTTCGGCTGGGTCGCCACCGACGAGACGGGGAACGCGGTCCCCGGGCTGTCCTACAGCGCCAAGACCCTCACCGTCGCCGAGACCGAACTCCCCGGCACCGCCAACACGGACTACCGCTACGCCCTCGTCAGCACCGTCACCTGGCCTGACGAGAGCCTCTACGTGACGGACGACAACGGCAAGAAGACCGACGTCAAGCCGGTCTCCCTGACCGTCAGGCACCTCGCCTCCGCCCTGACCTACTCGCTCAAGAACAACACGGACAACACGGACGCGCTGATTGCGGTCTCCTCCGTCCAGATCGGCGGGGTCGCCACCAAGGGCTCAGCCGTCATCGACTACAGCGCGGAGACGCCCGCCCCGGCGATCACCCTGGACGGGACCACGGGCTCCGTCACCCTGAAGAGCGACGCCAAGACCTGCGTCTGGCCGCAGACGGTCTCCGGCGCGGAGATCACCGTCAGTTACACCGAGAACGGCGGGGCCGCACAGACACTGACCGCCTCCATCCCGGACGCCGTCTGGGAGGCCGGCAAGGTCTACAATTTCAGCATCGAGGTCGTCGACAAGGGACTCGAGCTCACCTTCACCGTGCTGCCTTGGCAGGAGGTGGAAGTGGGCGCGATCGACACCGCCACCGGCTCCATCAATATGTCCAACGTCACCTGGATGAACAGCAAGGTCACGGTGGACGGCGTGGAAAAAAACACGGTGGACAACTCCGCCTACTCGGTCTATATGTACCATCGGCCGACCGTAGGCGGAGTGACCTACACCGCCAACAACGGCTATTTCCCCGCCCAGGGCTACTTCACCGTGAACTACCCGAGCTCCGGGCTGTACCGGATCGGCCT
>LPNH01000069.1:4111-5031 GCA_001543385.1 Candidatus Hemicellulosilyticus sp. P3
CAGCGACGAATGGATCAGCGCCTACTCCGAGGTACGTGCCAACTACGCCCTGATAATCCCTGCAACCAACTAACCGAGGATGAGAAGTATGAAAAAGATAAAGATTCTGTATATCGCGGTGCTTGCGGCCCTTGCCGCGGCCGCCGCCGTGTCCTGCACGGAGAACCTCGGAGGCGTCGACGCCCCCGACGGACAGCCGGGCATCTCCCTCCGCTTCTTCAACTCCGCCCTCCCGACCAAGGGCGAGGGCGAGGTGGCCGGCGTGAACAACGAGAACCGGGTGGACCGGATCGTGTTCTTCGTCTTCCCCGAGAATGCGGACGGGACCGTGGACGATGACGCCGAGTACGTCTTCTCCGGCTCCTACGGGGAGGGCGCCGAAGGGTGGACCTACAACTCCGAGAGCTGGGTCTACACCAAGACGATGACCACCGAAGAGCTGAACGCCCTCTTCCCCAATGGCGCCACCAAGGCGATGGTCTTCGCCGTGGCCAACTACGTGGACGAGTTCGGCGCCAACAACGATATGGACAGCCCCAACACCACCTTCCCTTCCGACGTGAAGACCTGGAAGGCGATGCACGAGCTGGAAGTCGGCCCGACCTTCTTCTACGACGACCAGGACCCGGACTTCCTGCTCCGCTGGCCCCACGTGCTGAACACCGATGACGACGACCTCTTCTTCGTGATGACCTGCGAGACGGAACTTGAACTGCAGAAGACCACAGTCTCCACGGCCGATTGCCAGCTGGAGCGCCTGGCCTCCAAGGTCACCGTCGCCTTCACCTACGAGAACGTCGTCGAGGAGTCCAAGGGCATCACCTGGGTCCCGCAGTCGGAAGCCGGTGAGACCCGCGTGTACCTGTCCAACGCCATCGAGCACGCCACCCTCGGCGGCCCCCTGGACCGCGACCTCGTCG
>LPNH01000070.1 GCA_001543385.1 Candidatus Hemicellulosilyticus sp. P3
TAATTTAATAATCATGCGCTATATTCCCACACAGAACGTACTGCCACATGCAAAACAGCTAAAGGCAGAAAACAGATGCCTCCAAAAAGCATCAGAACCGAACGCCAATGTCTGAATAGGATGCCGAGGTGTGACAGCATCGTATAGTCACGGAACTTCACCATTCGTCCCACCAACAAGACCATTTCACTTGACAACCTGTAGGAAAGCAGGAGGAAATCGGCAAACCCCACCTCTCGACACTTATATTGAAGATAGATGAAATTGCCTTTCGACATCTTGCTGCCCGAGCAGGTCTTTCCTTTCGGGTTCTGCCGATAGTAGGCACCTTCATAATCGCGCAATTGAGCCACACGCACACCGTGGATACCGCTCACGTCAAGCAGGAAATCCCAATCTTCGCGGTAACGGATTTTCTCGGAAAAGGTCAATCCGAGCGAACGCAAGAAATCCATACGATACATTATGGCGTGTGGCGGATAAGTAAAATCTAAGCCCCAGCGCGTCAGCATTGAGACATGAAGCGAAACGAAGATGCGCGTCTTAATGGGCGTATGCTTCATAAAGACAATCTCGCGGTTCTCCCTCTCGACAAAGTAACTCCACTCCATGAGCGAGACGTCCAACTGACGCTTCGTCGTATGCTCCAATTGCCTGGCCAATGCCTCTGGATGCAGGAAGTCATCGGCATCGAGGAAAATCACATAGTCGCCAGATGCAGCCTTTAGGCCGACATTCCGTGCCGTGGCCGTTCCTCCATTCTGTTTTGAAACCAGGCAAAAGCGAGGGTCATTGACCATAAATGAATGGACTATTTCTGCCGAGTTGTCTGTGGAACCATCATCGACAATGATGCACTCGAAGTCGGCATAGGTCTGGCTTTGAACATATTTCAACGTTTCAGGCAAAAATTCGGCCTGGTTATAGCAAGGTATGATGATGCTTATCATTTCCATTACACGCGATAGGGGCCTTTCACCTCATACTGTTTAACATACTTCATCTTCTTATATGCATTCCCAAACATATTCATAATCACCCAGAATATTGCCGAGATAGGATTCATTTCCTCTGCAACACGGAACAACGGATAGTGGGCCAGAATGCGATCCCATAACCTTTTTGGGGTAATACTGCCATCACGTCTACGATATTTACCAAGAATCTCTGGCAGCAGATAACAATCAGCCCTACGGATCACTTTCAGCCACAATGCCGTATCATTATTTCTCTTAATATCTTTTATTTGAATAAGACCAACTGCCGAAGCATCATACATTACAGAGAGACATCCTGGCCAGCAACACGCAAATACATCAAACTTCTTCACGTGTTTTTTCCCGCTTACATGGATGCCAAGTTCATTACCATGTAGGTCTATCTCAACATATTCATGATAAGAGAAAACATATCCATTCTCTACCATAAACTTGATTTGTTTTTCTAATTTTGTCGGTTCCCACAAATCATCACTGTCAAGAAAAGCAATCCAACGCCCTTTTGCTTTTCTTATTGCCAAATTACGGGAAACTGCAGCTCCAAGGTTGGAACCATTCCGAATGAAACATATTCTGTTATCATGTTTTTTTGCTTCCGAAACAATCTCAACGGTACTATCGTCTGAACAATCATCGACTATTATCAGCTCCCAATACGGATACGTCTGGGCCCGTACTGACCTTATACTCTCTTCTATAAAACGCCCACATTGATATGAAGGCATAATGATTGACACCAAATTATTATTGTCCATTAATAAAAGGTTTTCAATATGAAATTGATTGCTGCCTTATTGAACTTAAAGTAAGAGTCTGACGGCATCTTAGATGTAGAAACCCCTCCTGTCGTTTTTATTTCAACCGAAGGAGCGTACACTACCCTCATTCGCTTTCTTCTGATGAGTTCTGCAAGATATATCTCTTCACCATAAAGGAATATTGGATAATCTATCTTTGGATAGATTCTAAAGAAGTTGGTGGTGAGTATAATAATGGAGCCATGACCTGCATAAATATCCATCATTGGGTACACCACATTCTTCCCTTTGTTGGCATAGTAATACTTTGTATAAATACTATAGAATAAGCTATTGTACGTTAGCTTCAGCAAAGTTAATTTCCACCGTTTATATCTATTTATAATACTCGGATTAAGATTTCTTTTGAACTTTTCGGAATAAATACTCGGAGCAACCCATGCTACGTCGTCTCCTGCTTTAAAGTCTTTCAGCTGTTTGATGGTTTCATCTTCAAACTGTAAATCCACATTAGAAATGATTATATAGTCGTATTGACTGACATCTTCAAGGTTGTTAATGATAGCCTGAGCTCCACCTAAATATCCAAGGTTTTGCAGTTCGACCTGTTTTACCTGTATAGCTTTATATGCGCCACAATCAACGACCTCTTTTGAGGAAGAATTATCTGCTATTATTACATCCAGTTGTAAATCACCCTCTACATTTGATGCAGATTTGTCAACCGACTGAAGATAGTTGCATAGTTCCCCGTATGAATTATAGTTCACACAAACGATCAATAGTTTCATTTTGTAAGAACATTCTTTTTTATGATTATCCGCATTTAGGTGACACCCTTCCGTACATTCTATGCTCGAATGCTGGTTTGTAGGAAATGGCAGCGATGACGAGTCTGTCAAATACCCTATCCCCAAAATAGCGTCGATTGAACTTGTAGCAGAATTCATTGAGATATTCTTGAAGAAACTCATCCTTTATACCATGATACATATCTCTGAACAGGCTTTTCGCATTTGCTATAGCAGTATGCACCTATGGCAGAGCCTTTGGCGCATCCTTGGGCTTCACCACTTTCGCATTTACTGCCGACACCACCTCTGAAAGCTTCCCATGTGAGGGATAGGCATCAGAGTCTATCTTCGCCTCAGCAGAAAGTCCGTCACCAGCAAGCTCGTTTACTGTCTTTGCCTTAAGATCCTTCATGACCTGCATCTTGAGGTGGCCGACCTTCCTCCCCTTCTGTCCTTTCTTCTGAGGAACCGTCGGCTCACTCTCCGCCATCACCAGTACAGAGACATTCCTTTCGCTGCCGAGTCCGGGCGTCAGATGCTCCTTGTCTTCCCCGTCTTTCCGCTTGTCGTTACAGGTGAAAAAGCCCTCATCCAACTCAACGACACCATTTAGGGTGTACTTCCCGTCGCGAAGCCCCATGACGGAACGCAACTTGTGCATCATCTCCCAAATCGGTTGGTAGCGTTTGTGGCCCAACTGGCGCTGCATCTCAAGAGCCGAGAAGGTCTTCTTGGTGGAAGTCATCAGATGAATAGCAGTGAACCAATACATCAGAGGAAGCTTTGAACCGTGCATCATCTGATGGGTTCCGCCACAATGGCTACAAACCACACCTGCCTTCTCGCGTTGCTCTTTTAGGTGACGAATACAGGATTCTTCGTCCGGGAAACATTTGGTGAACTCTAATAACTTCATACTAACCCTTATTTTTTGACAAAGGTAAACTTCTTGAGCACTTGGGCGAATTCTCACAGTTAAATAACAGTAAAATGCGGATATTCATTTTCTTTTTAATAGAAAAATCAAACATCATTAAGACCAGCAAATACAGCTCCACATAATTAATATCACCTTTAAACATGGATATCAAGTAACAAATAAAGAGTACCGCAACGTATGGGCCAAGGCTTTTGTCTGAGATATCACTCTTTTTAATGTATTTCAGTATCATTATATTATAATAGAGAATGATGCTTAGTCCGATTAACCCAGAGTAGAAAATTTGCCTATAGAAGCCAATATCAACATTTTTATAGTATGCGAAATCACCCACCTTATAATGAGCATCTCCTATAAATAATGTTTTATCCTCAAATTTCGTATTTATTAGCCATTTTAGCAAATGCTCTGATTCTGAATTTTCAGTCATATTTCCAAATAATAAAATGTCAGAGCAAGGTGAATTGTTACAAATGCGCTCAAGGAAATCAAAATGGTTGTTCCGATGACATGGCCATTACGTTCTTTCGCATGATAAAACAATACCAGAGCCAATCCGAGTACAACGGGAACGACCGCAATGCGTGCTGTCATAATAGAAACAATTGATATGATAATATAGCAAACGATATAAATAAAAATACTTTTGCTGTGATATAATACGTATGCACTCGAAATCAAACCAAGCGTGCAAGAAGTCAAAACACCAAAGTATACGGCATTACCAAAACCGATGATTCGTGAAAAGTCCGTCAAATCACTTGTATCCATATAATTATCGAAACTAACTTGATACACTTTCATTTCTACTATATTACTAACTATCTCAGCAAATGAAGGATTAAACTTCAAACAGAGAGCTAATAAACTTTCAAATGCAACCACTATTGTGATGATTTTACACAGGTCAAGGAAAGAGCTTACTATGCTTTTGGCTAAATGGCAAAGAAAATAAACTTCAAAAAACCACAAGAGGAAATTCTTGATATATGCGAGATAAAGCATTTCGTCAGACCCGTTAATGACCATTGTGAAAAGACCCCATAAAAAAAGTAGAAGTGCGACACCAAATAGTTTAATGTACTTTTGCAACTTCTGGTATGTTACCTTGCTTTTTTTGTCTGTAAGGAAATAAATAAACCCAGGAACAGCTAACAATGTCTTCGCAGCAATAGGTATTGCTTGCAGTTGGATGTTATAAATATATATCAACAAGCATATAATTAGCAATATGTATCTGACCACCTTTGTCATTCTAAATGGCGTCATAAACACTTTTTTCTTTGCTTGCTGTTTTTTTCCAGTCAAACACTTCATTTAAAGGCTGTTCAACAGTATGATGAAGCAAATAATTTATACGAGTTGATATTTGACTAACAAAACTATCATCCAAATCAAATACATTGTCTTCACCTGCCGCTTCTTTTATCCCCCCAACATTACTACCAACAGCATTTGAGCCACAAGCCAATGCCTCTATCACTACGAGAGGCAACCCCTCTTTTTTGCTTGGAAGTACTAAAACGTCGATACAATTCATCATTACAGGCATTTCTTCTGCAGGGAGGTTACCCCAAAAAACGCATGGCAGATGAAGGGATTCCGCCTCACTCTCCACTTGTGGTTTTAAAGGGCCATCACCTATTATCCAAAAAATCAAATTGTTTTCCCTATTATCCATCACAGACTTGAAAATAGGTGGCAATGATAGTGGATTCTTTACATCTAACAATGCACCACAAAAGGCAACTACTTTTTTCCCGTCAGGCACACCTTTTGTTTTTCTTAGTTTTTTCTTTTCTTCAACACTATAGCAACAGAATTTACTATTAATCCCATTATACAGTATTTCACTCCGAAAACTGTCTGTTATCGTTGTGGCTTTGTCACATAATGCCTGTGACACAAAAAAATTGCAGTATGCATTATTAAGCAATAACTTTGTTTGCGCAAAAGCCAACTTGCTTTGGAATGGATGCGTGTGTATGTCTGAGCCATGCCAAGTTATACAATATGGTATATGATAGAGTTCCTTTGTTTTTTGTGCTATTTTGCCGGCTAAACCAGAATGGACAGACAGGAAATCATAGTTGCGCATTTCCTTTGCCATTCTACATATAAACCGATTCAGAAAATAGGGAGGCAATCTAAACCATTCTGTTATGATATGTTCCAAAATGGATTTGCGATACCACAATATGTGATAAGTTATTCCATCAAGAATGATTTCTTTTTTCCTGTCCTGTTTATTAATATTGCGTAATAAGCGCAGATACCATGGAAGGTATTTTGTAACGATATAAACATCTATGACGTAATCTGATATTTTACTTAAATACAAAACCCGATTGCGTACGGAGTTGAATACACCGTACTGGGCATAAATATCCGATTCAAATATTATCGATATACGTTTTTCCATCCAGCAATATAACTTTCCTTAATGACTTTCAGTTTCACTATAAAAAAAGACAAGAATGAAAGTTTTTTCCTATTTCCTTTCAAATAATTTTTTGCGCCTGCAAAATCATTAAAGGAATAATAGACCGACAACATTCTTTTCATATTCTCGACCGCTACCTTCTTTCTCAACTTCGCATTTCGAACTCCCGTTATTCTTTCCGCATAGTCCATGAAAAACAGTCTTACTTGGCAGA
>LPNH01000008.1:0-910 GCA_001543385.1 Candidatus Hemicellulosilyticus sp. P3
CCTTCGGTGGGCAACGCTGTCTACTGGTATCGTGACAATACGCCCATAACCGGCACGTCGCCTGCCGGCACCAGCGGCACGACGACCACCGTGCCCGATGTACGTTTCGATGCCGACTGCGGCGCCGACGCCGGCGATTGTTCCCGGCCGTTTGCACTCAGCGTCGATGATTTCACCTATAACAGCATAGAGGTGTCCTGGACCGGATGTCCCGATGCCGACAGCTACGAGGTACGCTATGCCACCGTGCCCGATGTCAACGTCTCCTCAGCAGTGACGGAAACTTCCACCGATGTGATGTATGCCATAAGCGGCCTTCGCGGCAACACCGCTTATTACATCTGGGTGCGCAGTGTCTGCGGCGACGGGACCTCCGTATGGTCAACCCCTGTCAGCGTCACAACGCTGCCGTCATGCGCCACGCTGCTCAACGTCCAGGTGGCCGACACCAGCCACTCCATGGCGTTGCTCACTTGGGATGTCAACACTTCCGAGGGGCAGCCACTGTCATATGTTGTCGTCGCCTGGCGGGCGGCGGGCGAATCGACGTGGAGCACCGATGTGGTGCAGGGCACTTTGTCGTATGTGTTGGACGGGCTTCGATCGGGCGCTGTCTATGAGGTGACATTGACATCGGTCTGCGGTCTTGACTCGAGCGATGCAGCGACCTTGACATTCACCACGCCGGCCTGCTATGAATATGGCGGAGGCACCGCCACCAACAGCTATGTGCCGTTTCACGGCAATTATGATTACGGCTATACACAGACTATCTACCCTGCCGGAGGTCTGTCCGGCGCCGACACAATCCGCGGCATCTCTTTCCGCACCTCATCGGTGCCGTCGAACTATACCACACGCACGGTCTCTGTCTCGATGGGTACCACCACGCGCACCTCGCTCTCTACGA
>LPNH01000008.1:950-73618 GCA_001543385.1 Candidatus Hemicellulosilyticus sp. P3
CCTTCGGTGGGCAACGCTGTCTACTGGTATCGTGACAATACGCCCATAACCGGCACGTCGCCTGCCGGCACCAGCGGCACGACGACCACCGTGCCCGATATACGTTTCGAGGCCCGATGTCCGTCCTCCGAATGCTCGGCACCGATGATGACGGTGAGTTCTGTCGGGTCCGACCGGATTCAGCTCAGGTGGACGCCGACGGGCGACGAGTCTGCCTGGATTGTAGGTTACAAAGCCGATGGCGATGTCGACTGGACCGAGTTCAACACCACGTCGACCACCTATACCTTCACGGGTCTCAATGCGTCGACACACTACTTGTTGCGGGTCGGCACGGAGTGTGACGGCGACACCCTCTTCGCCAACGGCGATGCCACGACCCTTGCCGGCAATCCGGGTGATCCATCGTGTCCTGTTCCGTCGGACTTGACCGCGACGGCCGATACGGACAGAGTCACCTTGTCGTGGACTCCGCAGGGGGATGAAAACCTATGGCAGGTTCGGCTGTACAACAGCGATTTCGACAGTCTGTATATATGCTCCGCCTCGTCCGGGGTGCTGATCGATGATTTGGATGTTGATGCCGGTTACGACGTTACGGTACGTGCTGTCTGTGGTGACGGCGACACCAGCGATTGGAGCGCTGCGGTCTTTTTCACAACCGGCATGGCCGATCCGGGTTGTGTTGCACCGACAGGGATCACGGTGGCGGCTGTCACCGATTCATCGGTGGTGGCCTCTTGGACACCGGAGAGCGGCGAGCGCCGGTGGCAGGTGCACATCTATAACGCCGGTTTCGATTCGGTCTACAGGGCCTACTCGTCGTATGTAGCCATGGGAGGCCTGAGACCCCGCTCATCCTACAATATTGCGGTGCGTGCTGTCTGTGGTGACGGCGACACCAGCGATTGGAGCGCTGTCGTCGCTTTCTCCACACGTAATGTGGGCGTGGACAAATCGGTCGACGGTGTGTCGGTGCTTGTCCGTCCCAATCCGGCCATCCATGCGGCACAGGTTGACATCAGCGGTGTCAACGGCACGGTGATGCTTAGTGTCGTCGACCCCGGCGGCCGGGTGGTGCATACCGACCGGATGGAGTGTGCCGACACGTGTGTCAAAACATTCTATGTTGACGGATTGTCCAGGGGGGCCTGGTTTATCCGCATTGCATCCGATACGTTTGCTGTTGTGCGCAAGCTCATTGTGCAGTGACCGTCTGTAAGCATGAACATCGATCAAGTATTCAGAATAAACAATTTTTAGCATGAAGAAATTTATTTTCGTCTCCCTTTTTCTTGTATTTGCAGGCCTGCCTGCAGGTTTGATGGCACAGGACGGCCACACCTCCGTCATCATCGGGACGGGGGTGTCGGACAGTTATAACGGTGCCCCGTTCAATGTGTACTACAGGAATTCCACCGCAGAGATGATTTATCCGGCGTCGCAAATCGGTATGTCGGGCTGGATTGATACACTCTGGTTCTATTCCGCCTCCTCCTCGCCGTTTCCGTGCACCTCGCTGAACGTCTATCTGGGCACCACCTCGGCCGAAAGTTTCACTTCGACGACAAGTTGGATATTCGTCGGTCAGTTGGATCCTGTGTTCCACGGCGGCACGGTCAGCATCGGCGGCGCCACGGGTTGGTACGCCATCCCGCTTGACGCACCATGGTACTATATGGATTCCGAAAATCTGGTGGTGGCGGTCACCAAGACAGCCGGGGATTACAGCACCTCTTCTCTTTGGCGGTCAACAACCGCTGCGTCAAACCAAGTGCTTTACAGGCAGGATGACGATATTGCCGGTTATGGCGACATCTATTCGCTCACCGCCACAACGCAGGGCACCTGCTCCGCCGGCCTCCCCAACCTGAAGATATCGTTCAATACCTCTATGGAGGCGCCGACATGTTTTCGTCCGGGCCGACTTGTCTTCTCCGGCATCACATCCCACTCGGCCAACCTCGACTGGACCGCCGCCGGCAGCGAGACACGCTACCGTGTGGTGCGCATCCAGGGCACCGACACCGTCGCCGACGATGAGGTCTATACGACAACCTATCTATTCAGCGAGCTGACACCCAATACCGATTACAAGGTTGAGGTCTATTCTGTCTGTGACGGCGTGCCCAGCCAGAACTGCGCCACGGCAATGTTCCGTACCGCTTGTGTTGCCGACGGGGTGCCTTTCTTCGAGGGTTTCGAAGACAGCATCTCCTCCTGTTGGGAGGCCGCTACAGATGCCTCCAGCAGCTGGTATCAATGGAATGTCGGCACAGGAGGCTCCCATTCGGGGCTGCACCATGTATCGGTTTCTGCAGAATATGACCCTACGCTGACAACCAACGTTTTTGACTTTTCGGACCTTGCCGACGGGGCTGTGCTGGATTTCTGGTACAGGCTGCCTGCTGAGGAGGATTGGTGGACATACGAAGAAGTGAATGCCACGTTGACAGTCTTGTATCGCACCTCTTCGTCAGACAGTTGGGATACCGCCGCCATTTTCAATGCCGCCACAGACGGCCGTCAATGGGCCAATTCGGGCGATGTGGTTCTGCCTAATTCCGCCGGTGCCGCCTGGTATCAGATCCGCTTTGCCGGCACGGACGAAGGTTATATCTACCTTGATGACATCAGCGTCTTTCCGCAGAGCGGCTGCCTTCGTCCCACAGACCTCTCTGTCAGTGCTGTCTCCACCACCGCCGCCACCCTTGGCTGGACTGCCGCCGGCAACGGGACACAGTACCGTGTGGCACTGATTTGTCGTGGCGACACCACCGTCGACGACAATGTCAACGATGTTTCCTATGACTTAACCGGGCTGCACCCCGACACCCGCTATGAGGTACAGGTCTATTCGCTCTGTTCCGGAGAGCCCAGCTTCAATGCAGCCACGGTTTCCTTCCGCACGGACTGTGGTGTTGGGACGGTGCCTTTCCTTGAGGATTTTGAGGACGGTGACCTGTCCTCCTGCTGGGGCAACGTCGCCGACGATGAAGATTATATTTGGCGGATTGACGAGGATGACGCCCGTCTGAGTGCTTACAGCGTAAGCGCCGATGTGTCGTATAACCCCGTTCTTACCTCCAATGTTTTTGATTGCTCAGAGCTGCCCGACGGCGCCGTGTTGGATTTTTGGTACAAACTTCCTGACAACTATGGCGAACGCGGCAATTTGAAAATATCCTACCGCACCTCGTCGTCGGGCGCATGGACGCAGATAGCCACCCTCACGGCATCGACCGACGCATGGATCAACGACATGGACCGTCCGCTCCCCAATTCGGCCGGTGCGGAGTGGTATCAGATCCGTTTTGAGGGCTATACGGAGGGCTCTTATTACTCCACCGCCAAGGTTTATCTCGACGATATCTCCGTCACAGCAGCGAGCACTTGCCTGCGTCCGCGTCAGTTGTCGGTGTCGGAGTTGACGTATAACAGTGCCACCGTTGTCTGGACAGGCTGCGATTTGGCCGACAGCTATGAAGTCCTTTGTGACACGGTTCCCAATATAGCCGATGTCACTGCCGATCCGGTCACGGTCTCCGATGCGACGGCGGTTTTTTCCGACCTTCGCAGCGAGACGCTTTACTATGTCTGGGTTCGTGGTGTCTGCGGCACTGAGACAACAGGTTGGTCTGCCCCGTTGCTGTTTACCACCGATCCGGCTTGTGCCACCGTCGCCGATGTGCAGGTGCACAATGTGGCGCAGAACAGTGCCTCCATCTCATGGTCGGTCAACACTGATGCCGGGCAGCCTTTGACCCGGGTGGTGGTCGACTACAAAGCTGACACCGCCTCCGTCTGGACCTCTGCCGAGGTGACGGACCAGTCATACTACTTCTTCACCGGACTGATGGATCATACGACCTATGAGGTGTGTCTGACCGCCGTCTGCGGAGAGGATACCAGCGCCAGAGTCTTCCTCTCGTTCGAAACGCCCACCTGCGGCGAATGTGCCGGCGGCAGCCCCGCCGAGTCATACTCGGACAACAATTCGGTGCCGTTCAACCCGTGGTACAGATATGGCTATTCACAGAGCCTTTATCCCGGGATAGCGTTGTCCGGAGCCGACACCATCCGCGGAATTTCGTTCCGTACCTCTTCCTCCTCCACCATGTCCCGCAACCTCACTATCGCCATGGCCAACACAAGCCTGACAGCACTCTCCGAGTCCAGCTATGTTGCATCGTCCGACTTGACGACAGTGGCGGCAAATGTCACGGTGGATTTTTCAGTTGCGGGCTGGGTCTACATCCCCTTCTCCACGCCTTTCGTCTACGACGGCCGCAGCAATGTGGTGGTGGCGGTCACCAACAACACAGGCCAATATCAAAATTTCTATTTCTATCAACATACGTCCGATGTGGGTAATTCAGTCTATTGGTATCAAGATGATTCTGCCGTCAATCCGGTTTCGCCCAATGCGGAGAACAGCGGCGTGATGGACAATGTCCCCGACATCCGGTTCGACGTAATCTGCGAGCCCGCTGAATGTACAGCCCCGGTCATCGCCGTGGCCGGTGCTGACATCGACTATATCGAGATTGTCTGGATGCCCACGGGCGCCGAGTCCTCCTGGGTGACGGGCTACAAGACCGAAAATGAGACCTCCTGGACCGACGAGGCTGTCGGCGATATCTCATACACATACTATAATCTTGCCGCCGGCACCTGTTACCAAATCCGTGTGGGTGCCGTCTGCGGCGACGACACTGTCTTCGCCTACACCACCGCCTGCACCGGATGCGCCGCCGTCACGGCCGACTATGCCGAGGACTTCAACTCGGGCGTGTTCCACCGCTGTTGGTATCGCAATAACACCACCAATGTACAGGTTTACAACAATGAACTCTATCTCTACGGTTCAGGCTACGTCATCCTGCCTGAGATGACCGACGACATGACCACCCTTGAGGTGCGGTTCGACGCACTCACATCCAGCACCCTTGGCCTTGTTGAGGTGGGCGTTGCCTCCAGTGCCGACAATCTGGTGGGTGCCGTCGCAGTCGACACGGTGCGACTGGCGGAAGAGAGCGACGAGTACATTGTCACCCTCGACGGTTATACAGGCGCAGGCCAGCGGGTGTATATCCGCACCCTTGCCGGTTATAACTATATCGATAATCTCGTGGTCGAGACGATTCCCTCTTGTGCACGCCCGCTCAACATGTCGGTCGGCGGCATTTCCGACACGTCGGCCACGCTCACGTGGACCGATGCCAGCGCGGCGCCGCTGCATTGGATTGTCACTTACGGCGATCAGAGTGCCATTGCCGATCCTGCAGTCACCGATACTGCTATGTCGGGTATGCAGTACACCTTCGACGGGCTGGCTCCCGCCACCACCTATTGGTGCAATGTGCGCACTGTCTGCGGAGAGGGCGACACGGGGCGTGTATCGCGTACCGTCAGTTTCACCACGGCATGCAGCGTCTTCGACACTCCGTGGAGTGATGATTTCGAGAATATGTCCGTCGGCACGGTGCCGCTGTGCTGGGACAATTCGGCTTCGACGACCGTTACTGTCGACGAATCTCCTGATTATGTCTGGGGTGTCCATAGTTTTGGCGGCAATAAGATGTTGCGCATGTATAACTACTATGTAGAAAGCGGCCTTGCCACCATCAACACCCCTTCTTTCGCAATTCCCGCGGATTCAGTCTACAGTCTCTCGTTCAACTACTCGCACCGTGCTTCGTCGGGTGCGGTGACGGTGGATATCTCCACCGACGGCGGCACCGTTTTTTCCGCGTTAGGCTCGTTCACGGCCGGCTCTCAGAGCAACAGCTCCACCGACCCTGGCACCTTCGGCACGGCGGTCTACGATTTGAGCGGCTATGACGGGCAGACGGTCATGTTCCGTTTCTCCAATACGGCCGACTATGGGCAAGGCGCCATTTTTATCGACAATATCGCCGTTGGCGTATACGTTGAGGAGTGTCATGTCCCCGCCGGGCTGACGGCATCCTCTGTTTCTTCGACTGCAGCCACTCTTTCGTGGACGCCGCAAGGCGGTGAAAGTGAATGGCAGGTGCGTGTCTACAGCAGCGATACCGATTACACCTGCATTGTGAGCGCCGCCACGGCGTCGCTGGAGGGTTTGCTTGCCGGCACTGCCTATAATGCCGTGGTGCGTGCCGTCTGTGGCGAGGGTGACACCAGTGGTTGGAGCGCTGTCACCAGCTTTACTACCGCCGCCGCCGGCATCGACGATTTGACGGACGGTGTGTCGGTCCGCATCCACCCCAATCCGGCCACCCGGGAGGCCTCCATCGATGTCAGCGGCGTCAGCGGGCGTATCACCGTCTCGGTGCTCGACCTTCGTGGACGTGTCGTGCGTAGCGGGCAGATGGAGTGCGAAGCCGCTTGTGTCAAGACCTTGCGTGTCGAGGGCTTGGCGCAAGGCGCCTACTTTGTCCGTATCTCCACCGAGGGTTTCACAGCCGTAAGAAAACTGCTTGTGAATTAAACACTGCCTTGTTTTGTCCGGCAGTTATCTCAGGGTGCCTTACCGGCTGGCGGGGCACCCTTTTTTTCACCACACAGACTACAACTTAAATGAAAATATTGCTTTTAGGAGGTTCGGGACTTTTGGGACAAAACGTGTTGTACACTTTGTTGCAGCGGCGGTACGAGGTGGTGCTCCTGCTGCGTGCCGGGTCTGTCGCCCCGGACCCTGCGCCGGGCCTCGCCGTCCTGCGCGGCTCGTTGCTTTGCGATGCCGACCTCGAGACGGCAGCCTCTGGCTGTCAGGCTATTATCAATTGTGCCGGCACCACCGATATGTCGTTACTGCGTCTTGCCGACTATCTGCCTGTCAACCGTGACCTTTGTGGCCGTCTGGTGCAGCTGATGGAGCGGTGTGGCATCACCACCCTCGTACACGTCAGCACCGCCAACACTGTCGGCTACGGCCGTCCCGGACACCCTGCCGCCGAGGATGCGCCGGCACAGCCTCCTTTCAGCCACTCCTTCTACACCCGTAGCAAACGCGCCGGCGAAGAACTGCTCATCGCAGCGGCGCGGCGGCATAGCGATTGGCATGTCGTCCTTCTCAACCCCGGTTTTATTGTTGGCTCCTACGACGCCAAGCCCTCGTCGGGTCGGTTGCTGCTGGCGGCCTACCGACGTCGGCTGATGGCGGTGCCGGGCGGCGGCAAAAGTTTTGTCCATGCCGCCGATGTGGCGGTTGCTGCGGCCAATGCCCTGACCATGGGCCGCTCGGGTGAGCGTTATCTGGCCACAGGCGACAACCTGTCGCTGCGGCAGTTCTACCTGTTGCAGGCCCGCCTGTGCGGCTACCGTCAACGCTGTCTTGTATTGCCCGGCACACTGCTGCTGTTGGTTGGCTGGCTGGGCGATATGCTGCGTGCCGTAGGTGTGCGCACACAGCTGTCGTCGTGCAATGTGCGTCAGCTCATGGTGCGCGAATATTACTGTGCCGCCAAGGCGCATGCCCAGCTCGATATGCCCTGCACACCGGTCGAGCAGGCCATCCTCGACTTTCACCGGTGGCGTCGTGGTCACGTCGCGGGCTAATATCTTCGTTCATCGGCTCCGATTCGTCAATCTTTTGTATCTTTGCAATATCATAAAGTGTCTCAATATGAACCAGCATCGTTTTTTGTTTGTCGTCGCGGTGTGTATGGCGCTGATGCTTGCCGCTTGTAACGGCTCCGCTTCAGATAAGAGCTCGAAGAAAGGTTCGTCAGGGAAAACCCTTGAACTGATGGTGGCCATAGACCGTAACGTCTATGAGGGGGCAACCCGGGACTTGCTCGATTCCATATTCCGCCAGCCGCAGCCGGGGCTTACCCAGCCTGAGCCGATCTTCGATGTGGTGCAGATACCGCTGACCTCTTTCCGCAACACTGAGATGTTCCAGGCGCACCGCAATATTATTATCTGCGACATCCGTCCTGACAACCCCGACAAAGTCTATCGCTACGTCGACCAGTGGGCCTCCCCCCAGATTGTATACGAATTTGCTGTCAAAGACCGGGCTACCCTGTGCGCCCTGCTCCGTAAATACGCCGATGTCATCATTGAGAACCTCTACCGTACCGAACATCGTCGTATGTACAAAGTATTCAAAGGTATAGAGGGTGTCGAAGTGCGCGAGGCCATACGCAGGCAGATAGGGCTTACGCTCACTTTCTCTAATGAATTTGAGGTGGCGCGTCCCATGAATCCCACGTCGGACTTCATGTGGATTCGCAAGGAGACCAAGGACTTCGGTCTGGGTGTCTTTATCCGTGTCCTGCCATACACCAGCCGCGACATCTTCAACGAGGCAGTGCTTCTCGACACGCTTGCCGCCCAGATGCACCGCCATGTGCCGGGCAGTGCTGACAGCAGTTACATGAACATTGAGCGGGCCATGCCTTTCTACTCACGCACTGTCGTGTTCGAGGGCAGCCCTTATTGCGTCGAGACCCGTGGTTGCTGGCGGACCGAGGGTGACTTCATGGGAGGCCCCTTCGTCAACTACGTCGTGCTCTCTCCCGACAACAGGCAGGTTGTCTTCTTGACAGGATATATCTATTATCCCTCTGGTCGCATCAAAACCCTTAGCAAACGCGACTTGCTGATGCAAGCTGAAGGTATATGCCATAGCCTCAGATTTTAACAACCTGTCATGTCACGTCCCGGCGCCTTTCTCACCGTATGCTCCTTTGCGATGATGCTGTCCTGTCCGACAGTTTTTGCGCAGGGGTTCTTATCCCGTGGTGAGCTGGGCGTGGCGGTGGGTGGTATGAACTATATCGGCGACCTTAATCATCAGCGTCTTGACGGAACGGTCCGTCCAGCCGCCGCGATCTTTGGCCGCTACTGCATGGGAGACCGTTGGGCCGCCGCTGTCAGCCTGGGTTGTGGACAGGTGGCAGGCGGCGACCCCGATGTCGACAAGTTGCGCAATCTCAGTTTTCGTTCCCGCATCTTTGAGGCGTCGTTGCGTCTGGAATTCAATTTTGTGCCATTTGGAGCCGAAGGTTTCTGCTTCCGCACCGCCCCCTATCTCTTTGCCGGCGTGGGCCTATTCCATTTCAATCCGCAGGCCCGCTACCGTGACCCCGTTTCGGGCCGCGTCAGCTGGGTGGACTTGCAGCCGCTCCGCACCGAAGGGCAGGGCAGCGGGGTCTATCCGGACCGCGTCCCTTACAGTCTCATGCAGACCGTATTGCCATTCGGGCTGGGTTTCAAGATGGCATTGTCCAAAAGCGTCACATTGGCTGTCGAATACGGCTATCGTCTTACCTGGACCGACTACCTCGACGATGTGAGCACCACCTATGTAGGGGATCAGGTGCTGGGCACAGGTACGACAGCTGCCGCCTTGGCCGACCGCAGTGGCGAAGTGTGCGAGGGCTATGTCAATATGCCGGGCATCCAGCGCGGCGATGATTCACTTGACGACGCCTACGCTTTTTTCAACGTATCGCTCACCGTCAGCATGGAGGCTCTCTTCGGGTGGTTGCGCAGCAAGCGGTGCGAATTATAATATTTTTTGCAATCAAATAACTGACAATGAAGCTTGAAGACCTTGACAAAAACAATATGCCGCACCATGTCGCCGTTATCATGGACGGCAATGGCCGCTGGGCCAAAAGGCGTGACCGCATTCGTCTGTTTGGCCATCAGAACGCTATCACGGCGGTACGCAACACCGTCGAGGCTGCGGTGGCCTGTGGCGTGCAATATCTTACACTCTATACCTTCAGCACGGAAAACTGGAACAGGCCGCAAGACGAAGTTGACGGCCTGATGGAGTTGTTAGTGAAAGCCATCAAGGATGAGACCAAGACCATGATGGACAACAATGTGCGGATGCGTGTCATCGGCGATACAGACCGTCTTCCGCTGCGGTCGTTGCAGATGTTGCAGCAGTGCATGGATGATACATCGGCCAACACCGGTACCACTGTTGTCTTGGCGTTGAGCTACAGCGCCCGCTGGGAGATGGCGCAGGCGTTACGCCGATTCTACGACGATGTGCGTGACGGTCATGTCCGGCGCGACGATATCGGCGAAGAGACGCTTCGCGGCTACCTTGTCACCCGCGACATCCCCGACCCCGACCTGCTTATACGTACCGGTGGCGAGTTGCGTCTGAGCAACTTCCTGTTGTGGCAGATGGCTTATACTGAGTTTTATTTCAGCGAGCAGCTGTGGCCCGACTTCCGCCACGAGAACTTCTACGAAGCCATAGCGGACTACCAGCGCCGTCAGCGGCGCTATGGCAAAACGGGTGACCAAATCGCCCGAAAATAAAGCGAAGATATAATAAAATGTCCGTTTTTAAGTTATATCTTATTATCTATCATACCCGACAATACACCATTCACCGTTGACATCCAGTCTCATGCCATACAATCGGCTTCATCCGGTCTTTTACTCCAAGCCTGCCGCAGGCTTGTCGTTCCTTTTGTCGTTCCTTTTCGTGTCGCTTTGCTGCAGCCCGCTTCGGGCGCAGGTGCGCGTTGGAGGCAGTGATCATAACATCGACTATCTCACCCCCAAATCCTACGAGATTGGCGACATCGTCTTGGAGGGAGCCGATCGCCTCGACAAGCGCATGGTGATCCTTGTCTCCGGGCTGCAGGTGGGCGAGACAGTCCGCGTTCCCGGCGACCGTATCGCCACGGCCATTGACAACCTCTGGAAGCAAGGGCTGTTCGAAGACATCCAGATACGCATCATGCGCATTCAGGACGGCAAGATTTATCTGAAAATTTTTCTCAAGGAGCGGCCCAAGCTTGCCCGGTTCAAATTCAACGGTGTCAAAAAGAGCGATGCCGACAAATTGCGCACGGAAATCAAGCTTGTAGCCGGCGATGTTGTGACAGAAAACCTGCTCACCACTTCGCGCAACAAAATCCTGAGTTATTACAAAGAGAAAGGCTACGGCAATGTCAGCGTCCAGGCCGATGCGGTGCCCGACACCGCTGGCGGCAAAGCCGACCGCGTCGACGTCATCTTCAACGTCAAGGTGGGGAAGAAAGTCAAAATCGACACCCTGGTCATCGAGGGCAACAGCGTTGTCTCGACCAACAAGTTGCTGCGTAAGATGAAAAACACCCACGATGTGCGTTACGGGCGCAAACTCTATTTCTGGACACCGGGTTTTTGGAAAAAATCGCGCTACGACGAATCCAAATTGCAGGAAGATCTCGACGGGCTTGTGGCCTACTACAACTCCATGGGATATCGCGACGCCCGTGTCGTCTCCGACACTGTCTACGACTCGCCTGCCAACGGCGCATCGCGCAAGCAAGATCGGCTCATTGTCCGTGTCAAGCTCCACGAGGGCAACAAATACACTTTCCGCAATATCACCTTCACAGGCAACACCATCTACTCGTCCGAGACCTTGTCACGCCATCTGCGCATTAAGAAGGGCGACCCCTACAACGAAGAGCAGCTCATGACCAACATCAGCTACAACCCCAGCGGCACAGACATCACGGCGCTCTACATGGACAACGGCTACCTCTTCTTCAACGCCACCCCTGTCGAGGTGGCTGTCGACAATGACTCCATTGACATCGAAATACGTATTGTCGAGGGCAAACAGGCGCGCATCCGCAACGTGACTGTCGAGGGCAACACCATCACCAACGACAAGATTATCATGCGCGAGCTGCACACGAGACCGGGCGACCTGTTCAGCCGTGACGCCGTGCTCCGCAGCCGTCGTGAATTGGCCACACTGGGCTACTTCAAAGAAGAGTCCATCATTCCCGAGCCCCGGCCCAACCGTGAGGACGGTACGGTCGACATCGTCTATAAAGTCGAGGAAGGCTCCACCAGTCAAATCAACCTGCAGGGAGGCTACGGCAGCGGCATGGTCATAGGCCAGTTGGGCCTGCAGCTCAACAACTTCTCTGCACGCAATATCTTCAATAAAAATGCATGGGCGCCGTTGCCTGCCGGCGACGGGCAGAAACTGGGGCTCAACCTCGTCACCAACGGCACCTACTACTATGC
Source organism: Candidatus Hemicellulosilyticus sp. P3 (assembly GCA_001543385.1). Classification (GTDB taxonomy): domain Bacteria; phylum Bacteroidota; class Bacteroidia; order Bacteroidales; family P3; genus Colimorpha. Next base: position 12,942 of record LPNH01000008.1, read on the forward strand.
CATCAGTGGTTCTTTCACCGAGCCGTGGCTCGGTGGTCGTCGGCCGCAGTCGCTCACCGTGTCGCTCTACCACAACCTTTACAGCAACGGCTACTACTACAGCAGCAGCGATGAGCGCTACTACAGCTTGCGCATCACCGGCGGCGGCGTTTCTTTTTCGCGCCGGCTTAAATGGCCCGATGACTATTTCATTTTCTCTCAGGGTCTCTCCTACAAACGTTATACCCTCAACAACTACACCAACCTTTCGTCCCTCTTCACCGACGGCGCCTCCAACGACCTCTCCTACAGTGTCACCGTCAGCCGCAACTCCCTCGATTCGCCCATCTTCCCGCGCAGCGGTTCCGAGGTCTCCGTGTCTGGCTTTGTCACCCCGCCATATTCACTCTTTCGTCACAAAGGCTACTATTCCAGCCTGGCTGCCGCCGGCAACTATGCCGAAATGTACAAATGGATAGAGTATTTCAAAGTCAATGTACGTGGTTCCTGGATGCTCAATCTTGTGGGTGACGTAGTGCTCAACGCCCGTTTCCGTTTCGGCTGGATGAGCTATTACAACAGCGAGATAGGGCTGTCGCCCTTTGGCCGCTACTACTTGGGCGGTGACGGCCTTTCCACGTGGATGCTCGACGGGCGCGAAGTGATCCCGTTGCGTGGCTATCAGAACAATTCGCTCACCCCTTCCGGCGGAGCCTCTGTCTTCGACCGTTATACTTTCGAGCTCCGTCAGCCCGTCATAGAAAGCAACTCCGCCACCATCTATGTCCTCGGTTTTCTCGAAGGGGGCAACAGCTGGGCCTCCACCAAGCAGTTCCAGCCCTTCAAGATGTACAATTCAGCCGGTCTCGGCGTCCGCGTCTTCATGCCCATGTTCGGCATGATTGGCATTGACTGGGGCTATGGATTCGACGGCCTTTACGGCGGTAGCCAGTTCCACTTCAGCATCGGGCAGAGCCTCGACTAAAAACAGTGTCTAAAATATGAAACAGGCCCCCCGGTTTCTCTTCGCAGCAGCAGTTCTTCTGATTGCCATTGCCACCGGAACGGCGGCAATGGCGCAAAAATACGCCTGCGTCAACTCCGAGCATGTGCTCAAGAGCCTGCCGGACTATGTGCAGGCCCAGCAGCGGCTCGAACGCTATGTCGCCGAATGGCAGCAGGAGATAGAGGCTAAATACAGCGAATACGAGACCTTGCAGTCCGAGTACAGACAGAAATCCTATCTGTTGCCGGACAACCTGAAAAAACACCACGAAGAGCAAATCAGCGCCAAGCATCAGGAAATAGTCGCTCTGCAGCAACAGCGCTTTGGTGTGGGAGGTGACATGGACAAAAAACGCGCCGAACTGCTCAAACCGGTCCAGGATCGTGTTTATGCAGCCATTGAGCGTGTGGCCAATGAGAAAAACTACGCTTTCGTCTTCGACCGTTCCGGCACGTCCACAGTGCTCTATGCCAACGTGAAATACGATATCACCGCACAAGTGCTCGACGCATTGGGTTACACTGGCGGCTCCGCCGACAGCGCCGACGCCGTCGACTCCGACAAGAAGTCCAAAGCCAAGGCCGCCAACGCTCCCTTGCGCGACAGCCGGCGCGGCCCGGGAATTAAAACAAAATAAATTGTGTATCTTTGCACACCCGATACCGCACATCACGTAAATCCAAATAATTAAAGCATACATGAAAAGAACAGTAATCGCACTATTGCTGATGCTGGTTGCCGCGGCGCCCGCATCCATGGCACAGAAGAATGTGAAATTAGGCCACATCAACTCCAACGAGTTGATGCAGATAATGCCCGGCCGCGACTCGGCGCAGGCCGCCTTCCAGCGTGAGGTCGAAGACTTGCAGGCCACACTGAAGACCATGCAGGATGAGCTTGAGTCACGCTACAACGACTATCGTGCCAAAGAGTCTCAGATGTCCGACCTCATCAAACAGACCAAACAGCGCGAACTGCAGGACATGGGCGCCCGCATGGAGGAGTTCCAGAAGAACGCGCAGCAGCAGCTGCAGGACCGCGAGCAAGAATTGTTAAAGCCCATCATCGATCGGGCCAAAAAAGCCATCGAGGAAGTCGCCAAGGAGCGTGGCTACACCTACATCTTCGACTCCGGAGTCGGCGCATTGCTCTATCAGCAGGACAGCGAAGACATCATGCCGTTCGTCAAGACCAAATTGAACCTGTAGTTACAATCCTTGCAGGACAATGAAGGGGGGTGCGAGTTCAACCGCGCCCCCCTTCACTGTCTATCTGCTTTGTGCGTTGTATTATGTGTTTTATAATCACGGTTCAATGCAACCGTATGTTTCGTCGGCAACCCGCAAATCATCGGCAGTGTGCGTCGGCCGATAGCAGGTGGGGTGGATGGCGCCTGCTTCTTCGTTCATAGAACGGATAGGGGGCGCATTGTCCGACACGTTTCGGAAATCCTGTATCTGAATGCAGTAAATAAGAAGAGCCGCAGCATTCGCTGCAGCTCTTCCACATCGTGACGGGATCTCCGTTACTTGTTTTTGCGCTGGCACTCTTTGGGGGTGACGCAGGTGCCGCTTGCGCGGCAGACCAATATCTTCTCCTCAAGCACATCGGCGGCGCTGTCGCTGATGTCGGGACGGGTCTTGATGACTTTGTATGCCTCAAAACTCATCTTGCGCGAGGTGTTGCCCACATGGGTTATCTCGCCGTAGGCTTCGATGTAGTCGCCCGCATATACGGGAGCTTTGAACTCAACCATATCGTAGGCGCAGAAGAGACCCTCGTCGCCGTCTTGGATAATGAGGAGTTCGGTGGCGACATCGCCAAAGAGGTGCAACATGTGGGCACCGTCAACCAGATTGCCGCCGTAATGAGCGTCTTTTGCGCTCATCCGGACTCGGAGCATGGATTTTACAGCCATAGTTTGTGTAATTGGTGGTTAGTGATTGTCGGCCCAGGTTCTCCTACTTCACGATAAAGTCTACCAAAATGCCGGGTGTCTTGACGTTTTCAGGGGCGATGCTGCCGGTGGCGACCACTTCCTGCGGTTCGACAATAACGATGTCGGCCGCGGTGGCCATCATGGGGCAGAAGTTCTGCGAGGTGCCTTTGTACACCAAGTTGCCGCTTTCGTCGCAGATGTTGGCGCCAATGAGGGCTATGTCGGCATGCAACGGCTTTTCCAGCAGATATTCCTTACCGTCGACAGTCACTTTCTGTTTGCCGTTTTCGACAACGGTGCCCAGCCCGGTCTGGGTCAGCACGCCGCCCAGTCCCGCTCCGCCGGCTCGCACCTGTTCGGCCAAAGTGCCTTGGGGCTGCAGGGTCACCTCCAGTTCGCCGGCATTCATCTGGTCGATGGTGTTATTGTTGGTGCCGATATGTGAGGCGATAAGGTGCTTTACCTGACGGTTGGTGATCAGTTTGCCGATACCCGTCTCGGGATAGGCGGTGTCGTTGGCGATGACGGTGAGGTTCTTCACGCCTTTTTCCACCAATGCTTCAATGACGGCGTGTGGTGTGCCCACGCCCAGGAACCCGCCTATCATGACGGTCATACCGTCCTGAACCTTGGCGGCGGCGTCTTTTGCGGAGATAAATTTACTCATGGTGTTTATTGTTGTCTTGTTATTTGAGTTGTTGTTACAAAAAGGTATGCAAATATACCAATTATTTTCCGATGCTAAAAAAAATTTGTGCGGACAGCATTTTATAAGTACCTTTGCATGTGGAAATAAGTGACTTTATGAGAAAACCAGCCGCTTTAGCATTTTTTTTGATTGGCCTCTCTTTGGGTTGTGCGGCCCAAGAGTATGTCGAGCCTGTCGAGATGTGGGACAGCGAGGAGGTGCAGGGTAACAATTACCATGGATTTGCTTTTAATGAGACATGGGATGTAGACTTCACTGTCGCCGCGCAAGACGGGCGCTATACATTGACAGAAGAGGACATTGTCAAGGCGGAGCGTCTTATTCAGAAAAAGATAGCCTATGTCAACCGCGACCATGTCAACCAAGGTGGTCGCTGTCCGGTAATCGACGAGCACATGAACAAGTACGAGCGGCAGTACGTGGGGTTCACAGATATCTACGGCTACCGTATCGCATGGGTCAATTTCCTGTGGGACGATGCGGTGAAGGCGCGTCTGGGTAAAGACATCATCCTCACTCAGGGAGGCTGCGGGCGCTATTGGCATGTGTTGGTCAACCTTGATACAGAGAAGGTCTACGGCCTTGAAGTGAACGAGTCCGGGAATGTGCGCTACCTGCCCCGCGCCAGGAAGCAGGGGCCGCGTATCAGCCGCCCAAAGAAAAACTACAACCCGCAGCGCATCCGCAAAACAGGCATTATCCACAGCGAGGCGGAGAAGCAATTCTGAGTCAAAGCGCAGGATAAAGCTTTCAAATGACTTTCTGTTTGAGGTACCGTTTCTCCCTGATTGCGGCGTATCTTCTGTTGTCTGTATGCTCAGGCAAAGCGCAGCTGCCCCTCCGCCCCGACGCATTTCCTCCTTCGGAGTCCTCGGCGTCTACGGGCAAGGCATTGCTGATGGCAGACGATTCCGCTTCGATGGCGGATTGGATGCATTATCCCACTTACGAGCATTATGTCGCCATGATGCAGCGTTTTGAGCGGCGTCACCCTGCGCTCTGCCGCCTTGATACGATAGGCACTTCGGTAAATGGCCGGCTCATACTCTGTGTCCGGTTGTCTGACGACAACGCGGCTACGGTGGCGGAGAAGCCGCAAGTGTTCTACTCCGCGGCAATACATGGTGACGAATTGGTGGGCTTCCACCTGATGTTGCATCTTATCGATACACTGCTGCAGGCCTACGGTGTTTCGCCGCAGATAACAGCATTGCTCGCCTCGACAGAAGTTTACATCAACCCCCTTGCCAATCCCGACGGCACCTATTACGGCGGCAACGGCACAGTCGGCTTGTCGCGTCGGTACAATGCCCGCGGAGTCGACCTCAACCGCAATTATCCCGACCCGTTCGCCGCCACGGCCAAGAATATCGAGCCCGAGAATCAGGCAATGATAGACTATGTATCTGTTCATCGTTTCCGTCTGTCGGCCAACCTGCATTCCGGCAGTGAAGTGATGAATTATCCGTGGGACAGTTTCACTTCCGCCCAGCGCAGCCATCCCGACGCCGATTGGTGGGTGGCGGTGAGCAAGCGCTTTGTCGACACATGCCGTCGTGAGAGCCCCGCCATGTTCACCGATGTGGTGAACAGCGGCTATATCGCCGGCGGCGACTGGTATGTCATCACGGGCGGGCGGCAGGATTATATGAACTACTGCCACGACATGCTGGAGATGACGATGGAGCTGTCAAGTGTCAAAAAAGTGGCGTCGGGCGACCTGCCCCGCTACTGGCGCAGCCAGCGCCAGGCGCTAATCAACTACCTGTGCGAGGTGCATGCGCTTCCTGTCGCTGCCGGTGTCTGCTCATCCGTTGCAGGCCGAGGCTCATGGCGAGCCTATCCCAATCCCACACGCGGGCCTGTGACAGTCGAGACAGACGGCCGTGCAGTCTTGCTCGACCTGAGCGGACATCCGGCCGGGATCCATTTGCTCCGGGTCGACGGGCGTTGGGTGCGTGTAATCAAACTCTGAGACGGCATGATTGACCGACATATTTCCGTTGCCATCCCGGCCATGGATGAGTTGGAGACACTGCCGTTGACATTGGCCGACTTGCAGCGTCAGCGCTACCGTGACTTTTCTGTCCATATCTGTGTTAACCAACCCGACAGCTGGTGGAGCGACGGCGATGCAGGGCATCAAGCCGTCTGTCGGCGCAATGCCTCGTTGATACAATGGTTGCAAGATGGAGTGGAAGGCTTGGAGATTCATGTGATGGACTGTTCTTCGCCGGGATGCGGCTGGTCCGGGAAACAGCACGGGGTGGGGCAGGCCCGCAAGCGGCTGTTCGACGCCGTCTCCAGCGAAGCGGTGTCAGAGGCCGGTTTGCTGGTGTCGCTCGATGCCGACACACGCATCGATGCCGACTACCTACGCCGCTTGGTGTCGACATTTGATGCCTGTCCGTCGCCGGATGCTGTTGCGGCGCCCTACTACCACCGCCTGACGGGCGACGAGGTGGTGGATCGCCCCCTGTTGCGCTATGAGTGTTATATGCGCCACTATCTGCTCCAATTGTTGCGCATAGGCAGTCCTTACGCCTTTACAGCATTGGGTTCCGCCATGGCTTTTACTTGCCGGGCCTACCGTCGTGCAGGCGGGATGGCTCCGTTGCAGGGCGGCGAGGATTTCTACCTCATGCAGAAGTTTGCCAAGACGGGCCATATCGCCTTGCGGCTGCAGGGCGGCACGGGTGCGGATGAAGTCCTGGTTTTCCCGTCGGGGCGCGTCTCCCGTCGGGTTCCGTTCGGCACGGGGCCTGCCGTGGCAATGCAGCCGGCCGGGCAAGCGGTGCGCTACCCCTTCTTTGCTCCGTCTGGTTTTGACGCCGTGGCCGAGACCTATAGCCTGTTCCCCACGCTGTACGAACGCGATGTGGAGACCCCGATGAGTGCCTTCTTGCGGCGGCAGCTTGCTACCGGCGACCTGTGGGGCCCGCTGCGGCGCAACCACACCTCTCCGCAGCGCTTTGTTCGCGCCTGTCGCGAACGTGTCGACGGCCTCCGCATACTGCAATACCTCCGGTCGCGTCCCGACGGCATATTGCCCGACTGTGCGCTGGCCGATTTTACCAACGAAACGCTCTCCCGGCTGGACGACTTCCGAAACACCTTGCTCAGGCAAGAGATGATGTTGCGCTGACAATTTTTGATGTAGATCACCGTTATTTCTAAATAAAACTTATTTTGCACATGACAACCAGGATGAAACTTAACGAATTGAATATTGATGCCTCGGCGCGGGCAAATGTCGAAGCGTGGCTGGCCGGCGACTATGACGATGCCACCAAACAGGCTGTCCTCGACATGATGGAACGCCCCGACGAACTCAATGAAAGCTTCTATCGCCATCTGGAGTTCGGCACAGGTGGCCTGCGTGGCATCATGGGCGTGGGCACCAACCGTATGAACCGCTATACGGTGGGCATGGCCACCCAGGGGTTGGCCAACTATGTGCGCCGCTGTTTTTCCGGAGAAAAGGAGTTGCGTGCCGTCGTTGCCCACGACAGCCGTAACCACAGCCGCGAGTTTGCTGAAATCACGGCTCGTGTATTCGCCGCGAATGGCTTTACAGTCTACCTTTTCGAGGCGTTGCGTCCCACCCCCGAGCTCTCCTTTGCCGTGCGCTATTTTCACTGTCACACCGGAGTGATGCTCACTGCGTCGCACAACCCCAAAGAATACAATGGCTACAAGGCCTACTGGAGCGACGGCTGTCAGTTGACGGCGCCGCACGATACAAATGTCATCGACGAGGTGATGAAAATCAAGCAGCTCAGCGATGTGCGCATGGAGGGTGGCGCAGGACACATCGTCAGCATCGGCCCCGAGGTCGACGAAGCTTTCATGCAGCAGATTGAGCGCAACGTGTTGCACCCGGAGAGCATCAAGGCTTGCCACGATCTGAAGATTGTCTACACGCCGCTTCATGGGACAGGCATCACGCTGATACCGCAGATGCTGTCCCGACTTGGCTTCACCAACGTCCATGTGGTGAAAGAACAGTCTGTTCCTGACGGCAATTTTCCCACTACGCCGTCTCCCAATCCGGAGGAGCAGGCCGCCATGAAGATGTCCGTCGACCTGGCGCGGCAGATTGATGCCGACATCGTCTTTGCCAGTGACCCCGATGCCGACCGTGTAGGTGTCGCTGTCAAAAAGCCCGACGGCGGGTGGATGCTGCTCAACGGCAACCAGACGCTCAGTGTCATCGTCTACTATCTGCTCAAATCGTGGAATGAGAAAAACATGATAACCGGCAGCGAATACATCATCAAGACCATCGTCACCAGCGAATTGCCGGCCGACATTGCCCGGCGCTATGGTGTCAAAGTCTACGATGTATTGACAGGATTCAAGTGGATCGGCTCCAAGATACGCGAATTAGAAGGCTTGGAGACATTTATCGGCGGAGGCGAAGAAAGCTACGGCTATATGATTGGCGATTTTGTCCGCGACAAAGATGCCGTGGGCGCTTGCAGCATGATAGCCGAGATTGCGGCCTGGGCCGCGTCGCAAGGCAAGACATTCTTCGATGTCTTGGTAGAGTTATACAAAGAGTTCGGCTTCTATAAAGAGGGGCTGCTCAGTGTTGTGCGCAAAGGCAAAAGCGGAGCCGAGGAGATTCAGCTGATGATGAAGAACTATCGTGAGAATCCCCCTGAGGAGATCAATGGCAGCAAGGTGGTCTGCATCAAGGACTACAAACTGCAGCAAAGCCGGGACATAAACTCAGGCCGGACAACATCTCTCGACCTGCCGCAGAGCAATGTGCTGCAGTTCTTCACCGCTGACGGCAACAAGATTACAGTACGCCCAAGCGGCACCGAGCCGAAAATTAAATATTATTTCAGCGTCAAGGCGGAGCTCTGCTGCCGCGACTGTTTCGAGCAGACCAATGCCGCACTGGACGGAAAAATAGAGCAAATCAAGAAGTCCATGGGCCTTGTCTAATCCTGTGCCCGTCCGCCTTTGCCCGACCGTCATTCCGTTTTTTGCATACATAAGCCGGCGGCCTGCGTTCGCAGGCCGCCGGCTTATGCTGCCGTCTCCATACCGTTTCCCCGATAAAAACACGAATTTTTTCCATAGATTCAAAATTTGTTCCTACCTTTGCATACAACACAGATGCAACACTCTTGCACAAATACGCTGGTCAGTAGCCGCTTCTTGAACATCAAGAAGCGCGATGTGTACCACTGTTAGGCTCGGATGCCCCTGTCGCCGGTTTGGGCGGAATGCACCCGGCACATATCCCCCCCCCGTTATACTTAACCGGTTTTTGTCCTGGACTTCTGTCGGCGAGCATATCCATTTTTTGACAGATAATAACTGAAACATATCAATACCAATAATTAAAACATCAAATACCATGGAACTTCCATTTGCAGAAGCGTGGAAAATCAAGATGGTCGAACCCATCAAGAAATCCACCCGTGAACAACGTGAAAAATGGCTTGAAGAGGCGCACAACAACATCTTCATGCTGAAATCCGATTACGTCTATATCGATCTCCTCACCGACAGCGGTACCGGTGCCATGAGCGACCGGCAGTGGAGCGCGATGATGATGGGCGACGAGAGTTACGGCGGTGCCCGCTCGTTCTATCACATGAAAGACACCATCACCGAGATCACCGGTTTCGAATATGTCATCCCCACCCATCAGGGGCGTGCTGCCGAGAATGTGCTGTTCAGCTACTTGGTGAAACCCGGTATGGTCATTCCCGGCAACGCCCATTTCGACACCACCAAGGGGCACATCGAGAGCCGCAAGGCTTTCGCCGTCGATGTCACCGTTCCCGAGGCTTATGACACGCAGTTGGAGGTGCCCTTCAAGGGCAACGTCAGCTTGGAGAAACTGGAAAAAGTGCTGCAGGAAAATAAAGGCAACGTACCCTTCTTCGTCCTCACTGTCACCAACAACACCGTCGGTGGCCAGCCGGTCAGCATGCAGAATATCCGCGAAACCTGTGCGCTTTGCCACAAATACGGTGTCCCCGTCAATATCGACAGCGCCCGTTTCATCGAGAACGCCTATTTCATCAAGACCCGCGAAGAGGGATACGCCGACAAGACGCTGCGTGAGATCTGTCGGGAGATGTTCAGCTATGCCGACAGCATGACGATGAGTGCCAAAAAAGACGGTCTGGTCAACATGGGCGGCTTTATCGCCACCAACAAAGAAGAGTGGTACGAAGGCGCCAAACTCTTCTGCATTCCCTTCGAAGGATTTCTCACCTATGGCGGCATGAACGGCCGTGATATGGATGCCCTCGCAGTAGGTCTGAAGGAGAACATCGAGTTCGACATGGTCGAGACGCGCATCAAGCAGGTGCATTACCTGGCAGCCAAGCTCGACGAGTACGGCATCCCCTACCAGCGTCCCGCCGGTGGCCACGCCATCTTTGTCGATGCCGACAAGGTGCTCACCAATATTCCCAAGGAAGAGTTTCCGGCTCAGACCCTCACCTGCGAGCTTTATCTTGAGGCCGGCATCCGTGCCTGTGAGATTGGCTATGTGTTGGCCGATCGTGACCCGGTGACCCGTGAAAACCGCTTTGGAGGCAACGACTTTGTTCGTCTCTGCATTCCGCGTCGAGTCTATACCAACAACCACATGGACGTCATCGCCGCCGCGTTGAAGAACGTCTACGACCGCCGCACCACCATCACCCGTGGTCTGGAGATCACCTGGGAGGCGGAGTTGATGCGTCACTTCACCTGCCAGTTCCGCCGCTTGGGCAGGTAAAAACACACAGTTAAAAAAAGAGAATGCCTTGGACTTCCCAAGGCATTCTCTTTTTTATCCGGAGGCTGTTTTTATTTATAGCGCTCCTTGTATTTGTCGATCTGGACTTTCAGGCTGTCGACGGCGTCAGCCACGGCCTCTTCAAAACTGTCGGCCTGTTTACTGTTGAAGAGTGTTTGGCCGGGCAGGGTCAGTGAGATTTCGGCAATCTTGTTGTTGTCGCTCTCTGGTTTGTCCAGTTTCAAATGAACTTCACACTTGGTGGCATTGTCAATCATGCGGTCCAGCTTCGAAACCTTGTCATGGATGTACTTTTCCAGTTTCTCGTCAGCTTTGAACTTGACGGCATTGATGCTGATAATCATAAGTTCCTCCTTTTTTTATAGGTTGTTTTTTTTGTTTAATTCTCTCGGGTGAGCGTGTTTATACACCTCTTTCAGATGTTCGCGTGTGACATGAGTGTATATTTCGGTGGCATTAAGCGATGCATGGCCGAGTAGCTCCTTGATAGCGTTGATGTTGGCGCCTTCGTTGAGCATCTGGGTGGCGAAAGTGTGGCGGAAGACGTGCGGGCTGATCCGGTCAGCGTTAGAAAGTAGCGTCATATACTTTCTTACAATCGTATAGACTTTGCCGGAGTTGATGGCGCAACCGTTTCCGTTGACAAAAAGTTTCTGGTCATATTGCGGAAGCTGGTGCTTGAGTTGGAGATATTCGCGGATGCTGCGGGCCAGTTCCTCCTCGATAGGTATGATACGCTCCTTGTTTCGTTTTCCAAGTACCTTGATGGTCAGTGCGTTGAAGTCCACTCCCGCTTCAGTCAGCCCGAGCACCTCAGAGCGCCGTATACCCGTCTCGTAGAGTATGCGTAGCAGCAGTTTGTCGCGGCAGCCCTCGAACGTGTCGGCAAAGAGATCGGCATTATAAATCTTTTCAACTTCTTTCTCACGGAAAAATACGGGTAGCGGCCGAGGCCGTTTGGGGTTGCTGATTTTGGCCATGACATCTTGTTTCATCCAACGTTGACGGCGCATATAGGTGAACCATGAACGGAGTGCAGTAAGCCGTTTAAGGATCGTGTTGGGCGAGTCTCCGGCTTCGGTGTGCCCCACCTGCCAGTTTCGGATATCATGCGAGGTGATATCTGCAACAGATTTGATATCATGCGCCGTAAGATACCGCTCGAAATCATCGAAAATGATACGGTAAGTGCTAATCGTGTTGTCAGACCGTCTCTGTTCTGTGGCAAGATAATCCAGATATGCTTTTATAGCGCTGGCCGGTTTCACCCTACAAAGATACAAATAAAAGCCGACAATACAAACCTGTGACGGCAAAAAGAAAAGCCCCCTCTCCTGTAAAGAGAGTGGCTTTCATTTCTTGATTATTCCGTTTTGTGAGGCGGTGAGGCCGGACTATTTGTTCAGCTCGTTCTGACGGAGCTGCTGGATGTATATAGCCTTGAGCCGCTTTTCACGGTTGATAACAGAAGGTTTTGTGAATTTCTGGCGCTCACGGAGCTCTTTCACCACACCGGTTTTTTCAAATTTTCTTTTGAGCTTCTTCAAAGCCCGTTCGATATTTTCACCTTCTTTGATAGGAACTACAATCATTGTGAATACCTCTTTTCTTTAAGTTAATAAATGTGTGATTATTATTAAGACGTGTGGATCTTCATCCGGGTTTAGAACTGCAGGTGACCTTGTGCAGCGGCGTCGTTCAAGGCCGCCATGATACCTTTCTTGTTGATAATGCGCATACCTTTGGCCGACACCTTCAGTGTAATCCACATATCCTCCTCGGGGATATAGAATTTCTTGATCTGGAGGTTGGGTGAGAATGTGCGTTTGGTGTGGATGCGCGAATGCGACACATTATTACCGCGGATAACTTTTTTCCCTGTGATTTCGCAAATCTTTGACATGATACTTATACTTTTTATGGTATTGTTCCGTTTTATTATGTTGGAGTTCTGCAACACTTATGTGTTCAAAACACGATGCAAAGGTCGCACATTTTTTTCAATCCAAGCCCTCTTTTGCACCCATCTGTGCGATATTTTCATTTTTTTAACATTTCATTTATTGTAATTGTGTTATTATCAATATGTTAATCAAATGCCATCAGTAGCAATTAACATACAAATATCAGTGCGTTACAAAGTGGTTTAGCAATTATTGATATGACTTTTTCGGAAGAGGTTATCGGTTGGTATGAAGAACACGGCCGTCAGTTGCCGTGGCGCGGCATCAGCAACGCCTATTATATATGGTTGTCCGAAATCATCCTGCAGCAGACACGCATAGAACAGGGGCGGTCCTATTACGAGCGCTTCATTTCGACCTATCCCGCAGTGCAGGATTTGGCGGCCGCGGGTGAGGAGCAGGTGCTCAAGACGTGGCAAGGGTTGGGCTACTACTCCCGGGCCCGTAACCTACATGCTGCGGCACGCCATATTGTTGACAATCTGGACGGTCGTTTTCCTGATACATACGAAGGGATACTTGCATTGAAGGGCGTTGGGCGTTACACGGCGGCAGCCATCGCGTCGTTTGCCTACAAGCTGCCCTACCCGGTCATCGACGGCAACGTATACCGCTTGGTGTCGCGTTGCTTTGGTATTGTCACCCCTATCGGCACCAATGCCGCCTACAATGAGTTTGAAGCGCTTTTGTTGCGTCTGATGGACAAAGAGCGTCCCGACGTGTTCAATCAAGCCATGATGGATTTTGGTTCCATGCAATGTCGTCCGTTCAATGTCCGCGACAGATTGCCGGCGCAGACAACAGGGTGCGGGCAATGTGTGTTGGCGCATCGGTGCATAGCCTTTCGCGAGGGCAAGGTGGGGCTTTTGCCGGTCAAGTCTTCCGCAGTGCCGGTCAAGAAACGCTACTTCTACTATATTGATATCCGATGGCAAGAAAAAGACACAGAGTGGCTTTTGGCGCATCGGCGGGCGGATGACGATATTTGGCGCGGACTATACGAGGTGCCGTTGCTGGAGTTGCGGCAGCCGTTGCCGGAAAGCGATGCGGATTCCCGTCTCCGGCGCCATATAGAGGCGATATGCGGCAGGCAGGCCGACACCATGGAGGTGCATCCTCCGCTGGTGCACAAGCTGACACATCGCGACATAGTGGCGGTCTATGTCGTGGCAAGGATTGCCGCTCCGCCGCTCCGTGTGGATCCCTCGCTCCGTGCGCTGCCGTTGTCCGAGTGGGGCCGGCTGCCGGTTTCCCGTCTGATGGAGCGTCTTTTCTCGAAACGGTGAATATCTTTTCCTGTTGCAACAAAGAAAAAAATATTACCTTTGCCCGCTGAAAAATAGCGTATCGTAACGATGATAGGAGTTAACAAAGTTATTTTGATTGGCAATGTGGGACGCAACCCCGATGTGGTCTCATTCCCCCAGGACCGGCATGGTGAAATCCAGGGCGTGGTCAAGAAAGCGTCCTTTACGCTGGCTACAACAGAATATCACCGCAACCGTGAAGGGCTGCGTATCGAGCAAACCGAATGGCACAATGTCGTGTGTTGGCGCAGTCTGGCCGAGATAGCCGAGAAAATCCTGCGCAAAGGGGTCACCGTCTACGTGGAGGGTCGTTTGCAAACCCGCTCATGGGAAGACAAAGAAGGCAACAAACGCTATATCACCGAAGTGGTGGCCGACAACTTCACAGTGCTTACCGGCCGTACCCGCGGTGAGGAATCGTCAGCCGGCGGGCAGCGCGCTCCTTTTGCCGACACCCGTGACAACCCATTGGAGGAGATACTCACCGCCGACACAGAGCCATTGGGTGATCTTCCCTTTTAGCGGTAGCGGTGCGCTACCGGCCGAAGCCCGGTTTCCCCAATAGCTGGAACATATTGCGCTTATAAGCCTCCACACCGGGTTGGTCGAAGGGGTTGACCCTTAGCATATATCCGCTGATGCCGCAGGCCAGTTCGAAAAAGTAGAGTAATTGGCCGAGGCAGTAGGCGTCAAGGGTGGGCAGGACAATGCGTATCACAGGCACGCCCCCTGCATAGTGAGCCATGACGGTGCCGCGCTCAGCCTGATGGTTTATTTCAGTGAGCGATTTTTTCTCCAGATAGCTGAGTCCGTCAAGGTTCTGCTCGTCATGCGGGATGTCCACATGATGGTGAGCTGCCTCGACGCTGATTACAGTTTCGAAAAGCATACGTCTGCCATCCTGTACATATTGCCCCATTGAGTGCAAATCTGTTGTGTAGCAGAGGCTGTGTGGCAATATACCCTTGCCCTCCTTGCCTTCGCTTTCGCCAAAGAGTTGCTTCCACCATTCGCTTACATAGTGCAGAGCCGGTTCGAAATTGACCAACAGTTCGACCGGTAGCCCTTTCCGATACAGCAAATTGCGCAAAGCGGCGTAATGCAAGGCGGGATTATTGTCGACAGTGCTGTTCTCCAGGCAAAGCTTGCGCATGTCGCGTGCGCCGGCCACCAACTGACCGATATCGTGGCCGGCCATCGCAATCGGCAGCAACCCGACAGGGCTCAACACAGAGAACCGTCCTCCCACATTGTCCGGGATGACATAGCTGCGGTATCCCTGCTGGAGGGCAATGTCGTGCAGTGCGCCTTGCTGCGCGTCGGTGACGGCGATGATGCGACGGGCGGCCTCCGCCATGCCATATTTGTGCTCCAGATGAGACTTTATAATACGGAACGCAATAGCCGGTTCGGTGGTGGTCCCCGACTTCGAAATGACAGCCAATGCATAATTGCATCTGTCCAGTTGTTGCATCAGCTGCCAGTAATAATCTTCGCTCAGCGTGTTGCCGGCATAAAGAATATGCGGTGATTCATCTCCTGCTGCACGCTCTTGCGAGGCTGACAAGGCTTCAATGGCAGCCCGTGCGCCCAGGTAGCTGCCTCCGATGCCGACAACGACAAAAGTGTCGATTTCCGGAGCCAGGCGTGCCACATCGGACCGTATGTCTGCGATCTGGCTCTGAATTGTCTCCGGCAGGTCAATCCATCCCAAAAAATTGTTGCCGGCTCCGGTTCGCGCTGTCAATGTCCGGAAAGCCTCCCAGGCCTCGCCCAATATATCATTTAAATCATTGTTTGACAGTTGATTGTCAATAAACTCAGTGTCAATCTTAATGTTTTTCATAAGTTAATCGAAACAGATATTTAACAGATATGTACGTATTTAACGGAAAAAAAATGCGAAATATTTTCTCGGATTGTAAAAAAACATGTATTTTTGCAAAACAAATGTCCGGGAGGAATTTGTATAATTGTTTTTCGAATTCTAAAAAACCTTTAATTTAAACAAACATGATCAAGAAAATTTTTACTTTTGGGCTGTTGTTAGGTCTTCTGGCTGTTAACAGCACCTCAATCGCTCAAGAGCAAGAGTATCCTCATTACGGATTCTGGAGCAACTGGTCTATCGGTGCAAGCGTGGATCTTGTCAAACAGGGTCACCATGGCTCGGATTGGGGCAAAGGCATCAGCCTTGGCGCCTCCTTGATTGTCGAAAAGGAACTCAACCACGTATGGGATCTGCGTTTCGCATTCCAGGTTCCTGGTTTTATCAACAAGGAGACAGACCTGGTAAATGCCGGCATGGAAGATTATTTCGATCGCTACGCTTCGGCTGTGGCGGGTGCAAAATTCTCCATCACCGACGCCATTATGGGCTACGACTCGTTGCGTCGTTCCTCCATCTACTTACTCGCCTTGGGCGGTGTCAGCTACGATCGGAATGACATCACCAGACGTCTCGACGGCGACTTCGTCTTCGTTGCCCAGGCTGGTCTTGGCTACAGCTACAAGTTCTGCAAACACAGCACATTCTTTGTCGAGGGCATGGTTGACGATCATGCCAGCGTCCGCAACATTTTCGACAATAGAAAGATGATGGATTTCTTTCTCAACATCGGTTATCTCTACAATTTCGGACCTACGGCTGCCGACCGTGCCCGCTTGGCCCAGATCAGCCTGTTGACCAAGGAAAACTTCGATGCTCTCAACAGCCAGGTCAGCGATTTGCAAGGAAAAGTCGACAACAAAGACAAGCAGATCAAAAAACTTGAAGCCCGTGTTTCCGAGCTCGAGAAAGAACTTGCCAACGTCATTCCGCAGGGCAACACCGCCGCAGCCGACAGTCTCCAGCGTCTGATTGACCAGATCAAGGCTGAGCAGATGACATTCTATGCTCTCCCGTTCTCCATTCTGTTCGATGTTGACCAATACACAGTCAATGAATCCGAGATGCAGAAATTGGCTGCCGTTGCCCGCGTCATGAAAGACAATCCCGGCACCAAGTACAACCTCTACGGTTTCTGCGATCACACCGGTTCGGACAAGTACAACCAAAGTCTCTCCGTTAAACGTGTCAACGAGGTCAAAAGACTTCTTGTCAAGAGATATGGCATAGCCGAAGACCGTCTCATGACCGAAGGTAAAGGCAAATCCGTCTGGTTTGGTGATGTGAAATATTCCATCAACCGTCGCGTCTCCTTCTATCGTGTCATTGAATAGTTCGCTATTTAACACTCATCCACATAAAGAGGCAGCACATGGAGGTGCTGCCTCTTTTTTTCTTCGCCAATCCTCCGCTCCCATTCCATGGCACTCCCATCCTTGCGCCGCTGCCTGTCGTGGCTGCTATGTTGCATGTTGCCCATCTGGGGATTGCAGGCCCAATCGGTCAGCCTGCCCCATACGTGGGAGGACATGATCGAACTTTGGAACGAGACATCTGACACTCCGCTTCCCATCGAAGAGGTGGAAGAACTCTACGAACAGCTGTCCGGGCAGCCCGTCGACATCAACGACACAGTGCATAACGAGCTGCTGCGGTTGTTCTTCATCTCGCCATTTCAATGCGTGGCCTTGCGTACATATATTGAGCAGTACGGACCGCTCTTGAGCGTCGATGAATTGTTGCTGGTGCCGGGATTCGACACATTGACTCTTGCAATGCTGCGGCCTGTTGTTGTGGCCTCTTCTTCATCGGGGCCGGCCCCCTTCTCATGGCGTGACCTGCGACGCAAGGGTCGTCACAGTCTGCTTATGGGAGCAGGGGGAACAATAGAACGGGCCCGGGGCTATCGGGAAAACATCTACGAGGGCGACCCATACAGACTTTATTGGCGTTACCGTTATCGTTCGGGCAGTCATCTCCAATTCCAGTTGTCGGCAGACAAAGATGCAGGCGAGGCGCTCTTCTCCGGTAGTCAGCGACAGGGTTTCGACCACTACGGGTTTCACCTCTTGCTCAAAGATATTGGACGGTTAAAGTGCTTGGCGATAGGGACTTTCAACCTTCAGTTCGGGCAGGGGGCCACCCTGTGGACCGGTTTTGCCCCCTATACTGTCCTGGGCGGCCTCGGCTATCGTTCCGCGCATGGTGTCGGTGTTTCCAGCGCTTTCCTCGAATACGGTTATTTGACAGGTATAGCGGCCACTGTTGTGCCGAAGGCACCGTGGGAGCTAACCCTCTTTTATGCCAATACGCCTCTTGATGCAACAATTCCGGCATCCATGTCCGGAAAGTTGCGCGACGGGATGGAGCTGGTTCAGAGCATCTATCTGTCCGGCTACCATCGCACTCCTGTTGAAGTGGCCAAGCGTCACCAGCTTGACGAGGAGCTCTACGGGGCCAACATCACATACCGCAGGCCTGACTGGAAGGTGGGATTGACTGGCTACCGCACGCTCTTAGACAAATACATACAACCGGCGAACTACCGCTACAATTACTACTATTTTTCCGGTTATGAAAATCTCAACATGGGCGTCGACGCAACATACCGTTTTCGCAATCTCTTGTCGTATGGTGAGATATCACTCTCACAAAACCGTCATATAGCCGCCTTGGCTGGGCTGGACTATATGTATGGCGCCTCAAGTCGTCTGAGCGCAATCGTTCACCATTATGATGCATGGTATTGGAACCTCCATGCCGACGCACCCTCCATGGCTGGCCATACCCGCAACGAACAGGGGCTGACACTGACCGCTGTGACCCCTTTGCTGCACCGTCTGCGATTCGAAACATCATTTGCCTATTGTCGCTTTCCGGAGATGCGTTCAACCGCCTACGGGGCCTCCCATGGCACCGATGTGCACCTGCGTCTATCCCGTACCTTCTCGCAATCATTTTCTGCCTCGGTGTTATACCGCTACAAACGTCAGGATGCCAACATAAAAGTGTCAGATGAATATGAACTGCATCCAGCCAGTCGTCATCAATGTCAGCTCGACATGCGCTATGATATTGACAAATGGCATTACAGTCTTCGTGCTGCCGTCGTTGACTACTGTCTGGTCGGAGAACATAGTCACGGGTTATTGTTACATGGCGATGTGAAATGGACCCCCGTTCTGCTTCCGTTGACACTCTCATTGCGGCTTGCCGCT
Organism: Candidatus Hemicellulosilyticus sp. P3; assembly: GCA_001543385.1. GTDB lineage: Bacteria > Bacteroidota > Bacteroidia > Bacteroidales > P3 > Colimorpha. Next base: position 31,727 of record LPNH01000008.1, read on the forward strand.
TTCAACGTGAGCGACTATAACGCGCGTCTCTACTCTGTCGAGAGCGGTGTCGCCTTCGACAATAGCGGCACATTCTTTTACAATCGCGGGGTCCGGCTCTATACCGTAATGCACTGCAACCTCAGCCGTTGGCTTGTCTTGGCCGTCAAGTACAGCCTCAGCCGTTATACAGATGACCATTTGTTTGGCAGCGGCTATGAGGCGCTGGGGAAGTCACACCGCCAGCAGTGGCATCTACAGTTGCGTGCCAACCTGTAGAGGCTGTTCCATGCCGTCCTTTACGGTTAATTGTTGGTTAAGCGTCGTGCCAACATCGTCGGTCGAGACATTGCTTTCCCCCTTTTTCTGAAGATAGAGATAAGTCTTCTCGGCGGCCAGTTGCTCAGCAGCTTTGATAGAGTCGGCCCGGGCGTTGCGATAAGCCTTTCCGTCAATGGTGGCCACTACATCATATTGCGTCCGGCTGCGGCTTCCTTGATAGGTGGTTTTTTGCACAACAAACTTAATCTTGTGCTTATTGTGCTGCCCCCAGTCGAGCAGCTTGCTCTTGTAATTCCAGTCGAGATGAGCCAATTGGTCGACATCCATATAAAACCGAAGGAATCGTTCTATGATCACCTTCTTTGCAAACACATAACCTCGATCCAAATAAATGGCCCCCACCAATGCCTCGACGCCGTCGCCTTCCTTGCTCTTGAACGCCCCGTTACTACGGGAGTCAAACCGGATAAGCTTCGACAGTCCGATCTTGTTTCCCAACCGGTTAAGATTATTGCGCGATACAATTATGGAGCGTAATTCGGTGAGAAACCCTTCCTCCTTATGCGGATATTTGTGATACAAATAATCGGCGACAACAGAACTCAGCACCGCATCGCCCAAATATTCCAATCTCTCATTGTTGATTCGGTGTCCGTGGCCCAAATCCTGCGATTTCGACCGGTGTGTCAAGGCAATGTGATACAATTCAATATGGTGAGGTTTGAACCCCAGCACATTCTTAAAAAAAAAGTATAAATCCTTATCCTCCCGCCTTAGCGCTGCTATCGATAGAAGTCTTGCAATCACGTTAGGCGAGTGGCTGGGAAGAGACAATAATTAAATTATCCGATATATTTTCGGAAAGCGAGCGACACATTGTGGCCGCCAAAGCCAAAAGCATTGCTCAGTGCGAAATTGACCGGGCGATGGTTGGCCTTGTTGAAAGTATAGTCCAGCGGCAGAATGTCGGGGTCGTCATTGAAATGATTGGTGGTGGGAGGAATCACATCATTCTCAATGGACAGAATCGTGGCAATAGCTTCGACAGCTCCTGCCGCTCCCAGCAGGTGGCCTGTCATCGACTTCGTCGAATTGAGTGAGATAGATTTGGCGTGGTCGCCAAACAGTTGAGCGATAGCCTTTGGCTCGGAGACGTCACCCACCGGCGTTGACGTTCCATGAGTGTTGATGTGGTCCACATCCTGTATGCGCATACCCGACTCTTCCACAGCCCGTTGCATAGCCAATGCCGCGCCCAGTCCGTCCGGGTGCGAAGCTGTTATATGATAAGCGTCGGCAGACAGGCCGCAGCCAGTCAATTCTGCATAGACATGTGCGCCACGCGCCTTGGCGTGCTCATACTCTTCAAGCACCAGAACGCCGGCCCCTTCGCCCAGCACAAAGCCGTCGCGGTCTCGGTCGAAAGGTCGTGATGCGGTGGCGGGGTCGTCGTTGCGTGTCGACAATGCCTGCATAGAACCAAATCCGCCGATACCGCACTCCGTCACGGCGGCTTCAGAACCGCCTGTAATAACAATGTCGCAGCGGTTCAGCTGAATCATGTCAAAGGCATTGTTGATAGCGACAGCCGACGAGGCGCAGGCCGCCGCTGTAGCATAATTCGGACCTTGAAAACCGTATTTGATAGAGATATGCCCCGGACAGATATCCAGAATAGTTTTAGGCACAAAGAAAGGGCTGAAGCGGGGTATGCGGTTTCCGTCAGCAAAAGCGATCACCTCTTCCTGGAAAGTAGGTGCGCCGCCCATGCCTGAGCCCCAGATAACCCCCACACGAGTCTTGTCAACATGTTCCAGATCAAGCCCCGAATCCCGGATGGCTTCATCTGTAGCCACCAGGCCATATTGAGTGAACAGGTCTAATTTGCGGGCCTCTTTGCGGTCAAAATGTGCAAGTGAGTCGAAGTTCTTCACTTCACACGCAATGCGTGTCTTGAAATTTTCAGCATTGAAACGAGTAATCGGGCCGGCACCACTGACGCCTGTCAGCAACGACTGCCATAATTGAGCCACATTATTGCCCACAGGCGTCAGTGCCCCCAGCCCTGTAATGACTACTCTTTTCAATTTCATCTGATAGGTCTGCAGACTATTTTGTGTGATTCTGGATGTAACTGACAGCATCGCCGACAGTGGCAATCTTTTCAGCCTCCTCGTCCGGAATCTGAATGTCAAATTCCTTCTCGAGTTCCATAATCAGTTCGACGGTGTCCAAAGAGTCTGCACCCAAATCGGTGGCGAAGTTGGCCTCGGGAGTAACATCCTTTTCATCAACTCCAAGCTTATCAACGATGATAGCTTTAACTTTTGTTGCAATTTCAGACATTTCTTTTCTTTTTAAGGTTAAAACAAGTTGCAAAGAAACAAAAAAAAAATCACATACATACTAAATTTACCCTCCATAGGTAGTGTTAAAATCCTTATTCGCCTATTTTTCATTCGTTTAATATGTTTAAAAAATCTTATATCCCTATTCAGTCCAGGTGGATGGGTGCGACAAGTCCTTGCTTTTTTCTTATATTTGCATTCACTTTATAAAAAAAGCTGCGTTTTAATCCATGAAAGAGCAAATCCGTATCGCCATACTGGGGTCAGGCAACGGCACCAACGCCCAGCGTATCACAGAATATTTCCAAGACCGACACGGCCGTATTGTCGTAGACTGCATCCTGTACAACAGACGCGACGCCTATATTGGTCAGCGTGCTCACAATCTGGGCGTAGAGCATTGTTATTTTCCGTCGTCGCAGTTCCGTGAAGGCACAGTCATTGTGAACTATCTGCGAGAGCGTCAAATCGACTTTGTCGTGTTGGCGGGCTTCTTGTTACTGGTGCCGCAGACCATGCTCGACGCTTATCCCGGACGTATTGTCAACATACATCCGGCGTTGTTGCCCAAATATGGAGGCCAAGGAATGTACGGATCACGTGTCCATGAGGCGGTGGTGGCCAACCGCGAGGCGGAGAGCGGCATCACCATACATGTGGTGGACCGCCACTACGACCGGGGGACAACGCTCTTCCAAGCCGTTTGTAAAGTCGAACCCTCCGACACCGCCGACGATGTGGCACATAAGATACACCTCTTGGAACAAAAGCATTTTCCTCAGGTCATAGAAGACTGGATACTTCATTTTAAAGCATAATCCGCCATGAGGATAGGTGTCAACGCACGGTTGATGATCGAAGGCAAGATGGACGGCATCGGCTGGTTCGCCAGTGAGTCGTTGCGTTGCATGGTGGCGGCGCACCCCGGCGACACCTTCGTTTTTTTCTTCGACCGCAAACCCTCGCCGGCCTTCCTTTTTGCCGACAATGTACAATCCGTTGTGCTTCACCCGCCTGCACGCCATCCAATTCTGTGGTGTATCTTCTTCGAATGGAGTCTCTGGCGGGCCTTGCGTCGTCATCGCATCGACGTACTGCTCTCTCCTGACGGTTACCTTCCCTTGCGGTGCCATATCCCGACGCTGGCCGTTATCCACGATTTGAATTTCGAACACGCCAAAGGCAATCTGAGGCCTTCGCATCAATGGTACATGAAACACTTCTTTCCGCGTTTTGCCCGGTGTGCCACCAGGGTGGCGACAGTGTCCGAATATTCCCGTCGCGACATAGCCTCCACCTACCATATCCCGCTGAATAAAATAGATGTAGTCTACGACGGAGCCCATGCCGCTTACCGTCCCCGTACAGAGGACGAAAACCGGTCCACACGTTCCCGCTACACCGCCGGTGCGCACTACATCATCTTCATCAGCACAATCCTGAAAAGGAAAAACCTGTCCACACTGCTGACCGCGTTCGACCGCGTCCGCGACCGGCACGACATCCGTTTGGTCGTCGTGGGAAGCCGTGTCTGGTGGCAGGACGAACTGAAAGATGCTTACGACGCAATGGCGCACGCCGCCGACGTGCTGTTTCTGGGCCATGCCGACACATCAGAATTGTCATTGCTCCTTTCTGCAGCCGATGCATTGGTCTACCCATCCTTATTCGAAGGCTTCGGGATTCCTGTCCTGGAAGCCTTCTACGCCGAGACGGCAGTCATTGCGTCAAACACGACATCCATCCCCGAAGTGGCCGGCGATGCAGCCTTGTTAGTCGACCCGCGGGATGTCGGTGCCATCGCCGATGCCATAGAGCGGCTATTGCTGTCGCCGTCATTGCGTGACGAGCTGATTCAGCGTGGTCGCCGGCAGCGCACCTTATTTAGCTGGCAACGCACGGCGTCATTGCTGTGGCAGAGCCTTCAACAAACAATCGCCGTCCGATGAAACACCTGCTCCGGCTGTTATTCTTATTGCCGTCGGCCGTATGGGCGCAGATCGGTAACTGGGTTGAAAACGGCTCGTTCGAAGACCATCTCTCGCTGCCTCGCCGTATAGAGGCACTGGGAGTGCTGACATCCGTCGAAGCGTGGTATCAGCCCACAGGTGGCAGCGCCGACTACTATCACTCCGGTGCCGGCCGCGAATGCGGCGTACCCGACAATAAGCTGGGTCGCCAACCGGCTTACGACGGGCAGGCATATTGCGGCATCTATTGCAGCAAAGACGAATACAGAGAATACCTTCAGACACAACTGAAGCAGCCTCTGGTGGCGGGACGTTCCTATCGACTTACCTTCTACGTCAGCCTGTCCGAGAACTCGTCTGTAGCCATAGCCACCATGGGCGGTCTACTCACAGCCGACCGGGTGGGCGACACCTCACGCGGCATCCTCATGCGCCGCACCGTCGGATACGTAGCTCCGGATGTGCGGCAGACCGTCTCCTCATACTACCGTCCGCAAGTGCAGAACGAAGTGACGTCCCGTCTTGACGACACACAGCATTGGCAACGTGTGGCAGGTGAATTTGTCGCCGACGGAGGCGAGCGATTCCTCACCCTGGGCAATTTCTGTGCAGCGGCGCATTCCAATCCCGGTGTCTCCGACCGGTTGACAGGACTGCTCACCGGAGCCTACTACTATATCGACAGCGTGACGCTCCGCTGCCTTGACTGCGACACTGCGGACTCGTCCGCTGCAGAGCCTGAACCCGTGCCGTATTCAGTGGGCGACAGCATTATACTCAACGACCTCTTCTTCGAATTCGACAAAAGCGTCCTCCTCCAGCAATCCTACCACACACTCAAACAGCTGTTAGACCTGCTCGACCGCCACCCCGCGATGCGTATCGAAGTGCAGGGCCATACCGACAACCGTGGCGCTCCGGCTTACAACCAGCGGCTTTCAGAGCGTCGGGCCAAAGCAGTGGTAGACTATTTGGTCGGCAAAGGCATAAGCCCCCGTAGGTTGCAATACAAAGGCTACGGAGACAGCCGCCCCGTCGCCGACAACCACACCGACGAAGGGCGATCCCGCAACCGTCGCGTCATGTTCATAATCCGCGACCTGTAGCGGTCGGTTCACAAACGGAACCACACACAAAATAAAACGACAAAAAATTGAACAATAATGAACTACCGCAATCTTACTCCCGACGAAATAACAGCATTGGTCGCCAATGGCTGCATAGCCGAGGACTGGAACCATGTGTGGGTGGAGGGTGCCCTTGATGCAGCGCGGGTGCGTGGCTGCACATTCTTAGGCGAAGTCCGCATCGGAGCCCTGGGAGACAGTTTCTCCGTCGATGGCGACTTGCGGCTTCCTCACGGCATGTACCATTCCATTATTGACAGATGCACCGTCGGACGCCGTGTCGCGCTGCACAATGTGAGGATAATATCGCGTTACCGAATAGGCGACGACTGCCTGTTATTCAACATCGACGAGATGACATGCGGCGACGACTACAAGTGGATGGAGCCGATGAATGAATGTGGAGGCCGTCGCATCCTGCCCTTTGGGGGCATGCGTCTGAGCGATATATACCTATGGGCCCGTTACCGGGATCGCAAGCGGCTCATGGAGGCATTAGAACAGATGACCCGCGACGCCCTGCAGCAGCCGCTGTCATCATACGGCCACATTGGTGACGCCTGCGTAATCAAAAACTCCAAAGAGCTGCACAACCTGTCGGTGATGTCGAGTGCCGGGTCCCCTACACACATCTCAGGCTGTACTATACTGAGCGACGGTGCGGTGGGTTACGGTTGCACCCTCGCCGACGGCTGCATGGCGCGTCGATTCGTCCTTGGCGAAAACGTGCGTCTCGAATTTGGCGTGCGCCTCAACGACACCGCCGTGGGAGACAATTCCACCATTGCCCGCTGTGAAGTAGGTTGCAGCATCCTCTTTCCTGCCCACGAACAACATCACAACAACTCCTTCCTCATTGCGTCGCTCGTCAAAGGGCAGAGCAACCTGGCCGCCGGCGCGACAATAGGCTCCAACCACAACGGGCGCACCGCCGACAACGAGATAGTGGCGGGGCGAGGCTTTTGGCCGGGTCTCTGTTGCAGCCTCAAGCACTCCAGCCGCTTCGCCTCCTACTGCCTGCTATCCAAAGGAGCCTATCCGGCCGAATTAGACATATCCTTGCCGTTCGCATTAGTAAGCAACAATGAGTCGCAGAACAGACTTGAGGTAATGCCCGCCTACTGGTGGATGTACAACATGTATGCGCTCCACCGCAATGAAAAAAAATTCGCCTTGCGCGACAAGCGGGTCCACAAGTTCCAGCACATCGAGACCGCGCCGTTGGCTCCCGACACGGCAGAAGAAATAGTCTGCGGACGGGAGTTGCTTCGTCACTGGACCGAGCAGGCCTACCTGGCGTCCGTGGGTGGCGATGGCAAAATCGTCGTCACAGCCTCCGGCATGGAGAAAGGCAAGCGACAAGTCATCATTCTCAAAGCCGCTCAGGGCTACGCCGCCTACGAAGACATGCTTGTCTACTACGCCATGCAGACACTGCTTGCCGGTCGCGCGGAGGGCGACCGCGCCATGCCCGATCCGGGTCTTGGCGGCGGACAGCGTGAGATATGCTGGGAAAACATCGGTGGTCAACTCATGGCACGCGGAGATGTCGAACAGCTCATTGCCGACATAGAGCAAGGCCGTCTGAACACATGGGATCAAATACATCAGCGCTACGACCTGCTGTGGCAACAATATCCTAATCAAAAACGTCGTCATGCCTACCAGCTGCTCAGCATGCTGTCAGGCGTCAACACACTTACCTCCGGGCAGTGGGAGCGCTACCTTGCGAGGTACGACACCATCTGCCGTTACGTCACAGACCAGGTCCGCATCACCCGTGAGAAAGACGATAAAAACCCATTTCGCCGCATGACCTACCGCAACGATGCCGAGATGCACGCCGTCCTTGGATAAACAATCATTCCACAAACCATACAACATAATATGTTACCCAAAGGCACAAAAGCCCCCTATTTCGAGGGCACCGATGAAAACGGCTCCACAATCCGGCTGACAGACTTTGCCGGACAGAAACTGGTGCTCTACTTCTACCCCAAAGACAGCACCCCCGGTTGTACAGCCGAGGCCTGTGACTTGCGCGACAACTACGGGCGATTCCTCTCTTCAGGCTATCGGATATTAGGTGTCAGTCGAGACAGCGCAGCCTCGCACCAACGCTTCATTGCCCGTTACAGCCTGCCGTTTCACCTGATATCAGACACCGGACTGACCATTCTGAAAGCCTACGAAGCCTGGGGTGAGAAGAAAATGTATGGCAAAGTGACCGAAGGGACCCTGCGCACCACCTATATCATCGACGAGCAAGGAGTCATCATCGACGCCATCGGGAAAGTCGACACCAAAAACCCCACCGCACAGATCCTCTAACCTCCGCCTACAACTGTCCGGCAATCTCCACCAGCACCTTCCGCACCTCGCGGAGAGTCCGTGCCAACTGTTCCCGTGATGCGTCTGCATCAGGCAGATGCCGTTCTCGTCGCAACTGCTCCCGGGCGCCGTCGATAGTATATCCGGCCTCGCGTGTAAGAAACTGGATACGTCGCAACAACTCGATATCGCCCTCCACATAGCGTCGGTCGCCGCGACCGTTCTTGACAGGGCGCAGCCAGCTGAACTCCTTCTCCCAGAAGCGCAGCGTGGAACTGTTCTCGCCCAGCATGGCGGCCACCTCGCCAATGGAATAATACAACTTATTCATATTATTCATAAAATCAATAAGAATAATAGCCCTGATTGTCCTGATACGAGCGGCGCTTGTCATACTTGATATCACGTAGCGCCGCAGCCTTGATATTGATTGAAAAAGTCCAGCTCTTATAATAGCCGAAAGGCACCCAGTTAAAGCGCATCTCCCAGCAGTGGAGATCACGGTAAATATCAATAGAAGTATACGACATACCCTTATTCACAAAATCATAGCCAGACGAAAAAGCAATCCTCCACTTGTCGGTCAGCGTCATATTGCCCGAGAAACTGAGGGTCTGCGTGACATTGCTCTGATACTGATAAAGCGAAGCCACATAACTGTTCACATACGTGAGCGTATAATTGACAGACAGATTCCACGGCACCGAGAAGTCGGCATAAGTGCCGACCAATAGCGACGGATTCCACGTATAAGGCGATTGTAAAATAGGTGGCTGGATAATCTCTCCGTGACCCTTAGGGGCTTCCTTCCCCTTCCTGAGCGTATTCTCATTTATCGAAAGTGAGAGCTGGGCGCTGTAATTAGAGCTGTTGCGGTGAAACAGACGCTTCTTCGTGTCCCATAAAAACTGGTCATGCTTTCGTCCCGCCTCGTCAATGACATACGGCGACATACTGCTGCTATAGTTCAAAATAAGTCCCTTGAACAAAGTGGTGCGTCCGTTAATAGTCAAGTCCGACCAATTGAGAGAATCCTTCGTCATATCATAACTGATAGAGAACGTCAGATTCTCAATCAACGTAATCTTCCTCATTCCTGACGCAGTGTCCTTCTTGCTGGCGAACTTTGCCTCAAGATTATTGCCGACACTTATGCGCATACTGCCCGAACGTCCGTCCGGCGGGCCGCCGTAAAGGCTCTGCTCAAATATCGAATAGCGGTGCACATATCCGGTAGTGTCCGTATACTGATTCCAATAGCCCCATCGAGCCTTGCCGAAATCGGGATGATACGAAAAAGACACCGACGGGTTGATCACATGACGTATAGCCTTCAGAAAACGGGTCTTGAAATGAAACTGTCCATAGATGCGTGTCGAGAGGCTCGAGCTGAAACTCACGTCACGGTTAGCCTTAAATCCGCGGACAGTGTCAACAGTCACGGCATCGGTGAGGCTGTCATAATGCTTCTCAATAGTCGACCAGTGCCAGCGTTCATTATAAGAGACAGCATTCGTCCAGTTAAAAAACCTCAGCACCTTGACAGTGCTGGAGACGGGGATGGCATGCTGAATGCCATATTGCATCCTGTCGCGTGTAGCCGGGGTGAAAAGGACAGAGTCGGCAGTGGAAATATTATTCTCAGCGCTCAACGAATACGACATAGAGACATTCTCATACCAGCGGTACGAGCCAGCCGTATTCTGTCGGCGCAGGGGATAAAAAGTCACACTGTTGACAGACAGCGAAGGCAGTTGCAGATTGATAAGCCCTGTCTGCACATTATACGACTCACGCATCGAGGCGGCCAGATTAAACGACTTACCCAACTGCGAAGTGAAAGAGACGCTCGAAGTGGTGGTCGACGTGAAATAATCGTTCCGGTTGGTTGTATTGCGGTTATAATTGCGGCTCTGCAAGTTGACATTAGCCGAAAAACGGCGATAAGGGTTAGCCTTGGCATCCTGGTCATGCTGCCACGAAATCTTGAAATCGCTATACTTATTATAAGTGTTAGAATCGCCCTTCAAACCCTCCTTGGTAATGCCATACCGCACATCAACATTGCCCTTGTAATGATAGCGGCGATAATAATTAGACTTAGCTTCGGCCGACCAGCTGAGATTCGTGTAAATCTCACCCAGCAGCAGCAGGTCCACCTGATCGCTTATCGCCAAATAATATCCGCCCTCTTTCAAATAATACCCGCGGCTGTTCATCCATCCATAAGAGGGGAGGACAATACCCGAAGAGCGGTCGTGCGAGATAGAGAAAAAAGCAAAAGGAATCGCGATAGGTGTCGGCACATCGGCCAGCGAAAGATAAGCAGGGCCCGTAAGCATCTTGTCGCCGGCAATAAGTTTCGATTTAGAGAACTTGATAGCAAAATGAGGGTGGCTGTAATTACATGTAGTATAAAGACCACTGCTCAGAAACATCACCGAATCATTCAACTTCTTGATGCGGCTGCCATGCAGATACCCTTCCCCCTCCTGCGTGATGATACCCGAAATAACACCCTTCTTATTATTATAATTAAACACGATAGTGTCCGCCAGATACTCCGACTCCCCCTGCACAAAAAAAGGTTTTCCTCCAGTCCGTCCGTTGCTGTCGGGTGCGCCGGTGGCAGTAAGCCGGGTCGTTCTGAAATCAACCTGCACCGCATCCGCCGCAAGCGTCATATCCTGATACTTCACCGATCCCTGTCGGTACAGATAGGCACGTCGCAGCACAACATTCAGCTCAATCGAATCCTTAGCCTGATAATCCACCACATCCTTCAGAGCATTAGGCGACAACGGGATAACCGCCGGCACAGAATCCCTCGTCAGCCGTTCGCGCGAGGCAGCCTGCGCCCCCCTTCCGTCCCTCCGCGCGGTGCTGTCAAAAGCGGCAACAAAGCCGCTGTCCGCCGACACCGTGTCCCCGGCTCCTCCGGCACTGTTCCCGGCAGGCAAAACCTGAGCCGTCGAACACATCGTCAAAAACATCCATACACCGCAGGACACACAGCGTCCGGCCTGCCGTCCCCGACGCCATAAAAGCGGCATAGCCCTTCCTGCGGAAAGTTTTGCAAGAAACTTGCGAAACATGGATAATAAATTTTTCTGTATCTTTGCAACTTTAAAGTTGCAAAGATAAGATTATTTGGCCACATTGCGGCAAAATAAATCCCGACCCATAATGAAACGTCTGGTTTTTCTGTTGGTTTGTAGCCTGGTGCTGTGCGGCAACACCAATGCCTGGAAAAAAGAGACAGGCAAAGTCAAAACAGTGGTCATCGACCCCGGTCATGGCGGCGACAAGCCTGGAGCCATCGGCAAACACTGCACCGAGAAAGACATCGTGCTTCAGGTAGCCCGGAAGTTAGGCCAATTGATCGGCGACAACTACCCCGATGTCAAAGTAATATACACCCGCACCTCCGATGTCGACATAGCCCTCTCCGAACGGGCCCGCATCGCCAACACATCCAAAGCCGACCTCTTCCTCTCCATCCATGCCAACTCACATCCCACCGCCGCGCCCTCCGGTGTCGAGAGTTTCGTGATGGGGCTCTCCAAAAGCAAAGCAAACATGGACGTAGCCCGAAAAGAAAATGCCGACATCCTTCTCGAAAGCGACTACAAGACAAACAGCGCATACCAAGGCTTCGATCCCGACTCACCCGAAAGCTCCATCATCTTCGCAATGTTCCAGAACGCCTATCTGGACAAAAGCCTCACCTTTGCCGAGCTCATACAAAAGCAATACGGGCAGCACCTCCACACCGTCAACCGAGGGGTCAAACAAGCCGAATTCATCGTACTATACATGTCCGCCATGCCGGCCGTCCTGACAGAAATCGGCTTCATCAGCAACCCTGCCGAAGAGGCATTCATGATGAGCGAATCCGGGCAGGCGAAAATCGCCGTAGCATTATTCAACGCCTTCATGGCATACAAATGCGCAGAAGAAGGCATCCAGCCCTTGTCCAAGCCGGTGATCAACCTGCCGGGTTACGGCAAAAACGCCCCCACCCCTCAAAAAGATCCGCCACCCTCCTCTCCTGTCGAGCGTCCCGTGGCGGCGGAACAGCCCCAACCGCACTCCCCCGAGGTCCCGCCTTCGGCCGACACCCTGCAGCCGCAGCCCCCGGCGTCCGCCGAGACCGTTTCTGCGGAGCAACCCCCCGCAGAAAAGCCCGTCTACAAAGTGCAGTTCCTGTCACTCAACCGACACCTCAAAGACGGGGCGCGTGAGCTCCGGGGCGTGACAGACTTCGAAATCTACGAAGAAAACGGCACGCTGCGCTACCTGAAAGGCCGGGAGACAACAATCAACAAAGCAAAAGCCATCCAACGTGAGCTGCGTGAGACAGGATTCAAGGACGCCTTCATCGTCGCCTTCTACAAAGGCAGGAAAATCAGCATCCAGCAAGCACGTGCCCTTACAGAATAGCGAGACACAACCCCGTCGACACCGACATACGGACAAAACAGCCATGCTCGACATAAAAAACATAACAAAATATTACGGTTCACAGCCTGCGCTCGACCACATCAGTCTCCATGCCGGCAAAGGTGAGATAGTAGGCCTCCTTGGCCCCAACGGTGCCGGCAAATCGACACTGATGAAAATCATCACCTGCTACATTCCCCCGTCAGAAGGCAACGCAACCGTCTGCGGCCACAGCATCTACGACGACCCTGTTGCGGTGCGCCGCTGCATAGGCTACCTGCCCGAACACAACCCCCTATACTTAGAAATGTACGTGCGCGAATTCCTACAATTCGCGGCAGGCATCTTCCGTCTGGACCGGGTCCGCGAGCGAGTCGACGAAATAATCACCCGGACAGGCCTTACACCCGAGGCAAACAAAAAAATCGGCCAGCTCTCCAAAGGCTACCGGCAGCGGGTGGGGCTGGCCCAGGCACTCATCCACGACCCGGAAGTGCTCATCCTCGACGAGCCCACCACCGGTCTCGACCCCAACCAGCTTGAAGAAATACGCGCCCTCATCCGCACCGTGGGGAGTCAGAAAGTGGTGCTGCTCTCCACACACATCATGCAAGAAGTGGAAGCCATGTGCAGCCGGGCCGTCATCATCAACCGTGGGCGCATCGTCTCCGACGACCAGATGGCCCATATCACCTCACAGCAGCTCACCGAGCGCTTCCACCGGCTCACCGTAGGTTAACCCAATAACACACCCCGATGAACAGACAAGAACTCATCTCACTCATCCGTCAGCGTCACTCCTTCCTCTGCGTCGGACTCGATGCCGACCCGGCCAAAATGCCGTCACACCTGCAAGGTCAGCCCGACGCGGTATACCAGTTCAACAAAGCCGTCATCGACGCCACCATCGACTACGCCGTAGCCTACAAACCCAACATCGCCTTCTACGAAAGCATGGGAGTCGAGGGGCTGATACAGCTCAGAAAAACCATGCAATACCTCCATGGTTTAGACAAAAAAGCCTTCACCATCGCCGATGCCAAACGGGGTGACATAGGCAATACCTCGCAACACTACGCCAAAGCGTTCCTCGATCCGCAAGGTGAATACAACTTCGACGCCATCACCGTAGCCCCTTACATGGGGGAAGACTCCGTCCTTCCATTCATGAGCCGTCCTGACAAATGGGTCATCCTGCTGGCGCTGACATCCAACAAAGGGGCGTCAGACTTCCAGTTCCTGCGCGACACCACCGGCAAAGCCCTCTTCGAACACGTCCTTGAGCGTGCCGTCCAGTGGGGCACACCCGACAACCTGATGTTCGTCGTCGGAGCGACAAAAGCCTCCATGCTCAGCCGGGTGCGTGCCATAGCCCCTCACAGCTTCCTGTTAGTGCCCGGGGTCGGTGCGCAAGGCGGCAGCCTCGACGAAGTATGCCGTTACGGCCTTACTGCCGACTGCGGCCTGCTCGTCAACTCCTCCCGGGGCATCATCTACGCATCCAACGGGCCCGACTTCGCCGAGCGTGCCGCCGACGAGGCCCGCAAACTGCAAATCCAGATGGCACAATACATCTAATTCAACATGAACCCGAAGACATCACTACACATCGTGCTAATCCTGAGCTTCATCGGTTCGGGCTTCTCATTCATCTCCTACATGACAGCCGGTCTCTTCTACACCTATTTCCAGCAAACCTTGACGGCGTTCTCCCAGACAATGGGCGACGAACTGTCCCTTGCGATCGAGGCCCTGTCAGAAATACCGCGCCTGCTCTACATCTCCATGGGGCTCTTCTACGGCATATCCCTGCTGGGTGCCGTCTGGATGTGGCGCCTTCGCAAATCCGGATTTCACTTCTACACCCTGTCGCAGCTTGTAGTCCTCGCGCTGCCTGTTCTTTTCATGGGGAAATCCGCATTCGCCGTCGGTGACGCCATGCTCACACTGCTGTTCGTCGCCTACTACTACTTCACATTGCGTCGGTTGGGAATCTTCAGCCAGGGCGACGCCGCATAAGCCGTCCGCCCCTTCACCCCGTCCCTTCACCCCGCCACTCCAGCACACACTCCGGCCCACAGCGTCTCGCAAAATCCGTTTCAAGCCCTCCCATCCGGCAAAAAACACCGGCGCAACCGCCGTTCCTCCCGCTTCCGCACACAAAAAAATCCACAACATAACACATAGACACACAAAGCAATACATACAACATGTGAAGAAAACAGAAAAAATGTTTCACCGAAAAAGAAAAAATACGTATCTTTGCAACCTCAAAACGAGAAGAGAGGTGTTTGAAACGCTGGAGAAGCCGATGTAACTCAGCTGGTAGAGTAGCTGATTTGTAATCAGCCTGTCGGGGGTTCGAGTCCCTTCATCGGCTCGCGGAACCGATAGTCTGCGGCAGACATCGGAACAATCGCGGGGGAGTCGCATAGTGGCAATTGCAACAGACTGTAAATCTGTCCTCTTCGGAGTTCATTGGTTCGAGTCCAATCTCCCCCACATCAAAACAAAAAGAAGCGGAAGTAGCTCATTTGGTAGAGCGATAGCCTTCCAAGCTATAGGTGGCGGGTTCGAGCCCCGTCTTCCGCTCCGGGACAACACGTCGAAGCGGAAAGTCAGGGCGGGAGTCATTCCGACAACAGGCATGCGCTTCAGCAAAACAGAAAGACATCTCAGCCGTAGTAGCTCAGTGGTAGAGCGCTTCCTTGGTAAGGAAGAGGTCACGAGTCCGACTCTCGTCTATGGCTCTTTTCTTATGCAAAAAAATGAGGACGGATACACCCATTCGCCCTCTTTAGATGTGAAAAAAATATTTCTAACACTCATTTAATACGTATTAAAAATGGCAAAAGAAAAATTTGATCGTTCTAAACCGCACGTCAACATCGGTACCATTGGCCACGTTGACCACGGCAAGACCACATTGACCGCTGCTATCACCAAAGTGCTGGCAGAGAAAGGTCTCTCCGAAGTGAAATCATTCGATTCCATCGACTCCGCTCCTGAAGAGAAAGAGCGTGGTATCACCATCAACACCGCGCACGTCGAGTACCAGACAGAGACTCGTCACTATGCACACGTCGACTGCCCGGGTCACGCCGACTACGTGAAAAACATGGTCACCGGTGCTGCCCAGATGGACGGTGCCATCCTCGTTGTAGCTGCCACCGACGGTCCCATGCCCCAGACCCGTGAGCACATCCTGCTCGCCCGTCAGGTGGGTGTGCCCCAGCTGGTAGTCTTCATGAACAAATGCGACCTCGTAGACGACCCCGAGTTGCTCGACCTCGTCGAAATGGAAATCCGTGAGCTCCTCAGCTCCTACGACTTCGACGGCGACAACATCCCCATCATCCGTGGTTCCGCTTTGGCCGCGCTCAACGGCGAAGCCAGCGGTGTAAAGAATGTCGAAGACCTGATGGAAGCCGTTGACAGCTGGATTCCCCTTCCTGTCCGTGCTGTGGATAAAGACTTCCTCATGCCCGTCGAAGACGTCTTCTCAATCACCGGTCGTGGTACCGTTGCCACCGGTCGTATCGAGACAGGTGTCATCCACACCTCCGATCCCGTTGACATCATCGGTATGGGTGCCGAGAAACTGAAATCCGTGGTCACCGGTGTCGAGATGTTCCGTAAGATCCTTGACGAAGGCGAGGCTGGCGACAACGTCGGTCTGTTGCTCCGTGGTATCGACAAAGACGAAATCCGTCGTGGAATGGTTATCGCCAAGCCGGGTTCCGTCAAGCCGCATCACAAATTCGAGGCCACAGTCTACATCCTCAAAAAAGAAGAAGGTGGTCGTCACACCCCGTTCCACAACAACTACCGTCCTCAGTTCTACTTCCGCACCACCGACGTGACGGGTACCATTATCCTTCCCGAGGGTCGCGAGATGGTCATGCCTGGTGACAACTTGACAATCACCGTTGAGTTGATCTCCGACATCGCTCTGAACGAGAACCTCCGTTTCGCCATCCGCGAAGGTGGTCGTACCGTTGGTTCGGGTCAGGTCACCAAAATCCTCGAATAACACATTCGTCAACTAAGCCGTGTCTGTCACACGGCTTACAGGGGCATAGTTAAATGGCATAATGACGGTCTCCAAAACCGTAGTTGGGAGTTCGATTCTCTCTGCCCCTGCCAAAAACACGGTGACAGCGTCTGCAACACTGCCGCCGTTTGATAGTCGATACACAAACTAGAAAGAGAGAAAAGATGTCTAAGTTTGGTGATTACGTGAAGTCAAGCTACGACGAATTAGTCCACAAAGTCTCGTGGCCGTCATTCAAAGAACTGCAAAGCAGTGCCGTGGTCGTAGCCGTGGCGGCATTGATATTAGCCCTGATAGTCTTTGTGATGGACGTCGTGTTCGGAGTCCAAAGCATGGGCTGGAAAGGTCTCCTCGGATACTTCTATGCTCTTATAGGCTAATAATCCCGATCGGCCTGCCTTGCTTCCCAAATTCATTTGAGACAGGTCAGAAAGATTATGTAGGAGAGTTCAAAGCGTCACTGTGCGCCAGAGCTCGCAAATGAGAGAATGCAAGTATAATTCACTATTCTTTTAAGCACTACAACACAAACATGGAGCAGCAGTCGAAAAAATGGTACGTCGTCAGAGCCATCAGTGGGAAGGAAAAGAAAGCCAAAGAATACATAGAGGGTGAGATGGTGAAGAGAGGTTGGCAGGATATCGTTCCCCAGGTGCTCGTTCCAACAGAGAAAGTCTACACCATCAAGAACGGGAAAAAAGTGCTCAAAGAGCGCAACTTCTTTCCCGGTTACGTCTTGGTCGAGGCTGTCATGTCCAAGGAAGTTGCATCCGTCATCCAGAATCTCCCCGACGTGCTCGATTTTCTCCGCGACAGCGAGGGCAATCCCGGCCCGATGCGTCAGTCGGAAATCAAGCGCATAATGGGCAGCATGGACGACCAGATAGACGCTGCAGGCGGCATCATTGAAAAATTCATCATTGGCGAACCCGTCAAAGTGATCGACGGTCCCTTCAACAGTTTCAGTGGTGTAGTCGAGGAGGTCAACGAAGACAAGAAGAAATTGAAAGTCACAGTCAAGATCTTCGGTCGCAAGACCCCTCTCGAGTTGGGATTCAACCAAGTCGAAAAAGAATAGTATTCAACAAATCCACTAACCCGCCGAGGCTGCCGTCCGGCAGCCTGAAGCAAAAACAGAACAAGTTCAATGGCAAAAGAAGTCGCAGGATTGATTAAATTGCAAATCAAAGGCGGTGCGGCGAACCCTGCTCCTCCTGTTGGACCCGCTTTAGGTGCCAAAGGTGTGAACATCATGGAGTTCTGCAAACAGTTCAATGCTCGTACACAAGACCAAGCCGGTAAAATTGTACCTGTCATCATCACTGTTTATGCCGACAAGTCCTTTGACTTTGTCCTGAAGACGCCACCTGTTGCCGTCCAGTTGAAAGAGATGTCCAAGGCGCAGAAAGGCTCCTCCGAGCCCAACCGTGTCAAAGTCGCCTCAGTCACATGGGAACAGGTGCGTCAGATTGCGGAGGCCAAGATGCCCGATCTCAACTGCTTCACAGTCGAGTCGGCGATGAGCATGGTGGCCGGAACCGCGCGCAGCATGGGTATCACTGTTACGGGTGAGAATCCGCTGCAAAAATAAACAACAGTACACAAATCGTGGTAGCACAACCATCAGCGTGTGCGTTGACCACAAAAAACAACAAACATGGCAAAACTAACAAAGAAACAAAAAGAAGCTTTGGCCAAGTTCGACAAAAACCGTGTCTACACCTTGGAAGAGGCGGTCGATGTCGTCAAAAACATCACCTACACCAAATTTGATGCTTCAGTGGACATCGACGTCCGTTTAGGTGTCGATCCCCGCAAAGCCAACCAAATGGTTCGTGGCAGTGTCACCCTGCCCCACGGTACCGGCAAAACCGTCCGTGTGCTGGTGCTCTGCACCCCCGAAAAAGAGGAAGAAGCCAAAGCTGCCGGAGCCGACTACTTCGGTCTTGACGAATACATCGACAAGATCAAAGGCGGTTGGACCGATGTAGACGTTATTATTACCATGCCCAGCGTAATGCCCAAAGTAGGAGCCTTGGGACGCATCCTCGGACCCCGTGGATTGATGCCCAACCCCAAAACGGGTACAGTCACGATGGAAGTGGGCAAAGCTGTGCAAGAGGCCAAAGCCGGCAAGATCGACTTCAAAGTCGACAAATTCGGTATCATCCATACCGCCGTTGCCAAAGTCTCCTTCGACAGCCAGAAAATTGTCGACAATGCAAAAGAGGTGCTTCAGATGATAATGAAGCTCAAGCCTGCCGCTGCCAAAGGCACCTATGTCAAAAGTATTGCCATCAGCAGTACCATGAGTGCCGGAGTCAAAGTCGACACCAAATCCGCTTCCTTGTAATTTCTAACGTTGTAAGGTTTTCATTATGAGAAAAGAATTGAAAGGCCAGCTGATTGACAGCCTGTGCGAGGAAATCAAGGCATATCCGCATCTATACATAGCTGACATCGGAGGTCTCAACTCCGTCCAGACCAGCAAACTGCGTCGTGCCGCTTTCCGTCGGGAAGTCAAGCTGGAAGTGGTCAAGAACACCCTGCTCATCAAAGCATTGGAGAAATCAGGCTTTGACTACTCCGAGCTCTTCCCGGTGATCAAGGGTGAAACCGCCATCATGCTTTCGAACACCAACAACGCCCCTGCCAAGCTGATCAAAGACTACCGTGCCGGTGACAAAAACGTCACCAAGCCCGTATTCAAGGGTGCCTATGTCGAAGAGTGCTTCTATCTTGGCGAGCAACACTTGGAGGAACTGGTCAACATCAAATCCAAGAACGAGCTCATCGCCGATGTGGTCGCACTGCTCCAGTCGCCCGTCAAAAACGTCATCTCCCAGCTGCAGTCGGGCAGCAACACCATTACGGGTGTTCTCAAGACTTTGGAGGAACGCGAGGCCTGACCCCTCGCATCGTCAAGGGTGGCTCCCTCAACAGCCAGTCAAAAACAATCAAAACAGTAAAAACATCTAAACATTTATTACCATGGCAGATATTAAAGCTATCGCTGAAGAATTAGTCAACCTGACCGTTAAAGAAGTGAAGGAACTTGCTGACCTTCTGAAAGAGGAATACGGCATCGAGCCCGCAGCCGCCGCTGTTGCCGTTGCCGCTGCTCCTGGTGCCGCTGCCGGTGCTGCCGCTGCAGAGGAGAAGACCTCCTTCGACGTCATCTTGAAGGGCGTGCCCGATGCCACCAAGAAACTTGGTGTTGTCAAAGCCGTCAAAGATCTCGCCAGCTTGGGTCTGAAAGAGTCCAAAGAGCTCGTCGACAACGCTCCCAAGCCCGTCAAAGAGGGTGTCTCCAAAGACGAGGCTGACGCACTGAAGAAGGCTCTCGAAGAAGCCGGTGCCGAAGTTGAGGTCAAGTAAGTTTTCCAAAAGAAAACGAGGCCGGGCGGTCCCTGCCGCCTGACCGTCGCGAGGAATAGGGCCTCCAGCGTGTCTGGAGTGCCTATTCCTTGTTACTGTGCAAATGAGTCTGGATCAGCCCTTGTCCGGGGCACCTTGGACAACCTCCCTGGCCGGCTCACTACTCTCCCTTGACCCTGCTTCTCATACGCTTAATTAAATTTAATTTTTTAGTCCCTTGGCAAAACAACAATCCACCGTAGTCAATTTTGCGTCCGTGCGTAAGTTTGATTATCCCGACTTCTTGGATATTCAGCTTCAGTCCTTCCGTGATTTTTTTCAGATAGAGACCAACCCCGACGACCGTCGCAACGAAGGTCTTTACAAAGTTTTTAACGAAAACTTTCCCATATCGGACGCGCGCAACAACTATACTTTAGAGTTTCTGGACTACTTCATCGACCCGCCGCGTTACACCATCGACGAGTGCATCGAGCGGGGTCTCACCTACAGTGTCCCTCTGAAAGCCAAGTTGAAACTCTCGTGCAACGACACAGAAAACGAAGACTTCCAAGCCATCGAACAGCCGGTCTACCTCGGCATGATTCCCTACATGACACCCAAAGGAACATTCGTCATCAATGGTGCCGAGCGCGTTGTTGTTTCACAGCTGCACCGTTCCCCGGGCGTCTTCTTCGGCACCCAGTTCCACTCCAACGGCACCCAGCTCTACTCAGCGCGCATCATCCCCTTCCGCGGTTCATGGATGGAATTCACGACCGACATCAACAACGTCATGTACGCCTACATCGACCGTAAAAAGAAGTTGCCGATCACCACACTGCTTCGTGCCATCGGTTATGAGACCGACCGCGACATACTCGACATCTTCAATCTGGCCGAAGAGGTGAAAGTGACCAAATCCAGTCTGCAGAAAGTCATAGGCAAGCGTTTGGCAGCCCGTGTGGTGGAGACAACAACCGAAGACTTTGTTGACGAAGACACCGGCGAAGTCATCTCCATGGAGCGCACCGAGACCATCGTCGATCGCGACGTTGAACTCACGCAAGAGCACATAGACAAAATATTGGCCCTGTCCGACGTCGAGTCCATCCTGATCAAAATAGAAGAGCAAGACGGGCTTGACTACTCCATCATCTACAACACACTCAAAAAAGACACAGCCAACAATGCCAGGGGGGCTGTTGAATTCATCTATCGCTTGTTGCGCAACGCCGAGCCGCCAGACGAAGAGACCGCGCGCGGAATCATCGAAAAACTCTTCTTCTCCGACAAGCGCTACGACTTAGGTGAAGTGGGCCGTTACCGTATCAACACCAAATTGAACCTCAATGTGCCCACCGACGTCCGAGTGTTGACAAAAGAAGACATCACCTCCATCATCAAATACCTCATCGAGCTGCTCAACCAGAAAGCCGACGTTGACGACATAGACCACCTCTCCAACCGTCGCATCCGCACAGTAGGCGAACAACTCTACAACCAGTTCGGAGTAGGTTTGGCCCGTATGGCCCGTACCATACGAGAGCGCATGAACGTGCGTGACAACGAAGTGTTCACGCCGACAGAGCTCATCAACGCCAAGACCCTGTCATCCGTCATCAACTCCTTCTTCGGCACCAACCAGCTCAGCCAGTTCATGGACCAGACCAACCCGCTGGCCGAGATCACACACAAACGCCGCATATCGGCCTTAGGTCCGGGAGGTCTGTCGCGCGAGCGTGCCGGTTTCGAAGTGCGCGACGTCCACTACACCCACTACGGGCGCCTCTGTACCATCGAAACCCCCGAAGGTCCCAACATTGGTCTCATCTCCTCCCTGTGCGTCTATGCAAAAATCAACAACCTGGGTCTCATAGAGACGCCCTATCAGCGAGTCGTCAACGGACAGGTCCAAATCAACGAAGAGCCCATCTACCTCTCCGCCGAAGCCGAAGAAGACAAGACCGTTGCACAGGCCACGACAGCACAAGACGCCGAAGGCCGCATCACCGACACACGTGTCAAAGCGCGCCGTCAAGCCGACTTCCCCATAGTCTCGCCCGAAGAGGTCGAACTCATCGACATCGCCTCCAACCAGATCGCCTCCATAGCCGCATCCCTCATCCCCTTCCTTGAGCACGACGACGCCAACCGTGCCCTGATGGGATCCAACATGATGCGTCAGGCCGTTCCCCTCCTCAACCCCGAGATACCCCTTGTCGGCACCGGCATCGAGCAGGCCGTCGCCCAAGACTCCCGAGTGCTCCTCAACGCCCAGGCCGACGGTGTCGTCGAATACGTCGACTCGACCAAAATAGTCATCCGTCACAACCGCACCGAAAAAGACCGCCTGGTCTCATTCGACGACGACATCAAAGAATACAAGCTCACCAAATACCAGCGCACCAACCACAGCACAGCCATCAACCTGCGCCCCATCGTCAAGAAAGGCGACAAAGTCAAAAAAGGCCAGGTCCTTTGCGAAGGATTCGCCACCCAAGGCGGTGAATTAGCGCTGGGGCGCAACCTCAAGGTTGCCTTCATGCCCTGGAAAGGCTACAACTTCGAAGACGCCGTCGTCATCTCCGACCGTGTCGTGCGCGAAGACATATTCACCTCAGTCCACGTCGAAGAATTCACCCTGGAAGTCCGCGAAACCAAACGCGGCACCGAAGAGTTGACACGTGACATTCCCAATGTCAGCAACGACGCCACCAAAGACCTCGACGAGAACGGCATCATCCGCATCGGAGCCGAAGTCAAAGAAGGCGACATCCTCATCGGCAAAATAACACCCAAAGGCGAGTCCGACCCCACTCCCGAAGAAAAACTGCTCCGAGCCATCTTCGGCGACAAAGCAGGCGATGTAAAAGACGCCTCGCTCAAAGTTCCGCCCTCGGTCCATGGAGTTGTCATCGACAAAAAACTCTTCTCGCGCATCGTCCGCGACCGCAAGTCGCGCAGCAAAGAGAAAGAGCTGCTCTCCCGTCCCGAAGAAGAATACAAATTCGAGATGGAAGAGCTCAAAGATAAACTTGTCGACCGCCTGCTCATCCTCCTTTCGGGCAAAGTCTCCAACGGAGTCTACACCAACCACAAAGAAGAGCTCATCTCAAAGAAAGTCAAGTTCACAGCCAAATCGCTGAAAGCCATAGACTACATGGAAGTGAGCCCCAACAAGTGGACCACCGACAAAGAGACCAACAGCCTCATCAAAGAGCTCCTCAACAACTACAACATCAAAGCCCGTGAGATCTCGGGCCGGTTCACCCGCAACAAATTCGCCCTCACCGTTGGCGACGACCTTCCCAGCGGCATCGTGCAGATGGCCAAAGTCTACTTAGCCATGAAGCGCAAACTGCGTGTCGGCGACAAAATGGCCGGTCGTCACGGCAACAAAGGCATCGTATCGAAGATCGTCCGGGCCGAAGACATGCCCTTCCTGGCCGACGGCACCCCCGTCGACATCGTTCTCAACCCCTTGGGTGTGCCCTCCCGTATGAACCTTGGCCAAATCTACGAGACCGTGCTTGGATGGGCGGGTCACGAGCTGGGCAAACGTTTCAAGACCCCCATCTTCGACGGAGCCACCCTTGAACAGATCAACGGCTACATGCGCGAGGCGGGGCTGCCCGAAAACGGCCGCACCTACCTTTACGACGGCGAGACCGGCGAACGCTTCGACCAGCCGGCCACCGTAGGTTACATCTACATGCTCAAGCTGCATCACATGATCGACGACAAGATGCATGCCCGTTCCATCGGCCCCTACTCCCTTATCACCCAGCAGCCGTTAGGCGGCAAGGCCAACTTCGGCGGACAGCGTTTCGGAGAGATGGAAGTCTGGGCGTTAGAGGCATTCGGTGCGTCGCACGTGCTGCAAGAAGTTCTCACCGTCAAATCCGACGACGTGAACGGCCGGGCCAAAGCCTACGAAGCCATCGTCAAAGGCGACAACATGCCAACGCCCGGCATCCCCGAGTCATTCAACGTGCTCGTTCACGAATTGCGGGGTCTGGGCCTCGAGGTAACATTTGATTAAAAGAAAGTCTGAAACTTGAAAAAAGAAACATCCGTCCCTTTTTCCTCAACGTTTCAATATCGAAAATAGAACATGGCATTTAAGCAAGATTCTCAGTTAAAAAACGATTTCAATTCGATAACCGTCAGCCTGGCTTCCCCCGAATCCCTCAAGAAACGTTCATTCGGCGAGGTGACGAAGCCCGAGACCATCAACTATCGGACCTACAAACCCGAGCGTGACGGTCTTTTCTGCGAGAAAATCTTCGGTCCCACCCGTGACTGGGAGTGTCACTGCGGCAAATACAAGCGCATCCGCTACAAAGGCATCGTCTGCGACCGTTGCGGCGTCGAGGTGACCGAGAAAAAAGTGCGTCGTGAGCGCATGGGTCATATAGAGCTCACCGTTCCGGTGGCGCACATTTGGTTCTTCCGTTCCCTGCCCAACAAAATAGGCACCTTGCTGGGCATTCCGAGCAAAAAGCTTGATTTAGTCATCTACTACGAAAAATTCATCGTCATCCAGCCGGGCAAAGCAGTCCTCAACGACGTGCCCGTCAACAAGCTCGACCTGCTCAGCGAAGAAGAATACTACGCCATTCTCGACACCCTTCCCGAGGGTAACGACCAGCTCGACGACAGCGATCCCGACAAATTCATAGCCGGCATGGGTGCCGAGGCGCTTCGCACACTCCTGTGCGAACTCAACCTCGACAAACTCTCCTACGAACTGCGCGACCGTGCCTCCAAAGAGACCTCCACGCAGCGCAAGCAGGACATCCTCAAGCGGCTCAACGTCATCGAGTCCTTCCGCGACTCCCAGCGTCGTATGCAGGGGCGCGGCATGGACAACCGTCCCGAGTGGATGATCATGGACATCATCCCCGTCATACCTCCCGACCTGCGTCCCCTGGTGCCGCTCGACGGCGGCCGTTTCGCCACCTCCGACATCAACGAGCTCTACCGTCGCGTCATCATACGCAACAACCGTCTCAAACGGCTCAAAGAAATCAAAGCCCCCGAAGTCATCATGCGCAATGAGAAACGCATGCTGCAGGAAGCCGTCGACTCGCTCTTCGACAACAGTCGCAAAGCCTCCAGCGTCCGTTCCGACAGCAACCGTTCGCTCAAATCGCTCTCCGACTCACTCAAAGGCAAACAAGGCCGCTTCCGTCAGAACCTGCTTGGCAAGCGTGTCGACTACTCAGGCCGTTCCGTCATCGTCGTCGGTCCCGAGCTCAAGATGCACGAATGCGGTCTGCCCAAAGACATGGCCTCCGAGCTCTTCAAGCCGTTCATCATCCGCAAAATGCTCGAGCGTGGCTTAGTCAAGACCGTCAAATCCGCCAAACGCATCGTCGACCGCAAAGAGCCCGTTGTATGGGAGATACTGGAAAACATCCTCAAAGGCCATCCCATCATGCTCAACCGTGCTCCCACCTTGCACCGTCTGGGCATCCAGGCATTCCAGCCCAAACTTGTCGAAGGCAAAGCCATCCGACTTCATCCCCTGGTCTGCACCGGCTTCAACGCCGACTTCGACGGCGACCAGATGGCCGTCCACGTGCCGCTGGGCAATGCCGCCGTCCTCGAGGCGCAGCTGCTGATGCTCTCCTCTCACAACATCCTCAATCCCGCCAACGGCGCCCCCATCACCGTTCCGTCCCAAGACATGGTGCTGGGTCTCTACTACACCACCAAACCGCGTCGCAGCACCGACACCGAGAAAGTCCTTGGCGAAGGATCGCGCTTCTACTCACCCGAAGAAGTCATCATCGCCTTCAACGAAAAGCGCGTATCGCAGAACGCCTGCATCTCAGTGCGCCTTGCCGCCTCGCACGGCCGCGACGAATTTCAATACGTCAAGTCCGACAAAACCTTCATGGAGGTCATCAAAGACAAAGACGGCAACATCCTCACCGACATCGACTGCGCCACCCCTGCCGAGCAGGCCGAACGCTGTCGCACCGAATTTGAGATACTGCGTGACAAAGACGGCAATCCCGTCGTCGACGCCAAAGGCCACTTCATCAAGACCGACCGTCTGCGCACCACCGTAGGCCGTGTCATCTTCAACCAGGTAGTGCCTGCCGAATACGGCTTCATCAACATGGTGCTCGGCAAAAAATCCCTGCGCGACATCATCGGCGACCTCTTCACCGCCTGCGGCAACGCCGTCACCACCAACTTCCTCGACGACATCAAAAACATGGGCTACCGTCAGGCCTTCCGTGGAGGTCTCTCCTTCAACCTTGGCGACGTCCTCATCCCCGTCGAGAAAGAAGAGATGATAGACAAAGCCAACGAAGAAGTCGAAGAGGTCATGTCGCAATACGCCATGGGTCTCATCACCAACAACGAGCGCTACAACCACGTCATCGACATCTGGACCAACACCAACAACCAGCTCACCGAGACCCTCATGTCGCGGCTCAAAGTCGACAACCAGGGCTTCAATCCGGTCTACATGATGTACGACTCCGGGGCCCGTGGTTCCAAAGAGCAGATCCGTCAGCTGTCCGGCATGCGCGGCCTCATGGCCAAGCCCCAGAAAGCCGGTGCCGCGGGCAACGAAATCATCGAGAACCCCATCATCTCCAACTTCAAAGAGGGCCTGTCGGTGCTCGAATACTTCATCTCCACCCACGGAGCCCGCAAAGGTTTGGCCGACACCGCCCTCAAGACCGCCGATGCCGGTTACCTGACCCGCCGTTTGGTCGACGTCGCCCACGACGTCATCATCACCGAAGAAGACTGCGGCACCCTGCGCGGCCTTCCGACCACAGCCCTCAAAAAAGGCGAAGACATCGTCCAGACCCTTGGCGAGCGCATCCTGGGCCGTACCTCCGTCCACGACATCTACCATCCCGTCACCAACGAACTCATAGCCCGTGCCGGCGAAGAACTCACCGAAAGCATCTGCAAAAAAATCGAAGAGTCGCCCATCGAAGAAGTCGAGATTCGTTCCGTGCTCACCTGCGAAGCCCGTCATGGCGTCTGTGCCAAATGCTACGGTCGCAACCTCGCCACCGGCCACATGGTCCAGAAAGGCGAAGCCGTGGGTGTCATCGCCGCCCAGGCCATTGGCGAGCCCGGTACACAGCTCACCCTGCGTACCTTCCACGTCGGCGGTGTCGCCGGAGGCAACATCGGCACCACCTCCAGCATCCAGGCCAAATACGACGGCCGCCTCGAGATCGACGAGCTCCGCTTCGTCCCCTACACCGAAGACGGCAACACCTACAACGTCGTCATGGGCCGTTCCGCCGAGATGCGTGTCGTCGACGTCAAATCCGACGTCACCCTCTCCTCGGCCCTGATACCCTACGGTTCCAAGCTCTACAAAAACTCCGGCGACATCGTTGCCAAAGGCGATCTCATCGCCGAATGGGACCCCTACAACGCCGTCATCATCTCCGAAGTCAGTGGCCGTGTCTCCTTCGAAAACGTCATCGAAAACATCACCTACCGTGTCGAATCCGACGCCCAGACCGGCTTGCAGGACAAAGTGGTCATCGAGTCGCGCCAGCGCACCAAGAACCCCGCCCTCAACATCGTCGACCCCGAAGGCAACATCCTCAAAGTCTACGACCTTCCCGTCGGGGCCCACATCGGAGTCGAAGAGGGGCAGCAGCTGCGTGCCGGTGACATCATGGTCAAAATACCGCGTTCATTCGGCAAAGCCGGCGACATCACGGGCGGTCTGCCCCGCGTCACCGAGCTCTTCGAGGCACGCAACCCGTCCGACCCTGCCGTCGTCGCCGAAATCGACGGTATCGTCTCCATCGACAAAAAGCTCAAACGCTCCAGCCGTCAGGTCACCATCACCTCCAAGACCGGCGAACAGCGCTCCTACCTCATCCCCACCTCCAAACAGATCCTTGCGCAAGACCAAGACTACGTCAAAGCCGGCACGCCGCTCTCCGACGGAGCCATCACCCCGGCCAACATCCTGGCCATCAAAGGTCCCATGCGAGTACAGGAATACATCGTCAACGAGGTGCAGGAAGTCTACCGTCTGCAAGGCGTGAAAATCAACGACAAACACTTCGAAGTCATCGTCCGTCAGATGATGCGCAAAGTCCAGATCGAAGATCCCGGCGACACCCGTTTCCTCGAAGGCGAGCTCGTCAACAAACTCGACTTCCGCGAAACCAACGACCAAATCTTCGGCATGAAAGTCGTCGACGACAAAGGCGACAGCGCCCTCTTCGAGAACGGCCAGATCATCACAGCCCGTCAGTTGCGCGACGAAAACTCCTCGCTGCGCCGTCAGGACAAGACCCTCGTCACCGTCC
This sequence comes from Candidatus Hemicellulosilyticus sp. P3, assembly GCA_001543385.1. Taxonomy (GTDB): domain Bacteria; phylum Bacteroidota; class Bacteroidia; order Bacteroidales; family P3; genus Colimorpha. The sequence goes on from LPNH01000008.1 coordinate 59,939, forward strand.
GCGACGCCAGGCCGGCCACAGCCAAGCAGATCCTGCAAGGCATCACCCGTGCCTCCCTGCAGACCAAATCATTCATCTCCGCGGCATCGTTCCAGGAAACCACCAAAGTGCTCACCGAGGCGGCCATCAACGCCAAACAAGACTACCTTGAAGGCATGAAAGAAAACGTCATCGTGGGTCACCTCATTCCTGCCGGCACCGGACTGCGCGAATACCAGAACATCCTGGTCGGCTCCGCGCAAGACATGGCCGCCGAATAAACCACAGCCAGACCAAAGGGACAGTGGCGCCCCTGCCGCTGTCCCTTTTTTTAAACAAAAGCCCATGGAAAAGAACCCCGCCAACCCCGCCGCCAACCTCAATCTCGACATCTCGGCCGACGTCGCCGAAGGAGTCTACAGCAACCTTGCCGTCATCTCCCACACGCCGACCGAGCTCGTGCTCGACTTCGCCCAGATGCTGCCCGGCACCAAAAATGCCAACGTCCGCAGCCGGGTCATCATGAGCCCCGTCCATGCCAAACGGCTCCTGCTGGCGCTCAACGAAAACATCCAGAAATACGAGAGCCAGTTCGGCCCCATCCAAGACCCCAAGCCCGCGGTGCAAGGCGGCGCCGTGCCCTACGACATCATGGGCAAAGCCTGACAGCCCTCCTCATAGCCTAATCCCTGACAGTGAAAATCTCGCCCGTCGGTGAGACTTTCACTATTTTGCTTCCCCGCCTCTCGTGGCTCTCCCATGCGGGCACAGGGGGCACACAAAAATCCACCGCCTCGAGGACAGCCGCCTCGACATCGTCATAACATCGTGGCGACGGATGTCCCGACAGGTTAGCCGAGCTGCTCACAATCGGGTGTCCCAGCCGTTCGGCCAGCTGCCGGCAAAAAAAGTGTCGCGGCACGCGCACCCCGATGCTGCCGTCTTCGGCCAGGAGATTAGCCGCCACATCCACGCCGAGCCATCGCAAAGGGACGATCGCCGTTGTCGGGCGGCCTTCGGCCAACAGCAGCTGCCGCACCGGTGCAGGCATCTGCTCCGACAGCATAGCTGCGGTGGCCAGCACCAGCATCGGCTTCGTGTGGTCGCGCCGCTTGATTCGGTACAGCTGCTCCACCGCCTCGGCGTTGCATCCGTCGCAGCCGATACCCCATATCGTGTCAGTGGGGTAGAGCAGGGTGCCGCCGCATTGCAGCACCTTGGTGGCGGAAGCCAGCACAGCACATACATCAACTTCCCTTACTCGCATCTCGTGGCGGATATAATGCAAAAGTAAGGAAAAAATTCGTACATTTGCATATCAGTTGGCTCACCGCCCCTGTCAAAAATCGGTCAAACCATTATCAACAAATCTTTTACATTATGAAAGGACATCCAAAAGGTCTTATCGCCGCCGCGTTGAGCAACATGGGCGAGCGTTTCGGCTACTACATCATGAACGCCGTCTTGGTGCTCTTCCTCTGCTCCAAATTCGGACTTCCCGAAGAGAAAGCCACATTGATCTACTCCATCTTCTACATGGGCATTTACATCCTGAGTCTGGTAGGCGGCATCATCGCCGACCGCACCCAGAACTACAAAGGCACCATCCAGTCCGGACTCCTGGTCATGGCCACCGGCTACATCATCCTTGCCATCCCCATCCTTGCCACCGCGGGCAACATCGGCTGGCTGCTGCCGCTCACCTGCCTGGCCCTCTTCCTCATCGCCTTCGGCAACGGCCTCTTCAAAGGCAACCTGCAGGCCATCGTAGGCCAGATGTACGACAACTACGAAGCCGAGGCCGCCAAACAGGGCCCCGATGCGTTGCGCATCGCCAAAGGCAAGCGCGACAGCGGCTTCCAGATCTTCTACATGTTCATCAACGTCGGCGGTCTCATCGCCCCCTTCGTCGCCCCCTTGCTCCGCAGCTGGTGGCTGGGTCAGAACGGCTTCCACTACAACGCCGACCTTCCCGCCCTCTGCCACCAGTTCCTGGCCCAGGGTGCCGCCATCGGTGCCGAGGCCATGACCAAGATGACCGAGCTCTTCGCCGGCATGGGCGTCCTGCTCCCCGAAGGCGAAGCCGCTGCTGCCGTCTGCCAAGACTACCTCAACGTCTTCAACACCGGCGTCCACTACTCCTTCATCGCCTCCGTCGCCGCCATGCTCATCTCCCTCACCATCTTCCTCTGCACCAAAAAGCGCTTTCCCACTCCCGCCAAGAAAGCGGCGGCCGAGAGCGTCAGCTACACCCCCGAAGAGAAACTTGCCATGGCCAAAGAGCTCAAACAGCGTCTCTACGCCATGTTCGCCGTCCTCGTCATCGCCGTCTTCTTCTGGTTCTCCTTCCACCAGAACGGCACCTCCATGTCGCTCTTCGCCCGCGACTTCGTCAACACCGAAAGCCTGGCTCCCGAAGTGTGGCAAGCCGTCAACCCCTTCTTCGTCATCCTGCTCACCTTCCCCATCATGTGGTTCTTCGAAGGGCTCACCCGTCGTGGCCGGGGCATCTCCACGCCGCGCAAGATAGCCATCGGCATGGGCGTTGCCGCCTGTGCCTACCTCTTCATGACCGTCTACTGCAAAATGCAGGGCTACCCCTCCGCCACCGACTTCCGTGCCCTCGACGCCACCACCGCCGCCGGTCTCAAGTCCGCCCCCTGGGTCCTCATCGTCTACTACTTCTTCATGACCGTCGCCGAGCTCTTCATCAGCCCGCTGGGTCTGAGCTTCATCTCTAAGGTAGCCCCTAAGAACCTCCTTGGCCTCTGCCAGGGTCTCTGGCTCGGCGCCACCGCTGTCGGCAACGGCTTCCTCTGGATCGGCCCGCTGCTCTACAACAAATTCCCCATCTGGGAAGCCTGGGTCGTCTTCATGGCCGTCTGCCTGCTCTCCATGATCGTCATGCTCTGCATGGTCAAATGGCTCGAGCGCGTCACCGGCGAACAAGCCGCCCTCCAAGCCGCCAAAAAACAGGCCGAATAACCCTCCCCCCTACACACCGTCTCCGCCGGGGCGGCCCGCTTGCGGGCCGCCCCGGCACATATCTGCCGATGGGCAATAAATGTCGTCTCTTTACGTTATTTAATATAATAGAAACAACCATTCAAACCCCATCAACCATGAAAACCCGCGTCGCAATAACAGCCCTCCTGCTCCTCTCCTGCACCAGCCTCCGTGCGCAGCTCCTCTACCGCATCTCGGGCAACGGCCTGGAGCGGCCCTCCTACATCATCGGCACCCACCACCTGGTCGACGCCTCCTTCACCGCCCAGATACCCGGGCTGCCCGAAGCCCTGCAGCACACCGATCAAGTCTACGGCGAAGTCCTCATGGCCGATATGACCCACCCCGACAGCCTCGCAAAAGTGCAGGCCCACTCCCTGCTGCCCGACGGCAAGACCCTGCGCGACGTGCTCACCGCCGACCAGTTCGCCCGTCTCGACCGGTGCTGCCATGATCTTCTCGGCGTCAAACTCAGCAGCGAACAGCTCTTCGCCGCCCTGGGCCGGATGACCCCGTCCAGCCTCTCCTCCTACCTCACCGTCATGCTCTACCTGCAAAACCATCCCGGCGAGCTCAACATCCAGAACACCATAGACAGCTGGTTCCAGGCCGAGGCCACCCGGCAGGGCAAACCCGTCGGCGGATTCGAAAGCCTCACATACCAGATGCAGCTCCTCATGCAGGACGGCAGCCTCGACGAGCAGGTCCGGTCGTTGATGTGCCTGGTCGACAACATCGACCTCAGCGTCATGATGCTCAACGACGTCACCGAATCCTACCGCAACCAGGACCTCACCGCCCTCACCGCGGCGATGGACATGCTCTCTGAGGACGATTGCGGCGCCACAGACCGCGAGAACGAGTCCCTCCTCTATGGCCGCAACGAGCGCTGGGTGCGGCAGATGCCTGCCATCATGCGCAGCCGCCCCACCTTCTTTGCCGTCGGCGCCGCCCACCTCCCCGGCGACCGCGGCGTCCTGCAGCTCCTGCGCCAGGCAGGCTACACCGTCGAAGGCGTGCGGTAAGCGCCGCCCTGTCCGCGCCACCCTCCTCTAAACCCTGCATCCTCATTATCTTTGCACTGCAAAAACAGTCGAACCATCCGACCGTTCTTGCACTGCAAAGGCAGTGTGTCCCCCCCTCGGCTCCATCCCCCGTCGGGCAAGCCCCCCCTTGCGGCCAGACAGCGCAATCCTGCCGGTGGCCCGATAACAGCGGGCCCTCCCCGTTCCTCCACCCACCGTTAACTTTTTTTTTCGTACCTTTGCACCGTCGTTCCACTCGCCGAGGCCTTCCACGAGCGGCGGGTCAAGCGGGCGGGGCGGCAGACATAGAAAAGACGTGTAACAGCGTTTATCTGCGGCGAATCGAACTTCGCAAATTCAATAGCTCCGCAATAACGCAATGTTCCTCGTCCATGGATGGACATACAATCATCGCATTGTATACCGTCAGCGTGGGCCTCGGCATTGCTTATTCTGAGCTAAAGGCAATGCGAAGGCCTGATTCGCGGGATAAGCAAGTTAGATTCCCGCGCTTCTTTTTTGTGTTTTCCTTACAGTTCCATCGCCGGCATCCACGGGAATCGGGCCGGGAAAACCCAAGCGAACCATCTATTATATCCAACCCAACCAACACGAAACAACCATGAAACAAAAAAGACTGCTGGTCATGGCCGTTGCGGCCATGCTGAGCGCGGGGCTGTGGTCCTGCGAGAAAGACGACAACACCAACGAGTCGGGAAGCGGCACCACCCAAGTCGATCCCGGGACGAATCCCGGCACCGACCCTGGAACTGATCCCGGCGCCGTCTGGGTCGATCTCGGGCTTCCCAGCGGGTTGCTGTGGGGGGCGCACAACGTCGGTGCCTCCGCCCCCGAAGACTACGGCGACCACTTCGCCTGGGGCGAGACCGAGCCGAAAGAAGTCTACAACTGGAGCACCTACCGCTACTGCAACGGCGATTCCGACCAGCTCACCAAATACTGCAACGACTCAGACTATGGCTACAACGGCTTCACCGACAATCTGACCATCCTGCAGCCCGCCGCCGACGACGCCACGGCAAACTGGGGCGACGGAGCCCGCACCCCCACCATAGAAGAGTGGCAAGAATTGAGGGATAACACCACCAGCGAATGGACCATCCTGGGCGGCGTAAACGGCCGCCGCTTCACCGCCGCCAACGGCAACAGCATCTTTCTGCCTGCCGCCGGCGACCGTTGGGACGTTGAGCTCGACGACGCCGGCAGCGACGGCCACTACTGGTCGAGTTCGCTCTACGCGGACGACCCGGGCTACGCGCGGTACTTCGGCTTCGACTCGGGCCGCCAGTACGTGAGCATCAGCAGCCGCGACGGCGGGTTCTCTGTGCGTCCGGTGCGTTCCTCACTGAAATAATTCAATCAGCGGTGTTCGGGTCCCTTCGGGTGCCGCGCGTCAGAACTAACCCTTGTCCCGACCCCACGGGCGCCACGGGCAAGGGTGGAGGGCTGTCGGGTGCGGGCGCGCACGGAGTGCGCCACCCGGCCCGCACCCGGCAGCTCCCCCCTGTGTAACTTGAAAAGAAAGACCCATGCCACAACTTAAGGAAATCCTGGCCACAGGGCAGGCCCGGGCTACAACCTCCGGTCGGCACTGCTGCTGTCGGTCGAGCCGTTCCGCCGATACGGTGTGTTCGACTTGGCGCTGAGGCGCTATCGTCTTGTCCAAATGGACCTTTCCGGCGAGCGGCCGCTCGCCGGGGTGCCCTCGGACGGGCCGGCTGCACGGCACCATCCTTTCTGTGGCGGAAAGCAGGGCAGCGCAGTATGAGTGTCTGATGGTTGTAAAAGCCTATTGCACCACCAGCTTCCGGATAGCGGTGCGGTGACCGGTTTCACTTTCGACGCGCACCGTGTAGAGGCCTTTGGGCAGCGTCAGTTCGATGTGTGAACGGAATCTTCGTGCGTGAACGACCCTGCGTCCGGCCATGTCGCTGATGCTGACTGTGCAGGGCTCTGTGTCGCGGGTGTCGATGCAAATGTCGCCGGCCGACGGGTTGGGGTGGATCGAGACGGCGAGCTCCGGAGCGGGCTGCGGGCCTCGGATGGCCAGAAGGGCTGTGTCGACAACCGCCAGGGTGTATTCGCCCGGCTGCAGGTTCGTGACGAGGAACTGCCCGTCGTTCGTCGTGCCGCCCTGCGCGGCCTCCGTCACCTGCCAGGCGGCTTGGCTGTCGGGGCGGTAGAGCAGACGCAGTGAGTCGCTGGTGGCCGCCAGCTCGTAGAATCCGTGGTCTAAATGGGGGTAGGAGGTGCCGGCGACGGCTTCGCGGCAGTAGAAGAACACACCGCTCAGCCGGGTGCCCTCGGTGAGGTCGCCTATGATGTTCCAATAGCGTTTGGCGGTGCGGAGCACGCCGTAGGGCATCCGGCCCTCGGCGGGCAGCCAGTGATGTTCCACCCGGAGCCACGATAGGCTGTCGCCGCAGTGGGTGACGGCGCCGTTGAAGTGGGCCACGGGCCGCCGGTAGACGCCGCGGTGGTCGAGGGCCATATTGCCGCTGGTGCAGGCACGGGCCGTCGTCTCGTCGTAGTCGACGATGGCGTGGACAGGTCGGAAGGAGAGGTCGAACGACTGTGAGGCGGTGAGGCTGTCCGTCGTCATCAGCACCGTCTGCCGCTCGCCGGAGGCTCCGATCAGCGTGACGGGCACCCGGCACCCGCGCATGGGTGTGTCGGTGCCCAGCAGCCGTTGGCGCAGGTGCAGGGTGACGGTGCCCGGTCGGTGCGACAGGGAGTCGACCACCCAGTCGACGAAGCCGCCGCCGTAGACATGGAAGTCAAAGAAGTCGTCGAGGGGAGTCCCGCTGTAGGCGGCCAGCGAGTCGCGCACCTGCCGGCCGTTCATGGAGGTGAAGGCGTTGCGGTCGAAGAGGGTGCGCAGCGCCGCGTAGAAGAGGCTGTCGCCGAGGTGTCCGCGCAGCGAGTGCCACATGAGCGCCCCTTTGTTGTAGGTGGTCATGCCGTAGGTGTAGCGGTGGGGCTGGTTGTAAAGGGGGCGGTAGCCGCCGCCGTCGTCGAGATGGCAGGTGCGCAGCACTTGCTCCAGGTTCTTCAGGTAGTATTCGCGGTGGTAGAGCGGGTCGTCGTCGGCATGGATGGCTTCCATGGCCACCTCTTCGCAGAACGAGGCGCCGCCTTCGTTGAACCACATGTCGGCGGCTGAGGAGCAGGTGATGAGGTTGCCGAACCACGAATGGCTCAACTCATGGGCGATGGTGCTCTGGGCTGTCTCGTCGGTGCTGGCCATGGCCTCGGTGTGGAGGCAGATGTTGTTGACATGCTCCATCGACCCCAGCGGCGTCGACATATAGCCGATGCGGTCCCAGCGGTAGGGGCCGAAGCAGGCTTCGAAGCGGGGCAGCACCCGTTCCAGATTGTCGAAGGCACGTTGCACGGCGGCGCTGTCGTGGTGCAGATAGCCCAGTGTGGCAGGGTAGGTGGCGTAGAGTCCGTCGAAGTTCCGCTCGATGATGTTCCAGGGTGCCGCCGCCACGGAGATAAGGTAGGTGGGTATGGATTGTGGCAGATGCCATGTCGTGTGTTCGTTGCCTTCTTCGTCGAACCGCACGCTCTCGCGTGTGCCGCCGCACTGTGCCGTCCAGCCTGCAGCGGTGTTCACGTGCAGGGTGTAGGTGGCCCGGTCTGTGAAATTGTCGCGGCAGGGGAACCAGGCTTTGCCCAGGTTGTGGGGGTATTCGCGGAGGGCGACCCCCAGGTTGTAGCCGATGTCGCTGCCGGCGTGGAATCCGCCCATCCCCATGCTTTCGGTGTAGCCGTCGGTGCGGTAGAAGACGGTGACGTGGAAGGTGTCGCCTGCGGCTATCGCAGCGGTGCCGACGGTGAGGACGGGCGAGCTGTAGCGGGCCGTGAGGTCGCGCTGTCCGTCAACGCACACCGAGTCCACTGTCGCCGCGGCGAGGTCGAGCCGCAGCGCGGTGTCCGCTGTCAGTTGGTGTACGGTGAGGTCGGCGCAGCCTGTCAGATAGGGCGATGCGGCGGGACGAATCTGCAGGGTCAGCTCGTAGTGCAACACATCGACGGTGTCGGTCTGTCGGGCGTGCAGCCCGGTGGCGCATGCCAGCAGGAGGCTCGAAAGAGCCAATGTTTTCATCCTTTTCATGGTTGTGGGTTTGCGGGGCGGCCCCGGCTTATTGCTTGTTGTTCATGATATCCTCTTGTATGCGGATGCTTTCGGCGTGGATGGTTTCGTAGAGGGTGCGCATGAATCCGGCGTCGAGGCCGGCTGCCCGGGCTGCGGCAATCCGCTCCCGCATCAGGGCCTCCCACCGCTGTGGCTGATAGGCCGCCATGTGGCAGGCCTGTTTCATCTGTGCTATCTTGCGTGAGATCTCCATGCGGTCGCCCATGGCCTGTATGAGCCGTTCGTCGATGGCGTCGATTTGCTGACGCAGGATGTTCAGCCGGATGTCGGCGTCGCCTTCCTGTCGGTGCAGGGCAAGCCGCTCAAGCAGGTGCCGCAGTCCGGTGGCGTCGATCTGTTGCTCGCGGTCGGTGAGCGCTTCGGCGGGGTGGGGGTGTACCTCGATCATGTAGCCGTCGTAGCCCAGGTCGGCGGCGGTCAGCATCAACGCTTCTAAGTAGCGGCGGTGGCCGCCCATGTGGCTGGGGTCGCACAGCAGGGGCAGATCGGGCATCCTGCGGCGCAATTCGACGGGCACCTCCCAGAGGGGCTTGTTACGATACGGCACCCCGTCGTGGTAGAGGTGGAAGCCGCGGTGGATGGCTGCCACATCGCTCACCCCGGCCTGCAACACCCGCTCGATGGCTCCTTGCCACAGGCTGACGTCGGCGGCAATGGGGTTTTTGACCATCACGGCCAGGCTGCTTCCGCGCAACGCCTGTGCCAACTCGCCCACCGAGAAGGGGTTGCCGCTGGTACGCGCTCCGATCCACACCGCGTCGATATGGTGGTTCAGGCAGAGCTCCACATGTTCGGGGCGGGCCACCTCGCAGCAGAAGCGCAGCGAAGGATGGCGCTCATGCAGTTCGTCGACCCATGACAGTGCCGGTTCGCCGAGGCCTTCGAATCCGCCCGGCCGGGTGCGCGGCTTCCAGATGCCGCAGCGCACCATGTCCACCGGAGCCGCCGTTTCAAGAGACGTCACGCAGTCATGCAGCTGCTTGCGGCTTTCCACGCTGCAGGGTCCGGCAATGACAAAGGGTTTGGATTCGGAGTGAAAGATAGGGTGCATGGTCGGGAATTCTGTATCAGTGCAAAGTTACAAAAAAACAATAAAACCCGGACTTCGCAGTTATATATATGTCTTGGGCCGCCACTTTTTCCGGCCGCTTGACTGTATGTTATGAGAATCCGCTTGCTCAAACTTCAAAACTGGCTTGTCTTGTCGTTGCTCTCGTTGCTGGGCTTCGGCGCCTGCCGTTCCACCAAAGATCTGAAACCTGACCGGCCCGTTGCCCACCAGCCGGGCGCACCTGCACGCAGCGAAATCGTGCTGATGTACGGCGTACCCACCGCCAACTATCAGATAAAGGGCAGGGTGGTCAACGGGCAGGGTCATCCCGTGCAGGGCATCCAGCTGCTGCGGCTTGAGCGTGGCATGGAGGCCACGCCCGACGCGCTTCACGGCGACCCCGACGCCGTCCGCGCCTACATCCGCGACAATGCGGTGACCTCTGTCTCCGACGGCACGTTCCATATCCGGTTCTCAGAGCGGCCCGCCGACACGCTGCGTCTCCTTGTGCGCGATGTCGACGGCGCTGAAAACGGCGTCTACCGCAATCAGATATTCTCACTCTCCATCGCTCCTGAAGACTATTCCGGCGGGCAGGGCTGGTTTTCCGGCACGGTGAGCAAGGAGGTGACCGTCCGTATGGAGGAACTGCGATAGTGTCGTTGCGCAATCTGACAGGCCTCGAGCTTTTTCGCCGCTACCGTCACAACAACGCCCGGCTCCATCCGCTGCACACCCTCTTCTGGGAGTGCACGCTTCGCTGTAATATGCGCTGCCGCCACTGCGGCAGCGACTGCAAGTCGACGGCCGGCGTCCCCGACATGCCGGCGGCCGATTTTATAGATGTCGTCGACGAGCTGGCGCCGCATGTCAATCCCCACACAACCTTCATCATCTTTACCGGTGGCGAGGCCTTGCTGCGTGACGATATTGAGTCCGTAGGTTTCGAACTATACCGTCGGGGCTTCCCCTGGGGGCTGGTCACCAACGGCTATCTGCTCGATGCCGCCCGTCTTGACAGTTTGCAGCGTGCCGGCATCCATTCCGTTTCGGTCAGTCTCGACGGCATGGCCGACGACCACAACTGGCTCCGTCGCCATCCGGGCGGTTTCGCCGGGGCCGGACGGGCCATACGCCTGTTGTCGCAGGCCGATGACTTGGTCTGGGATGTTGTCACTTGCGTCAACCCGCGCAACTACGACTCGTTGCAGCCGCTCCGCGATATGTTGGTGGATATGGGTGTGCCGCGGTGGCGTGTTTTCACCATCTTTCCGATGGGCCGTGCCGCTCACGACCCGGAGCTGCAGCTTACCGACGCCCAGTTCCGCGGCACCCTTGACTTTATCCGCAGCCAGCGGCAGCTGCCCGGCAATCCTGTCCGGGTCAGCTATGCCTGCGAAGGTTTCTTAGGCGGCTACGAGCGGCAAGTCCGCGACCAATTTTTCTATTGCCGCGCCGGTGTCGAGGTGATGTCGGTGCTTTGCGACGGCTCTATATCCGGCTGCACCAGCATCCGCGGCAACTTCTCGCAGGGCAATATCTATCGCGACAATATTTGGGATGTGTGGCAGCACCGGTTCCAGAAGTTCCGCGACCGCTCCTGGACGCGCAAGGAGCAGTGCGCACGCTGCAAGGTCTACCGTTACTGCGAGGGCAGCGGGCTCCACCTCTACGACGGGCAGGGGCGTCTGCTGGCCTGCCACTACCGGCGTCTCATGGATGCAGGCGCTTGAGTGCGAGCCCGCTTGCGGGTTGCGCCCCCGGTGTTCAATCCTTACATCGCGAATTCTTTCCGGATAGGCTCCACCATGTCCAGCTTTTCCCAGCCGAAAAACTGAACCTTCTTCTGTGCGGGCTTGCCGTTCTTAAATACCGTCACGTCCCCTTCGTAAGGGTCGCGTCCCATGTGGCCGTAGGCGGCGGTGGGAGAGAAGATGGGGTTTTTCAGGCCGAAACGTTCCACGATGGCGTAGGGGCGCAGGTCGAAGAGCTTGCGCACATGGGCGGCGATGGCTCCGTCGGTCATGTCCACGTGTGCGGTGCCGTAGGTGTTCACATACAGGCCCACGGGCTCCGCCATGCCGATGGCGTAGGCCACTTGCACCAGCGCCTCGTCGCAGATGCCGGCAGCCACCAGATTCTTGGCGATATGGCGTGTGGCATAGGCGGCCGAGCGGTCCACCTTCGACGAGTCCTTGCCGCTGAACGCCCCCCCGCCGTGGGCGCCGCGGCCGCCGTAGGTGTCGACAATAATCTTGCGTCCCGTGAGGCCGGTGTCGCCGTGCGGCCCTCCGATGACAAATTTGCCTGTGGGGTTGACATACAATTTATAATCCTTTTTGGCAAAGAGCGCCTGCATCCCTTTGGGCAGCCGTTTCACCACGCGCGGCAGCAGAATCTCTTCCACGTCCTTTTGTATGCGCGACAGCATCTCCGTTTCGTCTGCGAAATCGTCATGTTGTGTGCTGACGACAATCGCCTCGATACGTTCGGGTCTGCCCAGGTCGCTATACTGCACCGTCACCTGGCTTTTCGCGTCGGGGCGTAGATAGGGCATCAGTCCGCCCTCGTGGCGAATCTTGCCCAATTCAATCATAATGATATGCGCCAGCGTGATGGGAAGCGGCATATATTCCTCTGTCTCGCGACAGGCGTAGCCGAACATCATGCCTTGGTCGCCTGCCCCTTGCTCATTCCTGCCCTTGCGGCTGACACCTTGGTTGATGTCTTGGCTTTGCTCGTGGATGGCCGACAGCACGCCGCAACTTTCGGCTTCAAACTTGTACTCGCCTTTGGTGTAGCCGATTTTTTTGATAATGTCGCGGACAGTCTGTTGCACATCGACCCAGCCGTTGCAGCTCACCTCGCCGCTGACAATGGCGAGGCCCGTGGTCACAAGTGTCTCGCAGGCGACATGGCTTTCAGGGTCATGGCGCAGAAATTCGTCCAACAACGCATCGCTGATCTGATCGGCCACCTTGTCGGGATGGCCCTCCGATACAGATTCCGAAGTGAAATAGTAACTCATAGGTGCTTTTACTTTTTTAGGTGAAACATAAAAAAGCAAAGTCAGGAAAGAAAGTGATTGTACTGAGGAATGTGTTTAGCATTTTTTTAAAGAGTTCGCGCGGCGAGACTCTCCCGTGGTTGCAATCATTACAAATCTATCCACTTTGCGGCTGCAAAGATACACAATTTCTCAAGACTGGTGCCAATCAAGCCGGCCGCCATTTACTTTTTTTTCCGTACCTTTGTTTCCAGTCACATTGACACAACCCGCTTCGTGATATCCACCATGCGTCCGTTCACCTCCCGTACAGCGCGCCTGTCGGCGCTGATCTTGAAGATGTTTCTCGGCCTGTTCTTCGTTGTCTCCGCATGGGCCAAGCTAATCGACATAGACCGCTTCGAACTATACATATACTCCTTTCAACTTCTTTCCTTGCACACATCTTTCCTGACAGCCCGCATGGTCATCGTCTTCGAGCTATTGGTGGGCATCGGCTTGTTGTCCAATATCTTCAACCGGTGGGTGAACATCTGCACAGTCACGATGCTTGCAGCTTTCACATTTTTTTTAGGCCATGCCCTCCTCATCGGTCGTACCGATAGCTGCCGGTGTATGGGTGCGTGGGTCGACCTCAATCCCGCATACTCATTGCTCAAAAACGCCGTGCTGCTCCTGCTGATGATACCTGTCAGCCGTTTGCAACCGTGGCCGTGGCGGCCTCGTTGGTATATATGGATGCCTGTTGTGTCTGCCATTGTAGTCTCGGTCTTCGTTCGTTCATCCCCGGACAATTGGCTCTTCCGTCCCGACACAGAATCCCGACACAGCCACCCCCTTTCTGCGGCGGTTGCACCCGATGGCGTTTTAGCGTCATTACACCTTTATCAAGGGCGCCATGCCGTGTTGTTCCTCACGCCGGGTTGTCGCTACTGCCATTTGGCCGATATGAAAATCACCGCCATACAGAAGCGTAATCACTTAGACAGCACGGCGTTCTGCTATCTGTTGCCGGGAGGCTCATCCAGCCCGGTGACATTGCCCGGCGGTGCCGTCTCCTTCTCACATCCTGCCGTCCGTTTGCCCGACAGCCTTTTTATCCGGCTTAGCGGAGGAATCCGCCCCCTGCTCATCCTGCTTTCCGACGGTCGCGTCTCCGTCGTAAGCCACTACCGCAATATCGACGAAGAACAAATCGTCACTTTTTTTCGCGCAAAATAAGTCCCCGTTTCCTTCTTTTCAGTCTCCTTTTTCGCTCCACACTCCGTTTTGGGGTGAAAAATTTTTTTTCTGCAACGCTGTCAGAGTCCGTGTGTTGAGAATTTTCTTTAAAAAAATCCCGGAAAATATTTTGTCAGTTTCGGGAAAGGTTGTACTTTTGCACCCGTTTTCGCCGCTCAGGCGGTGATAACGAGAGAAGATAGACATC
>LPNH01000071.1 GCA_001543385.1 Candidatus Hemicellulosilyticus sp. P3
GATTAAATAACGTTTCGACAATAATAAACCATAAAAAAATTGCGTTCTCTTGTCGAAGATTAAACATTAATCTATACATTTGCAGATTATTTTCCCCATTTTAGGATGGGAGTTGCGCAAAAAAGCATTCAAAATGATGAAGAAGCACCTATTAATTACACTACTTCTCCTCTGTGGGCTGGGTTTTCTCAGTTCCTGCCTCAAAGACGATCCTGAGGCCAACGCCACCGTGTACTATGGCTACCAGAAGATCCCGAATATCAACGAGTTTATGCCGCAGAGTCTGCTGACCGCTTTCAATCCCAACGACCTGCACTTTGGCGGAGAGCCTCCCAAGCTCGAAGGCGCCTATATCGCCGACTCCGTTTGGATTACCGATGTGATCCTTGCCCCTGGCAGCCACTACAGACAGCAGCCCACCTCCATCCCGACGCCCCAGTACTTCCATTTCTTCGACCAACACATGGGCATCGCCAAGCTCAACTTCAAATATCCTAAAGGCAACCCCGGCGAATACGCCTACTTCCTCGAGCGCTCTGATGCCGACACCACCTTTAGCGTGGTCACGGGGAACCCCGATCATTTCATCAACGACACCATCGCACCCTCGTATTTCCAGAACGGTTTCTACGAGCCGGAAAACTTCAACACCGTGTATATCATGGGCACCGACCCCTATTTCACGATCTACTACTACGAAGTGCGTGACATCTCGTCGAAGGCTCAGCCACTGAATGCAGTGATCTTCTCGGGCAAAGTCAGCCAAGAGACCATTGTGCACATCGACGACAGCGACACCGCCAACATCATCATCGACACCATCGTAAGGCCCGTCATCGAGGAGCTCAAATGGGGCATCGAGACCATGAAATACTACAAGGAAGGCACGAGCCTCGACCAAATCCTTTTATACGGCTATCTGCCTTCAAAAGGCGACGTGATGCTGCTCGAGAACAAGAAAACGGTCCTCTCCGGCGATTTCCCTGAAGACTAATAACGAACCAAGACTTCCAACGCAATGAAAAAGTCAACCTCAATACTTCTCCTAGTCCTTTTACTTATTGGCAGTGCGGCTCACGCCCAGTTTAAGAAGCCGTTGCAGTCGTCAAGCAGGGCAACCTCCTCTGAGGCCAGATACAACATAGGCCTGGTAGGCGGACTGACCTCCACCTATTGGCTGCACTTCGGCGGAACGAAGACGCCCTACCACATGCCATTCAACTTCGGTCCTACGGCAGGCCTCTCCATCGAGCGCATGATCAACAACAACAGCTCCGTCAGCCTCGAAGGCTTATTCGCCATGCGTAAGGATACCCTTAGCTACGAGGTGCTCAACTTCCCCGTGGCCGTCAACGAGAACAAGGACTATCTCCGCAAATACAAGGCCGACTACCAGGAAGTCAACGTGCAGTTGGTTTACACGCATTATTTCTCACAACGCAACATCAGGCCCTATGTCTTCGTAGGCCCTCGCTTCACCCTTCCTGTAAGTATTCCCAAAGAAGGCACCATGGTTTGGAACAAGCAGGAGATCCTGCACTATGGCACCGACAGCGTGTCATATATCCCTGTGAGCACCGACACCATAGCCGTCACGGCACAAGGCATGCGCCAATGGAATGCAGGCGTGGTGGCCGGCGTGGGCGTGCTCTTCAAGATCAACGTGGGCAACTATTACCTCCTGCTCAAGGCTGACGTCTCGGGCCATGCCGCCGTCATCAACTCGTTCACCAGCGAGGAGATCCACGGCGAGTCGCAACACGTGGTCGGCGCCGGTTATATCGACCCCTACCTATTGGGCATGCGTTTCAACACCGACGTCACCGCAAAGGTCACGCTGATGTTCCCCTTGAAGAAACAGCTGCAAGGCGCTTGCATACGTTGGGGAGAATACGATTGATAAAAAACCACGACAACACATCAAAAAAAAGAGGCGAGATTCGTCTCTTTTTTTGTTTTTATGCTAAATTTGCAGCATGAACCATAGAAATCGAATGTCAAACCAAACAATACCACAATGAAAAAGTCATTACCCATCGCCATTGCCTTGGTGCTGTTTGCCCTCATCGGCAGCACCGCCTTGGCACAGACCTTCAACTATCCCGTCAAGGGGAAGCAAGGCTTCAACTTGACGGAGAAGACCCGTGACGGGCTGCACATCAGCTACAACGTGGGCCAAGTCACGCTTAATCCGATCCAATACCGTGGTGAAGAGATGAGCGAGGTGAGCATCAACGTCCTCGCCATCCCCAGCGAAGCCGGCAAGCCCAACCTGCCAGCCGACAGCCGTATGATGGCCATCCCGCAAGGCGCCATGCCTACGCTTCAAGTGCTGAGCTTCGACAAGGAAGTGATCCACAACGTCAACATCGCCCCTGCCCTCCGCATACAGTCGGAGAACGAGGAGCCTGACATGAACTATGTGAAGGACATGAGCGTCTACAGCAAGGATGCCTACTACCCTGCCGAGCCTTTCGTCATGGGTAGCTCCTACATCCGTGGCGTCGACGCCGTCACCGTGGCCGTCACGCCCTTCCAGTACAACCCGGTCACCAAGGACCTGATCGTCTACACCAACGTGGAACTTGCCGTCACCTTTGAAGGCGGCAACGGCCATTTCGGCGAAGACCGTCTGCGTTCGCCCTACTGGGACCCCATCCTCGCCGCCGAGCTGCTCAACTACGACCAGCTACCCGTCATCGACTATGAGACCCGTATGCAACAGTGGCTGCGCGACAACGACAAAGGCGCCGAATACCTCATCATCACGCCGAACAACGACGCATGGGCCGAGTATGCCAACCAACTGAAGGAATACCGCACCCGTCAAGGCATCATCACTCAGGTGTACCGCCTCGACGAGATGCCCGCCACCAACACCAACCAGATGAAGAGCTGGTTCCACAACGCCTACAACACCTGGGAGATCGCCCCTGTGGCCGTCTGCCTGCTGGGCGACCATGGCAACGACATGGGCCAATACATCCCTGCCGAGACCGTCAGCCACCCATCCAATGGCAGCTGCATCACCGATAACCGTTACGCTGACGTGGTCGGCAACGACAACCTGCCCGATATGGTGTTCTCGCGCCTGATTGCCGAGACACCGGCCCAGTTGCCCGTCTTCGTCGGCAAACAGCTCGAATACGAATACACCAACCCCAACATGGATCCGGACTTTTATTCGCGCCCCATCACCGCATTAGGTTGGCAAACAGAGCGTTGGTTCCAAATCTGCTCCGAGGTGTTCGGCGGTTACATGCGTAACCATGGTTACGACACCAACCGTATCAACTGCATCTACCAAGGTCAACCGGGCAACATCTGGTCGAGCAACCAAAACACCTCGATGGTGGTCAACTACTTCGGTCCCAATGGTGTTGGGTATATCCCACAGACTCCGAGCGAATTAGGAAACTGGAACAATGGCACTCCCGAACTCGTGGTGCAAGCCGTCAACGAAGGCTCGTTCTGGCTGCAACACCGCGACCATGGCTTGGAGACAGGCTGGGGCGAACCCGCCGTGCGCAATAGCCACGTCTACCAGATGAACAACGTAGGCAAGTTGCCTTTCGTCATGTCCATCAACTGCCTCACGGGCAAATTCAACTACAACCAAGACTGCTTCTGCGAAGCGTGGATGCGTCGTACCTATAATGGTGAGAACGCAGGTGCCGTCGGTGTGCTCTGCCCCACCGAGACGTCCTATTCCTTCGTCAACGATGCCTACGTCTGGGGTGTCTACGACCTCTTTGACGGAGACTTCATGCCTACCTATGGTCCATTTGCTGCCAACACCGGCAACTGGATGCCCGCTTTTGGCAACGTGGCTGGCAAGTACTTCCTCGCCCAGAGCAACTGGCCCTACAACGCGACTGAAAAGGATATCACCTACACCATGTTCACCGCCCACTGCGACGCCTTCT
>LPNH01000072.1 GCA_001543385.1 Candidatus Hemicellulosilyticus sp. P3
AGGAAGGCATCGAGTGGAAACGCAATGCCCACGAGCGTTATGGTACCACGCTCATCGAGACCACCAGCGCCGATTTCAGAAACGGCACCGTTGAGGACAAACTTTTGCGTCAGCTCCGTCAAGCCGGTGTTCCAATCAGGGAGCGCTCCGACCAAGAGCTTTATGATCTCTTGGTCAAGCGCAACCGCAAGCTGGAGAAGTCGGTCTACACTTTGATTCTGTCCTTTATCACGCTGATGAAGGCCAATGAAAAGACCATCGACGGCCTGCTGGACGATTTGCGTGGCCATCCCGACAACCGTAGCAAAAGCGTCCTGGTCAACATCGTCAAACCCTTCTACGAAGAGTATGAGAAGACCCTGCGTGAAAGCTATGAAATAGACTTCACCGATGCCATCATCCAAGCCACCCAGCTTTGCAGGGAAGGACTGTGGAAGCACTACGACTGCATCTTGGTTGACGAGTTTCAGGACATATCCATCGACCGCTACAAATTCTTGCAGGCCTTGCGCAGCGATGAGCCGCGAACCAAGCTGTATTGCGTCGGCGACGACTGGCAATCCATCTTCCGCTTCACTGGCTCTGATATGTCACTCTTCTATGAGTTTGAACAATACTTCGGCCACACCGAGCTTTGCAAGATTGAGACCACCTACCGTTTCCACCAGCCGCTTATCGACAGGTCATCAGAGTTCATCATCAAAAACAAAGAGCAGAAGGTCAAGACCATTAAAACCCCGAAGGATGACCAACGCTATACCTTGCTGACCTTTGAGAAATGCGACGGTGAGGATAAAGAAGGCGTATTGAAGAAAGTGCAGGAGCTGGTCGACAAGTTACCTGCCGACCAGTCCATTTTGCTGTTAGGCCGCTACAACTACGATGCGATGTCTGTAGGCTTCAATGGCAAGATAGACATGAAAGACAGCCGCATCCGTGTGAAGATAGGAGATAGGGAGATTCCTTTCCTGTCCGTGCATTCGGCCAAAGGCCTTGAAGCCGACAACGTCATTTTGGTCAACTGCAACCAAGGCGCGTATGGTTTCCCCTCGCTCATCGAGGATGATCCTATCCTGGACTTCGTGCTGAGCAAGAAAGAATCCTATCCCTTCGCTGAGGAGCGTCGTCTGTTCTACGTGGCCATGACCCGTGCCCGGTTGCACATGTTTGTCCTCTACGACAAAGACAAGCCGTCGCCCTTCATCAGCGAGTTCCTGCTGAAGCTGGAACGCGGCTCGTATCTCTGCCCGAAGTGTCTCGAAGGCAAGATTATTGGCGTTAAGGATGGCATGGCCTCCAACGGCTCAAAATATCGTTGCTTCAAATGCACCAACAAAGAAGGTGGCTGTGATTTCTTCGATATCAAGTACGGCGACCTAACGCCTCCAGGCATCAAGATAACCGAAGAAATGACCGCCCAAGACATCGAGCACATCCGCGAAGTCCGCCGCCGCAGCAAATCCATCGGCTACCGATAAGCTTTGTTTATCTGTTATTACCAGAGTCTAAATTCACTGGATGCTCTGAAATAATAGTTGTGGTTTTCGCTAATGAGATAATGAATAAAACAGTAGCTCCGCATTTATTCAATGCATCAATCATTTTACTCATAGTTGTACCATGAGTAACAATGTCGTCAAATACCACAACTTTTTTCCCAGCAAAATATGATTTATCTAAATCAATTGCCAATAGTCCTTTCCCTCCCATGTGCTTAGGGAGTTCATCAGAAATGCCTTTTACATATTGAAATGCATTATCCATTCCAGTACGTTCGCAAACCAATCCATAAAATGCTTCCAATCTATTACGTGTTGTTACTTCTGAGTCTGCTGGAACACATACGAACGAAACCTGTGAACCTGCATCGCAACCAAATGTATTAGAAATCTTTTTAGAAACAAGCTTTACGGCTTTATCATAGGCATCCTGATATTTGCAATATTGCTTTTTTTGGCTTGCTATTGGTAAAAAACTGCTGCTATGAGGATATTTGAGTTTAAATTCACCAGCCTTAGCTCTCTTACTTGGTGACGAGCTCTTAAAATCATATATCCATTCTCTAATCTCCTTATCCTTGTATCCGATGTGTGCCAAATCCGAAGGGTAATAATTGTAAAAATAATAATATGGATACCCTAACAATTGTCTCCAGCTCTCCAGTCTGTGTGTTATTTCCTCAAACCTTTCATTAAACAAGACCGCGTTTCTGCGCCGCTTGCACTCTAATTCAAATTCTTCTTTTGTGTACTCTTTGCCTAATGCAACTATTGACAGTTTCTTTGATGGAATTAAGCTCTCTAAAAACTCTGGAGTACATATGTCTTCAATATCATTCAATGATGAATATTGTGCAAGTAAAACAATAGTATGCATTCCGTCTTTTGTTACAATGATAGAGCGCGTATCGTTGTTTAGTCTTGAAATACTACAGTCTGAAAAATGTTCTGTAACAAAAGCTATATAATTATTAGCAGTTCTAAAAGTGGGATTGATGATATCATTCAGCAATGTCTCACCGTCTTCAATTTCCAATTCGGAAAAAATCTGACGTGTATCTTCTTTTGTATAATAATAGTCTTTGTAGTATAAAGGAATATCTACTTTCTCTATTCTGGACTTGCCTGTTGGGTATTTCCTGTGATAAGGCAATTTAACAGTGATTTTATCCCATCCTTTGAGCCAATCAAATTCTGTGTTTTCTTCTTTCAGAAGAGAATCCCATTTGTCATAGAATTTATTTGTTATTGAAAAAATTGCAAAATCATAACCACTATCACCAATCTTCCCGTCTGAATGATAATAATACTTACTTCTCCAATCTCTTAGTTTTCTAGTTACACCCCATTCCCAAATTGCTATGATGCCTTTAACTACGCTTCCGACCACAATAATTATTGGTACAAAGAAAATAAAAATGTAAACTACTGGACTTTCAAAAAAACCATCAAACCACCCCTTTTCTATTCCCAAATATACTAACGCACCTACAGCACCTAACAAAACAATACAACACAACACCGTTATAAAAAGCCGCCATGATAAGTAAAGATAATACCAGAATGGCTTTTTTAGTTTTGAAACCTCTTGTATTACATCTTGATATTCCTTCATATTTGTTTGCTTTATTAGGGTTGGAATAATTAGGTTTATCACTGCAAAAATACATAATTTTCAAAGTCTCAAAGATTATAATCTTTTATTGTTTTTTTTGGGCGCATCCCCCGCCGTCCCTATAGCTCCATCATAAGGAAAGCTTCAACAGGCCGTCGGGGGTCGGGCTTTCCGGGGGTACGCTATCGCTCCCGTGCTTTGCTCCATTCCGCGATAGAACACTGTTCGTTCCTCACGGTGTTCCCCGCTCCATTACGCAAACCACCAAGCCCCTCCAATCCCTTGCGCGTTCCCCGCAGTAAAGCCTCAACGAATAGGAAAGCCCTTACTCCGCTCTAAGGCTTTAACCCTGGCTTTTACTATGGGGAAGCATTTTTTAGCATCACCATCCCATCCCCGTCAAGGTGTTCCGACCACCGTCGAAGCCCTTGTCCTGTGTGCGGCAGTGCAACAGCCGCTATCATTCCGCTACAGGCACGGTTCGTACCTCTCTGTGCCTTCCGCTCCATTTACGCGCCCAGCATTGCCTTCCCAGTCCTTTAGGCATCGTCGGCGGTCTCCACATCGTGTTTGTCCCGTCAACCGCACAAGGCCTGCTGCTGCCATTCGCCGCTACGGTCGCTCACGGGCGTTGCCAACGCTAACGAACTCCCTCAGCTTCT
>LPNH01000073.1 GCA_001543385.1 Candidatus Hemicellulosilyticus sp. P3
CTGAAGGAATGTGAGATGTACTTCCAGAGTCGAGGATTCCATCTGTCCCGCTATGAAATGGCCGTTGCCTACATGGCCTTCGGCGGCATACCCTATTATCTTGACCGAATAGACAACGAGAAGAACCTGTCGGAGAATATCGATGCCTTCTTCTTCAACGACACCATGATTGACCAGGAGTTCAAGGATGTATATGCCGGTCTGTATGCTACCTCGGAGCGGTATGTGGATATCGTCAAGGCACTCGGCACGAAATTCTACGGTATGACACGCCGTGAGCTTGCTGAAGCTGTGGGCATTGAACTGGGCGGGACGTTCTCGAAGATACTTGACAACTTGCATGAGTCTGGCATCACCCGCGAATATCCCCGCTACGGAAAAGAGCGCGTCGAGACGGTCTATCAACTGAAAGACTTCTTTTCCATGTTCTACCTTCACTTCATCCACGGGAAAGGTGCTGATGCCGGTAATTGGAGAACCATACAGCGCACCCCGAAATTCTATTCGTGGGCTGGCAATACCTTTGAGATGCTTTGCATTGAGCATCTGCCACAGATAAAGGACAAGCTGCGAATCGCCACCATCAACCGCAACTACTGCTGGAGAGGTCAGGCACCTAACGGGAAGACGGCTCAGATTGACCTTGTGCTGGAATGGAAGGGTGAGCGCACTGACTACATCTGCGAGATGAAATTCAGCGAGCACGACTTCACCATCGACAAGTCGTACGAGTCAGAATTGGCCAATAAGATTGATGCTTTCCTACATTGCAAGCAGCACACGAAAACCCATTCCATCCAGCTGGTAATGGTCACGACAAACGGTGTGACACATAACGAACATTCGAAGGATGTCAATCAGGAGGTTACATTGGATGATTTGTTCTTATAGTAAGCCGGTAATAAGACTCATAGATATGAACTATAATATAGGAAAGAAACTGCTGTCAGAGAGATTTTACCTGACATGGGCAGGAGAAGAGATGAGTTGGACAGTCCGCATGACACTGAAGATGCGGGATTCCGTTGACGGGGATCTGTTGCGACAGGCTGTGGAACAAGCCCGCCAGCGATATCCATACTATCAAGTGAAGCTCGACGTAAAGAAAGATGATGCTGGTACGGAATATTTTGTTTATGAAGACAACAGCGAGCCGTGGGTGGTCAGCGAAGGTGAAATGCCTGTGCAACTGATTGGCCCGGAGTCGAACCACCATCTGCTGGCGTTTTGCTATTGGGACGACTGCATCGCCATCGATTTCTTCCACTGTCTGACTGACGGAACGGGGGCCTACAACATCCTTCGCACGTTGCTCTATGAGTATTGTAACCGCCGCTATGATGTGGCTCTGAGTCGTGCGAACGTTCGTGTGGTAGGTGACACTATCAGTCCAACAGAATGGGAAGATCCTGCCGCTCAGGCTAAGCCCGACAACCTTGCCCCGTTCCAAGTGCCAGAACGCAAACGGTGTATCAATCTGACTACACAGGCTAAGACGGCGTTAAACGAGGCTGTGGAAACCGTTAACATCCTTGTCGAGGAGCAAGAGATGATGAAGTATGTTTCTTCAGGCGACACATCACCAGCTACGCTTGTGTCGCTGCTACTTACCCGTGCCATTGCCCGCCTACATCCCGACATGACAGAAGGTGTGCCGATGGTGGCACTGGCCATTAACCAGCGTCCTGCCCTGGGCTGTCCGCAAGCTGGCCAGACAATGGCTGGATCGCTCCGTCTGACCCTGAACGACGAGATGCGCGGTATGGGTCTTGAATTGCAGCAGACGATATTCCGAGGCATGGTGGCCCTGCAGTCGAACGAGGATAACGTCATTGAGGGCTTTTGGCAGACGCAGAACACCCAAGACATGTTCGAGAAGGTGCCCACCCTTGAGGGTCGTCATCAGGCGATGGCTAAAGCCTTCAGTGTAGCGTTGTCGGCTGCTTCAGCCTGTGTCAGCTATGTCGGCAAGGCCAACCTGGGTGCTGCAGAGCAATATGTCAGTGAAATGTACACAGAGGCCTATACGCCGTATGCCCTTACCGTCGAGATGAGTGCTGTGAACGGCACGTTCTGTATCAGTCTGATGCAGCGGTTTGCAGACGATAACTACCTTGATGCTTTCCTCGACGAGCTTCTCCAGATAGGCATCAGCTATCGCATTGCCACACGCCATCCGGTGACGGTGGCACCTATAGCAGACTATCGGAAAAACTAAAGAAACAAAAATAAAGCAGAGCCTAATCGTCCTGAACGAAGGAGTCTGGATGAAATCGTGAAGTTCTTCTAAAAGTATGACGAAAAAAATATGGATGATGGCTGCCATCCTAATCTGCAGCCTTGGAATGACATCGTGCAGCAAGGATGACGATGACATTGTAGTAGTGCCGACTCCTGAAGAGCAGGTTGTGCTGAACTGCGCGAAGCCTGACTATCTGAAAGCGGGCGACAGGGTGGCGATGATTTCTCCCTCGTACTATACGCCGATGGAGACCATTGAGAAAGCAGCCGACGTGGTTCGCTCATGGGGTTTTGAACCCGTCATCGGCCCCAATGTCGACAAGGTGCTGGACGGAAAGATTGGAGGAACGGTGGAAGAGCGCGTGAGTGATATCCGCTGGGCTTTGAGTGACCCAAGCATCAAGGCCATCCTCTGCAATCGCGGCGGCTATGGCACTATCCAACTCATAGACCAGCTCCCTTTCGACGAAGTGAAGGCTGCCAGGAAGTGGATTGTCGGCTACAGCGACATCTCCACCATTCATGGGTTTTGGAGCCGTGCCGGAGTGATGAGCATCCTCGGCACCATGAGTACCACGCTGGCCAAGGGCGGTACCGACAAGACCTGTACGATGATGCGCGACCTGTTGCTGGGCAAAGTTCCCCGCTATGAAGTTCCTGCACATCAGCAGAACATTCTGGGCCAGGCCAGTGGCGTGCTCGTTGGCGGCAATCTCTGCACCTTCGCGCCCAACGTCGGCTCTCGGGCTGATGCCACCAAGGCCAAAGACCTGATTCTTTTCGTGGAAGAAATCGGTGAGAATATGCGTAACATCGACCGCCAGATGCGCTTGCTGAAGATGAACGGCGTGTTCGACCGTTGCAAGGGAGTCATTCTCGGCGAGTTCATCAGCTGCGGCACGGAGTTCACAGACGAGAACGGCAAGGTCATAAGTATTGAAGCCATGCTCCACGAGCTGCTGGCTGAGTACCACATTCCTGTGCTTTGCGGATTCCCAACTGGTCACGGCGACGTCAACCTGCCATTGGTGATGGGTGCTCCCGTCACCATCGACGTGCACACAGACGGAGCTTCCCTACAGTTCGACATCGACGGAGATCAGCAGACGGTCAATACCGCCACTATCACCGCCACGCCGACACCAGCGGCAACTCGTATGAGGTTGGCAGGAAAGATTGAATAGTATGAAGAGAAATATAGAGATACGCAAGGCAGAACGGCAAGATGTGCCGTTGTTGCTGGAGTTTATAAAGGGCATAGCCCGATATGAGAAGATGGAGAACGAGGTAATTGCCTCTGGGGACGTGCTGGAACGGGAAATGTTTGATGAGCACAGGGCAGAAGCCGTTTTTGCTGTCATGGATGGGCGTGAGGTCGGCTTCGCGCTCTTCTTCTATAATTTCTCAACGTTCATCGGACATTCAGGATTGTATCTTGAAGACTTGTTTGTATGGCCAGAAGAGCGCGGCAAAGGCTATGGAAAGGCATTGCTGTTGCATCTTGTC
>LPNH01000074.1:0-749 GCA_001543385.1 Candidatus Hemicellulosilyticus sp. P3
GAGAAAGATGTAAATGGAATGCTGAGTCTTCTTATTGAGCAGACAGAGACAGAAATGAAGGAACTGAAATCTTCGATGGAAACAGGCAACATGGATTCTATCTCTTTCTTACAGCATAAATTGGAATCACGGTGGGAATTCTTAGGAATAGTCAGACCCATGCTTAGACTACGTGATGCACTGAAAGGAGAAGGTAATCTGGATAAGGCTGTCAATGACGTGGTGCTAACGGCAGAGCAACTAATATGTCAGGCAAAGGAGATGATGGAAGGAGGTGAGGCGTGATAAGGATTCTTATAGTAGAAGATGACACCATCCTGAGTCGTCTCGTTGTGAATTGGCTGAAAGATGCTGGAATGACATCGGAATGCGTCACGTCCATCCGTGAGGGCTTTAGCCGTTTGAAGAAAACGGACTACGACCTTATTCTGAGTGACCTCCGTCTTCCAGATGGAAGCGGTATCAAGATACTCGACTGGATTAACGATAACAGGAAACAGATTCCCTTTATCATCATGACCAAATACGGTGATGTGCCGACCGCGGTAGATGCCGTGAAGAAAGGGGCTGTAGAGTTTATCGAGAAGCCTGTCCATGACATTCCGCTTGTAGAAGCGATTCAGAAAGCGTTGGATGGCAGAAGCCAGAATACTAACGACTCGAAAATCATCAAACGGGTTAGTAGAGCTTATCAGGAACTTGTAGAAAGGGCTGAGCGTGTTGCAAACTACGATCTTTCGGTGATGATA
>LPNH01000074.1:927-4662 GCA_001543385.1 Candidatus Hemicellulosilyticus sp. P3
GTATTGTTGCGAGTCCTTCAGGAACGGCAGTACATACCATTGGGCGGTACTAAGGAGATTAGTTGTAATGTACGTGTCATTGCCGCCACCAATGAGGACATAGAGAAAGCCATTGATGAAGGGCGCTTTCGCTTTGACCTGTGGCAACGGGTGGACGAATACACGCTTGAAGTCCCTTCTCTTGGCGACTGCCCCGAAGATGTGCTGCCACTGGCTGCTGAACTGCTCAAACGATTCAACGGGGAGTTTCAAAAGACTATTGAGGGCTTTACGGATGAAGCAAGGGAGAAACTGCAATCCCATAGTTGGCCCGGAAATGTACGGGAATTGAAGAACGTCATACGCTGCGCTGTAGTAGAGACAACAGGCAACATGATAGATGCTGACAGTATCATATTAAAGGCAGTCCCAAGGAAAGAAAAGGTTTTCAGCCTCAAAGATGATGCGGAAGAGAAGCGCAAGATAGAACAGGCATTGGAGAAAGCCGGGCACAATCTTAAAAAGGCTGCGGAAATCCTTGAAATCAGCCGCCCGACACTCTACAAGAAGATGGAGGCATTTGGCCTGAAATAGCCTAAAAGTGTAAAGTCTCTTTACAGTAGTGTAAAGTAACTTTACACTTTTTTCTTCCCTCTTTCGAGGCCCGAAAAATTTTCAAAATTTTTATTTCGTTGTGTATCAGTTGTTTATGATACTTCTGGTACAAATGTGTAGTGCTGTTGGTATTGGCATTGCTATTAGTAATGATGTGCGCACAACAAAACATCATTATCAAACAAGTAAAAGAGAATAGCAATGGACTACTTCATATTGACAGAAACCAGTTTGTTCAGACTGATACGGGGCGAAGAGAAGATTGACCCGAATGCGGCCTATCAGGACTTTGTTGTGCAAGTCATCGACCTTTGTAAACAGACAGATGACGGCTATAAGGCGGTGGTTCTGACGTGCGCCGAGACGGAATTACAGTTCGTATCAGGTGTATCGGCAGAGATAGACCTCTGTGCAAAGAAGGCTTTAGCCTTTGTACAGAAGATGCTCAAACTCCTCACTGACGGTAAGACTCTTGCTTTGCCCTGTGAGCAGCATAGGGCAAAAATGAAATGGACGGGCAAGACCGCTGAACTCGTAGAACTGATTTACGGCATCAGTGTGATGGGCAGCGTGAATGACGGCACCATCCAACTAAAGGAACTGGTGGAAGAACTTTTCATTTTCTTCGGCATAAAGAACACGAAAGGCTGCTACCGTATCTACAATGACATCAAGATGCGCAAGAGCGACAGCCGTACTTACTACCTTGATAGCATGAGGGCGGAACTGAACCACAAGATGAGGGAAGAAGACAGGAGATTCAGATAAAAACATAAAAAATGGAGGTATAAGACTGTTTTTCTGCATTTTTTTAGGAAAAAGTTTGGTTTTGCCACAAATTTGCAATAAATTTGTGGCAAAATTCATATTTATGGCAAGTCAAAGTACATATAATGACATCAAAAGGCATGTGGAATTATCGGAAAGAGGCACCTTGTTCTTTCCCGATACATTCACCACATCAGGCTCTTCGGATGCCGTCCGTTCTGCACTGGTTCGGCTTTGTGAGAATAATGTCCTTATCCGTGTGGCCCAGGGAATATACTACTACCCCAAGATTGATACAAAATGGGGCAGCGGTCTAATACCGCCTTCAATTGAGGAAATTGCCAAAGGCATTGCTAAACGTGACAAGGTACGCATTGCCCCGACAGGTTCTTATGCGTTGTATCAGTTAGGACTAAGTACCCAGATACCCGCCAATGTCGTATTTATTACGGATGGCTCTCCCCGTCGTGTTACCATTGGCAAGGGCAAGGGAATACTCTTCAAGCACACCTCGGAAATGCGGACATTCGCCTATCTGTCGCCACTGATGGCACTTGTTGTAACTGCCATGCGAGAGATTGGAGAGGGCAATGTGACCGACGAGCAGATGGCAATTATCAAGACTCATCTGGAGAAAGTGGACGAAGAAGACTTCAAGCACGATATTCAACTTGCACCTATCTGGGTGCGTAAATTGTTAATGGAAAAATGAAATTCATAGAACTATCCGTAGAGGAAAGGCAAGACATACTCCGCAGGGTGCAGGCTGAGAACGGGATGGACCTGCAGATCATAGAAAAAGACTGGTGGGTGACAGCAGTCCTCCATGCTCTCTTTTCACTACCGTATGCCAACCATATATCTTTCAAGGGCGGAACGAACCTCAGCAAGTGCTGGGGACTCATTCAGCGTATGTCAGAAGACATAGACATCGCCATTGACCGTGAATTTCTGGGCTTTGAGGGTCAGTTATCAAAGACTCAGATCAGTGACAAACTCCGCCGTGCAGCCTGTTCCTTTGTCCGTGAAAGGCTACAGTTTGAACTTGCAAGCCAGATGGAGAAGGACGGCATCAGCAAGGACAGTTTCAATGTGCATGTCAACATAACGCCAATATCCACAACAGACCCGGAAATCATAGAGGTGGAATACAAACCCGTATTCAATGACAATCCCTATATCCGTTCAAAGGTCATCATTGAGGTGAGCGGACGTTCCATGAGTGAGCCCTTTCAAGATGTAAAACTGCACTCCTATATTGATGACGTGTATAGAAACGCTCCCTTTACAGAGCCTGATTTTGAGGTCAGGGCTGTCGTCCCAGAGCGTACATTCCTGGAAAAACTGTTCCTCCTGCATGAAGAATACCACAAGACAGCAGAAACAGTAAGGGTAACAAGAATGTCAAGACACCTTTATGACATCTGCCAGATTATGGATACCCCGATAGCGGAACGTGCTCTTGGTAATAAGGAACTATATCTGTCTGTCATGGAGCATAGACGCATATTCATAGGACTTCGGGGCTTCGACTATTCAACATTGCTACCGCAGACATTGAACATTGTCCCCCCTGCTGACATTCTGGAAAAATGGAGACAGGACTATAGGGAAATGCAGAACTCCATGATATACGGTGACTCTCCATCCTATGAGCATCTTATTGAGAAATTGAGGATGCTCAATGATAAGATTAACAAACTGAGATATTAAGTTTGCCACAAAAATATGATAAATTTGTGGCAAAATTAAAATCGGAAGGGCTTAGCCGACAATGGCAGTCCTTCCGATTTCGTTTTTATAGTCTGTCTGCTATTTCTGTAGCAGGTGTGCCAGTTCCGGGTCGTTGGCAATACGTTCCAACTCGTCCTTCACAATCTGTTTGACCTCGTTCTTGATGCGGTTGTAGTTGTCGCGTACCATCTCGTCCATACGGTCGTTACCATCCTCATCCGTGAAGTCGGTAATGACGGGGATGGGCTGATAAGCCTTTGTCTCCCGTGCCACCCGCTCATTATCCACCACTATCTCCGCATTGAAGATCTTCTGTTCAATGCGCTCATTGAAGTTGTCGGACACAGAACCGACAAACATTCCCTGCGTGAGTCCCGAAATCTTGCTGGGCGGGATAAGGCTATCCATCTGCGTGTTGATGGAGGTGGAAACGTCCTGCCTGTTGATGGAAATCGACTGGCGTTTCTGTAGCACCTTTCCGAAACGCTCCGAGAGTGTCTTTGCCGTCTCGCCGACCACCTGACCGCTGAAGATATTGCCGACTGTGTTCATCACCACCTTTGCCTCCTTGTCGCCATAGTCGCGGACTAACTGGCTGAAGTCCTGAAAGCCGAGACAGACAGCCACCTTGTTGCTTCG
>LPNH01000075.1 GCA_001543385.1 Candidatus Hemicellulosilyticus sp. P3
AAGCGCATCCTGCTCATTGACGACATCTGCACATCGGGCAGGACATCAGACGCATTCAAGGAGCGGATGGAATCGGCAGGGGCACACGTCAGAATGGCTTGGTGCCCTCCACGATATTATCAACATCGCGGCGCCTCCCTTCCTCGCCAAGACAAAGAACTATCGTAGAACAAACAATTATAAATACAACTGATTATGAACACAGCAATAAGACTGACCATTAAGCAGTGGGCAACCGAAGATCGCCCCACCGAGAGATTACAGCGTTTAGGCGCAGAGTCACTGACCGATGCAGAACTACTTGCCATCCTCATTGGCAGCGGTACGCAGCAGCACAGCGCAGTGGATATTGGCAACCAAGTGTTGGGCAGGTTCAATCATAACCTCAACACATTGGGCAAGGCTCGTTTCGATGAAATCCTCGACATCGAGGGAGTTGGCACACAGACCGCATGCAAGATACTCGCAGCCGTTGAGTTCTTGCCTTGCAAGCGTCCTTCGGCCGAGCGGGGCAAACGCAGACAGATAGCGACACCCGAACTGCATCCTCGAAGGAAAAACAGCTGCCCGAATATTAGCGATAAAACGACATTCGGGCAGCATTAAGGTTATGAGAAATGGATGCGCTTACGGCCTTTCCACTATCGGCTCGTCATCGTTTGAATTGGAATCGTTGTCGCTTACCGCTACGTTCACGCCCAGCGTAGCCACGTCTATCCACTCAATATCCACATCGGTCAGTGCACGAGTGGCACGACGGCCTTTCTTTGCTGAGCCACCGCCACGCTTGTAGGTTGTCTCAGGGATAAAGCGGACTTTTACGCCGTTAATGTCACTGGCCGACACATCCTCAGCCTTGTCCTTGCCATTGCCCGTTGCTGATGACTGGAAGAAGAACGAGCCGATGCCGTCGAGCTTCACCGAGCGACCCTGCGCCATGTAGTCGCCCATCACACCCGACAGAGCCTCCAGCACGGCCTTCACATCAGCCGGACTCACTGTCGATTCTGCGGCCAGACGCTTTGCAATCTGGTCGGTCGTCACCGTGCTACCCACAAGAACCGACTGCGGATACCACTTTCTGTTCAACTGTTTGAACACTTTCTTGAAGAATGCCATACGCTTATCCTTTCCAAATTTGCGCCTCAGCAAGCCGTTCGAATCTTCCCTATATGGGAGGTTCAATCTTCCCTATATACAAGGTTGCATCTTCTCTATATAGAAGGTTACATCTTCCCTATATGGGAGATTTTACCCTTTCTTGGGACAAGTCTGCAACGCCTCGCTTACGGCAAGTTAAATATTAAGTTGAAGAACACGGTGCGAAATTAGCAAATAATCTGCAATCCAGCAACTTTTAGACAAGAATTATACGAAAATGTACTCATTTTAATATCTTTTGCACAAATCAGGCCGTTATCTCAATCTTTTTTACTACTTTTGCACCGTGTTTCGTAAGAGGCACAAGACATAGTAGGTTAAGATTTAGCGTTCGCTATCTCGTTCAGCCCCTGAGAATGTAGGAAGTTCATAAGGTGCAAGCATCTGAAGATGCCAGTAATTCGTTGAAGAGATATTGTGAATGCTCACGCGATAGGCGTGGGCTTTCCATATCTTCGAATTATGGGCACTTCCTACAGCCTTCAGGGAAAGATATAGAAGTTTGCGCCTTTTTTAAACCCTAAGATATATGAAGTATAAAATTATTAGCCTAAAGGAGATGCCTATCAGACAATATGGTGTTGTCATCGAGGCAAAAGCGAACCCCGTAGAAGATACGGGGATGGATATGGGTCCATTCTCCAGCATGAAATTGTTTCAGATACCCATGTCAGAATGTTCAGAAACTATTTCTTTCATCATTCCTCATACTAAGGCTGACCTGAATGAGATGGTAGGATGGTGCAAGGCGTTTGACCGTGATGAAGAATTGTGGGAAGTTGATATTGATGATTATTTCGAGGACTATATACGTCTTCCATCAATGTCTGGAAAATCTATGGAGAGGAAGTGCCGAATATCCAAAAGACTTGATGATGGCCCATTAAGAAAGATTCAGGAAATCGACTATACTGGTGGTGAAAGGAAAATCGGAAGAATCCAATACTATTATGGAAGCAAATATCTTGGTTTGTTACGTAATGGAAAGCGTGATGGATTTGGCTTTATGCAAGACTATGTGACAGGAGTTATGTATGTTGGCTATTGGGAGGATGATATTCAGCGATATGATTACGAAGATATTATGGTGGATTTGTCCAACAAAGTTGATGGCGGCATTGGCAAGTCTTTCTTCTATGAGCGGGAGGGAATTGCTATCGGCGATTTGTACTCATTTGAAGATTGCCAGGACATCGTTATTTCTAAAACGAATGAACTGTATTATGGTCTATTCCCCAAAGGGACACAGATGCGTAGCATGCGAGGCATCAAAATTGACTGCCATAACATAAAAACTAAAGGAACCTTCAATTTACCCATTGATTCAGACTGGAAAACTCCATTTGTCGGATAGTATACAAAAACTAAAGCGTTCAATATGAAGTATCACATTGTAGGATGGATAGACGGCGAGAAGAAGAATCCACCAAGGTTCTTGGTTGCCGCCAATCCTGTGAAAGAGAAAAAGTTCTCCCTGTTTAGGAGCAAACCCGAAGTCAACTGGGAAATTGACAAGAATACAGTTTGCTTTGTTCTTCCATACTCAATGGAATGGTTTAATGTCATAGACAAACATCAATGCGATAAAGAGGAAGGTATTGTTGTTGAATGGGAGCCAGACATGAACGACTACGTTTCTTCGCCACAAATTCTCAGCGGTGAAGAACATGAGGGGTGGATGCATAAGGAACTGGCACGGCAGCAGGCTGCTATCAAGGCTGCAAAGGAGAAGAAACAAAAGGAGAAGCCTAAACCAAAGTCAAAGAAATACTTCCTGCCTCCAGTAGATGATTTTGGAAGAAGATATAGGAAGATATTACGTCACGAGGTTTTACTTTATGGGGCCACAGTCACAATGGTTACAGATAATCCAGGAGGTGGATTCTCTTGGGGTGATGATGGAACTGAATACTTCCTTTTTCCTGCTGCAAAAGGAAAGGAAATACTGGATGCAGCAAGTAAACTTGAACCTACAAAACATGAATTCTGGAATCCTGATTTAAGTGAATTCTATGAAGGTAAAATAGGTATCAACTACTCGGAAATAGGGACGCATGAATACATTGTTCATATATCAAAAGAATTGCCAGACGAGGTGTTAGACAACCTGAATCTGTTGCAGTTATAACTCTTCAGTAATTAAACAGCTCGTCAGGAACCCGCGCTGACATCCTCGGCTTTGGTTCCCGCTCTTCTGTTACTCCACATCATTATTATATATAGGCCGTCCGTCGTGGCGGTCTTTTTTTTGTTTATTGGTCTGCAAGTCCTCCGTGTGGCACAAGTCAAGACCGAGCACCGCAAGGGCGAACCCTCAAAGACCACCTGCCAAGAGATATGCCGCTACTACATCAACGGCAAGGGACAATGTGAGGTGATAGGACTAAAGCGCACGATGGGACCATACCTTGACTGCTTCTCCTACTATGAGGGTATGGCACTCCGTCATGACAACGACACCTACAGCCACCTCGCCACCTTCCCCCTCTACCCGAAGATGGACGTTATCCCCGAACTGGAGCGCAACGGCTTCACGGGTGACCTCTACGGACTGGCACCATTGCCTCTACGGACTGGCACCATTGGCGATGTTCAAGGCGATACTCCGTGACAACCGCTATGAGACACTTCTCAAATCGGGACGCATCGACCACTTCCGCCACTTCATGATGCACTCCACCGACCTTGAAATCTGTTGGAACTCCTACAAGATTGCCAAGCGCAACCACTACCATATCGGCAGCATCAGTCTATGGTGTGACACCATCCGAATGCTCAGCAAGGTTGGCAAGGACATCCGTAATGCACACTACATTTGCCCCACCGACCTCCAAGCAACACACGACAAGTTGGTGAAGAAGATAGACGAGCAGGCAGAACGTGAGCGCAGAGCCGAGGACATGGAAAGAGCAGCCAAGAGCGAAGCCAAGTTCAAGG
>LPNH01000076.1 GCA_001543385.1 Candidatus Hemicellulosilyticus sp. P3
GGACGGAAGGCGGTACGCCACGGCATGGGCAGCCAAAGCCATCGGACGGACACTCTCGGCAATGGACTTGTCGGACACGGTTATCGTGTGCATCCCTGCCAGTTGCGAACTGACGAACAGACGCAGGTACAAGCGTTTTTCCACAGCCCTCTGCCAAATGTGCGGAGCCGTCAACGGCTTCGACCATGTGCAGATTTTCGGCAAGCGTGAAAAGGTGCATGTCACCCGCAGCCACGAGGTAGCCGAGAGTGCAGACAACGTGCATATCGATGACAATTTCTTCCGAGGCAGGAAAGTCCTCGTCATTGACGACATCTGTACCACCTGCCGCACTGCCGACAACTTCATCGAACGGCTGCAAATCGCAGGTGCCGATGTGCGGATGGCTCTTTTTCTCGCCAAGACAAAGCAGATGAAACGTAAAACCACAAAATACAATTAAGAACTATGAGCGCAACAGCATTAAGACTCACTATCAGACAATGGGCTGAAGAAGACCGCCCAAGTAACAAACTCCGCAACCTCGGCGTGCAGTCGCTGACCGATGCCGAACTGCTTGCCATCCTCGTAGGCAGCGGCACGATGCAGCACAGCGCAGTGGACATTGCCAACCACGCCCTCGCCACGTTCGACCGAGACCTCTGCAAACTCGGCAGGGCAGACTTCGACGAACTGAAAGCCATAGAGGGCATAGGCACCTACACTGCCTGCAAGATTATGGCGGCTATCGAACTGGGCAGGCGCCGCCAGTCGGCACACGCCGGCATTGCCCCCGACCTCTCGTCAGCCACTGCCATATACCGCTACATGCTGCCCAAGATGCAGGACTTGAAGACCGAGGAAGCCCACGTCGTTCTGATGAACCAAGACCGCAAACTCATCCGTTCCGTGCGCATCAGCCAAGGCGGCATCACCGAGACGAGCGTAGATGTGCGCATCATCATCAAGCAAGCCGTCCTCTGCAATGCCACTATCATTGCCTTCTGCCACAACCATCCCAGCGGCAGTATCAGACCCAGCAAGGCTGACGACAACCTGACCAGAAGCATCAAGTCCGCCTG
The DNA here is from genome assembly GCA_001543385.1 of Candidatus Hemicellulosilyticus sp. P3. Classification (GTDB taxonomy): domain Bacteria; phylum Bacteroidota; class Bacteroidia; order Bacteroidales; family P3; genus Colimorpha. Next base: position 1,062 of record LPNH01000076.1, read on the forward strand.
CGACCTCATGCGCATCCATTTCCAAGACCACGTCATTGTCACGGACGAAGCCTACTACAGTTACCACGAGCAAGGGAAGTTGTAGGGCATCCCGAAACACCGAAGTGGAGTTCGGCAACGGGCTCCACTCTTTCAGTGCCACGCCGATGTCCAGCCCGCCCACAGACGAAAGGCACAAGACTTGTCATTTCCCATTCAGGCAGGGGTCGGCATTTCCAGAATTGCGTGCAATACAGGCAATGCCGACGCCTGTCCGTTACCCATCAAGGTATCGTTTCGTGCCTTTCGACCTTCCCGCCCTTACAATAAGCCCGAAGCGTAGCCCGCTCTCTCACGTCTGCCCACCCTTAAAGCGGTATCGCAAGAGCCTGCTTCGTGGTAAGTGAAAGCGCCGCAAGTCAAGCGCCATTCCGCCTAAACAGCGTTTGCCGTCAGACTTCCTTGCCTCCCGTCTGCTTTCCCCTTGCCACGGTCAGGCACTTGCACATTGTCCGTCCCACCCATATCAACGAGTTTTCTTCCTCACGACAGCCCTTCCACTCGCAAAGGCACATCGTCCTTCGGTGGTCAAAGTCGCCTGACAATATCGGTGCCAGGTCACTGATGTAGTCATGCGACACTGACCGCCTGTCTGCATCGTCGGCAGAAACAAGACGCACCATGATGGGCAAGCCCGCTCGCCTATGATGTCACATCCTGTTTCCGGACAGCCGCCGATGTTTTTCCTTTTGGTAGCCTTTGCGACACGCGAGCCTCCAGTCACAGCATAGCCAAGCATCCGCTTTCCACATTCCCCCACCCAAGAAGCGGTATCACGTCAGCCGCCTGACTGGGCGGATAAAAAAGGTGGGGCGTGCTAACACCGTCTGCTCAAACCTGTGTTTGGCATCCGACTCTCCAGCCCTCCGCACCTTTTTCACCTGCTCAGTCGGGCAGGCCCTCGCGCATTGTCCGACCCGCCCGTTTTCTTTATCAGTCTCTTTTCCACGACAACTAATTTCTTTTCTGTGTCAACCATGCCTTTTCCTGTGCTGTAGGCCGAAGCGATTTCCGTCATCTTGAATCCGCACCTACGCCGCAAACCTCCATTCAGTTTCCCATGTCGCCCGCCTTCAAAGGTCAATGCCGTTGCAGTGGCAAAGGTAAACCCGCATCCGTGAACGTGCAAGTTCGAGCCGTCGGTTCCTGTAAAAATCTCCACACCGTGCAGGGGTAGTATTTTCACGGGAAAACTTGCCTTATCACGTCTCCGACCTTTTAGAAAGCCACTGAAACAGCGTTGACCGAAGCGACGGGAAACGCAAAAAAAACGTCGGATTTACAATATGCGGATTGTCAGGACGAGACGGGATACCACTTGATCCAGCAACCAGCAAAAAGAAAAAAACAAGCGTATGGGAACAACAACCATCAACATCTTAGCGGCACTCGGCAACCTTGCCCTCCGCATCATCCTATGGGTGCTCCGCCTTGTGTGGTACATCCTCGTGGAAATCGTCAGCAGCGTGATGGGCATCCTCGTCGGGTGTCTCTCGCTCGCCCTGTCCCTCGTGGCAGTCATCGCCATTATCCTTTGGTTATTAACAATTTAACAAGACAATATCAATATGGACGCAACAAGAGCATTCAAAGAGACCATCCAAGCCTATTTAGAGCAGATGGCAAGTTACGACACGCTATTCGCCAAGCGGTACGCCAACCCCAAGAAGAACATCAACGACTGCGCCACCTATATTCTCAACGAGGTGAGGAAAAGCGGTTGCTGCGGCTTCGAGGACGACGAAATCTACAATATGGCAATGCACTACTATGACGAAGAGGAAATCGAGGTAGGCAATCCCATGGAACACCTGCATGTAGCCGTGAACCATGTCGTGGAACTAACCGACGATGAAAAGGCAGAGGCACGTAGGGCAGCCATCAGACAGTATCAGCAGGAGTGCTACCGCAAGATGGCGGAACACAAGAAACCGACCGCCAAGAGAGAACAGACCGCACAAGTTCAACCAATGCTATTCAATTTCTGACTATGAGACCCAAGAACGACTTTCAGCGCCAAGTTGTGGCAGCAATGAGGAAACTGCACCCTGCCACCAAGAGACAGATGCAGTGGGGCTACGACAATTCCGTGTACTTCTACGCCTACCGGCTGAAGAACGGAAACACCACCTGTATGGAATGCGGACACGCCTTTGTCACCGAGGGTGGCATGGAAGAAACCGTCTGCCCCCACTGCGGAAAACGTCTCACCATCAAGGAAACGAAAAGGCAGAGACTTTCGCAAGTGGGCTATTTCAGCATCATCACAGCCGTCGATGGCATGCAGGTGCTCCGCTATTTCTTTATCCGTACCCACCAACGGAAGGAAGAGCAGTCCACATATGTATGCACCGAGGTTATGCAGAGATGGATAGACAAGGATGGGAACACCTGCACCACATCAAAACTCCGTGCACCCTTCACCTATTGCATTGATGACTGGCTTTGTGGCTCAAACCTTGAAATCCGCACCCACTCAACGGCTTTCCCCATCGTGGACGGATGCAGTGTCTATC
>LPNH01000077.1:0-3599 GCA_001543385.1 Candidatus Hemicellulosilyticus sp. P3
TCTTCTTCTCCAAAGGTCTGCTTGTCCTGCTCACGTTGCAGGGTGGCGGACTGTTGGAGATCGGTGTCAATGATGCAGACATCTTTCTTCCAATACGCCAGATAGTCTGCCAAAAGGATGCAGAGCGTGGACTTGCCCACTCCGCCCTTCTGATTGGCGAAAACAATGATTTTGTTCTTCTTCGATTTCATGATTCTATTATTTTGTTAGTTATCACAAATGCTACTTTACTATTTATAACGAGCACGCTTCTGGTTCTCGGCCTTAACCACACTATCACATTTATGCTTGATGACACTTTCATATTCGTTTATAGTCGTATGGATATACTCCATGTCGGATGGCACTTTTGTCTCAAACAAACTATCGACCCAATTCATTGTCAGCGGAGCAACATTCGCAGCCCTGATATAGCGATACTTCAAATCTGCTTCTTGAAGGCGATTAATCTCATCATTTTTTCTCATATCGACATAAATGAGCATCGCCATCATAGCTCCGTATATAAGGAATACGAAGAAAAACCACACGTGGCGTTTAACGAACAACCAGCGGAATAAGTGCTTAGCCCATTGGTTAGAAGCCCAATAGCGAGTTTTTGCCTGGAGTTCGCCAAACTCAGCCTTTAGATTCGCATATTTGGCTTGCATGTCGCCATACATACGAACCAAATATTTAGCCCGTTCATCAGCATCCTTTCTGGGAATCACCTCCTCAAATTTTACTGGTTTTAGAGTTGGACTCAGGATATTGTTTAGTTTGGTCAGCTCACCTGAAAGTGTATCAAGTGAGGTTTTCATTGAAGCAACATCCTTCTGTTGCTTGTTATTCTGCTCGATAAGCTCTGCGAGCATCACTTCAGTAGAATTTAATTTATCCATATAAAAAATGTTTGTTGTTAATACTATCGGTGCATACCGCGCTGCTTCTTGCGGCGTACACCATATTCATCAATATATTCATCATCGGCAAGGTCATCAGAATTACTATTGCCACCACCTCCTCCAGGAGAAACACTAGGCTCAGGAGGAGTTGCCATCATAGCGTTGGCTATGCCAGAAGCAATAGCACCAGCAGCATTTGTTACGCCTGAAGCTACGTCTGTTAGTAGATCACTGGCAACAGAAGCACCTGAATGGAAACTGCCAAAAGGCTCCGGATCATAGGGATGTCCATCGTTTTCAAACGAAGTCTGCCCGCTCAGAGTATTTTTTCGCTGCGAATGGATCTCGTAATCATAAGAATCTCCATGACCGAAATTTCCGTTAACAGTTTCCCTTCTCTGGTGCATCTCATTCTGGCGTAAGACTGTACTAATCTTGGAATAGCTGTACTTACGATCAACCTTGGAACCATTGAAACGGAGTCCTTCCTTTTCAAAGACAACACCTTGAATGGCTGTTGTCGTTCCCCGGCAGGTGAAAGAGACTGTAATACCCTGTTTCGCAAGGGACGTGCGCAATTCATCCCAATTCCTACATCTTGGAACAGTTGCTTCCAGAGCATCATAGATACGATACTTCACGGCATCAGCTCCACGAAGTCTGTCACGATGCACATGATCTTTGCCGTTTGCCAGATGAAGGTGATACTTCTCGGTCAAACTCCTACAGATTTTTGCGCTCCGTACTCTATCATTTCTATCTGATATCATCTTTCCATTGTTGCCAATGCGGTTGAAAATGATGTGGCAGTGAGGATGTTCACGATCATAATGACGAGCTATTATAAACTGAGTATTCAAGATATTCATCCTCTGCAAATAATCCTGCGCCACCTTAACCATAAAGTCATCACTCATTTTGTCAACGTCTTCAACAGAGAAGTCGAGAGAAATATGCCCAACCATCACCTTAACATCTGGCCGCAGTTGACACTGAAGACGGAAAGAGTTAATGATGGACTGTTTGTCATTCGCCAAGACACCCCTCGAATCCAACAATTTTGCCTCCTTCTTATCCTGCATGACATAACGGACAGCACCGCCAAAACTATGCCCCTTAGTTATCTTTGCCATCATAGAGAATCTTCTTGATAAGGTTATTTACTTGCAGTGCATTCTCATGATAGAGTGCTGCGTCTTTGCTATAGCCAAAAGTGTTGGCTTGGTGGGCCAATTGATTCTGGTTGTTGCCAATACCTGCCAACTGACGATAAAGCTCCATTTGCTCTGGACTGATGCGTTCGACAACATAGCCCTGCAACAGTTTCTGCCGCTGATATTCAGTCAGCGACAAGCCTGCCTGCTTTGCCTGGTTCTTCACCATCACATAATTCTTTGTGCCTAACCGGACTGGAGGCAACTTATATTTCTTCTTGTCTATCGTAGCCACCCTGGGGCGACCACCTTTATTCTTTTCTGCCATAGTTTCAATCAATAATTAAGTTAGACCAACGGGATGAAAACGCGTCCCATTGGGGAAATAGCGGGGTTTTGAGCAACTCAAAACATAAACTTGCTCCCTACAAAACATCACGATACCTTACAGAGAGACCAGACTGGCCTTTGTTTGGGTTTGAATATTGTCTATCAGCAAATCAGCAATGTCGATTTTCATCTGGCGCTGCTCAGGTGTAGCAACTTTTTCCAGATAATCACTGACCTGAATTTGCCATCCAAGATGATTTAACTCATCTGCTCTTTGCCTCCATTTGTTGAATGCCAAAGAATCCGGATCAGTATCAGGATAGAAAATGACAAGCCGATTTTTAACAACCTCCATCCTTTCAGTCTGCACATTACCCATTGAGCCTGTTGCCAACCAAAGTAGAGATGGAAGGAATAAGGAGCAGATGATAGCCGTCTTTTCACTCTCAACAATGCCGATAGTTTTGCCAGCGTATTGAGGGAGTCGGATAAGATGCTCTCCAAATAGAGTCTGCTTTATTGTGTACTCTTTGGGGAGAAGTCCTATCGTTGACAATTCCCTGGGAATACTTATCGGATTGAAGAAACGGTTACGATGCCCATCAGCACCATAAGCCATAACTTTGCCATAGCGGACGATGTTATCCTTGTCAACATACCAATAGATCGTATGATGTTCGCGATTCATTCCCAAATAGTAGAGCCTTGCAACATCAACCACATGGTCAACTCTATCCGCAAGATTTCTTAGATAAAAACCAAAATCTGATGACAGAGAATAATCGAGGCTGTTGGTGAGATAGACACTATCAATAGAAACCAACGGTGGTATCGGACAACTCTCGATTTGGTGAGTTGCCACTGGTTGAAGAAGGGCCACCTCTGAATCCTTCACATAATACTTATTGGTATCAATGCCATGTTGCTGACACATATATATAAAGGAGGCAATTCCAATACGGTTGCTTGTACTAAGTGCATTTCTGAACTTTCGCTCGCACTCAGCAGCATTGTATTTCTGACTGAGACTGCTGATGGTCTTAAAAATGTCTAGCCCATCCCTCCCAAGATTGGAGAGAGCAAAAGCCCCCTTAGTCCAGTCGTCAAACGACTCAAACATATTGATACCCCGTCTGACCACCTCATTGGCCAATGCGTTATAATCGTAGTTATCCATTTGCTATTCCCTTTCGTTTTTCATATCTTGCAATGAATTTTGACACACCAGACT
>LPNH01000077.1:3652-4412 GCA_001543385.1 Candidatus Hemicellulosilyticus sp. P3
CTCATGGAAAGTAAGGTTCTCTGAGAATTTGAGCTTTATGGATTCTGTCTTATAGTCTGCAGACAAATAGTTTCCTTTCACGCAGCACAGATGCTTGACAGTCTTATCTGCCACATCACTTCTGAGTTCCAAAACCAGTCGCATCTTTGCCTCGAATGCCTGGCTACCAAGAAGATTATGCTTACTCGGCATGAAGTTCTCAGTACGTTTACCACAATGATGTAGGAAAATAATGAGACACTGATATTTGTTGGCCAACTGGGAATACTGATTAAGAAACATTCGTACCTGATTACTCTCATTCATATTTCCAGTATAGAGGTCTGAGAAACAGTCTATAATAACAAGATCTGCTGGATGAACCGCCAATCGCTTATCCAATTCCGCAATAACATTCTCACTCTCGAACAAGAATCGCAAGTGTCTTAATTCTGTTGGGTCAATATTTAGGTCTATATTCTGCCTACAAAGAAGATAAGCTGTTGCCGTCTCATCATCTTCCGTAGATACATAATAGACAACCCGACGACTCACATTAAGTCTCATTCCAAGGAATGTTGGCAATGCTGCAGCTACAGAAATGCCCATTTGACGAAGCAGAGCAGACTTTCCCGTATCAGAACTGCCTGCCAGACAACCTAATCCAACCTTGGGGAAAATAGGCTCCACAAGTGTTGGGATTTCGTGAATCTGTTTCTTCAGCAGCATCTCACCAGTGATTTCACCAGACAACTCAGCGGCAGAAACAAACTTTGACTGC
>LPNH01000078.1 GCA_001543385.1 Candidatus Hemicellulosilyticus sp. P3
GACAGTCCGCCAGACATATTGCGCATCGCCGTCGTGCTCCACCGCCCTGAACACCGTCGTCTCGCCGGCCAGCACCGTCTGATCCTCAAGCGCCGTGGCACGAACAGCCATTCCGCGGTCTTTCACAGCCACATAGCGCTCGCCGCCGAGGAGATTACCATTATAGTCCTCTTGCATGAAATCAAACTCAAACACCGTTTCAGGGGTATCTATAGCATAGAACTTCACAAAAGCCTCGACGGTGTGGTGTTTGCCAGGGTACATAGGGATATACTCCAGCGAGAAACGGTTGCTGGCAACATGAAACAGATTGTCTCCCAGATATCTTCCTCCATAGCACACAGCTCCCGACTGCATCCAAGAATCGAGCAGATCATCGTCAAGACGGAGGTACACATTGGCATAGTTGAACAGCAATCCGCCCAGATCAGTCGGTTTTGCACGGAGCAGCAAACGGAATTTCTGCGCTTCCCGGTAGGGGTTGGCTACAGCCACCACTGCGCTCGTATAGGACGAATTGAGCAATGACACATTTTTCAATGCGACATTATTGTTGTTGCATACGAAAGAGACCATATCGACATCGGACAAGTTCTCGCCGATGATATTTTCGCCGTCGTGAACACGCGCCAAGAGACAGAAATGCCACAGCTTGGCCGGGAACTGAGTGCACTGGGCATAATCTTCGGCCGCTGGGACAAGCCATCTGACTCTGACAACGGTCTCCGAATGGGCGCCGATGGACGGGACAGACACTCCAAACGGCGAACCGATGAATCCCCCCTGGGGATGCGGCCCGTCACCACAGAGAAACATTGTCGAACCCATCCAGCTGCGATTCCAACGAAGCGCACTGCTGGCCTTGGACCAGTTGAGGAACAGCCGCTCGTTGCCGGACGACGCGATATCGCTGTTATTTGTGATTCTGACACAGACGTAGTAGGTCACACCCGCTATCGGATTGACCACCACATTCCCCTGCCGGTCTTCGAGCCATATATCAGGGCTGTTCCACATATACCGCACATTGCTCGGGGCAGTGCCGTCGTCGCCGACAGAATCGCGAATCATCAAATCACTGTATTGGTAAAGGATGGCTTGCTTCAATGCCCTGCTTGCATCCAACAGCCCGTGTCCGACCTGCTTGTTCCATGTACCGCTTGGATGCGACGGATCCACTTCGTAGTAATAATATCTGGGATGGACTTTTTGAGCCGTGGCATTGATGATGTCGTGCACCTGTTGCGCAGTCAGATCCGGACGTTTGGAGAAAATCAAACCCGCCACACCCGTAACATGAGGCGCAGCCATCGAAGTGCCGCTGGCATGACCATAGCTCGCATCGGTTCTGTTTGTGGCAGAATAAATATCCTCTCCCGGGGCAACGAGATCAAGCTGGGGTCCATGGCTGGAGAAATAGGCGCGGTAGTCGTCACGGTTCGTGGCGCCGACCACCAATATCTCCTTGCGGTAATCGGCCGGGTAGTCGATCTGGTGGCTCGGAACGCTTCCGTAATTGCCCGAAGCGAAGACAAGCAGCACATTGTTGTCGATGGCATTATCGATAGCGTCCTCCAGCATCTGGCTGTGCAGCGGCTGCGCCCACTGGGCATGGTTCTGGTCACCCCACGAGTTGTTCACCACTCGGGCACCATGTTCCACGGCCATCGTAATGGCTTTAGCAAATTCAGCTGAAATATTATCGTGGAGATAGGTGTTGACACGAAGATTGATGGCACCGACATCCGGAGCCACGCCGGCTATCGCATAGTCGTTGTGTCCCGAGAAGATAATGCCGCCCACATGCGTGCCGTGGAACTCGCCGACAACGAACGGGTTGTCGTTCGAGACGTCGTAGGAGAACACAAAGCCATGCTGCGAGAACTCCTGGTGGCTCTCCCTGATGCCGGCGTCAACAATGGCCACGTTGACCGACGGGTCGCCCGTGGTGACATTCCACGCCCGGCAAGCGTGGATATTCTCCATGCTCCACTGCTCTGCCTCGAACAACGAGTCGGAGACACATGCCTCGTGGTTACGGAACCGGAATGTAAAGCCCGGGTCGACATCCTTAAACAGACCCGTCTCCCACATTGCGTTGGCCACCTCGACGCTGGTCAGCCCGCGATTCTCGTTGCGCAGCGTGTACCAATTCAAGACAGGATCGCGCTCCCACAGGACCACCGCCCCAAGCCGGCCGGCCACCTCTTCGAGGGATGCCGCGTCGCCACCGTCATTCAGTTTTACATACAACAGGTTCGACACCATAACCGCCTCTTTCCCGTCACCCAACACATATTCCACTGTACGTACCGAGGGAATGGCCAAAAGATAATCCATGTTTTGCAAGAAATCGTCATACGGAGCCTGCACACGACATGCAAACCCCGGTTGCGAATTGCGTTCCGACAGGTACAATGTGTCCAGCGCGGTCAACTCCGCCGGAAACTCACGTACACCCGGATTCAAATACACGACAAAATGGCTCTTGTTGACCGGCAACTCTATTTTATCGCCACGGTAATAATAAAATTCATCAACATGTCTGACTTGTGCAAACAGATTGCAAGAAAAAGCAATACACAGCACAAGTGTCAAAAAAATCTTTTTCATCTCTACGTAAATTTAAAGGTAAAACAAAAAAAATACATCTCATTGCGGACCGTCGACGCTCCCTGTTCCGCCCCCGGAGGGGATCATCCGCAAAAACGGCAATCCGTCCGAATGTGGAATGAAAGACGAACAGCACTACCGGCCTAAAAAGGCGGCGCGTCGGCGGATTCAGAAAACAAACGGGCAGGACAGACAGTCCCGCCCGTTTTCAATCATTGCCAAACCGGATGCAACGGCATGAAAAAACCGACGAATTGCGACAATCGCCTTCCACTGCTCCTATTGACAATAACTTTCATTCTGCACATCATTCTCAGTATCAATACAACTTTCTGAAGTATGCCGTATCCACATACCGACAAGTATAGTCGAACTTGAAATTGTCGGTGACATACATATAGGTCATATCGGATGATATGTCGTATTGTATACAGTAATGATGGTAGCTCCAACGCTCATCCCCGTCGTGCACAGCCAGCACGCCGTCGTCATAAACTTCATACTGCATACCGCTTAAACGGGCTCCGTTTTGAAACAGATGCATCATGCCGTGTCGGTCAAACACAATCGTGTCAGCGACTATTTCAGACGGATGACGGTAAGCAGGAAACGTGATGAAACAATCGTTGGACCATGCACCTAACAGATCGCTATCCACCCGGGCTTGATCGCCAGTCCGTTCCACATACCGGGGTTCGTCGACATGAGACTTGGCGTGGCTTTCATCCTTCCCGCAACTTATCACAACCGGATAAGACAAGAGCAGCAACAGGATGATGGACTTATTATATAACATTTTCGTTTTCATGTTCGTATAAATCTATTATTGCACAATCAGCAGTTTGGAATCCTCAACGACATTGTTGACAACGAGCTGCACATGGTATTGTCCGGCCCGCAGGTGTTGCAGGCTCACCGTGG
>LPNH01000079.1 GCA_001543385.1 Candidatus Hemicellulosilyticus sp. P3
AAGACTCTTGCTTTGCCCTGTGAGCAGCGCAGAATAAAACTGAAATGGACGGGCAAGACCGCTGAACTTGTAGAACTCATTTACGGAATCAGTGTGATGGGCAGCGTGAATGACGGCACCATCCAACTAAAGGAACTGGTGGAAGAACTTTTCAATTTCTTCGGCATAGAGAACACGAAAGGGTGCTACCGTATCTACAATGACATCAAGATGCGCAAGAGCGACAGCCGTACTTACTACCTCGATAGCATGAGGGCGGAACTGAACCACAAGATGAGGGAAGAAGACAAGAGATTCAGATAAAAACCTGAAAAATTGGAGGAAAAGACTCTTTTTCTGCATTTTTTTAAGAAAAAGTTTGGTTTTGCCACAAATTTGCAATAAATTTGTGGCAAAATATGTGTTTATGGCAAGTCAAAGTACATATAATGACATCAAAAGGCATGTGGAGTTATCGGAAAGAGGCACCTTGTTCTTTCCCGATACATTCACCACATCAGGCTCTTCGGATGCCGTCAGGTCTGCACTGGTCCGGCTTTGTGAGAACAATGTCCTTATCCGTGTGGCCCAGGGAATATACTACTACCCGAAAATTGACACAAAATGGGGAAGTGGTCTGATACCACCTTCTATTGAGGAAATAGCCAAAGGCATTGCCAAACGTGACAAGGTGCGCATTGCCCCGACCGGCTCATATGCCTTGTATCAGTTAGGGCTAAGCACCCAGATACCCGCCAATGTCGTATTTATTACGGATGGTTCTCCCCGTCGTGTAACGATTGGCAAGGGCAAGGGAATACTCTTCAAGCACACGTCAGAAATGCGGACATTCGCCTATTTGTCACCACTGATGGCACTTATTGTGACTGCCCTGCGAGAAATTGGTGAGGGCAATGTGACCGACGAGCAGAAGGCAATCATCAAGACTCATCTGGAGAAAGTGGACGAAGAAGACTTCAAGCATGATGTTCAACTTGCACCAATCTGGGTGCGTAAATTGTTAATGGAAAAATGAAATTCATAGAACTGTCCGTAGAGGAACGGCAAGACATACTCCGCAGGGTACAGGCTGAGAACGGGATGGACCTGCAGATCATAGAAAAAGACTGGTGGGTAACAGCAGTCCTTCATGCCCTGTTCTCACTACCGTATGCCGGTCATATATTCTTCAAGGGAGGAACGAATCTCAGCAAGTGCTGGGGACTCATTCGGCGCATGTCAGAAGACATAGACATCGCCATCGACCGTGAATTTCTGGGCTTTGAAGGTCAGTTGTCAAAGACTCAGATCAGTGACAGGCTCCGCCGTGCAGCCTGTTCTTTTGTCCGTGAAAGGCTACAGTTTGAACTTGCAAGCCAGATGGAGAAGGACGGCATCAGCAAGGACAGTTTCAATGTGCATGTCAACATAACTTCAATATCCACAACAGATCCGGAAATCATAGAGGTAGAATACAAACCCGTATTCAATGACAATCCCTATATCCGTTCAAAAGTTATTATTGAGGTAAGCGGACGTTCTATGAGTGAGCCCGCTCAAGATGTAAAACTGCACTCCTATATAGATGACGTTTATAAAAACGCTCCTTTTACAGAGCCTGATTTTGAGGTCAGGGCCGTTGTCCCAGAGCGTACATTTCTGGAAAAGCTGTTCCTCCTGCATGAAGAATACCACAAATCAGCGGAAAACGTAAGGATAGCAAGAATGTCAAGACACCTTTATGACATCTGCCAGATTATGGATACCCCGATAGCAGAACGCGCTCTTGGTAATAAGGATTTATATCTGTCTGTCATGGAGCATAGGCGTGTATTCATAGGACTCCGGGGCTTCGACTACTCGACATTGCTGCCACAGACATTGAACATCGTACCCCCTGCTGACATCCTGGAAAAATGGAGACAGGACTATAGGGAGATGCAGAACTCCATGATATACGGTGACTCTCCATCCTATGAGCGTCTTATTGAGAAATTGAGGATGCTCAATGATAAGATTAACAAACTGAGATATTGAATTTGCCACAAAAATATGATAAATTTGTGGCAAAACATAATCGGAAGGACTTAGCCATACGATGGTAGTCCTTCCGGTTTCGTTTTTTATAGTCAGTCTGCTATTTCTGTAGCAGGTGTGCCAGTTCCGGGTCGTTGGCAATACGTTCCAACTCGTCCTTCACTATCTGTTTGACCTCGTTCTTGATGCGGTTGTAGTTGTCACGCACCATCTCTTCCATGCGGTCGTTACCTTCCTCGTCCGTGAAGTCGGTAATGACGGGGATGGGCTGATAAGCCTTTGTTTCCTGTGCCACCCGCTCATTATCCACCACAATCTCGGCATGGAAGATCTTCTGCTCGATACGCTCGTTGAAGTTGTCGGACACTGAACCGACAAACATTCCCTGCGTAAGCCCCGAAATCTTGCTGGGTGGGATAAGGCTGTCCATCTGTGTGTTGATGGAGGTGGAAACATCCTGTCGGTTGATGGAAATCGACTGTCGTTTCTGCAAGACCTTTCCAAAACGCTCCGAGAGTGTCTTTGCCGTCTCGCCGACCACCTGACCGCTGAAGATATTGCCGACGGTGTTCATCACCACCTTTGCCTCCTTGTCACCATAGTCGCGGACAAGCTGACTGAAGTCCTGAAAGCCCAGACAGACCGCCACCTTGTTGCTTCGGGCTGTGGCGATGAGATTATCCAGTCCCTTGAAGTAGATGGTGGGCAACTCGTCGATGATGACCGACGACTTAAGCATTCCTTTCTTGTTTATCAACTTAACGATACGGCTGTTATACAGTCCGAGGGCAGCACCGTAGATATTCTGACGGTCGGGATTGTTGCCGACGCATAGGATTTTCGGCTCGTCGGGATTGTTGATGTCAAGCGTAAACTCGCTGTCAGACATGACCCAATAGAGTTGCGGGGAAATCATTCGTGACAGCGGTATCTTGGCACTGGCGATCTGTCCCTGCAACTGCTCGGCTGCACCGCCGAGCCATGCGTCCATGAAGGGCGAAAGGTAGTTCTCCAGTTCGGGATAGCTGGTGAGAATAGGAAAAATGTCCTCATAGCGGCGGTTCAGAAACTCAATGGCGTGGGGGAAAGTGCAATATTTCCCGTTCTCGTAGATTTTCAGATACCAGATGATGGCGGCAAAGAGGATGATAGGCGATTCCACGAAGAAGTCGCCCTGCTTCTGCACCCACGTCTTGTTGAGGTTGAGCATGATGGTGTAGGCGCTTTCGTAGGCATCCGATATGTCCGTCATGAAGTCAGGGTGAATGGGGTTGCACCGATGGCTGCGGCGCGGGTCGTCGAAGTTTATCACGTAGAACTGCGGCTTAACCTTGTAATCGTCCAGATGGCTGATAAGATGGTTGTAGGCAATCATCGAGAGGTCGGGAAACTTGAAGTCGTACACATACATCGAATAGCCC
>LPNH01000080.1 GCA_001543385.1 Candidatus Hemicellulosilyticus sp. P3
TATCCAAACCTTTTTCTTTTCCTCCTGTAAATCAGCAGTATAATTCTCAAAAGGTTTGGATATCATTTCAGCGTTTTAGCCAGCTATCGCAGCCCACATAGAGTCAGAAGGTCGTTTTCGTGTCCCTTCCATTTCTTTGACAGTTTTGCCTCATTCTCGTCTTCAAGCGTCGCAAGTGCCTTTGACTCCTGCTCTGTGGTTATGTCCATATACCCCATGGTCGTTTGTATGTGGGCATGCCCCATCAGGAGCGATATCTGCACGATGTTCATCCCGTCCTCGAGCCAGTGGCTTGACTTGGCATGCCTAAACTGATGTGCATGGAGATTCAGCGGCACATCAGGGCATTTCTCGTGTGCACTTTTAGCATATAGCTTGAGCCTCTTGTCTATGGCTGGCTGAGTCAGCTTACCGTAGGCATTGTGGTTCCTTGAATAGAACAGGTATCGTTCCACTCTTCCTTCCGGGTGGTATTCTTTCAGATACGCCTTCAGATGTGCCACGGCTTTCGGAAGAAGATAGAGGGTCCGCGGCTTGGAGCCCTTTCCCATTACGGTCGCAAACGGCTTCGGCTCATCCAAGTGCAGCTGACCCACTTTCATGGAGAGAATCTCGTCCAGCCTGGCCGCCGTCCCGTACAGGAGGACCAGGAGTGCCATGTCCCGCCTTCCTGTCCGGGTTCGGGTATCCGGTTCTCTCATGACGACACTGACGACATCCTTGCTGAGTCCGTCAATCTTCCGCTTGGACACCTTCTGCCTCGGAACCAGCGCAGTGTTCTGGGACAGGTAGAGATAGGCGACATCGCGTGTTCCGACATATCTTATAAATGCCCTTAGGGCAGCAAGCCTGCAGTTGCAGGTGTAGGGACAGCAGTTGCGTCCGTCCCTCAGCCATTTCAGCCACTGCTCAACATAGTCGTGGTCCAGGTGTTTGAAATGGAGAGTTGAGGGTGTTACGCCCTTCTCCGTGTTCAGGAATACGAGATACAGAGTGATTGCTGTCCTGTAGGCTTGCAGCGTCCTGGGGCTGGCATTGCATATCACGGGGACGTACTCTGTCAGCCAGCTGTTTATATAGGAGGCGATAAGGCATGCCTCCTTACTCGGCTTCTTCTTTTCCATAGTCTACATCGGGTACTATCTCGTTGAAGGTGTTCTCTGTCAGGCTGAGCATGACGTCAGCCAGACGCGGTACCAGGGTGTAGTAGTACTTCGTGCATTCCAGGCTGGCGTGCCCCATGCTCTTGCTCAGGGAAACGAAGCGTGCATTGAACTCGATGCCGAGCCCTACCCACTGGTTGATGTTCCTCGTCGCATATTCATGCCGCAGGTCGTACGGGACGGCACGGCCAAACCTGGAGGAGTCCCACAGGTTCCTGAAGTTGCCAGACACCCAGTTCCTGCTGTGGTGTCCGCCGCCTGCCGTAGGAAAGAAATACTCCCTGTCCGGGCACATGTCCTCACGGCTCACCCGTCCGTCATATTCCCGCATTAGTTCCAGCATGGAGTCATGAAGGACTACAAAGTGCTGGCTGCGTCCCTTGCTCTGGCGTATATCGATCACCCCGTGCACCAGGTCGACGTCCCCTCTGCGGAGAAGCCGGGCCTCCGTAGGTCTCATGCCGGTGCTGAAGAGCAGGCGGAAGAATACGGGAAGGGTGACCATGTTCAGCCTCGATGCCAGGGATCTTCTGGCTACATGCGTGTCGCATCTGCGGAACAGGTCGCCAAGCTCCTCGTCCGTGAAGTGGTGGGGCACGTACTGGTACCTGTTCCTGTCCTTTGGCAGCAGCGGCGGTCTGAGCATGCACAGCTTGCGGCTGTTCAGATACTTGACGCAGCTTACGATGACCTGTATGCGCGTACGGCAGGAGTAGCCTTTCTCCGTGTCGCGCTTCTGGCACCAGCCGTCTACCATCTCCTGCGTCAGGGTCATGGCCTCGGGGAAACTGTTCCTACAGTACTTGTCAAATGCCGCGAGATTCTCCCCGTAGGCGTATGGATTCCATTTGTCCGATGCCTGCATGTAGGCCTCAAACTGCATGAACAGCGGTGCGGCTGCAGATATGTAGTCACTCATCCGAACACCTCCTTCCTGACTGGGAAGTTCTCAATACTGAGGCCGCATTTCCGCAGATGCATGAAATCGGCGCTGAGATATGCCTCCACTGATTCCGGAGAGGTGTGCCCCAGGGTGCTTGAGATGACCGGCTGCGGAACGTCATTGCCGAGGAGGGTGACGGCAAGAAGGTGGCGGAAGATATGGGAACCGCGGCGTTCGCCCTTGCCCATTCTTATGCCGGCTGCATCATAGACGGCATTGATGGCACCCCCTATGGATCCTGCGCCAAGGCGCCTGTGATGGGGAAACTTTGAGACAAAGACCTCCCGTGTGTCACAGTGGGGCCTTTCCTTTACGATGTAGTCATACAGGGCATTGCCAACCACGGCTCTTAATGGCAGCGTCAAGGCCACTCCGGTCTTTTGCTGCACGATGCGGATGATGTCCTTGCTCCAGTCGATGTCCTCCAGGCGCAGGGCGGCGACATCGCATGCACGCAGACCTGTGTACATCAGAAGTCTCACCATGGCCCTCTCGCGAAGGCAGAGACCGGAGTCCGGGGCATCCAATACGGATTTCAGCCTGCCTGCTTCCTCAGGCGTGAGGTACTGTATGTTCTTCCGCTGCTCGCGTATTGGCGGCAGGAAGTCCATGATGGCCGCGCAGCCGGCAAAGTGTGTTCTGGTGGCCTTGAATACGGCACGGATGTTCTTCTTGAATGAGTGCCCGTACTTCTGTACACCGCCAGAGAAAAAGAAACCGACGACTTCTTTCTCGGTGATCTGGGCAAGCGACTGAATGCCATGGCCTTGAAGCGAGTGGAAGAATACGGAAGTGTTCAGGGAGGATATGGATATGGTCGGCTCCTTGACCCCACGCTCCTTCTCCACCTTACGATAGGTGTCAATGACGCTTCTGAACTCCTCACACAGGCAGTCATAGTGGCTAACCTTCATGAAAAGGGACAGGTTGCCAGGGCCGGAAGGGTATATACCGCGAACATCATACTGCTCCAGCAGGCCGACGATGCTCTTCTTCCTTCTAAGATACCCGGAAGATGTGATACTCCCGGCGTACTGGAGATAATGCTCGCGATAGCCGCGCCATTCACCGTGTTCCTGCAAGCGTACCACTACCCTCATCTCTGTCCTCATTGACTTGAGGTACTCCTTAGAGTAACCATGCTCCTGCAAATAGTCAATGAGTTTCTCGAAATTTTCTTTACTTGTTACCTTTACCATAATAAATTGAATTGGAATTGAAACTAATGTCACTAACAGCAAAGGTAACAAATAATATCCAAACCTTTTGAGAATTATACTGCTGATTTACAGGAGGAAAAGAAAAAGGTTTGGATA
>LPNH01000009.1 GCA_001543385.1 Candidatus Hemicellulosilyticus sp. P3
AAGCTTTTTAGAAATGGATGGCAACGTTATATGCTTTTCCAAGTCGGCATGGTCCCATCTCATCATATACGTAGGTTTATATATAAGGCTCTCGGTGCTGAGATTGGCAAACATGTGGTATTCCATTTCCGCACAGAGATACGTGGTATACATCGCCTAAAGATTGGCTCCGGTACTATTATCGGCGACAATACATTGCTCGATGCACGTCGGGGACTAACTATTGGTGAGAATGTTAATATTGCCTCGGATGTAACAATCCATCCTGGAGGCCACGACATCCGTGACCCTTTTTTCAGAGCGCCAGCCTTGGACAGCAGCCCCGTGGTCATCGGTGACAGGGTATATATCGGTGCTCATGCTATGATACTGAATGGTGTCACCATCGGCGTAGGAACTGTGCTCTGCGCCGGTTGTGTCGTCACAAAGGACGTGGAGCCATACGCTGTAGTTGCTGGTATTCCAGCAAAAAAAATCAGTGAGCGCCCCCGTGACCTGCGCTATGCGTTTGACGGAAAATCACAAAGACTATATTAGGGATTGACAGATGAGAGACCAACGTGTTCAAATAATCCTGATTATTACGCTATTTACCATCCTGACGGGTGGCTTCGGCTTTGTATCCTGGCCGCTTGGCTTCAAGTTTACCGTACGTGTTTTTGCTGTTTTGCTCCTGTTGTTCCTGGTCTTTATGGCCCAATTCACAGAAAGACAGCATTTCCGGTATTTTGTGCTGGCGTTGGCTTTTCTTCCATTTGTTTCCGTATTATATTCCTATGGCCAATATGACCAACCCCTGCAGGATGGTATAAAAGGAACCTTGCCGTCGCTGCTCTGGTTGTTTTATTTTGTACTTCACCGATTCAAAGTGAAAGAAGATTCTTTTTTGAAAGCCATCTTCTGCATTGCTGTTTTCGTCGTGCTTGTCCAGATTGTTCAGCAGTTCACTTATCCGAATGCCTGGTTCGGAATACGTGACGAAGAGAACTTGACTTCCGAAGGGGAAATAGCAGAAAACCGCAATGGCATCTGGCGCTTTAGTGTAGGTATCAATGGCATTTTCACAGCGATTTGCCTATTCTTCTTTTGGTGCAAAATGCTCAAACGGATAAGATATGATTATCTCCTTGTCGTTGCATTGATGTTCGTGTCCGTCTATCTCACACTGACCCGTCAGGTCATTATTTCTGTCGTGTTGACGCTTTTCCTGTCGTTTTTTATCGGAAGAGGAAGTAAAAAGGTATGGCTCATCATGGGCGGAGCAGTCATCCTGGTCATACTGTATATGAATTTTGACATGCTGTTTGGAGAATTTATCCAAATGGCGCAGCAAGACAATAATAAGCAATACATCCGTTTCCTTGCCGCCAATTACTTCTGGAGAGAGACATTCACTTCCCTGCAGGCTGCGTTTTTCGGGCATGGAGATGCCGTCTCAGGCAGTTTCCTTGCGTTGCAGGATCAACTTAAGGAGGATTATCGGTTTTTTATCAGCGACGTGGGGTTTATCGGCATGATGTGGAAGTACGGCATCTTTTATGTGCTATTATGCTATGGTTTAATGCTATACGTTTTTTTGATAAATAAGGATAAGGTGCCATTGTATATCCGGCTTTTTGTCTTGTTCTCAACAATCCCTTCTATTATGATTTTTCCTATGTTAAGTCCCATTTCCAACATTATGTGGAGTTTTCTGCTGTATTTTTGCGACAGGCATATCAACCGATTGAACATAGCAAGACTTTTAGTGTTGCTTCTTGAAAAATACAAGCATCTTTTACCACGCTAATATATATTCAGTTGCCTATGACACATCAGTTGGCCATCATCATCCCTGCCTATAAAGCTGCGTTCTTGCCCGCCGCGCTTGACTCCATTGCAGCACAGACCTGCAAGGATTTCACCGTGTATGTAGGTGACGACTGCAGCCCGGAACCGATAGGCAGCATCGTTGAGAAATACAGAGACAAGATGGACATCGTTTACAAGCGATTCGACACGAATCTGGGGGGTGCAGACCTTGTGGCCCAATGGGAACGTTGCATTTCCATGAGTCAGAATGAACCTTACATCTGGCTGTTCTCAGATGACGATGTGATGGAGTCCGGCTGCGTAGAGACGCTCCTCCGTCAGATAGATGCAACCAAGGGCTCATTCGACCTCTATCATTTTGATATTGACAGGATTGACGAACATGGAAATTTCGAAAGCCGGAAAGAAGACTATCCTGCCGTGCTGTCGTCTTATCGGTTCTATCGGGGGAAGAATGCCGGAAGGTATTTTGCATTTGCCGTAGAGAAGGTATTCTCACGCAGGATATATGAACACAGCGGCGGCTTCATGAGATACGACATGGCTTGGGGCAGTGACGTAGCTACGTGGATTTTATTCAGCGGGGAGAAAGGAATGTGTACCGTACCTCATGCGAGGGTATGCTGGCGCCAGAGTTCACAGAACATCACGCCCGATATGTCGCGCCAGGTGACAGAGCGCAAGCTGAGGGCAGAAATGGAGATGCTGAATTGGGCATATCATTATTTCGATGACAAGCCGGACATTTATGCCACTAACCGCGCATTCTTTATCTACAAGATACATCTCTATAGGCGGTTTGTGAGCAAAGAATGCCTCAAGGAAGCCTTTGCCATGTTCTTTGCCACACACGGACACGTCTGGGAAAGGCCGCTGATTTATTTCTTCGCCTTCCTCATTGATGGCATCTATTTCCGGCTCAGGAAAAGGTTTTCGTGTCTCTATGGTGCGGCTATTAAATAAGATATAAACATGAAAATTATCTACTTCAGCCATCCTTGTTTTACAGACTGCGACTTTCCTTTGGTAGGAGAGTTGCAGCGCAGTGGGCATGATGTGAGTTACTATATACCCATAGCGTCATTCAATAAGCGATCGGCACTACTTGACATCAAACGACTGCACCCCAAGACGGGCATTTTCCGTGCAGTTGATATTTACGAGGAATTTCGGGCATACGAAAATGTCATTGACCTTTCGAAGGTCTATGTCGTAAATAAAAGACACAAACAGAAATACCACCCCGCGAATCTCTGGCTGATGCTACGATTGGTATGGCATTTCCACAGGCAGCAGGCAGACGTCATTCAGTTAACGAAAGAACCATCGCTGATGATGAAATGCCTTTATCTGATGAAGAAGAAACTGGTGCTCACCGTCCACGACCCTTTCATACATTCCGGTGCTGGCTCCAAGGGGAAAGAGCGCGACAGAAAGACGGCATACAGGAACATCCAAAAGCTGGTGCTGCTGAACGGACGCCAGGTGAAAGACTTCTCGGAGCATTACCATATTCCGGAGAGCCGTATCTTCCTGTCAAAATTGGGGGAATACGGGTGCATAGAACAGGTGCCCTCCGTGCCGGCGGGGGTTGGGAAGCCTTATATTCTGTTCTTTGGACTCATTGCTGAATATAAGGGGATTGAATATCTTTTGGAGGCCATGGTGCGGGTTCATCGGCAGTATCCGGAAGTGATGCTGGTGGTGGCCGGCGGAGGAAAATACTATTTCGACATTTCCCCCTTTCAGGGCCTGAATTACATACAGTTCCGTAACCGATATATCTCCATTGCCGAACTGTCGGGGCTGCTCCGGGACTGCGAGTTTGGTGTCTGTCCCTATAAGGATGCCACGCAGAGCGGCGTTGTGCAGACAGCCTTCACGCTGGGAGTGCCGATGGTCGTGACCGATGTCGGAGCATTGGCCGATGCCGTCCGGGACGGAAAGACGGGAATTGTCGTCAAGCCCTGTGACGCCGATGCGCTGGCCGTCGGCATCTGTCGATTGCTGGAGGATGACAGGTTGCTGGAAAGTATGCGCAACAACATCGACAGTGAATGGAAACCCAATATGGGCTGGCGGTCTATAGCAGAAGATTATATAAAATGTTACCAGTCAAAAATAGAATAGCAATGAAAGCAAGAATCATCGCATATTATCTTCCACAATACCACCCTATACCGGAAAATGACAAGTACTGGGGAAAGGGATTTACTGAGTGGACCAATGTGGTCCAAGCGCGTCCGCTATTCCGTGGTCATAAACAACCCCATATTCCAGCCGACTTGGGTTTTTATGACCTGCGTCTGCCTGAAGTAAGGGAAGAACAGGCACAGTTGGCACGCAAGGCAGGTATTGAAGGCTTCATGTACTGGCATTATTGGTTTGGTGGTGGTAAAGAGCTGTTAGAGCGGCCATTTAACGAAGTGGTCAACAGCGGCAAGCCTGATTTCCCTTTCTGCCTTGGATGGGCCAATCACGACTGGAGTACAAAGTCGTGGACGGTAAACAAGAATTTCAAGAACGTGATGATAGCCAAGCAGACCTATCCCGGCGACGAAGACATTATCCTGCATTTCAATACTTATCTCAAAGCTTTCAGGGATCCGCGCTACATCAAGGTCGATGGAAGACTGCTCTTTGTGGTGTTCAAGCCACTCGACGTTCCAAACATGAAACGTCATATCGAACTGTGGCAACAACTGGCTAAAGAGAATGGACTCGACGGTTTTCATTTTGTCGGTGTTTACGGTTCAAGGGGAACGTCCAAACAACAACTTTTGGACATGGGCTTTGATGCCGGCAATCTCAGCGAACTGTGGAAAGCCGAGGTTGACAGCATCGGGAACCTCTGGCTGCGTCGCCTTCGCAATCTGCTGCGTAAGCGCGGGCTGATTGTAGATAAGTTTAAGTACGCAAGCATTATTAAACACATGGGCTGCGAAGAGGACTATGAAGAAGATACCTATCCCATTATCTTGCCCTGCTATGACCGTACCCCAAGGTCAAAGAGAGAAGCTACCATATACTATGGTTCAACACCAGAAATCTTCAAAAAACACGTGCGAAAGATGCTGAAGTATGTAGAGAACAAGAAGCAGGAGCACAAAATCATTTTCTTGAAGTCGTGGAATGAATGGGGCGAAGGGAACTACATGGAACCTGATCTGGAGTATGGCGATGACTATCTGAAGGCTTTGCAGGAGACAGTGCAATAAAAAACACAGACAAGATGAAAAACGTAATTTTTGTTGGCTGGGTGAACCAAGGGAAACCGCCCGTGGATGGTGAGACGGCCAAAAACCAGCATCTGATAACGGCTCTCAGGAAGTACTGCCGGGTGACCGTGCTGGACTTCTATCAGAAGAACCGCCACCCATGGGTGTTCCTGCAGGCTTTGTGGGCGTTCGTCAGCCAGCCAAAGGCCACCATCGTTTTCTCCACTTCGGCAAAGAATGTGTATGGCATTCTGAAACTATTCAAAGTTCTTGGCCTGCGGCGCAACATTATCCACTGGGTGATAGGGGGCGCTTTTGCCGACAATGTCCAAAAGGGCATTTTCAGGGCTGATATCTTCGGAATTGCCAAGCATACCCTTGTCCAGAGCCCTCTCATGGTCACACAATTGAAAGAGTGCGGCATCAAGGGCGTGAGACAGATTTACAACTGTAAGCCCATACCCTATTATCCAGCCATTAGGCAGCCCAAGGGCGTTTTCCGCTTCGTGTTCCTTTCGCGCATCATGCAAGGAAAGGGCTGTGACTATATCATAGAGGCGGCAAAGCAACTCAATAGTCACGGATTGGCAGAAAAGTTCATAGTAGATTTCTATGGAAAGGTGGATGAACATTACAGACCTGCATTCGAATCGGGACTGAAGGGGCTTCCCAACGTACATTATCAAGGTTATCTCGATTTCACTCAACCTACAGGATATGACAGGCTTGCCCAGTACGATGTAATGTTATTTCCCACTTACTGGAAGAGCGAGGGCTTCGCGGGTGTGTTCATCGATGCTTTCATCGCTGGACTGCCGCTGATAGCATCAGATTGGGCACACAACCGGCAGTTCCTCAGAGAGGGTGAGACGGCACTTTTCATACCGGTGCATAATATACAAGCCCTTGCCAACAAAATGCAAGAGTGTATCGTAGGACAGGTTGACATTCTAAGCATGCGAACATGTTGTCAGGCAGAGGCTGCGAAGTATCGTGTTGACCATGTGATTACTCCAAGTCTTCTCAAGGAAATAGATTTGTTATAAGTATAAAAATAATTAACGATATGAATCATTCAAAAGAAACAAAAATCGACTTAGAACTGTTAGAGGATCTTCTTGATTCCCAAGAGCGTTCAAGTTCAGGGATGAAGTTTAAAAAACTGATTCCGATGATTGTGCTCAACTGGCAGTACTTCCTCTTCTCATTTATTATCTTCGTGAGTGGAGCCATTCTGTATCTGCGATACACTGAGCCAACCTACAAACTGTCGGCCCGTATGTTGATAAAAGACGAGCAGAAACAGAACAGTAATGCTTCGCAGTTGCTCACTAATATGATGGACTTGGGATTTGTGACCAACTCCTCGGGTATTGACAACGAAGTAGAGGTCATGCAGTCGCGCATTCTGATGCGCGATGTGGTCCGCGAACTGCATCTTAATGCCGATTTCCGCATCAAGGGGCATTTCATGGACAAAATCGTTTATCGTAAACAGGCTGTCAACGTAGAACTGGATCCGGTTGTGCTTGACAGTCTTGACAAGGATTATATGGAATGGGGCGAAATATCCAGCATTCAAATGGTAATAACGCGAAAAAAAGATGGCTACCTTGTAGAAGGAAAATCATATCATCCCGGATACGAAAAGAAAAATCAGATCCAACTCTTTCAGGAGAACATAGATTCACTACCCGCATGTATCAAAACAAGTCTCGGCACACTGACGCTGACCGCCTCCAACCGTTTTCAGATGCAGACAGACGAAACCTATATTGTCACTATCCTGCCACCAATGCTGGTGGCTACCAACTATCTGTCGGCCATAACAGTAGAACCCACCAGCAAACGTACAGATATTGCCATGGTGACCCTTACCGACAAGAACCCGCAACGTGGCATGGACTTCCTGCGCCGATTGGCCGTATGCTATAACCGCAGGGCCAATGCCGACAAAAACGAGGTGGCACTGCGCACCGAGGAGTTTATCAACGAGCGCGTGAAGAAAATCAACGAAGAGTTAGGACTTACCGAAGATGAACTCGCCAACTATAAACGCAGTCATGCCGTGACCGGTCTCTCTGTTGATGCTACACAGGCCGTTCAGATGAGCAACCAGTTCTCTACCCGCCTGTCGGAGGCCGATGCCCAGATCCGACTTATCGACTATCTGCGCGATTATGTCGGCGACCCTCGCAACAAGTATCAGGTGATACCTTCCAACGTAGGACTCACCGACGGAGCCTCCACGCAGCTCATCAGCGAATACAACCGGACCGTGCTCAACCGCAACCGCCTGCTGACTGCCGCTAACGAGGATGCGCCACAGGTGCAGACACTCACTGCAACTATCGACGATATGGCTGCCGGCATCTCGACCGCATTGTTGCAGGCCCGTCATTCTGCCGACATCGCCCGGCAGGGTATTATGGAGCAATATGTAAAGTACCAAGGCCAGGTGGCTGGTGCGCCGGCCCAGGAACAGGTGCTCACACAGATTGGCCGCCATCAGGAGGTGCAGTCGGGCATCCTGCTGCTGCTCCTACAGAAGCGCGAGGAGAACAGTATCTCGCTTGCGGCCACTGCTGACAAGGGACGACTCATTGACGAACCTCTCAACGAAGGAAAGGAGAAACCCAAAAAGGCTATGGTGTTCCTTAGTGCCCTGCTGTTGGCGTTTGCCTTGCCTTTGTCCATTATTTGGCTCATCGGTCTGCTCCGCTACCGCATTGAGGGGCACGATGATGTGCAGAGTCTTACCAAACTGCCCATTATTGCCGACATACCAATGGCTAGCGACGATGTGAAGACATCGGCAGGCATTGTGGTGCATGAAAACAAGAATACTCAGATGGACGAGATTTTCCGCTCCTTGCGAACCAACATCAAATTCCTGCTGAAGGAGCATGAGAAGAAAATTCTCTTCACCTCCAGTATCTCCGGCGAGGGCAAGACTTTCTGTGCCGCCAACTTGGCTATGAGTTTAGCCCTGCTGGGACAGAGGGTGGTGCTTTGCGGACTTGATATACGCAAACCGGCACTGGGGCGGCTGTTTGGTATTGCAGACAGGAATCTCGGTATCACCACATTGCTCACGAAGGAGCAGGTCACGCTCGATGACGTACAGCGACAGATAGTTAAGTCTGGTGTCAACGACAACCTGCACCTGCTACTGTCAGGTCCTGTCCCGCCCAACCCCTCCGAGTTGTTGGCACGCCAAACGTTACAGCAGGTGATAAGCCTGTTGGAGCAACAATACGACTATGTCATCTTAGATACAGCACCCTTAGGGCTTGTCACTGATACGCTACAGATTGCGGAACATGCCGACTGCTGTGTGCTGATATGTCGTGCCGACTACACACCTAAGTCAAGCTTCGGCCTGCTCAACCAGTTGTCTGATGAGGGCAAGCTTCCTAATGCGAGCGTCGCCATCAATGGTATTGACATGTCGCGCCGCAAATACGGCTACTACTACGGCTATGGCGTCTACGGCAAATACGGACGCTATGGCAACTATGGGAAATACGGGAACTATGGTCATTATGGCATGTATGCAGACAGCCACTATGGCCTGAAAGACGATAACTCCATCAAGAAATGACAATAGCAGTAGACTTTGACGGAACGATAGTGGAGCACCGCTATCCGGAAATAGGCGAAGAAAAGCCCTTTGCGCAAGGGAAAACTTCTTGACGATGCTGTGGAATGGTGCCGCGAGCGTGGCATTGAGTTCTATGCCGTCAACCGCGATTATCCGGAAGAGACTGAGAGTGGGAACGAACACTACAGTAGAAAGATTAAAGTTGACATCTTCATTGATGACCGGAACATAGGAGGTCTGCCGGATTGGGGAACGATATACTCGATGATTACCCACGGCACTGGCTGGTACCAATTGATAAATGAGACCGCTTCCGGCAATGATTCTTACGCTACCCGCCGCCACCGTCGCCCATGGTGGAAGCGATTTTTGAGTATTCACTAAAACGATAAAATGTATGATAAAGAATGTAACAACCAACGTGATTGCTGCTATTGCAATCCTGCTGTTCGCTGCCTGTGCTTCGCCAAAGAATGTAGCATACATACAGAACAGCGACGCATTTGTTGCCGACAGCTCGGCATTTCTCTATGAGGCACATATCATGCCCAAAGATGTACTGACAATTACTGTAAACACTATCAACCCTGAAATCTCAGCCCCCTTCAATCTGATGGTATCTGCAACGTTGGGAAGCTCATCGACTGGCAGCCAGACGGTGAGCGCCAACCGTGCTTTGCAAACCTACCTGGTGAGCAACGATGGCACTATATCTTTTCCCGTGCTGGGTACGCTGCACGTAGGAGGACTGTCGAAGGTTGAATGTGAGAAACTCATCCACGACCGAATCATACGCTACTTGAATGGCAAGGAAGACCCCGTGGTGACAGTGCGCATGGCCAACTATAAAATATCCGTACTGGGCGAGGTGGCCCGTCCTGGCATGTTCACTGTGAATAGCGAAGAAATTAACATCTTTGAGGCTCTGGCACTTGCTGGCGACCTCACAATTTATGGCGTGCGCGACCGTGTAAAACTTATCCGCAAGGATGCCGATGGCAAAAGAAATGTGTACACCCTGAACCTCAACGATGCCAACATCATCAGCTCCCCTTGCTACTATCTTCAGCAGAACGACATCGTTTACGTAGAACCCAACAAGGTGAAAGCACGTAACTCTAGCGTGGGACAGACTACTTCACTATGGCTCACGTCGACAAGCATACTGATTTCTGTGGCATCATTATTGTTTAACATCTTAAAATGACGACCATATCCGACAACCATTCACACCATCACCATCATCACAAAGAAGACTATGGCTCGCGCTTCAAGCGGTGGAGCCTCTCCTCGATAGCCTTCCGACGCAGTGCTGACAAATGGATGAAGATAATACTCTTCATTCTCTCAGTAGTAATGATTCTTTTTGTCATCTTAGCGTATGTCTTTTTATAGGACCGCTATGAAAAAACTTCTTTTATGACTTGGGGTTGATAATTAAGACATTTTGGGGTGATTGTGAAAGAAAAATTATTCAGCGACTCCTCTATGCAAAGGTAGTGAATTTCAAATTATGGATAAGATAAACTTGAACTATAAGACCTTATTGATTACTGGTGCCGCTGGGTTTATCGGTAGTAATTTGGTAAAGAGACTGCTTAGAGATGTGAAAGGTGCTACCATCATTGGTATTGACAATATCAATGACTATTATGACGTACGACTGAAAGAGTATCGTCTCAGTGAACTGAATAAGAGTGTACCAAAAGGTACAATATGGGAGTTTATAAAAAGTGATATTGCTGACCGTGGCAATATCGATGATATATTCAGTAAGTATAAGCCAGCAGTGGTGGTGAATCTTGCGGCTCAGGCTGGTGTGCGTAACAGTATTGAGAATCCCGATGCCTATATCCAGTCAAACATGATAGGTTTCTACAGTATTTTGGAGGCTTGTAGGCATTATCCTGTGGAACATTTGGTCTATGCTTCGTCATCAAGTGTCTATGGTGGTAATAAGAAGGTACCGTTCTCGACGGATGACAGGGTGGATAATCCTGTGTCGTTGTACGCTGCAACAAAGAAGAGCAACGAGCTTATGGCGCATTGTTATTCAAAGCTATATAACATCCCCTCAACGGGTTTGAGATTCTTCACGGTATATGGACCTGCTGGCCGTCCCGATATGGCATATTTCGGGTTTACTAATAAACTACTGAAAGGCGAGACCATCCAGTTATTCAACTACGGCAACTGCCACCGAGACTTTACATACGTGGATGATATTGTAGAAGGTATTGTTCGTGTGATGCAGGGTGCTCCAGAGCATAAGAAAGGAGAGGATGGCTTACCCATTCCTCCATACGCTATATATAATATAGGTGGTGGTCAGCCCGAGAACCTGCTGGACTTCGTACAGATCCTGCAGGAGGAACTGGTCAAAGCAGGAGTCTTACCAGCTAATTTCAACTTCGAGGCTCACAAGGAGTTGGTTCCTATGCAGCCTGGCGATGTGACCACGACGTATGCGGATACAACAGCCTTAGAGCACGACTTTGGGTTTACGCCAAAGATAAAACTCCGTGAAGGACTAAGGAAGTTTGCAAAGTGGTATAAGGAGTATTATTGTTGAAGACCGGTTGATTACCAAGTACAGTCTTCGCCTGAGTCCGATAATAGTCCTCATAGAATCATGTCATATGGATACGACCACAAAATTCCACTCACTTTGATTTCGAAAATTATTGATAAATACCTATACGGGTGTGACGGGATTTCCTAGCAAATAACGATTGGATGAAATTGTTAAATGAATAGCGAGAGCCAGGGCTGCGAAGAAGCAGTCACGGCTCTCGCTCATTATATCCAAGAAATTATAAGGGTCAAGGTATAATGTTTTCCACCTACGTCTACCACCTCGGCTCTGGCTGCGACAGCACCGTCACCCTTGACCTCACCGTCAACCACACCGTGACCAACGCCATCGCCGGTGCCACCTGCACCTACTACATCTGGGACGGCAGCTACTATAACGAGAGTGGTGAATACACCAAGACCTACACCGCCGCCAACGGTTGCGACTCGGTTGTGACCCTCACCCTCACTGTCAGCCAGTCGCTGACCACCGCCATCAGCGATACCGCCTGCGGCAGCTACACCTGGGACGGCGTCGCCTACGCCTCCAGTGGCGCCTACACCAAGACCTTCCAGTCTGTGGACGGCTGCGACACGAAAACCAACTACAGACTAAGCATGTAGAAAGCGGTGCTGTTACTTGTTTGGACGGCGGTTCGACTCCGCCCAGCTCCACTTGAGACGGGGTAAAATCACCCCGAAACACAAAGAAAGACATTGATAATCAAAAAGATTGTAAGTGTCTTTTTCTGTTTCTGCACCGACCAACCATCTAAACATTGGTTGCACCGGTTGCATCAGGATGGATGGTGCAGAAAGATGTTGATAGTCTGACAAATATCCACACACCGAAATACCCACAGAGGTATCCGGATGGGATGGGGATGGGTGATGGAATAATGTTCAAAATCTGAGACCAATTTTTCTCCGACCGAGACTATTTTTTGTCGTTGTAAAATATTGTCTAATATAAAATTGAAGCAAAATGACTATCGTTTATCATTTCAATTATCACTTCGATTGTTTTGGAGAACGACAATTGCACACAAAACTGCACACAAAACTGCACACAAAACTCATTTTAATCTCCTGTATTTTACATTATTATACACTGTCATCCGTTTGCGCTATTCCGTTTGCAATGTTCGTTTTTGGAAACAACCACACTCTACTTTGCTGCACAATCCTTAATCAGTTTCCGACCGGCTTCCGTCAGCACATACTTCTGCTTTGACGAATTCGGCTTGTCTGGAATTGTGGGAGTGGCAAGATGGGTGTCTAAAAGTATATTTAAGCACGTCTGTCTAAATCTGGTACGGTTAGATTGATTCAATAGGTTCATCAAGTCACTTATAGGCATCTCTTCTTGAAGTGCCCAAAACGCCTTTACGATAAGTTCAAAATCTGCTCCTTTGACTTGGGACACGACTTGGGACAACTTCTGTTCAAGTTGCTCATTATTATTGAGTTCAACTTGGGACACAACATTAGACAAGTCTTCCTCGACAAAGTCTGGATGGCAGGGAATATCTATCAGGAAATAAGCACGGTCTTCATCAGTCTCGATAGTAGCTGATGCAGAACCGTTATCCTTCAGTTTCCTCTGTATGGTAGGTATGCCTGTGGCTCGTCCTTCCGTCAATTCCAGTTCTTTCAGGAATTCACCCAATCGGCGGTTACGGTATTTCCGGCAACGGAGCGTTTGTGCCTTTCTCACCACATCCAACGGAATGGAGCGGTCGGGACCTCCGTGATTCAAGATGGAGATTCGGTTAGGCTCGACTGTAATCTCAACGGGTTCTCGCTCGTTATAATTTCTATGGTACAAGGCATTCACTACAGCTTCCTCCAATGCTTGATACGGATAGTTGAAATACCGTATTGAATGTTCGTCGTCGGACTGTTTCTTGATTTGCTCCTTTATCACATTCGTCCGTAGGTACGACATAGCATCTGAAATCGTTTTTTTCGATTTCGAATACATCATTTTCTATCCAACCAACGTTTTCAATAAGCCAAATGACCAAAGTCAAGCTTGCTTGAACTTTGGCATGGCAAGAAAAACGACTAATGAAATTGAACTTTAAATTAATGCATTATCCACAATGCTTTCCCATTCTTTTCGTTATTATGCGCATAATAACGAAATATCAGAAATATGGAAAAAAGAAACGAACAACAATGGACGGCACTCTATGATGCAGCCGTGACATCCATCATCGGTGGCAGATGTGCAAACGACTATTTCGGAGACTTTTCAATAGGCTCCATTGTAAGTGAGGCAATCAGAGGAGCCGACCTCCTCATAAAGGAACTAAAAGAACGGGAGGTGTCTGAGAATTGAGGTGTCCATCTGAAAACATTTTGGACAACCCGTCCCACCCATCAAGCAACAGAGACAACCTGAAAACTACGAAATGTTTCGAAATAGTGACACTCGGAGACCAAGACGGTCAAAGAAAGTGAAGACACCGGAAAGGATGGGGTGCAATGGGGTTTCGGAAAGCTGTAATGCAATCCGTGGTACACAACAATGCCAAGGGGTGCACCATTTTTGGCGCACCCCTTGGTGGTGCTTACTATATATAGACTCCTTTGGAGAAAAGATTCCTCACAGTGTGTACGGCCGTCAGCTGCACTTGGACCAGCCGCAGTTGTTGCAGGTCTTGCAGCCGCTGCTGTAGACGAGTGTGCCTTTTTGATGGCAGTTGGGGCATTCCTCTTCCTGGTCAGCAGGGGTGCCGTCCTGGATGAATCCTTTAAGCGCACGTGCCACGCCGTTGGACCAGGTGGTGATGGAGTCGACATCAAAGGTGAGCTTGCTGATGAGGTCCACCACATTGGGTATCGGCATACCGTGGCGCAGGATGCCTGAGATGAGCTTGGCATAGTTCCAGTATTCTTTCTTGAACATACGCGACAGCCCTTGCATCGTCACTTTGTATCC
The DNA here is from genome assembly GCA_001543385.1 of Candidatus Hemicellulosilyticus sp. P3. Lineage (GTDB taxonomy): Bacteria > Bacteroidota > Bacteroidia > Bacteroidales > P3 > Colimorpha. Next base: position 14,156 of record LPNH01000009.1, read on the forward strand.
GTCGTGGTCCAGAAACTCGAAGTCATAACGGGCGTGGGGGTCGCCTTGCTCCTTGACGCGGATCACCCATCCTTTCTCCACCCATTTGGGCAGCACAAAGCTTTCTGCCTTGCCGGTAAAGATCTCGTAAGGGTGGTTTTCGTACATGCCTACCACGGCAATCCAGTCTTCACGGTCGTTTTTGAAACGCACGATTTGTGCGTCCAGGCGTTTCGGCCGTTTGGGTGCCTTGGTTTCGCTAAAGGCGTGTTCGCCGCCTTTCCCTTCGCTGGCCGACACGAGCACACCGTGGCGCGAACCGTCGCGATAGATGGTGCAGCCTTTGCAGCCCGACTCCCAGGCGGTTTGGTAAATGGTGCTCACCACCTCCTTGGTGGTCTCTTTGGGAATGTTGACCGTGACGCTGATGGAGTGGTCCACCCATTTCTGGATGGCACCCTGCATCTTGACTTTGTTCACCCAGTCGATGTCGGCCGACGTGGCTTTGTGATAGGGCGACTTCTCAATGACAGTTTTCAGTTCGTCGTCTTTCATCGCCATCACTTCGTCCACATCGTAATGGTTGATACGCAACCAGTCGATGAATTTGGGGTGAAAGACGTTGTATTCTTCGAAATAGTCGCCGTTTTCGTCCTTGACAATCTTGTGGCGCGAGGTGTCCTTGTCGTTGGGGTTGATTTTCTTGCGGCGTTTGTAGTTGACCAGGAACACGGGTTCGATGCCCGAGGTGGTCTGGGTGCAGATGCTCACCGTGCCGGTGGGGGCGATGGTGAGCAGGGCGATGTTGCGGCGTCCGTTGGCCACCATGTCGGTGTAGAGTTCGGGGTCGGCTTTGGCCAGGCGTTGGATAAAGGGGTTCAGTTTTTCGCGGTTGGCGTCGTAGAGGGGGAAGGCGCCGCGCTCTTTTGCCATAGTGACCGACGACCCGTAGGCGGCGCAGGCCAGTGTGCGGTGAACCTCGACGGCGAAGTCAATGGCTTCGTCGCTGCCGTAGCGCAGCCCTAAAGCAGCGAGCATGTCGCCTTCTGCGGTGATGCCGAAACCGGTGCGGCGGCCCTCAAGGCATTTCATCTTGATGTTGAGCCACAGGTTGTGCTCCACACGCTTGATTTCTTCGTCTTCGGGGTCGCTCTCGATTTTGGCGATGATTTTCTCCACCTTCTCAAGTTCCAGGTCGATGAGGTCGTCCATCAGTCGTTGCCCTTTGGCCACATGGTCACGGAACAGGTCGAAGTTGAAACGGGCTTCAGGTGTGAAAGGCTGCTCCACATAGCTGTAGAGGTTGATGGCTTGCAGGCGGCAGCTGTCGTAGGGACACAATGGAATCTCGCCGCAGGGGTTGGTGCTCACCGTGCGGTAACCGAAGTCGGCATAGCAGTCGGGCACGCTCTCGCGCAGAATGGTGTCCCAGAACAGCACGCCCGGCTCGGCCGAGCTCCATGCGTTTGCGATGATTTTGTTCCATAGCGCCCGGGCGTCGATTTCCTTGCGCACCGACGGGTTGTCCGAGTCGATGGGATATTGCTGCACAAAGGGTTTTCCGCTCTTCACACACTCCATAAATTCATCGCTTATCTTCACCGACACATTGGCGCCGGTGATCTTGCCCTGTTCCAGTTTGGCGTCGATGAAATGTTCGGCGTCGGGGTGCTTGATGGAGATGGAGAGCATCAGTGCACCGCGTCGTCCGCCCTGCGCCACCTCACGGGTGGTGTTGCTGTAGCGTTCCATAAACGGCACGATGCCGGTCGATGAAAGGGCACAGTTCTTCACGGGGCTGCCGCCCGGGCGGATGTGGCTCAAGTCATGGCCTACGCCGCCGCGTCGTTTCATAATCTGCACCTGCTCCTGGTCGATTTTCATGATGCCGCCATACGAGTCGCTTTCGCCGTCGTTGCCGATGACAAAGCAGTTGCTCAGCGACACAATTTGGAAATCGTTGCCGATGCCCGACATGGGACTGCCCTGCGGGATGATATAGCGGAAATTTTTCAACAGTCCGTATATTTCATCCTCGCTGAGCGGGTTGGGGTACTTTCTCTCAATACGGGCAAACTCCGAGGCCAATCGGTGGTGCATCATGTCGGGATTGAGCTCGTAGATTTTATCTCCGTCGCGTAAAGCATATTTGTTCATCCACACATTGGCCGCCAGTTCGTCGCCGTTGAAATATTGCATCGACGACGCCATAATCTCCTTCGCGGAGTATTGTACGGCTTGTTTTGTCTTGTCTGTAACGGGTTTGTCCACAGGCTTTCTTTTCCCTTCTGTGGCAACGGGTTCTTTTGTGGCGGAGGAGAACAGGTCGGGTTCCATAGTGCTTGTGCGAAAATGCGAAAAAAGATATAATAATTTTTATGCGCAGGGTCAATTTGTTATCCGTTTGGTCGGCACATTTATTCCTGCCGCGAAATTACAAATTCCTCTTTTTTGCAATTATTTAGTTATTAACACGCCTTCTAATATTTGTGCTATTTATTTGATATACATATATCTGAATAAATATAACTCATTTTAGGCACGGGTGCCGGCGCGGTGACCCCGGGGTGTGTCATTGTAGACTTACCGTGACCTTGAACCGCAATGGCGTGTCTGATTTTCCCAGCGTGTATAATACGGCCAGAGTCCACTCCCCCCGATGCGTGCCAACACGTTCCGTATGGGACATTCGGGGAAGAATGGATCTGTGATAAAATCACGCATCATGATGAAGGGAAGGAGTGGTTATAAACTGGCCAGTACCGATGTTATCTCTTCTGTGAATGAGATGTAGCGTTGCAGATCCGGAAGAGCGGGCTCCGGATTGTCACGATTGAGGCGCACCAGCGTGGCGTCGGGGAATTGGCTTGCCATCTGTTCGAAAGGTAGACGTATGATGCCGGGTGTGTTGAACCCGACACCGAATTCCAGCAGCAACAGGCGTCCTTGGGCCGCGTTGCGGACAAAATCGCCATAGCGCTTCGACATACGGTGCCAATGGTAGTCTTCAACAAAAGTCCCGTCGACGCGCAGATTTGTTGACGCTGGCTGTCCATCGGGCATGAAAGGTATCAGTTTGGACGGAATGCGGCAGTTGTCTATTTCCTTTAGTGCGAGTGTCACCCATTCTCGATTGTCCATCAGTGTCTTAGGACTTCCTGAAGCTGGCTGGAAAAATGCATAGTCGCCCTGTGCCGCAAAAATGCGTTTGGGATCAAAGCCAGCCAGCGCAAACTGTGCATCAACATTTGTTGTTATGATGAACAATTTGGTGCTGTACGGCATCAGTTTTTCATGGAGTTGCCGGTATAGTGGCGTGGCGCCGGGCCGATAGCGACAGAACCAGATGTGTTTGGCCCAATAGGCCCAGCGCTCCTCCTCGGTTGCAAAAGGATAAAAACTGGAGGTGTAGAGGTCTGTGATGCCGTAGCGTTCTATCCAAGGCCGGAATTCCTGTTGGAAAGCCTCGCCGGCATAATCCAGTCCGGCGGCGGTGCTTAGGCCGCTTCCGGCTCCGACGAGGATGTGGTCGGCCTCTGCCATCAACCGCCGAAGGGTGTCAAGGCGTTCCAAGAAGTTCGCGGTAGATGTCATAGTCAATATCCTTGAATACGTTGAAAACGACAGTCTGCAGGCTGTGGGTCTGTGATGCGGCCATGCAGATCCGGACTTGCTCAATGGCTATCTCCGCCGCACGACGGTTGGGGAAGCAGAATTCGCCTGTGGAGATGCAGCAAAAAGCAATGGAACGGCAATGGTGCATCTCCGCTGACGCAAAACAATGCCGATAGCAGTTGGACAGTTGTGCCTCCTGTGCGGGGGTGGGTTTTCCGTCGGGGATAATGGGTCCGACGGTGTGTATTACATACTTTGCAGGCAGGTTGTAGCCTTGTGTCACACGTGCTTCTCCGGTCGGTTCCAACCCACCTTGCATCTGACGGGCACATTCTTGCCTCAGCTGCAGTCCGGCCGCTGAATGGATGGCGTTGTCAATACACCCGTGCAACGGAACTTGGCAGCCCAGCATCCGTGTGTTGGCCGCATTGACAATTGCGTCGACACGCAGCCGTGTGATGTCACCCTGCCAGAGGATGATTTTATCCGTTTGCGGGTCGGGACCGTCGTGTATTTCTGATGCCGCGATATCCGTTGGCGTCACCACACCTTTCTCGTCGCGTTGTGCCTTCAGTTCGCGGTCTTGCGCAAGAAGAAATTCGTCGGACAGTGGTTGGGGCTGCCATACATTCATCAGCGCCCGCAAAAGCCGTTGCCGACCGGATAAAGTGTCCGGGATGCCGGCTTCAATGCCGTTGTGCTGCATGAGGTAGCGGATGCAGAATGCCAGATTGTCCAGACGTTCCATTGTGTAGTCAGCTTACCGAGCGGTGTGTATTTTGTCCATACGGATGTTATGGTTTCTTTACCAGCTCAGTGACGGCCACTACATTGCCTTGGCTGACGATCTGGCAGAGGTAAGTTCCGGCGGCCCAGCCGCAGGTGTTGACCGTCAGGGTTGCAGCGGCGTCGACGGGGCGGGACAACACCCTTTGTCCTGATACGTTGTATACATGAAACGTGCTGCCTGCAGGTATTGCACCGGCCTCGATAACGATGTGTTCTGTGGCGGGGTTGGGGTAGACGTGCATCCATTTTGTACGGGCTGTGGCATGCTGAATGCCATGGGTGTTGCAACGGATGCGCAGATAGGTGTAGCCATAGGCGTCGGGAACCATGCCGACAGGCGCACCTGTGGGGAGGGCTGTAATGCGGAATGTGGCGGTGGCACCTTCTGTCACGGTCTCGGGTACAATCATCTCTAACGACAAGTCGTCATAGGTGCTGTTGCCTTCGACGGTGAATGGCGCCGATGTGTTGCCCGACGTGCACTGGCCGCCGGTGGTGCAGATGCCGCCCACGCTGATGTCGGCGCCCTCGATGAATTCCACTGTATAAGTCAGCTCGACAGGCCGGCTGCTGTTGTTTGTCACGGCAAAGCCCTCCAATTCCAGCATCATGCCGTGGCCGAGGGTGCATTGTATCGTATCGTCTGTGCCGTAGACAACATTGTTATACAGATAGGTGACTTCTTGTGCCTGGCTTTCGGTCCAAGCGGCGGCTGTCATCATGAACAGCAGCGGTAATAAAACTCGTTTCATAGGCTGCAATTATTGTTTAAAGATGTTTTCACTTTTCGGGGGTTCCTTGCGCTTCCTCTATCAGTAGGTCCACCACTTTTTTTACCCCTGTGGTGGCTTTTTCGGCAAAGGCAGTGACGGGCCGTGACACAGACACCGCTTTCGGGTCGACCAGATAGCAGGGTGCCGTGCGTGGCACATAGTGTACCAGTCCGGCTGCCGGATATACATTCATCGAGGTGCCTACCACGATGAACACGTCGGCTTCTTCGCTCAGCGCCGCCGCGGGCTCGATGTTGGGCACCGCCTCGCCGAACCACACAATATGAGGCCGCAACTGTGCCCCGTCGGGAGCTTTGTCACCAAGATGGATGTCCTGGTCGCCGATGTCGATGATGAGGTTGTCATCGCGGTCGCTGCGGGCTTTGGTCAGTTCACCGTGCAGGTGCAATACGTGTGATGATCCGGCTTGTTCGTGCAGGTTGTCGATGTTTTGGGTGACGATGTGCACCTCGTAGTGCGCTTCCAACCGCACCAGCTGGCGGTGGGCTTCGTTGGGTTGCGCGGCAAAAAGCTGGCGGCGGCGTTCGTTGTAGAAGTCAAGCACCAGCTTCGGGTTGCGCAGATAGGCCTCATGGGTGGCCACGTCTTCGACACGGTGTCGTTCCCACAGCCCGTCGCTGTCGCGAAAGGTGCTGATGCCGCTTTCGGCGCTGATGCCTGCCCCTGTCAGTACGACAACTTTCTTTTTCATGGTGTGAAACGGTTGATCTATTTCTCAATGATGGTGAATACGGTCCTTCGGTTCTGCCGTCGCCCCTCTTCGGTGTCGTTGGAGCTTACGGGCTGGCTTTCTCCGTAGCCCCGGTAACTGATCCGTGCCGGGTCGATACCCCGTTTACGCAGGTAGTCATATGCTGCTTTGGCCCGTTGTTCCGACAGCAGCTGGTTGGCTTGTTCGTCGCCCACGTTGTCGGTGTGGCCTTCCAGCTCGATGCGCAGGGCAGGGTGGAGCTGCAGCAGTTCCGCAACCTTGTCAAGTTCGACGAACGATTCTTCATAGAGTTTGGCGCTGCCGCTCTTGAAGAAGATATTCTCCAGTGTGACGTGTTGTCCAACGGACAGCGTGTCGGCCGAGACTATCTCCACGGGACATTGCATCTCAGCGGCGCGCACCGGCTCGGGCAGTTCGAACCGGTATATGTCGTTTTTTCCATAACCGCCCAGCTGGTCGGAGGCGAAATAGGCGGTGCGGCCGTCAGCGCTGACCACCAGGCGGCTTTCGTCGCCTTCGGTGTTGACAGGGTAGCCCAGGTTTTCCGGTTCGCTCCAGCTTCCGTCGTCTTGGAGCCGGCTTACAAAAAGGTCGCTGCCGCCCATGCCGGGGTGGCCCGTCGACGAAAAATAGAGCGTCCGTCCGTCATAGTGAATGAAGGGGCCGGCTTCGTGTCCGGCTGTATTGATGACGGGGCCCAGATTGACAGGGGTGCCCCATTCGCCGTCGACCCGTCGGCTCATCCAGATATCAGTGCCGCCGTAGCCGCCGGGCCGATCGCTGACGAAGAAGAGCGTCTGTCCGTCGGCCGAAAGCGATGGCTGGGATTCCCAGTTGCCGGTGTTGATGGCCGGGCCCATGTTGCGGGGTTTCCCCCATCGGTCGCTGTGCCACACGCTTTGGTAAAGATCGCAACGACCCGCTCCGTCACGACGTCCGCAAGCGGTGAAAATCATGATACGTCCGTCATAGGAGATGCATTGCGCCCCCTCGTTGTCGGTGGTGTTGACGGGTGGCTCCATGCGTTGGGCGTGGCTCCATCGGCCTTCGCTGTCCAGACGGCAGATGTAGAAATCCTCCTCCTCGGGGGTGTGGGCGGTGGTGGTGGCAGTGCGCGGGCTGCGACGAGTGAAGATTAGCGTGGCACCGTCAGCGGTGATGGCCGGCAGATATTCGTCATCGGCACTGTTGACGGCTTCGCCCAAATTAACAGGGTTGAATGCAACGGGGTTTGCCAAGGCGTTTATGCGGAACCGGGCCAGCCCGATGTTGCGCAATGCATCTTCGTGCCATCGTTTGTGGCGTTTGTCGTGGCGTAGAAATGCCCGGTAGTGTTCGACAGCTGCCGGATAGGTGTGGCGTTCCATCATCATGTCAGCCAGCTGCAGATGCGCCTCGGCAAATGTTGTGTCGGCTTCGATGGCGGCATACAGAGCCTGTTCGGCGCGTGACAGGTCTGCCCGTTGGAGCAGCTCGATGGCCTTTTCAAAGTGGCGCACCGCCTTGCGGTTGCCGGAGGAATACTGCTGTGCACCGGCCACCGTGGTGGCGGCAAGGCACAGCAGTGTTATAGCCATCTTGATCGCCGGCATGTTCTGTCGTTTCCGTTGTCTCGCTTCATTGCCGCACCAGGCGGTAGGTGTCGCTGGCGATGACATATTCTTCGTCGGTGGTCACCACCACGGTGGCAATCTTCGAGTCAGGGGTGCTGATGATGCAGTCTTCGCCCATGATCCTGTCGTTGAGCTCCATGTCCACCTTCACGCCCAGGCATTCCAGCCCTTCCAGAATGGGGTGGCGCATAAACCAGGCGTTCTCGCCGATTCCGCCTGTGAAAAGCAGCAGGTCGCAGCCGCCCATCTCGGCCATGTAGCCGCCGATGTAGCGTTTGACACGCAGTGCAAACATGTCGAAGGCATAGGTGCAGCGTTCGTCACCTGCATCGCGCCCGGCACGGATGTCGCGCATGTCTTGCTTGTCTCCGCTGATGCCTATCAGTCCGCTCTGTTTGTTCAGTATTTTGGTGATGTCTTTCCAGTCTTTGCCGTTCTCCACAATCTCTTTCTTGATGAGAAACTCGATGACACCGGGATCCACATCGCCCGGGCGGCTGCCCATGAGCAGTCCTTCGAGCGGTGTCATGCCCATGGTGGTGTCGAACGATTTACCGTGGTCGATAGCGCAGATGCTGGCGCCGCTGCCCAGATGGCAGGAGATGATTTTCAAGTCGTTCCAATCGCGGCCGATCATTTTGGCTGCCTTTTCACCGACAAATTTGTGGCTGGTGCCGTGGAAACCGTAACGACGGATGCCGTATTTTTTGTAGTATTCGTAGGGCAGTCCGTAGAGATAGCTCTTGGCGGGCATGGTGCTGTGAAATGCGGTGTCAAAAACTGCAACCTGAGGCACATCGGGAAGCACCTCGCGCATGGCGTAGATGCCGGCCAGGTTGCCCGGTGTATGGAGCGGCGCCAAATCGGTAAGCGACTTGATTTGCGCTATAACTTGGTCGGTGATGACGCAGCTGTCGGCAAAGAGCTCTCCGCCATGGGCCACGCGGTTGCCGACGGCGCCGATCTCCTTTAAGTCCCCGATAACACCCATTTTGGTGTCGGTCAGCGCCTTCAGTACAATCTTGATACCTGCGGTGTGGTCGGGAATGGGGAGTTGCTCATAGTGTTTCTCTCCGTGATATTTGTGGGTGAATTCCCCCATCGCGAGACCAATGCGTTCGAGCAGGCCTTTGGCCATCACTTCGGCATTGTTGTCCATGTCGACCAGTTGGTATTTGATGGACGAGCTGCCACAGTTAAGAACCAGTATTTTCATAGTGTCGGATAAATGTTTGATTGTTATTTGTTTTATTGAAAGTCTGTAACTTCTTGTCGTTTCAAAGATACGAAAAAAACGTATATTTGCATTTAAAATATTTTCAACTATGCAGCCGCTGCTTGTCTATAATACCTTAACTCATAGCAAAGAACTTTTCCGACCCCTTACCGCCGACCATGTGGGCATGTATGTCTGCGGCCCCACGGTTTACGGCGACGCCCATCTGGGCCATGCTCGCCCGGCCATCACGTTCGACGTGGTGTTCCGCTACCTGCAGCACATCGGCTACAAGGTGCGTTATGTGCGTAACATCACCGACGTGGGCCATCTCGAACACGATGCCGACGAGGGCGAGGATAAAATTGCCAAAAAAGCGCGTCTTGAACAGTTGGAGCCCATGGAGGTGGCGCAGTACTACACCAACCGATACCACGCCGCCATGGACAGCCTGGGCGTGTTGCGTCCCAGCATCGAACCCCATGCCAGCGGTCACATCATCGAGCAGATTGAACTTGTGCAGAAGATTCTTGACGCCGGGTTGGCCTACGTTTCGAACGGCAGTGTCTATTTCGACGTCCGCAAATATCAGGAACAGACCGGCCAGTACGGCCGCCTTAGCGGCCGCGTCATCGACGAGATGCTCAGCACCACACGCGATCTTGACGGTCAGGAAGAGAAGCGTTTCAGCGGTGACTTTGCGCTTTGGAAAAAGGCGGCACCCGAGCATATCATGCGTTGGCCGTCACCTTGGAGCGAGGGTTTCCCAGGTTGGCATGCCGAGTGTACGGCGATGGGTTCCAAATATTTGGGCGAGCAATTCGACATTCATGGGGGCGGAATGGACCTCATCTTTCCCCATCACGAGAGTGAAATGGCGCAGCAAGCCGCTGTCACCGGCCATGGCCCGTGCCGTTACTGGATGCACAACAACATGATAACCATCAACGGCCAGAAGATGGGCAAGTCGTTAGGCAACTTCATCACGCTTGGCGAATTTTTCAACGGCAGCCACAGAGACAAGGACGGCAACGAGATGCTGCAACAGGCCTATTCGCCCATGACCATCCGTTTCTTCATCTTGATGGCGCACTACCGTTCCACAGTCGACTTCTCCAACGAAGCCCTCATAGCGGCCGAGAAGGGCTATGACCGGTTGATGCAAGCCTATAAGACGTTGGGCCGGCTGCAGGCCGGCAAGACCTCGTCGGCCGAGGTGACCGCCTATCGGCAACGTTGCTACGACGCCATGAACGACGACTTCAACACCCCTGTCGTCATCAGCCATCTCTTCGACGCCGCCAAGCTTATCAACAGCGTCGGCGACTACAAAGCCACCTTGACACAGGTCGATATTGACGAACTGAAGTCGGTTTTCGACACCTTCCTTTTCTCCATCCTCGGTATGCGCAACGAGGATGCAGGCGCGAGCACTTCCCTCATCGACGGTTTGGTGCGGATTATCCTGGATATCCGTGCCGATGCCAAAGCCAACAAGGATTGGGCCACCAGCGACAAGTTGCGTGACAGCCTGGGTGAACTTGGTGTCACCGTAAAGGATGGAAAAGACGGTGCCACCTGGTCCTTGTAACTGGAACGGATACTTTGACACAATCGTTTATACGCCGGCCGCATACATACGGCCGGCGTATTAAATTTTGACACGCTTGGTTCGGAAAGAGTCCGGAGTTCAAGGGTAGAGGAGATAGCGTTCGCGGATTTGGCGGAATGCAGCCAGTCCGGGTTGCCATGAGCCCCGGATGTCCTCTTCATTCATGCCCTGTTCTAATTGACGGCGCAAATCGGCAGTGCCGGCCAGTTTTTCGAAAAAGTTGTTGGCGGGCAGAAAGAATTTCCCTTGCGGGGTACGGCGGTACATGGCTATGAGGTAGGTCAAATCGATCCGTGCCGGTACCTGCACCTGTCGCAGATCCATGGTGTCGGGTGCGGTGCCGATGACTTCGAAAGGCCAGGGGGTGCCGCGGCCGACGCTGACAGAGGTCCCTTCGAAGAGGCACAGCGAAGGGTAGAGGGCCACGGCATGGGCGGTGCGCAGGTTGGGCGAAGGCGGCACGGGCAGTAGATAGCCCACACTGTCGCGCTTGTAACCCTGCATGGCAACGACAGTGAGTCGGCACTCCCTGTTGTGGAGCGCGGTGTCGGCGTTGCCGTTGAAGAGCCAGTGCTCGCCATTGACCATGCAGGCGTATTCGCCGATGGTCATACCGTAAACTATGGGTACGGGGTGCATGCCGACAAATGAACGGTGGCGGGCGGTGTCTAACACGGGGCCGTCGATATAGTGGCCGTTGGGGTTGGGCCGGTCGAGCACAAGAAGCGGAATGTCACGTTCGACGCAGGCTTCCATGATGTAGTGGAGTGTGGAGAGATAGGTGTAGAAACGGCAGCCTACGTCCTGCAGGTCGAAGATGACACAGTCCACGTCGGCCATCTGTCCGGCCGTGGGCTTTTTGTTTTTGCCATAGAGTGAGACGACGGGAAGCCCGGTGTGCGGGTCGACACTGTTGCCGACAGGAGCGCCGGCCGCTGCGGTGCCGCGGAATCCGTGTTCGGGGCAGTAGATTTTCACTACATTGAAGCCGGCGGAGAGGAGTGTGTCCACGAGGTGTGTGCAGCCGACCTGTGAGGTCTGGTTGGCCACCACGGCAATGCGGGAGGAGAGCCCTTGTATGGATGTTGCCTGCAGCGGGAGGTCCGAAATGCCCGATTCAGCCCGGGAGAGTTGTCTCATCAGCACGTCGGCACCCGTTTGCAAATGGCCGGAGACGTCTGTTCTGTCTTGAGCATGGCTGAAAACAGGGAAGAGTTGCGCCCCTATTGCCAAACAAAGAGCCAGCCTATGTGCCAGTCGCTTCACTTCATGATTTTTTGGGGCTACTGTCTCCCGGTGTGACCGAAACCGCCGGTGCCACGATCGGTGTCGGAGAGCTCCCGGACTTCGACAATCTCGGCCTGCTCACAGCGGGCGATGACCATCTGGGCAATGCGTTCACCGTCGGTGACGATGAAATCCTCGTCACCGAGGTTGATGAGGATGACACATATCTCTCCGCGGTAGTCAGCGTCGATGGTGCCGGGTGAGTTGAGGACGGTGACTCCTTTCTTCAGCGCCAGCCCGCTGCGCGGGCGCACTTGTGCCTCATAGCCTTCGGGCAGTTCCATGAAAAGTCCGGTTCTCACCAGGCCGCGTTGCATAGGCCGCAGGGTGACAGCGCCGTCGGGCAGACAGGCGCGGAGGTCCATGCCGGCCGCCAGAGCGCTCTCATACTTTGGCAGCGGATGGTGGCTGGTGTTTACTATCTTGATTTGCATGATGGTTCAGATCCTCTAAATGTCGGCTTCTCCGAGTTTGGTGTTCCAGAGCGCCCGGTAAATATCCGCTATTTCTTTATCAACACTTCGTCAATCATGCCGTAGGCTTTGGCCTCTTCGGCGGTGAACCAATGGTCGCGGTCGCTGTCTTTCTCCACTTGCTCGAACGGCTGTCCGCTGTGTTTGGCGATAATTTCGTAGAGCTCTTTTTTGAGCTTCAGTATCTCGCGGACGGTGATCTCCATGTCAGTGGCCTGTCCGTCGGCACCGCCCATAGGCTGATGGATCATCACGCGGCTGTGGGGCAGGGCGCAGCGCATGCCGTGTTCGCCGGCGCAAAGCAACACGCTGGCCATCGAGGCGGCCAAACCTGTGCAGATGGTGGCGATTTTGGGCTGGATGTACTGCATGGTGTCGTAGATGCCCAGACCGGCATAGACCGATCCGCCCGGCGAGTTGAGGTAGATCTGGATGTCTTTGCCGCTGTCTACACTTTCAAGGAAGAGCAGCTGGGCTTGGATGACGTTGGAGGTGTAATCGTCGATGGCGGTGCCAAGGAAGATGATGCGGTCCATCATCAGACGGCTGAAGACATCCATCTGCGCCACGTTGAGTTGGCGCTCTTCGACAATGTAAGGGGTGAGCGAGTCGCCAGGGGTTGTCAGACGCGCCGCTTGGCGGTTGACAGCAGCGGTGTATCGGGCATAGCTCGTGCTGCTGATGCCGCAGTGCTTGGTGGCATATTTTTCAAATTCAGTCATGATATGTTTTTTTGTGCTATTCGTTCAATTTCATTAGACGTCTTTCTGCCTTGACATACGAGCTTGCCCGTCTGTATTCGGCTTATCGAAAACGTTGTTTTCCGGCGTTCCGCCTTGCCCGGCCAGCAGGTGGGGTCTCCGCTGCCGGGTTCGTTCGACGGCTTGTTCCATGCGCCACTGTTCTATCTTGGCGTGGTTGCCGCTGAGCAACACGTCCGGTACGCGCCAGCCGCGGAACTCGGGAGGGCGTGTGTATTCCGGCGGCGCCACCAGCCCGTCCTGGAACGAGTCTTCCAGCGCCGACTGCTCGTCGCCGATAGCGCCGGGTATGAGGCGGACCACTGCGTCGCAGATGACAGCACCGGCCAACTCGCCGCCGGTCAGCACATAGTCGCCGATGGAAATTTCGCGGGTGATGAAGTGCTCCCGAAGGCGTTCGTCGACGCCTTTGTAGTGTCCGCACAGGATGATGAGATTCTCTTTCAGCGAGAGTTCGTTGGCCATAGATTGGGAGAACAGTTCGCCGTCGGGCGCGGTGTAAATGATGTCGTCGTAGCGCCGTTGCTGTTGCAACTGCTCGATACAGTTGGCCAGCGGCTCCACCGCCATCACCATGCCGGCGCTGCCGCCATAGGGGTAGTCGTCCACACTGCCGTAGCGGGTCAGCGAGTAGTCATGCAGGTTGTGTATCACCACTTCGACAATGCCTTTCTGCCGAGCCCTTTTGATGATGGACTCTTCGAAGAACATGGACATCATGTTCGGGAAAAGGGTGAGTATATCGACGCGCATGGTTGTCGGTGTTGGGAATGGTGCGGGCTATCGGATGCGGATTCGTTTGCCTACGGGCAGTACACTGGACTGTTTGATGCCGTTCAGTTGGCAAAGTTTCTGTACGGTGGTGCCGTTGCGTTTGGCGATTTTGCTCAGGTTGTCGCCGCTGCGCACTTTGTAGTAGCGCCGGTCTCCCGATGAGTGGCTGCCTTTGTTGGAGCTGCCTTTCTTGGCCACCTTGCGGAATGAATTCTGGGTCAGGTAAAGCTCATTGTCAATGAGGCTGCGGGTGGCGCAATCCAAGACGTTTTCGGGATTCATGGCATTGCCCTGATAGCGTATCTCAAAGTGCAGATGGCTGCCGTAGCTGCGGCCGGTGTTGCCGCATAGGCCGATGATGTCGCCGGCTTTGACCGGGTCGCCCGGCACCACGTCGCGTCGCGACAGGTGGGCGTAATATGTTTCCAGCCCGTTGTTGTGCCGGATGACCACCAGGTTGCCATACGAACGGTTGAACTTGGAGATTCTCACTATGCCGTCAAAAGCGGCATAGATGGGTTCGCCTTTGGGCTCAGCGAGGTCGAGTCCGTAATGGAAACGCCGGCGGCGTGGGCCAAAGTGCGAAGTCACCCGGGCGTTTTCGCCGGTCGGGAAGTGGAATGTCTCACCCCTCGCTTCGTCGACAAGACGTATGGTGACAGGCTCCATGTTGGTCACATCCATTTTGGGGTAGTGGATGACTTCGGAGTCAAAACTGGCGTATAGAATCTCTTCCTCGCTTTCGGCACCTTCGTCGTCGATGGGTTGCAGCACGTGCAACGGTTGGTCGACATCCATCACAGGCGGCGGTGCAATGATGAAAGGTTGTTCGTATATCCGGCTTTCATCTTCGGGTGTTGTGGCTTTCTGGTCGATGACGATGCCGGAATATTCGTCGTCGGGGTAGATGATATCAAGCTTGTTGATTTTAATGACCGACTGTTTGTCCTTTTCCGCCTGGGAAGGCTTGTCAGTCTGAGACTGTGCGGTGGCAGGGAGCAGGACGACCAGCGCCAAAAACAAAATAGATGAAATATATTTCAGCATAGATAGGGTGTCTGTGGTGTTGTCCGTCAGCCGGCGGGCATGGCGACGGAACAGTGCGTATGGCGGACTCTTGTGTGCGAGACACAATGAAAAGTGACTTGCAAAGTTACAAAAAAAATCATTATCATGCCATCCGGGGCCGGCGACTTTACATGCAAAGGTTGCATCGATTTTTGTATCTTTGCAGCATGAACAATACCCGCAATTTTTGCATCATCGCCCACATTGACCATGGCAAGAGCACGCTGGCCGACCGGTTGCTGGAGCAGACGCAGACGGTATCTCAGCGCGACATGCAGAACCAGGTGCTTGATGACATGGATCTTGAGAAAGAGCGTGGCATCACCATCAAGAGCCACGCCATCCAGATGCGCTACAAGGATTACACGCTCAATCTGATTGACACCCCGGGGCATGTTGACTTCAGCTACGAGGTGAGCCGCTCCATAGCGGCTTGTGAGGGCGCCTTGCTCGTGGTCGATGCCACACAGGGCATCCAGGCGCAGACTATCTCCAATCTATATCTGGCTTTGGAAAACGATTTGGAGATTATTCCCGTCATGAACAAGATCGACCTCGACAGCGCCATGACGGAGGAGGTGGCCGACGAGATTGTCGACCTGCTGGGATGCCCGCGCGAATCGATTCTGTCGTGCAGTGCAAAAACAGGTCAGGGTGTCCCCGAGCTGCTGGATGCTATCGTCGAGCGCATCCCCGCCCCGCACGGCGACGCCGGCGCTCCATTGCAGGCATTGGTCTTCGACTCCGTGTTCAACCCTTTCCGCGGCATCATCTCCTATTTCCGCATAATGAATGGTACGCTGCGCACAGGTGACTGGGTCAAGTTCGTCAGTACCGGCAAGGAGTACCATGCCGATGAGATAGGGGTGTTGAAACTTGACATGGAACCGTGCAAGGAATTGCGAGCCGGCAATGTCGGATATATCATCAGCGGCATCAAAAGCAGCCGGGAAGTCCGTGTGGGCGACACAATCACCCATGTCGAGCACCCATGCGAGGCGGCTGTCGAGGGATTTGAGGCGGTCAAGCCGATGGTGTTTGCCGGCGTTTACCCTGTCGATACAGACGACTATGAGGAGTTGCGTGCCTCGATAGAAAAACTGCAGCTTAACGACGCATCGCTCACCTTCGAGCCCGAAAGTTCGCTGGCGCTGGGCTTTGGGTTCCGTTGCGGTTTTCTGGGCTTGCTTCACATGGAGATTGTTCAGGAGCGCCTGACCCGCGAGTTCAACATGGATGTCATCACCACGGTCCCCAACGTGCAGTACAAAGTGCTGCTGACCAACGGCGACGAAATTGATGTCTACAATCCGTCGGGCATGCCTGAACCCAACAATATCCGCGAGGTCTACGAGCCCTACATCCATGCACAGATTATCACCAAAGCCGACTATATCGGCTCGGTCATCAAACTTTGCATGGACAAACGCGGTGTTCTCAAAAACCAAAACTATCTGACCACCGACCGCATCGAAATCACCTTTGACCTTCCGTTGGGCGAGGTGGTGTTCGACTTCTACGACCGGTTGAAATCAGTGTCGAAAGGATATGCTTCTCTCGACTACTATCTCAACGGGTACCAGCCCTCCAAGCTGGTCAAGCTGGAGATACTGCTCAATGGCGACCCTGTCGACGCGCTCTCGACACTCACCTACGTCGACAATGCCTATCCTATTGGCCGCAAGATGTGCGAGAAGTTGAAAGACCTCATTCCGCGTCAGCAGTTCGACGTGGCCATCCAGGCGGCCATCGGCAGCAAGATTATCGCCCGCGAGACAGTGCGCCAGGTGCGTAAAGACGTCACCGCCAAGTGCTACGGTGGCGATATCACGCGCAAACGCAAGCTGCTGGAGAAACAAAAAGAGGGCAAAAAACGTATGCGTCAGGTAGGCAATGTCGAGGTGCCGCAAAGCGCTTTCCTTGCGGTGCTGAAACTTGACTGACCTGTGGATGCGGACGTCCAACCGGGCCGGCAAGGCCGTCAGGTCTGACAGAACCAGTATTATCCCGAACCCTTAAACCCTTATTATGCGTTTTTATATTTTTATAATCATCCTTGTGCTGACAGTTATTGCTGCGGTGGCCGTGACAGGTTTTATTTTCTATATGCTGGCTAAGCGCTATTTTGACAATCTGCAAAAGCAGCAGCTTCTTGCCGCCCATGCCGAAGAACGGCGTGCGCTTTTGCAGGTTGCCGCACCTGTCCGTCTGCAGGCTTACGAGCGTATGGCGCTCTTTCTGGAGCGTATCAGCCCCGACAGCCTCATACTGAGGTGCTACCAGCCCGGCATGGATCTCAAATTGTTGCAGAATGTGCTTACCAAGAACATCCGTGACGAGTGGGAGCACAACCTAAGTCAGCAGATTTATCTCTCGTCCGAGGCTTGGGCCCGCATCCGTGAAGCCAAAGAGGAGATGACCGGTATGGTCAACAGCGCCGCCGTCTCCCTGCCGGCCGATGCCGATCCCGCCACGCTGGCCGCCACTATATTCGCTGCCAACCAGCGTCAGTCGTCTGTCGCCTCGGCGTTGGAGTTTCTCAAGGCCGAGTGCGAAAAACAGATGTCCGTCTGACTGTGGTGATAACAGCCAGACCTCCTATCGCCATGACGATAAGGAACACGGACAGAAAATCTATACCCCGCATGGCCACCGGGAACGACGTGGTGACGAAATTCTCGCCCATCTTTACAATGCCGAACCGTTGCTGGAGAAGACATACGGCAAATCCCAGCAGCAATCCCGTCACACATCCTGCGGCGGTAATCATTGCTCCCTGCCAAACATAGACTTGGCGTATGGCGTGCTCTGTGAGGCCCAGGGCGCGCAGCGTGGCGCTGTCGTCACGCTTGTCTATGACCAGCAGCCGCATCGAGGCGACAAGCGTCAGTGAAGCCACCAGTGTAATGAGTGAAAGAATGATATAGATAGCCAATCGTTCGCTGCGGAAGACTTTATAATACAGCGGTTGTTGCTCCATGCGGTCGCGGCAGCGGAAAGTGATATCCGGGTAGGCTTGCCCCAACTTGTCGAGCAGAGTCTGTCGCACCTGCCGGACAGACGCCCGCGAAGTCAGCGACACGCTGAGCGCGGTGCACACGTCGTCATCATAGTCAAGCAGACGTCGTATCAAGCTGATGTCGCATACGGCATAGCGGCTATCGATGTCTTGTTGGATGACGAAATAACCGGACGGGTAGACCGCGCTGCTGTTAAAAGCCTCATCCATCGTGGTGCCTATGCCGGTGCCGCGTCGTGGGATAAAAAGCTGTATTGGCGCATTGCTGTAAGGGCTGATGCCGAGTCGATAGTATATCTCGCCACCCAACACGATATGTTCAATGCCGCCGCTGTCTTTTTGTCCGACCATCCACGCGCCGTCGGCAAGGAGGGTGTCCAGCCCTGTCTGGCGGATGTATGAGCCGTCAATGCCGCGCAGTTGCACGATGGCTTGCTGTCCGCGATATGTAGCCCAGGCTTTCTCCTCAACCAGCTGCGACACTTCCGCCACGCCGTCGGTCGTGCGCAGCTGAGCCAAGGTCTTTTTATCGCAGCGGAAGCTCTTGCCTTCCGCCGCATCTATCAGAAGTTCAGGGTCAAAAACATTGAAGAGACGCTGTGTCAGGTCTCCGATGCCGTTGTATACAGACAGCACCACGATGAGTGAAAAGGCACACACCGTAATGCCGCCCAGTGAGATGCGCGAAATGATATTGACGACCGACTTGTGCCGTCGTGCAAAAAAATATCGCCACGCTATAAGCAGCCGGTAGCGCATACGGAGTCAGCTTTTCAGCAGCCGTTCAATATTCTCGATGTAGTCCAGCGAGTCGTCGAGATAGAACTCCAAATGCGGAATGATACGCAGCTGCTTGCCTTCACGCAGACCCAGTCTGCGCCGGATGTCGCCCGAATGGTCGTCAATGGCCTGCATCACGCGTTCTTTCGTCGTGTCGCCGATGGGGAATATGCTGACATAAATGCGCGCGATAGAAAGGTCGGGGGTGACGCGCACCTTGGTGACGGTGACCAATGACGCACCCAGCGCCGCTTTCATCTCTTTGACAAAAATGTCGCCGAGGTCTGTCTGGATGAGGCGCGATATTCTGTTCTGACGTGTGGTCTGCATCGATGCAAAGATAAAGGATTATGATTGGGTGTAGAACGTACAGCGGGTTATAGTTTGTCGTAGGTGTCGACAAGTTCTTTGGCCATGCCCATGAACATCAGTGCAATCTGGTTGAAATCCATGTTCAAGTCGCGGCTCAGCCCCGCAAGGTCTTTGAATATGGCCACATTGTACCATTGCAGGCATTGGAAGGCGCGGTGAAAGTAGAGGCGTTGCAGCTCGTCGCGCAACGGGGGACGGCCGACGTAGGCCTCCAGTAGCGACAGGGCTTTGTCGAAACCTGCATTGCCGTAGCAGGCAATGTCGTAGAACGGATCGTTCATACCGGCAAACTCCCAGTCAAGCACATAGAGCCGGTTGCCGTCAATGACCAGGTTTGTGGGCTGGTAATCGCAATGACACGGCACCGGGGTCACTTGCCGATGGGTTTCCCTCATCCGGTCAAGGGCGGCTCGCAACGCCAGATATTCGGCGGGGTGCTTGAACTCTTTCTCGCGGCAATAACGTTCGTAGTCCGCCAGCCGGCCGAAAGCGTCATAGTCTTTCAGTTTCAGACCCGAGTTGTGCAGCTTCTTCAGTGCGGAGACAGACATCTGGTTGTAGCTTGCCACGTCCGTGTCCGACATGATGGTGCCTTCCACATAGTCAGCCAGTTTCTCTCCGGTTGCCAGCTCCATATAGGTGGTTTTATTGTTTAGTCCGAGCGACGCTATCTGCTGTATGTTATTCCATTCGTCGTCCCGGTTCACAAAACGTTCGGCAAATTTACCGGGTACACGGTACGTGTGCATCTTGCTCCTGCATTCCACCACATAAGTGTAATTGCTCATGCCCCCCTCCAGCCGCTTTACAATCCGGGCGTCGTCGGAATGCAGCAGCGCGTTGACACGTGCGACGATATATTCCTCGATATTCATAGTTGAATAGTTTATAAAGCTTTCGGATTGCAAAGATACTAATAATTGCGTAATACATTGGCCGGTGTCTGCTCCCGCCGTCAGGGCGCACGATGCGGGGCGCCCGGTACTTATAAAATATATTTTGTATTTTTACAATTCCCAACGCTTCGTGCAGTATGTCTGCAAGGGGTTGGATTACAGTACGAAAAATGATTCTTATGAAGAAGAAACTCTTGACGCATGGCATGGTGGTGCTGTTGATGCTGGTTGTGGCATGTCTGTATTTTGTCCCGATTCTGCAGGGCAAGGAGCTCCCGCAGGGAGATTATATCAAATATGAGAGCATGTCGCAGGCACAACGGCAATACCACGAGGCTACAGGCGAGTATAGCAACTGGTGTCCGAGCATGTTCTCGGGGATGCCTGGATATCAAATTACAAACAGTCCGCAGCATTCGCTTTTCACTCCGTTGAAAAACCTGTTCAACCTGGCCATGCTGGGGTGGCAGAACACCATAGGTGTGCTGTTCCTCTATCTGATTGGGTTTTATATTGCCCTGACGGCTCTGGGTGTGAGTCCGTTGCTGGCCGTTTTGGGTGGTTTGGCGTTCGGGCTGGGCAGTTACAATATCATTGTCATCGAGGCCGGCCATATCACGAAAGCCAACGCCATGGCCATGATATTGCCCGTGCTTGCAGGCATGATGCTATGTCTCAGAGGGGCGTTGCAGATGGCTGCGGATCGTCGCAGTGCAGCAGGGCGTATGCTGTGGGGCGGCATTCTTTTTGCAGTGGCCTTGGGCATGCAGATAGCCTACAATCACATTCAGATTACATTCTACACGGCTTTGGCCGGTGTGATGATGGGACTGGTGTACACCGTCTATGCACTGCGCGGGAAATGCTTCTCACGTCTGTTGTCGGCAGTGGGTATACTGTTACTGGGTGTCGTTTTTGCGTTAGGCTGCAACGCCCGCCATCTGTTAATCAACAGGGACTACATGCAGTACACCATGCGTGGCGGCAACGAGCTCACAATTAGCCCTCAGGATACTTCCGAAGGTGCGAATGCCGGACAAAACGTCCAAACGAAAGGCTTGGACATCGACTATGCATTCAGTTGGAGTTATGGCATCGGAGAAACCTATACGCTGCTGGTCCCCGGCGCCATGGGTGGCGGCAGCGGCGAACGTGTCGACAGAGAAAGTGAGTCGTACCGGAATTTCCGTGTCGATCAGGCGCCGCTCTATTGGGGCGACCAGCCGTTCACCAGCGGCCCCGTATACTTCGGGTCCATTGTCATCTTTCTGGCGTTGTTCGGCATGTTGGTTGCCAAAGGCCCTGACCGTTGGTGGATATTGTTGGCTTCGGTCTTGGCCGTACTGCTCTCATGGGGTCGCAATTTCATTGGTTTCAACGAGTTCCTGTTCAACCATCTGCCGCTATATAACAAATTCCGGACGCCATCCATGAGCCTGGTGCTGGCCAATGTGCTTGCGGTGCTCATCGCAGTGCTTGGATTGAAGGAGTTGTTTGATGCCTCGCAGGAGACGCGCACGAGCCATCTGCGTGCCCTGCTGGTTGCGGCCGGCGGTACGGCCGGGATCATTCTCGCAGGATTGCTGTTGAGCGGTGGTTTCAGTTATACCGGAGCCGGCGACGGGCAGATGGCGGCGCAATATGGTGATCAATGGAGCTTGATACAGAGCGTGTTCATTAAAGACCGCAAGGCATTGTTTGTAAGCGATTCGTGGCGCAGTCTGCTATTTGTCGCGTTGGCCGCAACCACATTGTGGCTCTACCTGAAACACTATGCCGGCAAACGGCATTCATCGCGGATTGTCATAAGTGTATTGGCATTGTTGATCGTCATTGACTTGGCGGGTGTGGACCGTCGCTACCTGAACGACAGCAACTACAGCCGTGCTTCCCGGCAGCGGGAGCTGCGTGCCGAAAGCTACGACTATGAGATAGACCGCCAGGCCGGGGCGTTCGGCGATCAAGACTATCGTGTGCTCAATTTGGCTGTGAATACGTTCAATGACTCCAAGCCATCGGCTTTCCATAACCAGATTGGCGGCTACAGCGCCGCCAAGTTGCGCCGTTACCAGGATCTCATTGACTTTTACATGAGCCGTGAGATGCATCCCGCCGTGCTGAATATGCTCAATACACGCTATGTGGTGCTGCGTGACGGACAGGTGGTGCGCAATCCCGATGCGCTGGGCAACAGCTGGTTTGTCGACGAGGTGCATCCGGTGGGAAGCGCCGATGCCGAAATTCTGGCATTGCGATCGTTCAACCCAGCCTCAACGGCCGTCGTCGACACGTCAAAATTCACCTTGTCCACCCTGCGCTACACAACCGACAGCGCCGACTATATCAAATTGCAGCACACTTTGCCGGCCAACCTCAACCGGTTGACGTACAAGACTTGTTCCGCGTCGGAACGGCTGGCCGTATTCAGTGAGGTGTACTATGCTCCCGACTGGAAGGCCTACATCGACGGCGAGCCATGCGAATATATGCGGGCCGACTATATCCTGCGTGCGATGCTGATTCCGGCTGGCGAACATGTCGTGGAATTTCGCAATGAGTCTCCCATGCAACACCGGCTGGACACGGTGACAATGCTCTTCTCCGTCGTCTTTATATGTCTGGTGGCTGTGGCGCTTTTCATCTATTATCGCCGTCATCGTAGAAAGTGACCTCCCTCATGATTTCCGTCATTATTTGCACATATAACCGCGAGAAGTACATATACAATGTCTTGCGCAGTCTGGCCGAGAACGACTATCCCCGTGACGGCTACGAGATAGTTTTGGTCAACAACAACAGCAGCGATGCCACAGAGCCGGCATGCAGGCGGTTTCAGTCCGATTATCCCGACATCCGTTTCCGCTATTGCGAGGAGTCTAAGCAAGGCCTTTCATATGCCCGTAATTGCGGCATACGGTATGCTTCCGGCGATCTGCTTGTTTATGTGGACGACGATGCCACCGTCAATGCCGCCTATCTCCAAGCCTATGCCGACCTGTTCCGGCGCAGGAGCGATGTCATGGCAGCCGGCGGACCGATACTTCCCCGCTACGAAACTTCCGAGCCCGATTGGATGTCACATTACACACGCCAGCTGGTCACCGGCAGGCTCTATCTGGGCGACCGTGAGCGACCCTTTCCGAAGGGAGCCTTCCCGGGCGGGGGCAATGTATGCTACCGCAAAGAGGTGTTCGAGCGGCTGGGGCTCTTCAATGTCGACCTGGGCCGAAAGGGGCGGACGCTCATCGGGGCGGAGGAAAAAGACCTCTTTGACCGCATGACTCGCTCCGGCATGTCCTTCCACTACCTGCCTCAGGCCATCCTCTATCACATCATCCCGGAGGAGAAACTGAGCCGCGACTACTTCAACCGTCTGACATTGGGTGTCGGGCGCAGCGAACGGTTGCGTACACGTAACGTCAGCAAGGGCAAATACATTCGTCGTCTGCTGGCCGAGGGTGTCAAATGGTGCGCTACATTGCTGCTGTCGCTGTTTTTTTTCATCCGGATGCAACCCCAAAAGTCATTAAAGCTGCTGATATTTAGGAAAAACGTATCGTTAGGGCTTTTGGGTCGCTGATAAGCGCCGTTCGTATTGACGTACCAGTTCCTCCAATATATCCTCCTTCACCACCGCTATTTTTTTCCAGTACGAGCCGTTAATCGTGTGCACCCATCGGTCGTCGTCGAAAAGTTCCACCTGGTCTTGATGGCGGTTTTCCCCCTCACGGAAACTTTCCATGCGCTCCGAAACAAAATGCAGGTTCTGCTCGTCAAGTCCGGAATAGATGCTCGACCAATTGCTGCCGCCGGTATCGAGGTATGTGCCGTCAATGGTCACAGGCATGAAAGAGACCTGCTTTTGGTCTGTCAGTTCATAGCGCAGAAAGAACATGATGGCCGATAAATACCACATCCCGTTGCGTTTGCGTTGTGCGCCGTAGAGCGGTTGTATCGACAACTTCCGGGCGATGTCAATCGGGGTGATCGGAAAAATGTCGTGGTCGATGAATCCGAATCCGTATGGTTGACGCGGCATAATAATATGCCGGTAGCTCCAATTGAGGGCGGCGGCGTGGGAGTAGCTGCCGCTGAATATATCCATCCGGTTGCGGTGCAGTCTGACATAGGGCACCTTCGACGCTTCACAGACTTCGCGGATAGCCTGCGACTGCCGTTTGTCCGTTGAATTGTCCACAACAATATGTGTGATATGTCCCGTGAGATATTTTGCGGTATATTGATTGTGCAATGCAATCACTTTGGCGTTATTGAACGCAATGGTGATCACATCAACGCTCTCAGGATCATCCACCTTGTCGAGCGACAGATTGGAGCAATAGAGTGTATCGGGTGTGCGCCGCAGAAAGCGTCGCTCCATGACACGCAGTGCGGTGAGAAAGATCCGTCGTTTCAGTCTCATGTGTTTTATGTTTGTTAAAGCTGCATCAGGTTGTGCGGACGGTGGATTTGGTAGTTGGTCCCGTAAAACCGTTCGATGGCAGGGTGTACGCCGGGGCCGAACCAGTCGGCTTGCACACTTTCGGGGAAAGACTCCACCGAGGTGGAACAGATGGTGGCCACACGTTTCACCTTGTTGCAGAAAAAGGCGAGCAGCTGTATGTTGATTTTTTTGTCGAAGACAGTCAGCGCCGGGTTAAAGCGGGTGTAGTCGAAGTGGTCGCGAGGATGTGTCTTAATCAGTACCTCCTTGATGTCGTAATGAGAGAGAATGCCGGAAAGCAGTGTTGCATATTCCGACTCCGTCAGGATATTATCCGCCACGAGCGCCTGCGAGAAAAAAATAACAGGCTTGCTGTTGATCAGCCTCAGGTCATCGTCGGTGACCTGAAACACCTGCAAAACAAAATCCCGCTTTTCATCGGGGGCATCGTGCCACATCGCCTCCAATGTATGAATACAAACCTGTTTTCCCTCCAGCACGGGGGAGGTGTTCTCTTCGGAAAGAAAGATTGTGTCGCACTGGTCGTTATCGCCCAGATTGTGGACAAAGATGTTTCCGAAAATCAGCGTCTGCAGCCGCCCCCGGGCAGAATGGGCGATACGTTGCTGACGCATGTACTCGGCGCTGTTGCACTGCATGTTCAGCGTCATGAAATTAGGAGCATCGGGAAGCATGCTGTAGTGATGGCGGCCCAACACCACAGAGAGCGCCCCCATGTCTTGAGCATAGATGCGTGTGTGATTCAAATAACGAAACCGACAGGATCCCGTGATTTTCAGCCATATTTTATAGACCCAGCGGGCCACGTCATTCTGCTTGTGCTTCTTGACGGGCGACCACAGGTGGTCTGCACCAAGCCGTTGAGCGATATCGGTTGGAATCGCCCCGCCCAACACATACTTGGTCCGGTGGCGGGCGGTCTCGACATCTTGCAGCAGCAGATAATAAAGCAACGCATACATCGAGATGGCCAGACAGCTGCATGACGGATCGGTTGCGCTTTTAGAGGTGCGGGGTGCCGTATTATTCATAGCAAAATCTTTTTCAGTTGCTCCACGTCATCAGCGCATCCCTCGTTGCGGAAACTGTCGGCATCATCCCGTGAGGCAAATCCAAACCCATAGGTCACACCGACAAAATCAATGCCGGCTTGCTCAGCGCCGATGGCATCATACAGGCTGTCGCCGATGAGAAGGGCACTTTCTTTCCGGCACCGGCAGACTGAAAGGCATCTTTCCAGAATCTGCTTTTTGCTTTCCGGTATTCCTGGCGTGGCGCCGCAGATAGTTGTGAAACATGCTGCCACTTTTAGACGGGAGAGCATTTCGATAGCAGTCTCTTCAAATTTAAGCGTGGCCACCGCAAGTCTGAAACGTGTCTTCAACATCGGGAGCAGCGTTTCCATGCCGTCGTAGAGCGACGCTTCGTAGAGACCTTGCCGTAGAGAATACTCCTTGTGCAAAGCCACGGCTTGGGCCAGTCGGTCGTCCGTAAGACCGAAAATACGGTGGTAGGACTCTTCTACAGGGGGGCCTATATGTGAGCGCATCTGCTCTTCTGTTTCCGGCGGATAAAGCCCCATCTTGGCCTGCGTGTAGCGGATAGCGTTGTAAATTCCCGTCGAGGTGTCCGCCAGTGTGCCGTCGAGGTCGAAAACAATCAAGTCATAGTGCTTCATACGAAAGAAGTATAGAGCGATTCCGTCAGGAAATGCAATCTCATGCTGCGGTTGATGGTGCACATCAGTTGACCTACAATTTGGTTTCGTCGGGTCAGCGTCTCCATGGATGCATTTAAAATCATGCTGTCGCTACAGTAATTGGAGTGAAGATCCATCCGGTAACCGTCGAAACCCGCCAGATAAACCTCCGTAACCCCGGCATTCTGCAGCAGGTGGAGACACATAATGCCTGCATTGTCCGACGGGGTGCCGTCGCCGCGGTACAAAGAAGTGTAGTCCACCGTCACCGCGTCCGCCCCCAGGTTCAGATTGGAGGTCGCCACCACCATGCCTGCGCCCGACAGGTCGCCCAGCTCTGCCGATCGTTTGTTATTGCTCACAAAAACGACATCCGCCGGCAGGTCGTCGGGGACAAAATTCACCGCCACCGTCAGAGGTCGGTTGGCATCAATCCACGTCGCGATTTTATCCCGTTGCGTCACAAGGCTGCGTCCTGGTGCCACCACCAGTGTCTTACGCCCGGCGACCAGTTGTCGAACACGTTCCGTGTTGTCGTCTCCAGCCACCGTGCGGCCTTGATGCTCCAAATACAGTTGCTCGACGACAGCTTGGTCGAACTGTTTCTTCTGTCCGTCCGTCAGCTGCGACAGGATGGTGTTGATATCCCTTACGCCGACCGTTTGTTTCTCAATCAAGTAGGTGGCGTAGTTGGGGTGGCACTGCTGTGCGGCGGCGACATAATATGCCACAGAATACCCCCAAGGGTTTTTCTGAAAGATAGGGTTGATATGCAGATCGACGATCTCCAATATCGGCAGCATTTGGTAGTGCTGTCCGAATTTTTCGTTCAAATATTTGGCCAGTAGTTCGGTGCATAGGTTTCCAGCTCCACGGCCCATTCCGTCCACCGAAGCGTCTATAATGACATTGCATTGCGGCATGAAATCCAGCAACGCCTGTGTGTTCGAGAACGACTGCTGCAGGTTGTTGTGGGAATGAAAGCCGATGCACACCTCCTTGTTTAGATATTTTGTAGCCAATCCGGCATAGTGCAACACATCGTCACGTGTCATCATGCCAAAACTGTCAACAATGTAAAAAGCATAAGGGTTGAAGGCATTGCATTCCTCGATGAGTCGGCGGAACTCCTCATCGTTGTAATTTTGTGACACCATGGCCTGGATAAACACCAGGTACCCCTTCGCCGCCAGGCTGCGGCAGAAATCCATGGCCTGCTCCCTGTCCTTTTTGTGAAACGCCACACGAAATCCGTCAACAGGCGAATGGCTGTTGCGGTTCTCCAGTTGGCCGATGTTATATTCGCCATAGTTGACCATGGCCACACGTATGCACTTGTCGTTTTTGGGCGGCAGCGCATTGCGGATATCATCGAGGGTGCTGTGCTGCGAGCTGGCCGGGTTCGAGGCAACCTTGTTGGTGAGAAAACCGCATTCAATGATATCAATGTTGGCTTCCTCCAATCTTTCCACCATGCTGTAGATACATTGTGCACCGAACATCCAGTTGTTGCAATATCCGCCGTCGCGCAAGGTGCAGTCTAAAATCCGAACCATGTCTCAAACAATTAAAACAGGTTAATATCTGCCCGGATTAGTTGGTCGGCAAAGTCGAAATCACCGGCATTGTCAATGTCAACCGCCTCCAACTCATCCACCTCCACCATATAGGGATGTTCGCCGACACGTCGGTTGAACCCGTTGATAATCTCTTGCCGGTAGATATAGAATCCGCTGGTCTCGTAGAAAACGGGTGTCAAGTCTTGCGTGCGCGGTATATCGTCCAATGAATAATTCATCGGTTGTCCGTCACGCCACATAAAAGTCTGAATGCGTCTTACGGCAAATGAAGAATCGTACTGTCCGGATCGCACTGCCTGCAGCCCCTCCTCGATACGGGTGTGTTTTAGGAAAGGAGCTGTGGTGTGGGACATCACATAAATGTCGGCCGGGACATCTTGGGCGAAAGCGGAGAGCACTTCGTTAATTTTTGTCGTGTTCCGATCGAGGCATTCGTCTCGTTTCAGATATTTCACCCCTGCAGGCAGATAAGGGATGATTCGTTCGCTGCTGCAATAAACATACACTTCATCCACTCCCTTCACTTTTAGCATGGTGTTGAAAATGTAGTGGCATAACGGCACACCGTTGCTGAAAGGTTTGATGTTTTTATTGGGTAGACGTTCGCTATTCAATTTTATCGGTATGACGGCGACAACTTTCATGGAGACCTCCTCTTATTAATTTGCAAAGATACAAATTCCATGCAGATACAGTTGATTAATCAGACTCCGGCAATTGGATATTTCTTTTTGATGATTTTTTTTGTATTTTTGCAAAATAACAATTAACAAAAACTTTACTATTATGGAAAATTGTACTTGGAAATCAACTACGAAGCAGATTTACACGGGCGTCATGCTTTACTCGCTTTGCGGTATTGTCTCGGGCCTTGTGGCAATCCTGGCTTTTTTGTCGGGTGGATTTTGGAGTGTCCTGTCTGTCATTCTCAGCATCGCCATCATTGTGGGTTATGTACTCTATTTCATAGGCCTGCGTAACTTCAAAAATGTAGTGATGGAACCGGATGCTCCTGTGGTCAACAAACTCTATACCGCTGTTATCTTGGTCATCATTGGTTACATAGTCGGCTTTATCCCTGTTGCAGGTGGCATCATTCAGGCCATCCTCAATATTATAGCTTTCATTATGATGATGGTGGCATACAACAAACTGCGCAAGTCAACAACTTTTCCCGGGTTGGCCCGCAAGGGTGCATCAATGTTGTTCACGGCCATGATTCTTTCGCTGATTGGCGCCGTCATTTCCATCATCCCGTTGGTCGGCACCATTATTGCTGCCATACTGAACATCATTTCCTTCATTATGGTATTGTTGGGTTGGAAGAAAATTGCCGACGACGATTTAGCTTCCTCCACCCCTGCGGTTGAATAATGAGTTGAGGGGCACGATTTATGCAAAAGAGGCTTTGCCACGGCAGAGCCTCTTTTTTTATAGAACAATTCCGGCAGAAATGATGCCGGGATTGTTTTTGGGGATGAAAGCGGTTCGACAGTTTATTTGGCGTCGCGGCCGGCGCGGATGGCCTTGATATTGGTCTCCACCACGGCGTCGCCCTTACGTCCGAAAATAGCCCTGATTGCTTTTTCCAACTCGTCAAATGCAATCTCCAGGTAGGGAGCTGCGGCGCCGAGCAGCACCATGTTGCCACGTGCGTTGAGCTCCTTGGCGATGGCGTTGGCGTTAAAGCTGACACATTTGTTCAACTTGCCCAGTTCGGTGTACACCTTCTCAATGTCAGGGTAGTTTTGGATGTTGACAAAGGGGTCGTTGTTGGTGATGACCACTCCGTCCGGGCTGAGGAATGGCAGATAGCGCAGTGCCTCCATAGGTTCCGAGCTGAGGATGATATCAGCTTTGCCTTCGGGGATGACGTCAGCGAAGATAGGGTCGCTGCTGATACGCAGATGGCTGAACACCGAGCCTCCGCGCTGGCTCATACCATGTATTTCGCTTTGCTTGACGTTCATACCCAAGTTAAGGGCGGCGTCACTTATAATCTTGGCCACGGAGACGATGCCGTCGCCGCCTACGCCACAGAGGATGATGTCTTTCTTCATTGTTAATTCTGTATTTATGTCAGGCCGGACCAGCCGGTCTGACGGGTCTGATAAATTTTATTTGGCTGCGATTCTCTTCTTGTTCTCCACAATGCAGACACGCTGCGGAATGATTACACTCACTCCGTTGTAGGCGATCTCCTCTTCGAGAATCTTCATGAACTCCTCGTGGTTTTTCTTCAGCGGCACAATGGTGCGGATATGGTCAGGGTCGACCCCGAGACCTTTGCAGATGTTGAAAAGCTTCATGTTGGCGCTCGACGGCTGGCCGCCGGTCATAGCCGTGATATCATTGTCGAGAATCATGATGACGACATTGGCTTTTTCGTTGACGCAGTCCAGCAGGCCGGTCATGCCGCTGTGGCCGAAAGTTCCGTCGCCAATGACACCGATGCTGGGGAAAATACCCATCTCGGCGGCACCCTTGGCCATGGTGACGCTGGCACCCATGCACACAGTGGTGTTGATGGCACCCATATTGAAACCGAGCGTGTAGCAGCCGATGTCCCCGAAGACACGTCCGTCGGGGTACTTCTTCATCACCTCGACCACTGCCTCATAACTGTCGATGTGGGGGCATCCGACGCACAATGCCGGCGGGCGGTTGGTCACCACCTCGGGTACAGACGGTCCGCTGACAATCTTCATACCCAGTGCTTTGGCAACCTTCTCTGCATTCAGCTCGCCGTCGCGGCGTATCGTCTCGTCCAAACGTCCATGCACCGGTTTGCCTTTGCCCAGAAATCCCTTTATATGCTCCTCGACAAAAGGCTGGCCGTCCTCGAGAACGAGAATTTCATCCACTTCGTCATACAGCTTGTTCAGCATATTGAAGGGGAGGGGATACTGGGTGATTTTGACGACAGGGTAGGGGCATTGCCCATTCTCAAAGTTCTCTTGCAGGTAGTTATAGGCGATTCCCGTGGTGATAATGCCGCGGCTATGGTCGCCGCCTTCGATGAATTGGTTATAGCCGCTCTCTTCGGCGCTCTTGGTGAAGGCAGGTTGCTTGTCGATCAGTTCGCGGTAGAGGCGTTTGGCGTTGACGGGCAACAAGACGAAACTCTTCGGGTCGCTGGGGCTGGTGACGGGGTTCTGCGCACGTACAGGTTTCCGTTCCACACCGGCGCGGCTGTGCGCCAGTCGTGTGGGGATGCGCATCAGGACAGGGGTGCCCAGTTGCTCACTCAAGTCATATCCGAAGAAGACCATGTCGTAAGCCTCTTGCTGGTTGCTGGGCTCCAGCATTGGAATCATGGCCCAGTGCCCGTAGTAACGGCTGTCCTGCTCGTCCTGGCTCGAGAACATGCTCGGGTCGTCGGCCACCACGATGATAACACCTTTGGTGCCGATGATGGCGGCATTCATAAAGGGGTCGCCACAGACATTCAGCCCCACATGCTTCATGCAAGTCATGGCACGTTTGCCGGCATAGGCCACGCCCAATGAAGCCTCCAGCGCGGTTTTCTCATTGGCGCACCAGTTCGCCACCACGCCCTGTTCCTTGGCTTGGCGCGATTTCATCACATATTCTGTAATCTGGGTCGACGGTGTTCCGGGGTAGCTGTTGACAGCACTGCCTCCGGCATCAATAAATGCCTGAGCGATGGCCTCGTCGCCCAATAAAAGTAATTTTGACATATCGTGTTGTTTTATGAAAGTTAAACGTAGGTTGCAAAGGTAACAAAAAATAATCTTACAGGCAAATGCCAGTTGCGCCTATTTCCACTGCAGCGTTTCAATGAGACGGTCAATGTCGGATTGCAGGTAAGCGATGACAGGTGCCAGCGAATCATTGTTGGGCGTGTAGTCCAGATAAAGCGATCCCCGGAGGAAATGGCTGCTGCTGTCCGTGGCCCAGAATTGGCAGGTTGAGGCCACGTGGGTCCCGGTCAGCCGGTTTGTAGTGGCGTACACATGATGCACCGGATCGACATACTGCCGTTCATCAATGCCGGACGAATGGTCAAAATGCATGGATAGGAATTTATAGGCCGTATCGATTTGGGCCCGCATGGCGTCAACGCCGTCAATGGCCTTATAGCTTAGATACACCACGCCGCGCAGTTTGGGGTAATAAAGGTCTATCCACTTCTCGCCACGGTTGTCTCGCTTCCACACCACCTCGCAGTCGCCGGCACATTCGAAACGGAACGGCAGTGCCGTCGTGTCGTAGACAGCATAGTGTTTCTCCGGTAGGTCTATGCGCAGGTATGCTGCAGGCTTGGGAGTGAAATCGTGGCCTCCGCAACCTGCCAGCAGCAGTGTCGCGAGAACGAGCGGCAGGTACAGATATCGTTTCATACTGCAAAAGTACGGTTTTTTTTGTACTTTTGCCCTGTGAATCGCATTCAATACTGGTTTCGCGCCCGCACGCGCTACAATCTCCATTCACCGTTCCTGTTCGCTCTCTACGACGAAGTGCTGCTGGCTCGTCTTGACAGGCGTCAGGCGCATGTGTTGGACGGTGTCGGGCTCCGGAACCGTTGCTATCACGCTTTGGTCTACAAAATGTCAGATTTTTATGCCATGCGCCGGGAGGCCGTCAATGCCGATACAACCGTATTGTCCGGTTCGGGCATCGTGCCGCGGGCCATGTTGGTGCGGCGTCCGCACCGTTCGTCTGATGCCGAGCGGCAGTGGCGGACATTGTGCGATGACCCCGGCTACAATATAGCCATCGACCTTTTCGATGCGGGGATATTGCTTTACAATCCTCGTCTGCGTCCGCAACGGTGGTTGTTGCGCTGAGATTTCGTTTGCGTTAGAACTGCCGCCCGTCCAGCATCGGTACAAAACGGTAGCCGCCATAGCGTTTGACCTCCCACGTGTCGCGCTCATTGCCATGTTTCACCACACGCAGCATCTGCAGCGACGTCTCATTGGAATCCGGTGTCCGCTCCTCGACAGGTATCACCATGACCCCCTCCGTCTTCAATTGATGCACCAACGGCTCGGGAATATACGGTGCGCCGCAGGTGATAATAATACGGTCAAAAATGCCGTGATTCACTCGGTCCCGGCCTTCATCGGCAATGCGGGCGGCCGGTCGCAGGTCAATCTCCGTCAGTCCGCGGTAGCCGTCGCCCAGATAGCATTTGGCGTCGTAGCGCATCTCGTACAACATCTTCTTGGTACGCACGAAAAGTTCCTGCTGTCGTTCTATGGTGTACACCCGGGCCCCCATTTCGCAAAGCACCGAAGTCTGGTATCCGCTGCCGGTGCCGATCTCCAGCACTTTCATTCCCGGAGCCACCGAAAGCAACTGGCTCTGCATTGCAACAGTCGACGGGCGTGATATAGTCTGCTCGCAGCCGATAGGCAACGCGCGGTCCTCATAGGCCAGATTGTCCAGCGCCATGTCCAGAAACCAATGGCGGGGAACTTTCAGCATCGCTTTCAGCACTTGCATATCGTTGATGCCTTTCCGCTGCAGCGATGCACACATAGCTTTCCGCAATCCTTGATGGCGATAGGTGTCGGTCTTCATTTTGTCGTCTTATTTTTGGGCAGTCCATCCCTGGGCGCGCAGTTCAATTGTTGAGTTCTGGGGGGTCACCATCACGGGTGCGCCGTCGGTGATGTGGCCGATAATATGCACCGACTCGCAATCCTTGATTTTTTCATAGTCAGATGTCTTGACAGTGAACAGCAGTTCGTAATCCTTGCCGCCGTTCAGCGCATTGCTGACAGGCAGCATATTCTTGCTCATCTCGCTGCACACACGCGATGTCTGGTAGTCGACAGGAATGCGTTCCTCATACACTTCGCAACCGCAACGCGACTGCTTGCAGATGTGCAATAACTCGCTGGCCAGGCCGTCGCTGACATCAATCATAGCCGTGGGTGTGATCCCTTTTTCGCGTAGCAACTGCACAATATCAAACCGGGGTTCAGGCTTCAGATAGCGTTCCAGCACATAATCGTAGCCGTCCAGCTCCGGCTGGAATCCAGGGTTGGCTTGATAGGTCGCTTTCTCTCGTTCAAGGACGAGCAGACCGCTGTAGGCGCTGCCCAAATCTCCACTGACACATATCAAATCGTGCAGGCCGGCGCCTTTGCGGTAGCAGATACGTTCGCTTTCCACATCGCCGATGGCTGTGACACTGATCACCATACCCGACCGCGAGCTGGTGGTGTCGCCGCCCGCCAGATCCACGTCATAGCGTTCGCAGCAGAGCCGGATGCCGGCATAGAGTTCCTCCAGTGCCTCCACCGAGTAGCGGTTGCTCACGGCGATGCTCACCACAATCTGTCTGGCGGTGCCGTTCATGGCGGCGATATTCGACAGGCTGACAGCCACAGCCTTGTACCCTAAATGCTTCAGGGGAGTATACATCATGTCAAAAGTCACTCCCTCCGCCAAAGTTTCAGTTGTCACCAGCATTTTTCTCCTTCCACCACCCAGCACCGCACAGTCATCACCCACCCCCATAACAGTGCTCTTCTGCCGTGCGGAAAACCCTTCCGTGAGCCGGTCTATCAATGCGAACTTGCCCAGTTCTGCCAGTTCGGTGCGTCCTTCCTGATACTTGGTATGTTCCATGGCTTTATATATTAGATTAAACCGAATAACTCGTTGCTCATAATCCGTTCAGCGCGATAGCGGCCATTAGTACAGAGCCGGCTACAGCCGCATTGAGTGACTCCGCGCTGCCGCCGGTACTGGGAATTGTCACCCGGTGAGTCAGCTGTTGCGCCACATCATCGCTGATACCGCGTGATTCATTGCCTATGACCAGTGCGCAAGGGCGTTGCAGTGCCGATTCCCCTATCGGCGTGCCGCCCAGCACGGCGCCATAAACGGGAGTCTTGCAACGTGCGGCCCATTGGGCGATGTCGGTATATTCAATTTGTGTGCGGAACAGGCTTCCCATGGTCGCCTGCACCACCTTTGGATTAAAACAGTCTGCGGTGTCCGGGCTGCAAACCAGATGCCGTATCCCAAACCAATCGGCGGTGCGTATCAAGGTGCCCAGATTACCCGGATCCTGTATGTGGTCCAGCACCAGAGTCACGTCGACAGCGGTCCATTGTCCGATAGCGGGCCGATATTGTCGCTCCACAAGCATCCAAACCTCATTCGGACTGCGCAGCAGGCTCAGTTGCGCCAACTCGCTTTCGCTTACAGTCCATCGTTGTATATCGCCGTTCAGCCCATCGTGTTCCGCCATCCATTCTTCGGTGGCGCACACCGTCCGTATCGGCCATCCCGAGGCCAAGGCCTCATCGGCCATCTTCACCCCCTCCACCACAAAAAGGCCCTCCTCCTTGCAATGTTTGCCCTGGCGATAAGCACGCAGTTCCTTGAGTTGTTTCTTCGAGATCATTCTCCCGTATCCTTTCGTTGGAGTCGGCTAAAGTGACAGCCCGTCGTTTCGTACAACAAGAAAAGCAGGACGCTTGTCCTGCTTCGGTTTTCTCGGGTGGGAGGTGGGGCTCGAACCCACGACCTCCAGATCCACAATCTGGCGCTCTAACCAGCTGAACTACGCCCACCGTCTGAGTCCCTCTCAGGAGGGAAAACTGGTGCAAAGGTAAAACTTTTTTGCCATTCCGCAAAATTTATTCAATGCACATGGCATACTGCACGTGATTATCAATATGCTATGAATCCATATCGACAGCCTTGCCCACGCTGATCCTTGTGCAACAGCGCGGGGGCGCCTACAGATTCTTCAATGCAGCTTGCAACGATTCGATGACACTGCGCGATGTAAAGGTGGCGCCGCTGACAGTATCCACTTTTTTGCTCCGGGCCTTCTTGACCGACAGCCCGTTCCAACTCTCCAGCAGTTTGGCATCGACAACCCGTTGCTGAAAATTCGGAGTCTCCTTGTTCGGCAGCATCTGCACCGAGCGGATGGTCTTGTCTTTGTTAAAGGCGATAGCCAGCGGCGTCGGGCCGGCATAGCCTTTGATATTATCGCTGGCCGGTGATGAATAGACCACATAGCCCAGCAGCTTCTTTTTGGCGTCGAACACCTTGCACCAAGGTTGTCCTTTCTCCACACTCTTCACCCCGGGAAAAGCATTCACCACAACCATGTCTATTCCGTCTGCGTTGACCTGTGTCCCCGGCAGGGCTGCCGACATGCCGTGTTGCCGGTGATGACTGCATTTCCCGCAATGCTGTCCCTGTTGATGGTGCTGTCCGTTCTTCTGTGTTTCCGTGTTCTGGGCGCAGACTGTCCCCATTGTCATCAGGGCGGCGAGGCCCGTGAGTAGAAATACTTTCATCATTGTTCTATCATTGTTTTTGTTGCAAATATACAATTTTTGTCAATGCCGTCCTGCTACATGCTCTATTTTTTCACCTTTCAGATATCGCATCCGTTCCTCCGGCGGGAATTTCTCAATAGTGTAGCGGAGCATCGTGCGTGGCATCATCCGGTAGCGCGGCATGACCGTAGTGCGCTGATCCGTTCTGCGGGAATCTGAATGCTGTTGTGCGGATGGAAGCGGGGCCACTGTCGTGAGATAGCTGCGTAGCCGGCTGCCGTCGCGCTTGCCGGTCTCACGCAACAACCACCCTACGGCCTTATGGATAAGATCGTGTCGGTGATACAGCAATAGATCGGCAATGGCATAAGTGTCCTCCAGGCGGTCGTGACGGATAAACTGCATCGTACTGACCATGCCGATACGTTGCTCCCAGATCGTTCTTCCGTCCCGTGCCAGGTCATAAAGCAGCGAAGCGTCCTTGTCCAGCAGCCATGTTCCGAGCAATTCATAGCAAGAGAGGTCGACGAGGTCCCAGTTGTTGACGGCCTCCAGATGTGCGAGATAGAAATCAACAATACACCGTTGTCTCTCCTGGTCGCCTCGTGCGTGGCGGAACTGTTGCACAAGTGTCAGCAACGCTGCCAGCCGTACCTCGTGCCAAGGCGATTTCAGACATTCATCCAGTTGTTCGGGACTGCACACGGACCACATCTTCTGCACCACGCAACGTGTAACAGGTACCTTGATGCCAAGAAATCGGTCGCCTTCACCATACTGCCCTGGTCCTGTCTTGAAAAATCGGGACAAATGCACCGCCTGTTCCGCATCGCGAAAAGAGAGCATCGTATGAAGCAAGACATTCATCGTTATGTCTGATACAACGCGAGGAGGTCGTCATCCTCCTCGCGAAAAACTCATATTGTACTCCCGCAGGGAATCGAACCCTGATCAAAGGTTTAGGAAACCTCTATTCTATCCATTGAACTACAGGAGCAGAGCTTGATTGCTCAATCGTGTCACAGCTTTCTCTTAATCTCAATCACCTCATAGGCTTCCACAATGTCGCCCACCTTAATGTCGTTGAAATTTTCGATGTTCAAACCGCATTCTTGTCCGCTGACCACTTCTTTCACATCATCTTTGAACCGTTTGAGTGAAGCCAGTTTACCCGTGTACACCACGATGCCGTCACGGATGATGCGCACATTATGGCTGCGGGAAATCTTGCCGTCCAGGCACATGCAGCCGGCGATGGTTCCGACCTTCGAAATCTTGAATGTCTCACGTATTTCGAGGTTGGCCACAATCTTTTCCTGGGTCTCGGGCGCCAGCATACCTTCGATGGCATCCTTCAGTTCATTGATAGCGTCATAGATAATGCTGTACAGGCGGATGTCGATATGCTCTGTCTCGGCCATCTTGCGGGCTCCCACCGACGGGCGCACCTGGAATCCGATGATAATGGCATCCGAAGACTCAGCCAGCAGCACATCGTTTTCCGAAATCTGTCCCACCGCTTTGTGGATGACATTCACCTGCACCTCCTCGTTGCTGAGCTTGAGCAGCGAATCGCTCAAGGCCTCCACCGAGCCGTCCACATCTCCTTTGACAATAATATTGAGCTCCTTAAAGTTGCCCAATGCACGGCGACGGCCTATTTCCTCAAGTGTCAGGTGAGTCTGGGTGCGGATACCCTGTTCCCGGGCCAGTTGTGTACGTTTGGCCGCAATATCCTTAGCCTCCTTCTCATTCTCCATCACATTAAACGTGTCGCCTGCCTGGCAGGCGCCGGTCAGGCCGAGCAGCAGCACCGGTTGTGACGGACCTGCCGACATAACCTCCTGGTTGCGTTCATTATACATAGCCCGGACACGGCCGCTGATAGAACCTGCCACAATGGGGTCGCCTTTATGGATGGTTCCGTCCTCCACCAGCAGCTTGGCCACATATCCGCGGCCCTTGTCCAATGAGCTCTCCAGCACCGTACCCTTGGCACGTTTGTTGGGATTGCCCTTCAGTTCCATAATGTCGGCTTGCAACAGCACTTTCTCCAGCAGCTCCTCCACACCGACACCCTTCTTGGCTGAAATATCCTGGCTTTGATATTTACCTCCCCATTCCTCTATCAACAGGTTCATATTGGCCAGTTCAGTTTTGATACGGTCCGGGTCGGCGCCCGCTTTGTCGATCTTGTTAATTGCAAAGACAATAGGTACGCCGGCGGCTTGAGCATGATTGATGGCTTCAATGGTCTGTGGCATGATTTTATCGTCTGCCGCAATGACAATGATGGCGATGTCGGTCACTTTGGCACCACGGGCACGCATAGCGGTGAATGCTTCGTGGCCGGGCGTGTCGAGGAATGTAATCTTGCGGCCGTCCGCGGTCGTCACCTCATATGCTCCGATGTGCTGGGTGATGCCACCGGCCTCGCCGGCAATGACATTTGTCTTACGGATATAGTCCAGCAGCGAAGTCTTTCCGTGGTCGACATGCCCCATTACAGTGATGATCGGGTTGCGTGCAACCATATCCTCCGGACGGTCTTCCTCCTCAATACGGTTCAGTTCGTCGACAACATCAGCGCTGGCAAAGTTGATTTCGAATCCAAACTCATCGGCAATGAGCTTGATCGTCTCAGCGTCCAAGCGTTGGTTGATGCTGACAAATATACCCACCGACATACAGGTGCTGATAATCTGTGTCACCGGGATGTTCATCATGGTCGCCAGCTCATTGGCGGTGACAAACTCCGTCACCTGCAGTGTCTTCTGGCTCTGCATCTCGTTGATCTGCTCCTCTTCGATGCGTTTTTGGACCTTTTGACGTTTCTCGCGGTTATGCTTCGAGGTCTTCGATTTGCCCATAGTACCCAGTCGGGCCAGCGTGTCGCGAATCTGCTTCTCGATTTCGTTGTCGTCAATCTCAACCTTCTTGGTGTTCTTTGACTTTGTCGACTTGGCTTTCACCGTGGCGCTGCCGCTGGTCACGCCTTTCATAGTGGTGTCGCTCACTTTTACACCCTCTTTCTTGATGCGTTTTCTTTTCTTCTTTTCGCCGCTCTCGCCTTTATTTTTTTCAAATTGGCTCAAGTCGATCTTGCTCACCACTTTTGGTCCTTCAAGCTTGGTGTATTGCGTCTCGATGAACTCCGGCTCGGGTTTGGCCGGTGCTGTGGCGGCTTTCACTTCGGGCTGCGGTTTCTTTGTCTCGACGGCAGGTGCAGCTGTCGGCTTCTCGGTTTTTGCCGGGGCTTTCTCATCCGTTTTCTTGTTCTTACTCTTCTTGTCGGGACGCACTTTCGTGTTGAGCGATGACAGGTCGATTTTGTCCACAATCTTCAGTCCGCCTTCAGTCGTGTGAGCGGTTTTCGACTTCTCCGGCATGGCTGTTGCCGTCTGTTCCGGCACATCCTGGGCTGGTGTTGCGGTCTCCTTGGCAGGCTCCGGTTCCATCTTCTCTACGGGAGCGGGCTTCTCTACGGGAGCGGGTGTCGGCTTGGCAGTGGGTTCGGCCTCGGCCTTGGCAATCGGGGCGTTCACGATAGGTTTCATGCTCACATTCTTGATAATGAGCTCCTCCTCATGATCATGGGCGAGATCCGCAATCTTATTGGCTTCAATCACCACACTGTTGGAACTGGGCGTAATCTCAATCTTGTCGGCCTGTTCCTTCACGGCACGTTCCGACTGGAATGCCTTCGACAGCAGGTCATACTGTTCGGGTGTAAGCTTGGTGTTGGGATTCTTCTCCACCTGATGGCCGTTCTTGGCCAGATGTTCGACAAGGCTCTCAATGCCGACATTCAGCTCCTTGGCGGCTTTATTCAGTCTGATATTTTTTACTTCGTCTGCCATAGTTCCACTCCTTATTGTAATTGATGATTGTTCTTCTTAGATCGGGCCGGGAACATCCTCAACCCCTGCAGTCTGTGTTCTGCAAACCATCGGCCAGTCAGCAGGCTGCCTCACTCATCCTCAAACTCCTCGTTCAAAATACGCAACACATCGTCGATAGTCTCTTCTTCGAGGTCGGTGCGTGTAAGCAACTCTTCCTTTGTCAGCGCCAGCACACTCTTGGCCGTGTCGCAGCCAATGCGTACCAGTTCGTCAATGATCCACTGCTCGATTTCGTCGTCAAACTCCTGAAGCACCACATCGTCATAGTCTTCGTCCGTATCGCGGTAGACATCAATTTCATACCCTATCAGCTTCGAGGCCAGTTTGATATTGCATCCGCCCTTGCCGATAGCCAGCGACACCTGGTCAGGGGCCATAAAGACATCCGCCTTCTTCTCCTCCTCGTTGATTTTGATAGACGATATCTTGGCAGGGTTCAGCGCACGTTGAATCATGATCTCCGTGCGTGTAGTGTAATTGATGACATCGATGCTCTCATTGCGCAGCTCGCGTACAATACCGTGGATGCGGCTGCCTTTCACTCCGACACACGAGCCAACGGGGTCGATGCGGTCGTCATAAGACTCCACAGCCACCTTCGCTCGTTCGCCGGGTACGCGCACAATATTCTTGATGACAATGAGCCCGTCGTAAATCTCGGGCACTTCAGCTTCAAGCAGCCGTTCGAGAAAGATAGGCGAGGTGCGTGAAAGGATAATGACCGGGTTGTTATTCTTCAGCTCCACCTTCAGCACCACGGCACGCAGCGTGTCGCCTTTTCGGAAATGGTCGTTGGGGATCTGCTCGCTTTTGGGCAGCACCAGCTCAATCTTCTCCTCGTCGAGCACCAAAATCTCCTTGTTCCAAGGCTGGTAGACCTCGCCGACCACGATCTCGCCCACCTTTTCCTTGTATTTCTGGAAAACGAGCGATTTCTCATAGTCCTGGATTTTTCCCACCAGATTCTGTCGGATAGACAGGATTTCACGACGGCCGAAATCGCTCATATACACCGGTTCCGAGAGCTCCTCACCCACTTCGAAGTCATCCTCGATCCGGATAGCGTCGCTGTACGCAATCTCGCGTTGCGGATCCTCCACATGCCCGTCCTCCACAATCAGCCGGTTGCGGAAAATCTCCAAATCGCCCTTGTCAATATTCACAATAATGTCGAAGTTGTCCTCGCTACCGTATCGTTTCACCAATGCCGAGCGGAACACCTCCTCCAGGATATGCATCAACGTCTCGCGGTCGATGTTCTTGTACTCCTTGAAATCTTTGAAGGAATCAATCAGGTTCTGCGTCTTGTCTTGCGCTTTGTCTTGCGTCTTCATTTTTATGACAGTTGTATTATTGTTTTCTTCAAACTACTATGTTTTTCCGTCTTGTTCAAAACTGGAGCGTCACCCGAGCCGTCTTGATATCGCTGTACGCCAGATTGTGTTCCACCGGCGGGGTCTTCTTGGTCCCCTTGGTGAAAAGCACAAAATGAGTGTCATCGGCCTCGGTGAGCGTTCCCTCTATCCGTTCCCCGTCGGGCAGCACCACAGTCAGGCTGCGGCCCACATGCCGACGGTATTGGCGTGGCATTTTCAGCGGAGCGTCGGCGCCGGCCGAGCTGACATTCAGCTCGAAATCCTCCGTGTCGCGGTCCAGGCGGCTTTCGATGGCGCGGCTCAAAGCGATGCAGTCGTCGATGCTAATGCCGTTGTCTCCGTCAATATCCACAAAGATACGGTTATCTGTCGTCACCTTCAATCCGACCACAAACTTGTCGTCACATTTCGACAGTTCGTCGTCCACAATTTCCAGAATTTGTAACTTGTCAATCATACGCGGCAAAAAAGAAGGGGACTCTCGTCCCCTCATGCTGTTTCATGCTGCAAAGGTACAAACAATATCGCATTCGGGCAAATTTTTCTTTTTATATAATAAGTTTGTCCCTTTCGCGTTATCTCCTAAGTGCTTTTACGAATCTCAGACAATGCGACAATATCTTTCCCTGCTTCAACATGTACTCGACACGGGTACACCCAAGCACGACCGCACCGGCACCGGCACCGTCAGCACTTTTGGTTATCAGATGCGTTTCCCGCTGGACGAAGGTTTTCCGCTGCTCACCACCAAGAAACTGCATCTGCGGTCCATAATCTATGAGTTACTTTGGTTTCTGCGGGGCGAAACCAACATCAGATACTTAAAAGACCACGGGGTGTCAATATGGGACGAATGGGCGGATGCCAACGGCGACCTGGGCCCTGTCTACGGCCGCCAGTGGCGTTCGTGGGGCTGTGCGGACGGCACACATGTCGATCAAATCACCCGGCTCATAGACCAGTTGCGCAGCAACCCCGACTCACGCCGTCACCTCGTGTCGGCATGGAACGTAGGCGAGCTCGACCGCATGGCATTACCGCCGTGCCACATCCTGTTCCAGTTCTATGTCAGTGAAGGTCGTCTCAGCTGCCAGCTCTACCAGCGCAGCGCCGACATCTTCCTCGGCGTGCCTTTCAATATCGCCTCTTACGCCCTGTTCACCATGATGGTAGCCCAGGTTGCGGGCTTGCTGCCGGGCGAATTTATCCACACCCTGGGTGACGCCCACATCTACAACAACCACATTGAGCAGTGCCGTCTGCAGCTCACTCGCGACCCGCGCCCGTTGCCCGTCATGCACATCAACCCGGACCGCCGCGACATCTTCGCCTTTGAGTATGATGATTTTCAACTTGAGGGCTACAACCCCCATCCACACATCAAAGGTGATGTGAGTGTCTGATTATGAATAACGAAAACACCTATATCGTCATCATGGCGGGCGGTTTCGGCCGTCGTTTCTGGCCCATGAGCCAGGCTGACAACCCCAAACAGTTCAATGACATCATGGGCACCGGTCAGTCGATGCTCCAAGCCACCTTTGCCCGTTTCGAGCGCATCTGCCCGCGGCAGAACATCATCATCGTCACCGGCGAGCTCTACGTCGCCCGGGTGCGCGAGCAGATTCCCGACCTCAAACCCTATCAGGTTTTAGGCGAGCCGTCGCGCCGCAACACAGCGCCCTGCATAGCCTACGCCGCCGCTGTCATCCACAGCCTCAATCCCGACGCCGTGATCGTGGTCTCTCCGTCCGACCATGCCATCTTCGACGACGAAGCATTTGTCAGCGACATCAACAACTCAATACAGGTTGCCCGGCACCACGACTGGATAGTCACGGTAGGGGTACGCCCCACCGCTCCCAACACCAGTTATGGCTACATACAGTTTGCCGAGGGGTCCACGATGCCGTCGCTCCACAAGGCCGTCACATTCACCGAGAAACCACCGGTCGACGTAGCGCAACAGTTCATTGCCTCCGGCGAATTTTTATGGAACACAGGGATCTTCATCTGGCGTCTGCCGGTGCTCGTCGACGCCTATCGGCGATACCTGCCCCTTGTCGCCGACAGCTTCTTCCCGCTTTCGCTGCGTACCACACGCCGACAGCTCAACAATGTCTACTCCGTTGCTGAAACCATATCCGTTGACTTTGGCATCATGGAAAAAGCCGACAACGTCTACGTGATACGTGCATCTTTCGGCTGGAGTGACGTTGAGACCTGGGAGTCCCTCTACAGCACCGTGCCGCACGACGACCGGGCAAACGCCATTGTCA
This sequence comes from Candidatus Hemicellulosilyticus sp. P3, assembly GCA_001543385.1. GTDB lineage: Bacteria > Bacteroidota > Bacteroidia > Bacteroidales > P3 > Colimorpha. The sequence goes on from LPNH01000009.1 coordinate 57,499, forward strand.
GCGGCAACGTATTCTCCTACGATGTATCCGGCTGTGTCGTTCATGTCCCATCGGACAAGACAGTGGTGCTGCAAGGCCTTGACGGATACATTATAGCCGGCAACAACGACACCATCCTTGTCTGCCGCCGTGACCAGGAGGAGCGGCTCTTCAACTTCTCCTCCGATGTAGAACTCTTCAAACTGACTCAAGATAACAACACATTAGACAATGAAAAGAACTGAAATCAGACAGCTGCTTAAAGAGAACCCCGCCGCTCTGCTCAACCGTGAGGTATGTGTCAAAGGCTGGGTGCGCACCAAGCGTGGCAACAAAAACGTCGCATTCATAGCCCTCAACGACGGCTCTGTCATCCACAACATACAAATTGTCGCCGATCCGGCCAAGTTCGACGACGAACTGCGTCGCATCACCACCGGTGCATGCATCTGCGTCGAAGGCACACTGGTCGAAAGTCAAGGATCAGGCCAGGCTGTCGAGGTGCAGGCCGGGCGCATCATCGTCTACGGCGAAGCCGACCCGGACAGCTACCCTTTGCAGAAAAAAGGCCACAGCATGGAATTTCTGCGTGAGATAGGCCACCTGCGTCTGCGCACCAACACCTTCGGTGCCGTCATGCGCCTTCGTCACCAGATGTCCTATGCCATCCACACCTTCTTCCACGACCGGGGCTTCTTCTACTTCCACACCCCCCTCATCACCGCATCCGACTGCGAGGGCGCCGGCGAGATGTTCCATGTCAGCACTTTGGATCCCGAAAATCCGCCGCGCAAAGAAAACGGTCTCATCGACTGGGATCAAGACTTCTTTGGCAAATTCACCGCCCTCACCGTCAGCGGACAGCTCGAAGGAGAACTGGGCGCCACCTCACTGGGCAAAATATACACCTTCGGTCCCACCTTCCGCGCCGAGAACAGCAACACGCCGCGCCATCTGGCCGAGTTCTGGATGATCGAACCCGAGATGGCCTTCTACGACCTCGACGACCTCACCGCCCTCGAAGAGGAATTCATCAAACACTGCGTCCGTTGGGCGCTGGACCATTGCATGGACGACCTGGAGTTCCTCAACAAAATGATAGACCCGGGTCTGCTCGACCGGTTGCGCAGCGTCATTGACACCGACTTCGTCCGTCTCCCCTACACCGAGGGCATCCGCATTCTTGAGGAGGCCGTCGCCAACGGCCGCAAATTCGAGTTTCCCGTCAGCTGGGGTGTCGACCTTGCCTCCGAGCACGAACGCTACCTGGTCGAGGAACACTTCCGCAAACCCGTCATCATGATCGACTACCCCAAAGAAATCAAAGCCTTCTACATGAAACAGAACGACGATGGCCGCACCGTGCAGGGCACCGATGTGCTCTTCCCGCAGATCGGTGAGATCATCGGCGGCTCCGTGCGCGAAGAAAACTACGACAAACTGATGACGCGCATCAACGAGCTCGGCATACCGATGAAAGACATGTGGTGGTACCTCGACACACGCCGTTACGGCACCTGTCCCCATGCCGGTTTCGGGTTGGGATTCGAGCGCCTCATGCTCTTCGTCACCGGTATGGCCAACATCCGCGACGTCATCCCCTTCCCGAGAACTCCCAAGACCGCCGAGTTCTAAGCCGGAAACTGCGCACACAAGTGGCTGTTAATATCTCATTCGTTATGTCCCCGTCTCTCGGGACATTTTCGAGTGTAAAGAGACACTTTTTTCTCTATACTACAAAACCCCATTGCTGTCCATTGTGATTCAACAACTTGGTGCAAACTTACCCTGCTGTTGAAACTTAACCGTCCCTTTGGAATACCCGAATGGGCGAATTGTTGTATTTTTGCATATCGGCAATGGCAATAACCATTTCAGATGGCATCGGCGACAGACGAGTTATACATGCAGCGGTGTCTGCAGCTGGCATCCAACGGGCTGGGGCGGGTACGTCCCAATCCGCTGGTGGGATGTGTCGTTGTCAAAGGAGGACGCATTGTCGCTGAAGGTTACCACCAGCGGTATGGCGGCAGTCATGCCGAGCGCAACGCCCTTTCTCGGTGTTCCGATGCCGAGGGTGCCACACTTTATGTCAACCTCGAGCCCTGCTCCCATTTCGGCAACACGCCGCCCTGTGCAGACCTTGTCGTCGAGAGCGGCATCCGTCGTGTGGTCTGCTGTAACGACGACCCCAACCCCTTGGTGGCGGGCCGCGGTATAGCGAAACTGGAAAAATCCGGCATCGAGGTGGTTCGCCATCTGTTAGAGCCGGACGGACGGGAGTTGAACCGTCGTTTTTTTACATTCATGGAACACCAACGTCCCTACGTCATACTGAAATGGGCGGAGAGCGCCGATGGATTCATGGCTCCGGCAAAGCCCGGTCCCTATTGGATCAGCACCCCTGCGCAAAACCGCCTCAACCACCGCTGGCGCACCGAAGAGGCCGCCATCCTTATAGGCAGCGAAACCTTCCTGCAGGACAAGCCCGCCCTTACTCCGCGCCATTACCTCGGTGCAGTGCCGCAGCCCGTTGTCCTCGATCGTCGCGGGCGACTCTCCGGTGTGCCGTCCCATTGGCTGCACCTGCGATGTCAGAGCGTCGAAGAAACGCTGACCGCCCTCTTCGCGGCGGGGCTGCAGAGCGTCATTGTCGAAGGCGGCCGCCGCATACTGTCCGCTTTTATCGCCAGTGGTTGCTACGACGAAGTGCGTGTCCTCCGCAGTCCTGCGATTCTTGGCTCCGGCCTTCCCGCCCCCGCCGTCCCTCCCGTTCCGTCAAACCGGCTGCACATCATAAACGGATAGAAATGTGAAAAAACATGTTTGACGACACCTACCACACCATTGCCGGACCTTCCGAAGGCCTCTACAAAGAGAAAGGCAGCAAATTTCTCTCCTTTGCCTATCCTGTTGTCTCGCAGGACGAGGTGAAAGGACACCTCGACCGACTGAGAAAAGATTATTTCGACGCCCGTCACCACTGCTACGCCTACATCCTTGGCCCCAACAAAGACGCCTGGCGTGCCAACGACGATGGCGAGCCCGGTGGCACAGGCGGGCGACCCATCTATGGTCAGCTGCTCAGCGCCGACCTGACCGACACGCTGGTCGTCGTCGTCCGCTATTTTGGCGGCATCCTGCTCGGCGCGTCGGGTCTGGCCAACGCCTACAAGGCCGCCGCACGCGACGCCATCAGCCATGCCTGCATAGTGGAACGCACCATCGATGTGCGCTATCGGCTCCATTTCGAATATCCTCTGATGAACGAAGTCATGCGTCTGCTCAAAGAGTACGACCTGCAGCCCCGGCAGCAAGATTTCACCCTCGATTGCCGGTTGGACGTGTCGGTGCGCCAGTCCCTGTCGGTACGGTTCTACGACGCGTGCCGACGGCTTTACGGCCTGCGGCCGGAGATACTTGATTAACATCTTTCCCAAGCAATGAATAACCGCGATATACTTTCCGAACTCAACGATGCGCAGCGCGAGGCTGCTGCCTGTACCGAAGGCCCGGTCATGATCATAGCCGGAGCCGGTTCGGGCAAGACACGCACACTCACCTACCGTATCGCCCATCTCGTCGAGCAAGGTGTCGACCCGTTTCGCATTCTGGCGCTCACCTTTACCAACAAAGCTGCCGCCGAAATGAAAGAGCGCATCACGAAGCTCGTCGGCAACGAGGCACGCAACCTGTGGATGGGCACCTTCCATTCGGTCTTCGCCAAGGTGCTGCGTTCCGAGGCCACCCGTCTGGGCTACACCTCGTCGTTCACCATCTACGACACCGACGATTCCAAGTCAGCCGTCAAGCATATTGTGCGAGAGCTCAATCTTGACGCCAAGACATACAGCCCGTCCACGGTCATCGGCCGCATCTCCATGGCCAAGAGCAGCCTCATCTCGCCCGACGATTACGCCGACAACCCGGAGCTGCAGCAGGCGGATACAACAGCACGCAGGCCCATGATGGCCGACATCTATCGCCGTTACAACCAGCGCCTGCGCAATTCCAATGCGATGGACTTCGACGATTTGTTGTTCAACATGAACCTCCTTCTGCGCGACTTCCCCGAAGTGTTGCTCAAATACCAGGAGCGTTTCCGCTACATCCTCGTCGACGAGTACCAAGACACCAACTACTCACAGTACCTCATCGTCAAAAAACTTGCCGCCCGCTATCAGAACATCTGTGTTGTTGGTGACGACGCGCAGAGCATATACGCCTTCCGTGGGGCCAACATACAAAACATCTTCAACTTTAAGCGTGACTACCCGTCGTTGCACCTGTTCAAATTAGAGCAGAACTACCGTTCCACACAAAACATCGTCAATGCGGCCAACTCAATCATAGCCAACAACAAAGAGCAGATACAGAAAGAAATCTGGACGGACAACGCCGTCGGTGGCAAAATACGCCTGTTGCATGCCTCCGACGAGCGCGACGAAGGCAATCAAGTGGCGGCCTCCATCCGGAATGCCCGTCTTGACAACAACCTCGATTACAAAGACTTTGCCATACTCTATCGCACCAACATTCAGTCGCGTGCCATTGAAGAGGCGCTACGTCGTGCCGCGGTGCCCTATCGTGTCTATCAAGGGCTCTCGTTCTATGGCCGTCGCGAAGTGAAAGACGTGCTGGCCTATCTGCGCCTGGTCATCAACAATCACGACGACGAGGCCATGTTGCGTGTCATCAACTATCCTTCGCGCGGCATCGGTCAGACCACCATGGACCGCATCCGTCTTGCGGCTGCTGAAAACGAAGTCTCCATCTGCACCGTGCTCGAAAATCTCCCTGACTTCAACTTAGGCATCAGCGGTGGCATCGCGGCGCGGATCAACCAATTTTTGCTGATGATCAAGCGTTTCTCCGCCGAGATGCCCGGCACCGACGCTTTCACCATCGCACAGCAGATCGTGCTTCAGTCCGGCATCGTGCGATCCTTGCAGGAAGACGACGATCCCGACAACGCCAACCGCATCGAAAACATCGAGGAACTGCTTAACGGTATCAAAGAATTCTGTGAAAAAGAAGACCAATTCGAAGAATACCCGTCCGACGGCGACACCCCTGATACCGAGCCGCGCACTCTCGACCGCTTCCTGCAACAGGTGTTGCTGCTCACCTCCGAAGACAAAGGCGATGACAAAGATGCCGACAAAGTTTCGCTTATGACCATCCATTCTGCCAAAGGTCTTGAGTTTCCGCATGTCTACGTCGTCGGTATGGAAGAAAACCTGTTCCCTTCCATGCTCTCCCTCACCTCGCGGCAAGAACTTGAGGAAGAGCGTCGCTTATTCTACGTGGCCGTCACCCGTGCCGAGCAGCAGCTCACACTCTCATACACCTCCATGCGATACCAATATGGCTCTGCCTCCTCCCAGGAGATGAGTCGCTTTGTCGAAGAAATCGACGAACGTTACATCGAGATACCGCGCCGGCACAGCTCTTTCCCACCTGTCGGCGAGTTGCCCCGCACCTTCTTCACGGCAGGCCGTCCAGCCCCCGACAAACGCAAATTGCGTCCGCTCACACCTGTCAACAAAGCGAGTGTTCCGTCCCAGCCCAACAGCAACGAAGAGATCCGCCGGTTTCAGGTGGGCACCAAAGTCTCGCATAAACTATTCGGCATCGGCCGTATTACAGCCATAGACGGCCCGTCCGATGCGCCGCAGGCTGTCATCCATTTCGAACAGGCAGGCGAGAAACGTCTCGTACTCCGTTTCGCCAAACTGTCCATAGTGGAATGAGGATTGTCATCCAGCGTGTCCGCCACGCCGCAGTGTCCATAGCCGGTCGCACCTGTGCCTCCATCGGCAGCGGTATGCTCATACTGCTCGGTGTCGAAGACGCCGACACCGATGCCGACATCGAATGGCTTTGCCGTAAGACAATCGCCTTGCGCATCTTTGACGACAACGACGGAGTGATGAATCTGCCTGTCACCAGTCTACACGACGGTGGCATCATTGTCGTCAGCCAGTTCACCTTGATGGCATCCACGCGCAAAGGCAATCGTCCCAGCTATATCCGGGCTTCGCGTCCCGAGGTCGCCCTTCCGCTCTACAACCGTTTCGTAGAGCGGCTCTCCGAGCTTTACGGACATCCTGTCCAGACCGGTGTTTTCGGTGCCGACATGCAAGTGTCATTGCTCAACGACGGCCCTGTAACCATTATTATTGATTCGCACGACAGGCAGTGAGCCAGCGCCATTTCCCCCTGAAGTCACGTTGTGGGACAGGCGAGAATCCAAATTCTTTCAGTGTGCCGCAGGTCGCTTCCTTCAGCGCCTCATTAAACTCCACTGCCAGCATCCCGTCGGTTTTCAGGCCCCGTCGGGCAATACCTGCTACAGACCGATAAAACCGTAGCGGGTCCTCGTCCGGTACAAAAAGCGCAGTCGCGGGCTCGTATTGCAATACGTTGGCTTTCATCAGGCGGCGTTCGCTCTCACGCACATAAGGCGGATTGCTGATGATAAGGTCATATTTTAAATCCTGAACCCTGAAATCCGGGTCCAGCACATCGGCCTGCAAAAAGCGCACATCGGTTCCGTTCTCCCGTGCATTTCCTTGAGCCATATCCAGCGCATCATCTGAAATATCCACTGCCGTTACATTGGCTTCCGGAAAAGCTTTCTTCATGGCGATGGCAATGCAGCCGCTTCCGGTACATAAGTCAAGAACTTCAAACCCTGCGTCAGTCTTTCCCATTCGAGACTCAGCGTACAGGATTAAAGAACGCACCATCTCCTCAGTCTCCGGACGCGGTATCAATACGTGCGGGTTCACTGCCACCCGGCAGTCGCAGAAAACACTATATCCGACAATATGCTGTATCGGGCGTTGTCGTTCCAGATCCTCCAACGCCCAATGAAATCGCAACAGATCGCTTTGGTTGACAGTCCTTTCCTTACCGGTCAACAGCTGCACCTTATCCCATCCGAGAAATGCCTCGAACAGCATCGTGACAAAAGCCCCGGTCTCGCCTTGCCCATACAGGTCATCCAACTCCTTGTGAAAAAGGCCGACAATATCACGCACGCGGTTAGACTGGAAACGGAGGTTCGTTGTGTTCATTATCAATAATATTGCACCACGGAGGCGGGGAAATGACTACTTTCGTCCGAAATCTGCCGGTATCTCACCCCAGTGGTCCGTGTCCCATTTTCTGATCTCGGTCGAATATGTATTACATCGCAGCCACTCTTCAGCCCGGTGAATATAGTCCCACAAAGCGGCGGTATCGTCATCCACCGGCAGCTTGCTTTTACACTGTTTCTGTCGCACCCAGTTGATTGCATTCAGCGAATCGCTGTACAGAACCTGCTTCAGATGGTGTTTCTTCAAGTAAGACAATCCATGCACCAGTGCCAGGAACTCGCCGATATTGTTGGTCCCCTTTTCGGCCCGGTAATGGAACACACGGCTGCGGGTGGCCACATAGACCCCTTGATATTCCATCACCCCCGGGTTTCCGCTGCATGCGGCGTCAACAGCCAGTGCATCCAGGATCGGCGGGTTCGGTGTGCCAGGCTTGACAGCCGTCATACCGTTGGCGTCAACATATACCGCCCCCTCTTTTCCCGGGTGACCGTAGCTGCGTTGTCCTTGTGCAATCATATTGCTGTATGGTTGACGGAAAGCCCGTTCAGCCTCCTCCAGACTGTCAAACGACTTATACTGTGCGGCCACACCCTTCACCTGTTTCTCACAATCCCGCCAGTTGTCATAGATGCCTGTTTCGCGGCCCTTCCATACCACATAATATTTTTTCTTCTTAGCCATCACATACAAATTATTCACCTCATCTTCGCGACACCTTGTTATAACGCGGCGAGACAGATATAATTGTGCATACAAAACAAGAAAGGGCAACCGTTGCGATTGCCCTTGTCAGTCAGACTGTGTCTCCGTGCTCTATGCACCCAATTCAAGGCGCTTGAAGCCGGTGCACTTGAGATCTTTGTCGGCCTTGGCGATAAAATCCTTGACCTTGACCTTGCTTTCCATGATATACTCCTGCTCCATCAGCGTATTCTCCTGGAAATACTTGTTCAGGCGGCCGTTGGCAATTTGGTTGATCTGGGCCTCGTTGAGTTGGGCGGCCTTCTCGGCTCCCACCTTCTCCTTGATTTCACGGGCCTGGTTCACCTGTTCCTCTGTAATCCAGCCTTTGCCCATATTTGAAGCCATGTGCTCCTCGCTGTCAACGTGAGCGGGGTTAATGCCGGCTTTCTTCAAAGCGGCGTCCACAGCCTTGCCCACGAGTTCTTCCTTCGTCTTCTCAATAGCGACACGCAACTCCTGGTCCTTGATTTCCTGAGGAACATTGTCGGCATCGAGCGCGATGGGACGCATAGCGACAACCTGCATGGCAAGATCATGTCCCACTTGGTCAAATCCAGCCTTGTTCAAGCCGATGATGGAAGCCATGCGGTTACCCGGATGAATATAGGCGTAAACCTTCTCGGCCTCGAGTGTCTCGTAGTGGGCCAGTTCAATCTTCTCACCGATTTTGGCAATCTGGTCGGTGATGGCATCAGCCACCTTGCTGCCATTCAGTTCCATGTTCAGCACCTCTTCTTTGGTGGAAATATGCCGGGCCATGGCAGTGTCAAGGATGGATGTGGTGAAACTGACAAAATCAGCATTGGTGGCGACAAAGTCAGTCTCGCAACTCACCATGATAATGGCACCGTAGTTGCCCGTGGTCTTGGCCAGTACACAGCCTTCATTCGCGTCGCGGTCGGCGCGTTTAGCAGCCATCTTCTGTCCTTTCTGACGGAGCAGTTCAATTGCTTTCTGCGTGTCACCGTCGCATTCGACGAGGGCCTTTTTGCAATCCATCATGCCCACACCCGTGAGTTGGCGGAGCTCGTTAACCTGTGAAGCGGTAATTGCCATATTGTTATTCCTTTCTTTTAATCGTTATTCCATCTGCGGTTTACTCGGCCTTAGGGGTGTCCTCGGCTTGAGTTTCCTCATTTTTTTCAGCCTTGGCTTCAGTGGTGCGGGGACGGCGGGCGCGAGTCCTCTTCTCAACCTGTGCATTCTCCTCATCGGTGGCGGGAGTTTCCTCCTCGGAGCGGGCGTCCTTGTCCAGCATACGCTCGTTCAAACCCTCCTGGATAGCCTCGACCATATATTTCAATATGGCTGCAATCGACTTCGATGCATCATCGTTAGCGGGAATGGGGAAGTCAATCAGTTCGGGGTTTGTGTTGGTGTCCACCAGTGCAAAGGTCGGTATATTCAGTCGACGGGCTTCAGCCACGGCGATGTGCTCCTTGTTGATATCGATGACAAACAAGGCGCTCGGCAGACGGGTCAAATCAGCGATGCTGCCCAGGTTCTTGTCCAATTTAGCACGCTCGCGTTGCACCTGCAGCCGTTCGCGTTTGCTTATGTTGTTGAAATCCTTGTCGTGCATCAACTGGTCGAGGTTGTTCATTTTCTTCACAGCCTTGCGGATGGTGGAGAAGTTGGTGAGCATGCCGCCGGGCCAGCGTTCGGTGACGAACGGCATGTCAACGGTCTTCACCATTTCGGCTACAACATCCTTAGCCTGCTTCTTCGTGGCGACAAAGAGCACTTTCTTGCCCGAACGGGCGATTTGTTTCAGTGCCGCGGCGGCCTCGTCAGCCTTGGCGATGGTCTTTTGCAGGTCGATGACATGAATGCCGTTATGCTCCTTGAAAATATAGGGAGCCATTTTGGGATTCCATTTTCTCTTCAGGTGGCCAAAGTGACAGCCGGCCTCCAGCAGTTCTTCAAATTTCAGTTCTGTCATGTTGATTTTAATTTTGTTTACTTTCCTTTATTCGTTTCATTATCAACAGTACTGCACTCCTTCCATCGGGACGCCTGGTTTTTCCGAAGTCCATCGCATCGAAAGTGGCAACCAAGCGGAGCTGTAATACTGTTTGGATACTAAACAGTCTCGATGTCGTGAGATTAGCGCTTGCTGAACTGGAAGCGTTTGCGAGCCTTGGGTTGACCCGGCTTTTTGCGTTCCACCATACGCGGGTCGCGCATCAGGAACCCTTCTTTTTTCAAGGCAGTGCGGTCCTCGATATTGTTCTCACACAATGCACGTGCGATAGCCATGCGCAGAGCCTGTGCCTGGCCGGTGAATCCACCGCCGTCCAAATTGGCTTTGACATTCCACTTGCCTTCGGCATTGGCTACGAGGAACGCTTGATTGACAATATACTGCAGCGGTCCTGTCGGGAAATACTCCTTATAGTCACGGCCGTTGACCTTGATCTCACCGTTGCCCGGGGTCATATAGATACGGGCCACGGCTGTCTTTCTTCTACCGATGGTATTGATTACTTCTGCCATATCGTTTTTATCTTACTTCGTTAATGTTGATGACTTTAGGATTCTGTCCCTGGTGCGGATGCTCCGGACCGGCATAGACGTGTAAGTTCCTGTAGAGGGCGGCTCCGAGACGGTTCTTCGGCAACATGCCACGGATGGCATGCTCCAGCACTCGTTCCGGATGCGTGGCCAATACTTTGGCGGGTGTCGTTTCGCGCTGTCCACCAGGATAGCCGGTATAACGTTGATAAATTTTGTCAGTCATCTTCTTGCCGGTGAAGACCACCTTTTCGGCATTGATGATAATCACATTGTCGCCGCAGTCAACATGCGGAGTGAAACAGGGTTTTGTTTTGCCACGCAGGATGTTGGCCACACGTGTGGCCAGGCGACCTACAGTCTGGTTCTCGGCGTCAACCAACACCCACTCTTTGTGTACGGTGTTCGCGTTGGCGGAAATGGTTTTGTAACTTAATGTATTCATTTTTGCTAACGATTGTTCTTTTGTTCTCCGTGCATCTGCAAGCCTGTCAGGCCGACGGATTGCCTGAAAAGCTGCATTTGCTTAGTGCAGAGGGCGTTGAACGGGTAAGTCGATTCCTGTCTGCACTATTTTAGAGTGTGCAAAGTTACAAACATTTTTTTTATCAACAAAATTTGGGTTATTCTTTTTTCATGCGTAGATTCAACAAGCGGATGCACCGCCAACGTGAGTTGGCGGTGCATCCGCTCCAGTCCCTTCTGACGAGCAGTGCAATGAATGTCGTTTGCGGCCCTGCTGCGACATCCCTGTCCCGTATGCGACTACAGCATTGCACCAGCCTACCCTCCCGAAAACGGACCCTATGTTCCGTCTATGATTATAAATCATAAAAAAAACTTAAATCACGAGTGCCTGAGTCAGTTTTCTTCGATTTATGCAACTAATTATAATATAAGCATCCTATGAAAATGATAAAATAAACAACACTTATATTATGATGAAAATCCTTTGTCAAAGCCCCGCACAGGTTCGGTGTGCCGATGTGTCGGGGCGTAAAAAGTGAGGGCGCCGAAACCGGGGGCGTGCGATTGATTCTTGAAACCCTCAACGCACGCATCCCTGCGGCCGGCACCCGAGGCATAGAGCCGTCGCTCTACGTGTTTATTATACATACAGCGACTGACTTTATTGTGTGGCAAAAGAAATGTTGCGCGAAACCACACGGCACCACAGCGACCGCGAAACCTCTTGCGAGAGTAGAGTTAGAATGACTATAAAATATTAAAATCATGAAAAAAACATTTTTTTTATTCGCAACAATTATTACATCAGTGGCCTATTTTTCTCTTGTTTCTTGCGATAAGGAACCTCACGATTCTGTAAATGTCAATTCTGCTCAGTCAAAAAATAATGATTTTAAACTGCTTGCAGAAGTAACCACGGAGAGCACTTATGAAAGGTCGGAATTGCTGGACCTCGGGAGTGTATATGAATCACAATGGGAAGAAAGGTATTTTAAAAATGGAGAATTTAAATATGATGTAATAATCACAACAAATGTTCTCGATGCACAACTTACCATACTTGACTGCAACCACGACAAGATTATCTTTGAAACAAAAGAAGGTGACACTATGACTTTATTTAATATAAAGTCTTGCGGGAAAAATGTAACATTTGATATGCTGCGTGACGACAACAGCGTAGCCCATTTTAGATTCACCACAGGAGAAGACCTTGATTTTGTAAATGAACTGCAATTGTTTATGCACGGAAACAATGCCCAATTTGCCATCACCTTCGGTACAGCTATGATCATCATCTCCGCTGCTACAGGAACAACTGCTGCAACCTTTGCAATCATATCTTATGTACAGTCGAAGCATAACAGAAAATGCGATATACTAAAACAAAATTATACAGATAGATGCAAAAGTTATAAATGTGGAGTATGGCGAGGAGATTGTTGCGTGAGATGTACGGGTGGCAGCAATCATCCGAAATGCGACCATAAAGATGCTGTCTACGGAGAAGGAAGCGACTGTAACAGTCATTGAATCTTCAAATATGTGAGTTCGCTAAAACATTAACTTTTATTTTACAGATACTTCTGCATCAACTGGCTTCTTTTAAATTAAGCGAGCTTGTATTTTGATATTTTTTAATTAATTATTTAAAATATGAAACGAAAATTCTCCCATATTAAATTACTATGGATGGGTGGCATCCTGTGGCTTGGGCCTGGAATAATCCGTGGCATTCTTTCCCTTTACGGGAATGAACTGCCGGGTCAGGACCTATTGCTGGCTGAAATCAAAAACCGATTCCCCATAGAGGTGCTACTGGTGAGCGTGGGAATTGTTGTGCCAATTTTGGAAGAATTCATGTTTAGGTATTGGATAAAGAGCAAGAAAAAGCCAAGAATCTTACTGCTATTCGCCCTAATGGGAGGGTATGTAGCATTCAGTACCTTCTGGTGGATCGGCGTTGGGGGATTCTTATTATGCGCATTACTTGATTGTGTTTTAAGGGACAACTCCGATGCCAGAATACTCATGCTGATACCAATCACAACCTTGCTTTTTGTATTGGCTCATATCACAGAGTTCTCCGAATTCAATATTGATACGGCTCTATGCTTGACCCAACTGTTCGGACTCGGCTTGCTGGCATGCTGGATGGTTTACAACGTAGGATTTTGGTGGGCCTGTTTGCTTCATGCACTTAACAACATCCTCGCCCTGCTGGTTGTCATATTAGTGCCCACCCCCCCACTGTATACACCGACCGCGATAAGTTTCGAGACTCAACTCTATTCTGCGAGCCTACAGCCTATTTCGGGAGACCCTATAGATTTCCGTGAAATTAATGACAGCACAGTAGTTGTAATAGGATCTCTACCCGTCATCGCCTTTAATTTGGCAAAAGAATTTAATCCCAGCATCATCTCAGGCACTTATTCCCCTACGGAAGTATTCAGGATTCACTCTGACTACAAGGAGCCTTCCTGGAAATATACATTGAAGTTCATAGATACAATTCCTTACAAAAATGCACCCTGGTTGGCAACTGATCTAGCAAACCATAGTCGACTTCGGATAGACACAACTTACGAAAACGTGTATGTCTTAGGAATAGAAGACCAGCAAAAACTCAATGAAGCATCAGGGAAAATAAACAACACACTAATGAGACTGGCGGAAGAAATCAGGATAGATTACGACTGTCCAATTGTATTGGAGAAAGGCACCAATGAGTACTTCCCGATAAGATATGATAATGACTTACTCTCATATCCTTACGACATAGATGCACTTCCTTCCACTTTATCCGAGAAACTGGGACTGTTTATGTACAAATCCAACATCCACAAGATTCAGGTTATAAGATTCTCCTACGGCAATAAATAATAAAAATTGTTATGGTAAAAGAAACACCGCCACAGTGACTTCTCATTAGGTGAAGTCTATGTGGCAAACGCTTACACATTATCCGGTGAAAGAAAAAAAGAAGGACTAATCGGAATTTCGATAATATACTCCATTGGCGCCGAGATATTTTTCTACAGGCACCTGTATTTAGGAGTATGCCTTTTATTTCGGCAAGCCCGATATTACTCTCATCATTCATAACCACCGATGATACAATCGACAAGGAGAAAGACATCTTGGTTGAGATTAAAATTATGTTTACAACCTGTAAGCTAAGCCCCCCATAAACAGGGCGCAGGTCTAAATCAGCCTGCGCCCTGTTATTTTATCTGTAGGCATTGACAATATCATTTCACATTCCGCAAGGTCGATGACTCCGGATTGGAAACATCCAACTCTCCGACGACCGTATCTTTAGCGAATCTCCCCCAACGATTATAAATAATTAAAAAAAACTTAAATTACGAATAATCGAGTCAGTTTTCTTCGATTTGTGCAACTAATATAATATAAGCATCCGATGAAAATGACAAAATAAATAACACTTATTATGATGAAAATCCTCTGTCAAAGCCCCGCACAGGTTCGGCGTACCGATGTGTCGGGGCGTAAAAAGCAAGGGCGCCGAAACCGGGGGCGTGCGATTGATTTCGAAGTCCTCAACGCACGCATCCCTGCGGCCGGCACCCGAGGCATAGAGCCGTCGCTCTACGTGTTTATTATACGTTTAGCGACCGGCTTTATTGTGTGGCAAAAGAAATGTTGCGCGAAACCACACGGCACCACGGAAGCAACAAAAAGATGCTATTGAGAAAAAACAATAAAACACCAGAAAGA
>LPNH01000081.1 GCA_001543385.1 Candidatus Hemicellulosilyticus sp. P3
TACATACGAGGACGCCATCAGGCAAGAACATCTTATTGAGATATTCAGCACCCACCCGTTTGCTGTCATCAACATCAACAAACAGGATGGCAGTGGCACAACAGACACCCGAAGTCTCAAGGCGTATGCCCGCAGTCATGCAGATTTCATTCGCAAACAAGTTCTGTTGCTTCGTCCCCGTATCATTGTCTGCTGTGGCAGTGGCGTGTTCGATGCTGTCAATGCTGCAATGGGCGAAACGGCTCCTCAAACGGGTAATTGGACGAAGTATGACGATACGCTCAACATTCTCTATTTCGACACCTATCATCCCGGTCGCCCGATGGCTGGGCAGCGGCTGGTAGACGCTTATGAAATGCCATTAAGAGAATATTGGACAATCTTAAATACACAACCATCTAAACATATGAATAAAAAATGAAAAGAATAATAAGTAAGTCTATAAACTTGATAATTGGATGCCTTGTTGCAACGAGTCTGTGTGCTTGTGGAGGTGATGAGGCCGAGCATGTAGATTTGAAAAGTATTAGGGATTGCAAGGAACTAGAAGTGGCGGAGTTCCATTTCCACAAAATCATAGTGGAGAGAAGTACAGTTAGTGCTCTTGGTATCGCTGGCTTTGGCCTTGCCAGTTTTCCAGAGAGAACCCTTATCTTGCCTGTTGATGTTACAGTAGTCGGGAAGATAGACTTCTCTAACGTGACGAAGGACAACTTAATCCATGATGGAGACAAAGTTGTATTCACTTTGCCTGACCCAACCTTACGGATTGTTTCAATACGGCCTGATTACGAAATGAGAGGGAAGGCCTCAAGGGAACAATGGTATCGCGGTGGAGGCTTCAGTGATGATGAAATACAGAAAATTGGAGAGCAAGCGAAAGACTCCATTATGATTGATAGGACGCTTGAAAAGATGGCAGAACGCACACGTGAAAACGCAGCATCGGTTCTCATACCTCTTATATCTTTGGCAACAGGAGTGTCCGAAGACAAAATCAGTGTTCAGTTTAACTCTGATTTAAATCTGACAGCGGCAACTTTGAAAGATGACGATACGATTATTTTTAGAAAAAAGGAGTAGTACGATGAATAAGGTAAAGTTAATTTTCTCGGCTATTGTTGCCGTTGTGATAATAATTGTTGGAATATGTGTTTATAGCTGGATAAAGGGTGTCCCTGCATTCGAACTATTCCACCAAGATAACAAGATGGAGCGGACGGCCACAATCTTGCGGAGCATCACGAACACCCACCGTTGGGTATTTCTGACAATCGAAGACGAAGAGGTTGTCGTTAATGAACACACCTTTGGTAATGTGGCGAAGATATATCCATCCTATTACGAATTAGGGATTGATGTTAGTGATAGTCTGAAATGGGTAGAAATCCAAGATAATAATGGTGTCAGAGTTGCGAGTCTACACCTACCGCCTATAAAAATACTGAATGAAAATGGTATTGATGATACTAAGGTTAAAAATATCTATGGTGATGCAGATGATAAAGAAAAGATAGAAATGCAGAAGAAAGCAGAGTTTAAGCTGAAGCGGCGTGCCATGTCAGGTGCCAATATCAAGCAAGCCAAAAAGACTGCAGAAGACCATTTCCGAAACCTGTTCACGGTATTGGAATGTGATTCGGTGGATATAAAATGGCAAAGTAAATAGTTTCTGAATATGAGTGTAAGAAATCTTTTTCTCGTATTATTGTTCCTTTCCTTTATTTCGTGTTCAGCACCTTCGGAACAGCCCCTTACTGGCGATGACAAGACTGACATCCAGGCCAACGACTGGCTGTATCAAATCAATATGCACGATTATTTCATTCATTTCGATAAGTATGATACAGGGTGGACAGGCGAGGTAGAGAACTCTACACAGCAGTATTCCTCGTCCTTTCCTCACAAGGAATTCATATACGACATTGACACGATTGCCAAGACGATTGCCATCATGTATGATGAGACGGGGGAAGAAGTGACATGGAACTACCATTTGGAGTTTGACAACAAAAGGATCTTGTATCTTGATGACAAACCTTATATAGATGCAAAGGATGAGATAGGTTCGTTTGCATCAAGGGAACAGGAGCAAAATCAGCAACTACAGAATTCAATAAAAAGCCTACAACAATAACATCATGCCACAAATCATTACTATCGGCGGATTCTTCCGCAAATCGCTACTGCGAGTAAACACTGACAAGAATATTGTCGAAGTGTCAGAGAACGGTGGAAAGAGTTGGAGTTCCCGATTCACCAGTCCTAATTGCGGAACATTCAGAGATCTGTTGCTGTACAAGGGGAATGTTTTCCTCTGTACCAGCAAAGGACTCTTCATCAGCACGAACGACGGTAAATCATTCTCGCCACGTTACAACAACTCATCTGCAGGTGAATTCCTTAGCTTGCAAGATAATGGAAAGGAATTACTGGCAACAACTACCAAAGGCCTCTTTTGGTCAACAAACGAAGGCAAGACTTGGACGAGGCGATAGAATTAATACGAAGTATTTTTATCTATGTGCAGAGGGGAAGTCTGTGCCATAATAATTGGCTCTAAACTTCCACTCTGCCTTTGTTCGCTTTATCTCCTGATTCCTTTCCGCTGCTCTTGTTCCAATCCAAACTGCTCCTTGAACCATTGGGTAATGGGTGTCTCGTTGATATGTAGGAACAAGTTCCGCTTCTCATCTCTTATCACTTGTGCCGTGACATTATCGGCAAGAACGTTGCGTCTGTACTCATTGGAGTGAAGCCATCCGCTATAATTGACGGTCTGGCCGTGTAGCAGTTTTTCGGTCTGTTCCATGTTGAAACCACAATCCAGACATTCGCGCTCCATGTTGAGAAAACGTTTGAAACTTGGAAACCACTTATAAGCCTTGTCTAAAATGCGCTTCAGATTTGTCACGTCCTGCTGGTGCTGTTCCTCCGCCCTGTTTCTTTCCCTTGCGTGGTTGTCCTTCAACTTCTGCATATCGATGTGGAGTCGCTCTATCTGTCCGTTTAACTCGTCCACCTCCCGATGCAGTTGGGCATTCTCTTTCTCCAGTCGGTTCACCTTGTTACCGCCAAGAAGAGAATTGAGTCCGTTGAGTGCAGTGGTGGCAGTCTTCGTGGCGGAGTTCTTCAGTTCCTCGGTCTTAGCCTCTGCCTTTATACGGGCAAGGTCTTTCTTTGCCTGTTCTGCCTCGGCTATCACCTCTCTTGCCTCTGCTTCCTTTGCCAATAGTTGAGTGATGTTCGCCTGCAAGTCCTCGCCCTGTGCTATGAGGCTGCGATAATACTCATGCGTGGATATGTGCTGCGCCTCTGAGCCTTTGATGCCACGTTGCAGTCCGTATGCCGCCATCTGCTCGGCGTATGTGTCTTGGTATCGT
>LPNH01000082.1 GCA_001543385.1 Candidatus Hemicellulosilyticus sp. P3
GCCCCGCAAACCGCGCGAACAACTCGTTAATCTTTTCAATCTTCATACCTTATTATATATTTTGTCTTCAAAAACGAACAATGTTCCAATTTGTTCATAAAAAAAAGAAGACCCGCATTGTTGCGAGTCCTCTCTATCTCTGATGCCGAAGCATTCCTATGTATTCTTAACCTTTTCATCTGTTTTATAATTTCGGCTGCAAAGGTACGGCGAAAAGATGATACCTGCAATACCTAAAAGTGACTATTTTGTATTCATCAGCGCGCGCCAACCTGTAAACTCAAACTGAATGTAATCCTCGATGGCACGCTTGATCTCATTGGCAGGCAGGTCGTGCTTGATGACCTCTGAGATGAAAGCGAACATCCACACCATGTGGATGTGATAAGTGAATGGTGTGTGGATACTGCTGAACCCAGGGTACTTGCGCTTGAACTCATCCATAAACTCCAAGACCAATTGCGTACATTCCTCAGTATACTTGTCGATATAGTTTTCGAGTGATGAACCCTGCGATTGATAGAGCAGCAGTTTGAGCTCGTCACGATGATTGTTGATAAGTCGCATGTACGACTGCACGTGGTCGGCCATCATCCCGTCGCCTTCACCACGGGCATAGCGCACAAACTGGTCCTGGTCGTTCACGTTGTGGTGCTCGTGCATCATCTGTTCCAACTCCGTGATGAGCGGTCCCACGATATGACGGAACAATTCATCCTTGCTTTTGAAATAGTTGTAGATATTACTCACACCGATGCCCGCCCCCGCCGCAATGTCGCGCATGGAGGTCTTGGCATAGCCATTTTTCAGAAACACCCGCTTGGCTATCTCTACAATCTGTTCGCGCGTATAATCTTTCTTTATCTGCATCTTTCGTCACCTTTTACTCTAAAAATGCAGACAGGCTTCACAGCCTACCTGCATTCCGTTGTTTTATTATAAATGATTTATTCAAAAAAGCAGTTAATGCTCTATTTCAGTCGCTTGTAGCCGTAGGCTGCTGTATCGCCAAGCTCCTCCTCGATGCGGATCAGCTGGTTGTACTTAGCCATGCGGTCGGTACGCGAAAGTGAACCTGTTTTGATTTGTCCAGAGTTTGTGGCTACTGCGATGTCGGCAATCGTGGTGTCCTCTGTTTCACCAGAGCGGTGAGAGGTCACTGTGGTATAGCCGTGTCGATGAGCCATTTCAATAGCCTCCAAGGTCTCTGTCAACGAACCAATCTGGTTCACTTTAATCAGTATCGAGTTGGCTGCACCCATCTTGATGCCCTTCTCCAGGAATTTGGTGTTGGTCACAAACAGGTCGTCGCCCACCAGCTGGCAGCGGTCGCCAATCTTCTCAGTCAGTTTTACCCAGTTGTCCCAGTCGTTCTCGTCGAGTCCGTCCTCGATAGAGTCGATAGGATACTTGGTGATGAGCTGCTCCAGATAAGCAATCTGCTCATCGGCCGAGAGTTTCTTGCCGTTGGGATCCTTCTTCGCACCATTCTTCAGCTGACGATAGTCGTAGAACCACTGGCCGTTCTCGCAGGTAGCAAATTCCGATGCGGCGCAGTCCATTGCAATCTTCACATCCTTTCCAGGCTCATAATCTGCCTTCTTGATAGCCTCTACAATGGTGTCGAGTGCATCCTCGATGCCGTCGAAGTTAGGGGCATAACCTCCCTCGTCGCCCACAGCAGTAGACAGGCCACGCGCCTTAAGCAGCTTAGCCAGATTGTGGAACACCTCGGCACCCATGCGGATAGCCTCACGCTCATTGGTGGCACCTACGGGTCGAATCATAAACTCCTGGAATGCGATAGGAGCAGCCGAGTGTGCACCACCGTTCACGATGTTCATCATAGGTACGGGCAATGTGTAGGCGTTGCAGCCACCTATATATCTATAAAGAGGTATGTTCAGCGCTTTGGCGGCAGCCTGAGCACAAGCCAGCGATACGCCAAGAATAGCGTTAGCACCCAGTTTAGACTTTGTAGGAGTGCCGTCGAGTGCCAGCATCTTATAGTCGATTGCGCGCTGCTCCAGCACGCAATCACCCTTCAGCGCAGGTGCGATAACCTTGTTTACATTGTCAACAGCCTTCAGCACACCCTTACCCAGATAGCGCTCTTTGTCGCCGTCGCGCAGTTCCAGCGCCTCGTTCTCGCCAGTTGATGCACCCGATGGCACAGCAGCACGACCCATCACGCCGTTCTCGAGTGTTACTTCTACTTCTACTGTTGGATTTCCTCTTGAATCGAGGATTTCCCTTGCATGAATCTTTTCAATTTTCATATGTCTTATATGGTTTAAAATCACGATGCAAAGGTACGGCAAATAAATAAGGTACGCAATACCTAAAACGCGGTGTTTTAAGCATTGCACACCTGTGATGGACTGCATAGGCAGGTTAATCAGAAATAGGTATCAGCGTCTTACTCCTTCACAGCACCTACGATATCATCGATGGTGGCTACGGTATGGCCGTCGCGGTGGCGGAACAGGTTCAGGATGTCGCGCACGGTCTTCTCCTCTTCCACCTGCTCGTCAATGAACTGGTCTACGAAATTGATGCTTGCACGGTCATGCTCTTCATCAGCCACATCGGCCAACTCGTTGATTTTCTCCGTCACCCACATCTCGTGCTTCAGCGTGTACTCAAAGATACTCTTCGGATCATTGTAGTCTTGTTCGGGCGCGTCGATGGCAGTCAC
Organism: Candidatus Hemicellulosilyticus sp. P3; assembly: GCA_001543385.1. GTDB lineage: Bacteria > Bacteroidota > Bacteroidia > Bacteroidales > P3 > Colimorpha. The sequence continues at coordinate 2,699 of LPNH01000082.1, forward strand.
CACGGCCTCACCACCTCGGTCTAATACAAAATTGGCCATCTTCAAGGCATGTTCCTTCTCCTCATTCGAGTGGTCAAACATCCAGGCGGCAAAGCCCTTCCAGCCCTCTTTGCGGAACCAGAAGGCCATTTGGAGATAGAGGTTCGATGAATACAGCTCGGCTGTAATCTGTGCGTTAAACGCATCCTGCATTTTCTTTGAAATGTTCATAATCGTAGTCTTTTATTTAATGAATAATAATCAGTTGCAAAGATACGAAGGATTTGTGAAAAATACGAAAATTTTGACATAAATCTTTATTTCCTACCACCTCCGCTGGATGAAAAGACATCGTAGAGTTTGGCCATATAACATAGAAATACCGTTGAGACGATAAAAAGGATGATGAAAAAAGCCATCCACAGCCAACTCCAGCCATTGATGAATGACAAAGCAAGCAGGATGGCAGGAATCAATGTGGTTGCCGACAAAAGACACAAAAGCCAGGTAGGGATTCGGTTCCCAGAATCTGGCAGAGAATTTGATTTCAATAATACCATATTGTTTCTTGCAATTTTATACCTGTGATTACAATTCAGGAGAGATGGCGGCGATCCAAGCTTCGATGCGAGTGTCGGTTTTGTCATCCTCGTTGATGTCGTCGAGGGGCAAGCCGACGAATTTTCCGTCAATGACGGCCTCGGAGTCATCGAAGGTATAGTCATCGGTCTCTACGCTGCCAATGAACTTGGCACCACTATTCTTAATGCCGTTGTAGAGTTCGCCCATGCCACCTACGAACGTGTCACTATATGATGAGCAGTCGCCGCATCCGAAGAGGGCGATGGTCTTGCCACTGAGGTCGGCACCTTGGAGTGTCTTCAGTCCGTCGTACCAGTCATCTTGCAATTCGCCTGCGCCCCATGTCGAGGTGCCGAGGATCAGGTTTTGGTTAGCGGCCACGATGTCAGCTGTCAAGTCCTGTACGTTCAGGGCCTCGCAGCTCAGTTTCGAGGCAATCTTCTCTGCGATGGCCTCGCATGTTCCTGTCGAGGAACCATAGATTACAATTGTTGCGTTCATTTTATGATTTATTCAAAAGAAGTTATTAATTTCTGTTGATGCATTTCCCCTCACATTTCCCGTTGCACTCGCTTTTACATCCGTTTTTGCGCTTACAGTACCGTTCGCATTGTGCGCAGAGGTCATAGCCGAGCATAGCTCCGAGGATGAAATCTTCTTCGGGTGTGAGCTGGTTCAGCGGACGGGTGACGATGAGCCGGATGGCCTCCAAACACTCACGCCGCCCGAAATACACGTTCAGGTTCTGCTGACCTGCTGGCTGCAACAGGTATGGAATACCTTGGCTCTCCAGTCGCTGAATGGCCAGTTCACTGTACCTCTTGTTGCAGGTGAACAGCACCATGTGGCGCACACCTTTATGCAACTCGTAGATGTGATTCATCAGTACCTTCATCTCTGTGGGAATCGCTGTCGTCGTTCTCATTTTTATCGTTCTTGATTTCGGCTGCAAAGGTACGGCAAATAAATAAGGTGCGCAATACCTAAAACGCGGTGTTTTAA
>LPNH01000083.1 GCA_001543385.1 Candidatus Hemicellulosilyticus sp. P3
GATGGGCGAGAGCACCAACGGCGACGTGCAGCGCTTCAAGTACAACGGCAAGGAGCTGGACAGGCTGCACGGGCTGGACTGGTACGACTATGGGGCAAGACAGATGGACGGCATGCGGTTCACGACCATTGACCCTTTGGCCGAGAAGTATTATGGAATCAGCCCGTATGCTTATGTTCTGGACAACCCCGTCCTTTATATAGACCCAGACGGAAAAGGCTCTCTCCAATATCTGAAAGCTGGTTATAAGTTAGGAAGGAGGGTTGTAAGGAATGGCATTTCAGCCTTGGGACAGACTGAAACGTATATGAGTGCCTTCTCCGAGGTTAGAGATGCAGTAAACACTTTTACTGACAGTAACGCCTCTAACGGCGAAAAAGCGATGGCAGTCCTTAGTGTTTTCTCGGAATTCCTGCCCGTTAGCATCGGAGATGTTAAGGATGCAAGAAAGGTTGTCAACAAGGTTGTAAAAATTGTTCATGGAAACTCAAAAGCAAGCACCAAAGCTCAACATGCATACGACATCATAAATACAAAGAAAGAAAAGGTTGTCAAAACTGGCGTCAGTGGTGGGAGAATACGAAAAGACGGAAAGTCTTCAAGAGCAGAGTCTCAAGTAAGAAAATGGAATGAAAATGAAGGGGAAGGAACTTACCGTTCTGAAATTACTCATATAGAACCAGCAGGATCAGGCTCAAGGGAAAGGATTCTTAAATATGAGAAGGATAGAGCAAAGTTTTTACACGAGCAAGGAGAATTAGATCCCGAGAAACATCAAAAACCATAATATTTAGACAAATGAATTATAGATATATTATATTACATGCAGGCAGTTCTGGATTCGGTTCTGGATTTGGTGATGACTTTGACTATAAATTCAACTATAACACATGGTTTATTTCGAATTACCTTTCTCTGAAAATTAGGAAGATGCATATTCCTTCTGATGGACCATATAATATGTTTTATTGTAATATCACTAAAGATAAAGATTCCGTCAGGGAGCTTTCCCCATCCTCTCTAAATGTTAAAATTCATTTGGATGAAGTTGCAAAGAATAAATACTTATTACTTTCTTCAGAAGTGGAACGATATGAGTTTTATCTGTCATTATTAGAAAGAGGTTATCAACTTGCCTCAACTGTAAAAGCCATTCCTATAGAAATATTTAATAAGCTACACCAAGAATTCAGAGATGGAGGATATAAAAATGAACGATTGTTCAAGAAAAAACAACTTAGAAATTATGGCATAAAGATAGAGTTAAACCATGTATTGACGTCTTATAGTTACAATTTAGTATTATCTGTCTATAACCTAAAAGGCAATTTAATAGGAAAGAATAGCATTTACGAAACATATCCAGATGATATTTTCTTTAGTAAGGACGTTAGGCATTTGGTAATAGAGGATAAGCAGATTATAATTACTGACTTTTTAAATCATCCACAATTTGTTTGTGATTTGGATGATTTATCCAAGGGAATCGTAAAATCTGTCTGTGTTGACGAAAATACAAGAAAATATATCCCAAATGAAAATAACAAAGAACAATTTGAAAGGCTAAGATGGTAAACCATTTTTTACATCATATCATATTGACGTTATTTGCCGTGGAAAAGATAATTAAAATGAAAAAGATAACTATATTACTTATGCTGGTCATGGTCGCCATTCCTGACCTCGCCCAGCATCCGATAGGCAGCCATACCTACCGTATTGACGACAGAATCGTGAAGCAGCAGGTGGCACTCAGCCCCGACGGGGAATGCCGCCAGGACATGGTATGGGACCTCCGTGACATGGAGGAGTTGAACAACGGGCGCAAGGTGTGCTATACCGAGGTATATGACAAGCCACTGCAGGTGGCGGGCATAGAGAACAGCACACGCCACTACTATGAGCAACGCGGTGACTCGCTGCTGACATGGGGCTATGAGAACAATCTGACGAGGGCGGAATACGACCGTCCCATCCTGTTGCTACACACGCCACTGGTTTTTGGCAGCCGTCATGAGGGACAGTTTCATGGCACAGAGGCATACTGTGAGAAAGTGTTCTCACGGGTGTTCGGCAGCTATGAGGTGACGGTGGATGGCACGGGAATGATGCTGCTGCCCAACGGTGACACGCTGAGGCATGTCAGCCGCGTACATCTCCGTGAGCGTACAGTGGCCTGTCCTTATTCTCACATTGGCACGGTGCAGGAGCTGAAGAGCTATGTTGACAGCATTGCATATACTCCCGACAGCATCCGCATGCAGATGGCACAAGCGCCATTGGCGGTGACGGACACCTACCGCTGGTATGCCGAGGGCTACCGCTACCCGATAATAGAGGTGATGACTACGGACGGTGGAGATGATGGCGAGGACGAATACATGGCCTACTACACCGCCCCCGATGAGCAACTGACGTTAGACGATGAGGAGAACAAGACGGTGCGTGAACAGCTGGCGATTCTTGACAGCCAAGGCGAGGGTGGTGACACCACTGAACAAGCCACCCACCCGTCGGCCATATCTCGCTACGATATGTCGGTCAACGGACAGACGGTGACCATTGACTATGACCTGACGGAAGGAGCCACAGTCAAGGGGCTGGTGTGTAACGTCATGGGTATGGTGTTCCGCCAGCAGTCCCAACACCATGAGGCGGGCGAGCACTACCAGATGCAGCTGGACTGCACCGGCCTGCGCCGTGGCGAGTATGTGCTCTACCTGAATGTGAACGGCCAGGTGACCAGCAGTACCGTCAGCCTGTAGAAGAAAGGATGTTCTGTAATATGGCAAGAGGCATCTTCGGTAAAGTCCCGAAGATGCCTCTTGCCATTTTTCCACCTTATTTATAAATAATAACATCATATTATAGATTACATCTACCCATGCCTTGCGGTGCTGAATAATCACCAAATGGATGTGATGACATACCTATTCTTACTCACCTTTCGCATGTGTTATAGTATTGTTAGTGTACGCCTCCATGCTGTCAATTCCCCCTCCTTTCCAATCATCAACCACCCCCAGCCCCTCCTTTCCAAGGAGGGGCTGGGGTGTGGTAATTCGTTGAGTATCAGCGAGTAGCAGCCTGTTTGCCGCTAAGAAAGCAGCAAAAGATTTGGAAGTTATGGGAAAAGTTCGTATCTTTGCACCCGGTAATTC
>LPNH01000084.1 GCA_001543385.1 Candidatus Hemicellulosilyticus sp. P3
ACCGTGCCACCGTCGGCACTGAACAGCGCATTGGCCATTTCGCTGGCCGAATAGATGGCGTTCAGTTCTGCCAACGTAGGCAGTCGCCAGCCACTGATGCCGTCCACGGCTGTAGTGGCAATCAAGTTGCTGATGTCCTCACTCAGCCCCTCTGCGTTGTAGGTATATGCGGTATGCGACTTGCCTATCGACGCTTCGTTAGGCGAGAGCAGCGTGGCAGTGGTGCCATTGTTGGCCAAAACGTAGCAGCCCTGATAGAGTGTGCCGACGGCTGGAAGCTCACTCACGCCGCCACCTTCTTCATTGCCGTTTCCTCCGTCGCCATCTCCCGACGACGAGCCGTTTTCGTCGAAGTCGAAGCGGATGGTGCGCTCACCCTTCCATTCGGCTCCCGTGATGGTGCCGCTGAGTGTTACGCCCACGGCCTCGGTGTACGTCCCCTCGATGCTGATTTTGTAGCCTGCCTCCAATTCATTGCTCGTTGAATAGGTGTAACTGCGAGTGCCGCTGGGCGTAGTAATACGCACTGTGATACTCGCAGGCGAAGACGATGGCGGCAGGAGATAGGCCGTCGCTGTGGACTGCCATGTGCGCCCGTCGCTCTGCTTTTCCAAGGCCACCGTGTATGAGCCGCCAGCCCCTGCATAGTTGCCGCCCACCATGAGCGACTGCCACAGCGGCGACACCGATACCGATACCGTAGTTGCCGCCGTCGGAACCTTCTTCATCACTACGCTTTGCAACAGCATCGTGCGCCGCTCCATGCCCAGCGTCACGGTGTTCGCCTCGCCGTCCGTGAGCGTCACCGTCGCTTGTGCTGCCATCAGGTCTGAATGTTCATGCCCCTCCCGTAGCGTAATCGCCGATGTCGCCAAAGCATCGTTCGCCGAAGGCAGCACGTAGTCCGATACCGAAGCCCCGCCCACGGCATACACCGAGTACGAGCCTTCCGTCAGCGCGATGTTCAGCGTCTGCCCCTCGTCGCCGATGGTCTGTGCCGCCCGGCATTCATCGCCTTGGAACACATACACCGTCACGGGGTACGCCACCGTCGCCTCGCTGCCCGTGCCGCCGCCGCGCGTCCGCACCTGCAATAAGGAGTTCTTGACTTGCCCAAAGTCCGGTGACATCACGTCCTCCCCGACATCGAGCCCTTTCTCACACGCCGTCAGCCCCAGCACCGCCAGGGCCGACGCAATCAATGATAAATGCTTCATTGTTAAAAATAAAATTTAATTATCTGGGACTATTCCCATTCCTGTCTAACGAAAAAGCCTCCCCGCCAGCGTATGTGACGGGGAGGCCCATGATGTTATCCTAAATCAATACCTATTGATGCGTTACTCTCTCATACTAATATCCATACACCAACCCATACTTCTCATGCAGTTTGCGGAGCGTGCCGTCGGCCTTCATCTGGGCGATGACGGTGTTGACGAGGGCGAGGAGATCGTCCTGACCCTTGCGCATCAGCACACCGATTTCGCCGTGGGTGAAGGGTGCATTCAACAATGGGGTAGCGAGGCGCGGGTCGTTCTGTACATACCACGGAGCCTCGGTGATTTCGGTAATCATCACGTCGGCCTCGCCCTCGGCCACCTGCGTGGGAATCTCCTCGTTCTTCTGCCAGACGATGATCTGTGCGTGGGTCAGGTTCTCGTTGGCAAACTTCTCGTTCAGTCCGCCAGGATTCACCATCACGCGCACCTCCGGCTTGTCGATGTCGGCCAGCGACTGAAAGCGGTTAGCATCGGCAGCACGGCATAGGATGGTCTTGCCATTGGCCAAATAACCGTCACTCATCAGCATCGTCTCCTTTCGTGTGTCGGTAATGGTGATGCCACCGATAGCGAGGTCAAAGCCCTGCGGCTCCGCCAGCACGTCGGCGGTCAGCGTTGGCCATGAGGTCTGTACATATTCTATGTCTACACCGATGCGCTCGGCTATCTTCTCCGCCATCTCAATGCCGAAGCCCCAGTAGTTGCCATCGCCCTCTCGATACGACAGCGGACGGTAGTCGCCCGTGGTGCCCACCAGCAACTTGCCTTGCTCCTGGATGCGGGTGACAGTCGGCTGGTGAATCTTGCGCCACTCTTTGGCACGTACCTTGATGTTCCGTTGCAGGCACTCGCTGTAGAGCCACGGCTCGCAACTGTGGATGTCACCCACGTTGAGGAAGCCGCAGAAAGGGGGATATTCCGATGCGCTGTAGTTGGTGGCCACGAGGACGTGATGCTCGGGCGAGACGGTGATGGTGATGGTGTCGTGGAGCGTGGCGGGCGTGGCATCGGTACGCCAGTTCACGGGGTTAATGCAGATATCGGAGCCGGCAATAAGGGGCAGTACGCACTTCACGTCCTTTACCGTGTTGTAGCAGATAGTGACACCCGTGTCGGTCTCGCCCTCGGCGGGGCGGATGTGGCTGCTCGCAGCCATGTCGGCCTTGGTCACCTTGTAGCCCAGGACGTAGGCGGCAGCCAGCTGACTGTAGGTCTCGTCGTCGATGTGCTTCAGTAGTTCCGACTTCTCCAATAACACCGTCACCTCTGGATTTCCGTCCATCAGCCGTATCAGTTCGCTGACGGCCTCCGTGTGCTGCCGCTCCTGCTTTATGGGCGTATCGTCGTTCGAACACGACGTCAGCATTAAGTCGCAAGTCAGGATGGCGGCTATCATCCATAGTCTTGCCTGTTTCATTTCATATTAAGTTTCTCATCGAACATGAGTTCACTATCGAGCCATGCTTTAATGGTGTCGCCAGCCACGGTCAGTTTTACGTCGTACCATTTTCCTGTCTCCACACTGCCGGGGCGTGTGGCCATCTGTTTCCTTTTGTTGCCGATAATCTGCTCGATGGCGTGCTTTGTATTCCCCTCGCAGCCATAGTTCAGCAGACAATAGTGCTGCGCATCCACATAGTTGAACACGATAATGAAACCATCAGGCCCGCTGTCCTTGCGGGCGGTACACTGGATGGTGTAGTGGTCGGAGGGGATGACGTAGTTGCAGATGGCGAGCGGAGCCTGCTCGCACGCCTTGTGCTGCAGGATGCCGTCGTTCATCTCCCACGTGCCGCTGACCAGTTCGGGTTTCCCCGTCTTGGGCAGCGGGTCGCAGTGAGTGTAACTG
>LPNH01000085.1 GCA_001543385.1 Candidatus Hemicellulosilyticus sp. P3
GTTGGCGTCTTCGGTCCAGATGTCGGGGCTGTTCCACATATACTGTACGTTGCTCGGCACGGTGCCGTCGTCGGTGTCGCCGTCGCGGACGTAAAGGTCAGTGCGCTTCTCCATGCCGTCAAGGACCGAGGCGCCTGTGTTTGCCGGGTCTAACCAGGGTTGCAGTTTTCTACGGCTGTCGGTTGCGTTGTTTCCTGTCCATGAGACACTGAATTTGCCATAGTTACCGACATCGGCCGCGGGATTGCTGCAGTTGGGGTTGGGACAATAACCGGATCCATATAGTTGTCCGATGACACGCTTGTCGCTATTTATAAGAGGAGAGCCCGAGGAACCCCCTTCTGTCACTGAATGTCCATTTGCAGTCGGGTCCCAGGTGATTTTCCAGAAGTTATTGTTAAACATGCAATCTGATGTGGCGGGGGTGATGCTGTATGTGGCGATTTTTTTAACGTCCCCGCGCGGATGGTGAATGCCGACACCGCCTGTCCCGGAGGTCCCGGATTTATCCCACCCTAAATAGTATAAGTCGATGTCACTATCTTCCCGCGGATCTTCGCTTAGCCTCAGCAGCGCAAAGTCTGACACTGAGTTGTTGGCGACAATGGTTGCTCCCGACGTTTCGTGTTTCTGCGGATCGATTGTACCTGTACAGGAGGGCAGCTCGTAGTTCCACCAAAACGAGAAGTAGTCCAGATTGGGATTGGTCACTGCGTCGGAACCACTCGGCAGGCAGTGGTTGGCGGTTAGCAGCAGCGGCCTGTTGTCAAGGGCTGTTGTGTTGACGAGAGAGCCTGTGCACAGCCTGTTCCCGTTTTTTAGAATCATTGCAATTGCATTTTTTTCTCGCTGCCAGGATAGACCTTCGTCGCAATTCACATTGACTTGACAGGGACCGGAATCACCAAACCAACTATTTTCTGAACCGATGGTGATATATCTGTATCCGTGTACAATATATGCGATTGAGATGATGCCTGGATGGGTGACGGATTTGGGTTCATAGTATTCGACATAGATGCTTTCTCCATAAACCAATCCTGTGGCAAATCCCCGTATCGCCGCTCTTTCGTTTTTGTTGTTTTGACTGGTGAACGCTCCGATGGTGTGAGTTCGGTCTTTATTGTATATAAACAGTTTGGCACCCTCCGGCAACCAGTATTGATCGTATAGCAGATTGATGGATTTCGCTTCCGGACAGTGAATTTCCAATAGCCACAACCGGTCACCATTCGGTAATGTTGTCCATATCCCTGAGTTGTTCAGCGTCAGGTTGACCGGATGCCGGTACCCGAACCTGGGCGGATTGCCTTCCTCTTCGTCAATGCTGTCCTCCTTTTCAATGGCCGCCATGTCAAGTGCCGGCGTTTCGAACAAATCGCTCTCCAATTGGATGCCTTCGAGCGAGAAGCTCACGGGCGGTTCGTTTGTGTTTAATTGCGCATGGCCGATGCTCCGGAGGGCAATGAGCCCTATTACAAGAAATATTGCATATCTAATCTTTTTCATAGCTCTGTGATATTTATAAAGTCCATGTATTGTATTTCGTTGTTATAAAACAGCCGCATGGCGCCCTCGGTGCATTCGTAACGCTGAACGTCGTTCAGCGCGGTAACCATGCGCCTCTCGTCGCCCCAGGGGTCGTTCACTTCGGTGGTTTCGTGAATGGAGAACGTCATCGACCCTTCTTCGTTTTTTGTATATGTCCCGTGAAGAGTGTTGACGGCGCCAAAGCCGCTCACAGTGCCGTCGGCATGCAGCTGGATCCAATAGTTGGGCTGACGCAGCCAGTCTTCGTTGTGCGGAATGTCGACGTGTCCGGTTATGTTGTCTACAAAATGTTGCAGTTGCCATTTCTCCCTGCGTAAGGATGGGTCGTCCTGTGGCGACGGGCTTTGAGGGCTTTCTTTTTCTTTCCCGCAGGCGAGCAGGAGCGCTGCAGCGGCCAGCGTCGCCGTCAGGAACAGGGTCAGGATTTTGTTTTTCATATTTATTTTGTTTTATGGGTTATGGTTTAATTTCATTAGTCGTTTTCTCGCCATGCCAAAGTTCAAGCAAGCTTGACTCTGGTCATTTGGCTTATCGAAAACGTTTAATTTCATCAGACGTTTTCTGCGGGGGCGCTTTGTTCCGGTTAAGGGTGGCTGTTGTCATGGGTCGGAAAATTGAATCAGCAGGTGATTGCGGTGACGGGGGCGCTCTCGTATCAGTTTTTCGGGATGCGTCGAACCATCAGTTAAGTGCAGGTTCAGGAATGAAAAAAAAGAGACCTCTATTTAATTAGTTGCAAAAAAATCGCAAAACTGACATCGGAGGGATAATTTTTTTTCAGATCGATTTCTGATCCCTGTCTCTTAGGGGGTTCTGGCGGTTTTCCGCTTTGTTTTTTTTCAGCGTGCACACCACTCTTCATTTTCTTTTGTCTTGATACAAAAGAAAACGGAAGCAAAAGAAAAAAATCAAGGCTGTGAAGAAAAAGCTGAAAAGCGGCGACGGATTTAATACCGCTTTGGCTCAAATCCGTATGATCGATTGGGGGTCAATGCCGGGGGCTGGCGCAGTTATGGGCGCAGTGGATTGTTTTTCCCTCCAATTAGACGTTTTATCGTCTCATCATACGAGCAAGCTCGTCCGTATTCGACTTATCGAAAACGTCTGATGAAATTACCCACCCCGCCTGTCATCTAATGCAGAACATTATAAATAACCGTTTTTTTGCAAACTTTTTTCTGTCAGACGGATAGCAACGAGGCATAATTGAACACTTCAATATGTGCGTCGCGTCGCTCCTGTGTGCCACAATAGATTACGGCACGGTGGGTGAGACGGGCGTCCAACTGGTCGGTAAGGCGGTGAAATCCTTTCTCAAAGGAACTGTTGTAGGTCGCCGACGATTTTATCTCGTAACCTTTCCATGATTGCCCGTCAGGAACAATCAAGTCGATTTCATTGCCGTTGCTGTCGCGGTAGAACATCATATTTGTGCTTTGGCCCGCATGGGCACGATGTTTCACCATGTCAGATATCACCATGTTCTCGAACAGGTGTCCACGCATCCTGTCGGAATTCAGTTGTTTTTCGTTCTCGATGCCCAACAGATAACAGACCAAACCAGTGTCATAGAAATAGAGTTTGGGGATTTTGGTAAGCCGTTTTCGCGAATTATCGAAATACGGGTGAAGCATAAAGACTATGTAGGAGGCTTGTAATATGGACAGCCACGAGCGGACAGTGTTGACGCTGATGCCAACCTCATTGGAAAGTTCACTGGCATTGAACGGACTCCCGATGCGTCCGGCACAGAGGCGCAGGAACGTCTGAAACTGATAAAGATCTTTGACCTGAAGCAGCTGCCGCACATCCCGTTCCAGATAGGTGCGCATATAGGCAGGGTAGAATAGTCGTGGAATATTGTTGCCGGCATAAATAGCTGGATAGAAGCCTTGTAGAATTAGTCTGTCGATATTATCGGTGTCGGCGAGGTCTGCTATCTCATTTATCGAAAGAGGGAATAGCTCAAGAACCGCTGTACGTCCTGCAAGTGATTGAGTGATGCTGTTCTGTAGTTTGAATTGGGAACTTCCGGAGAGAATGTATCTACGGTCACGGTGTTCGTCGACAATGCCTTGCAAGTATGACAACAACTCGGGTACATTCTGCACCTCATCGAGAATCATCCCATCGTTGTGCTGCGAAAGGAATGCCATCGGGTCACTAATTGCCAACGCTCTTGTGTCAGGATTTTCCAACGAATAATATGGCAGATGAGAAAACATGCTGCGAATGAGTGTGGTTTTGCCAGACTGACGCGGCCCGGTAATTGTCACTACTGGAAAATAGTGAAGATTATCATTTATTAGAACTTCTAATTTTCTGCTTATCATAGTAATAAAAAAAATCTTATGTAATCATGCAATTCAACTGCAAAATTACATAAAATATCAAATCGACAAAATGATAATTACATTTTTTTCACCTCCTGTACACCACTCTTCATTTTCTTTTGTCTTGATACAAGGGATTCTTTTCTTTTGGTGGATTGGTTTCTCCTCCTGCACACCACACTTCATTTTCTTTTGTCTTGATACAAAAGAAAAAATCAAGGCTGTGAAGAAAAAGCTAAAAAGCGACGGCGGAAGGCTAAAGCCCGCAAAACTCGCTCGGCGGCCGGGAATTTAGGCGTTCCCTCTTTGTCCTGGGGCGGCGGGCCGGGGTTGGGGCTTTGGGGCGGGATTCCCGCTCAGACAATGCGGGCTTTTTCACGCCTTCCGCCACCGCTTTTCTTCACGCTTTTTCTTCAAGGCCGGCGGGCTGGTGCGGGTCAGGGCGGTGGCTTGTTTTTCTTGTTACAGTTCTTCGATTTTTCGGCTGTTTTATGCCCCATAAATTATAATTATTTGTACCATAGTTTTGAGGAGCACCCTGCCCGGAGCTGTTTCCAATCGTATATCCAGGCAAAACCCGACCTGATAGGTCTTCATGGTTGTTGTCAACCCCTTCGTCTAACACCGCAACAGTTATTTATGTATTGAATGTCTGTTATTATGTATTTCTGTATGTTGGATGGCGCTCCCCACAATGCGACACACGGGTCCTGGACATGGAAGTATGAGGAATCGCCGGCCTGACAGTCCCTAAAGGAGAACCCAATGACATCTCCTTTTTTAATTAGCTCCCCATTCGTGTTGTAACGGCTGTTTCCATATTCGTCGAATTGCAGCGGAACAGCAATGACATTTTTGTACTGAAACAATGTGTCGTCGTTGACGATGAAGTGTTTTTCTCCATCTGCACTTTCGTTTGCGCCTATATTTGCACCGGACCGTATCGAAATAATCATCTCATTTCCAAGACACGATCCAAGTATGGACACAACGGTGCCTTCCGCTGTGTCCAGATTCTCTTTTTCTTTCCCGCAGGCGAGCAGGAGCGCTGCAGCGGCCAGCGTCGCCGTCAGGAACAGGGTCAGGATTTTGTTTTTCATAATCATTTTGTTTTATGGGTTATGGTTCAATTTCATTAGTCGTTTTCTCGCCATGCCAAAGTTCAAGCAAGCTTGACTCTGGTCATTTGGCTTATCGAAAACG
>LPNH01000086.1:0-428 GCA_001543385.1 Candidatus Hemicellulosilyticus sp. P3
ACCTGCCGAAGTCATTCATGAACCAGAACACCGTATTCCTGCTTATCACCGCCATGGCAGCAAATTTCTACCGATACATCGTGGCATTGCCGCTCATGGCCGTCCTCTTTGGAATCAAGGCCACGGACAGGGTCAAGAGTTCCCTGTTCATATTCATCGCCGTGCCTGCCAAGTGGATCAGAACGGCAAGGCAGTACAAACTCAACATCTACTCCAATAAGCCATACAACATAATTTGGGAGCACGGATAGATTAACACTCTTCATTGATGCTTAGGTCAAAGCCTCTCGACCTTAGGGTAAGGGGAAGGTGTCTGCATACAAGTCATGTCAAGCGTTTCTAAGCCCAGAGTCAGACAGAATCATCATAAGCAAGGACTAAATCAGACAATCGAAAAATTATCTGCGGATTTTAGGTATTACAAAATG
>LPNH01000086.1:451-3510 GCA_001543385.1 Candidatus Hemicellulosilyticus sp. P3
AATAGTTATAGAGTCACAAGCTGATGTAAAAGGAGGTTAAAAAACAAAAAGCACTCGGTCATTCGACATAAAATGACTACCTTTGTAGCCAAATCGTGTGAGACATGGAGTGGATAAACAATCTGCTTTTTAATCCATCGGCTATGCAGACCGTAGTGGTACTGTCGCTGATTTGTGCCTTGGGGCTTGCCTTGGGCAAGATTCGGGTCATGGGTATAAGCCTTGGCGTGGCATTCGTATTTTTTGTTGGTATCCTAGCAGGTCATTTCGGTTTTGAAGTAGATTCCAGGATGCTTGACTATGCCCAAAGTTTCGGTTTGATTCTGTTTGTCTATTGTCTCGGCCTGAGCGTGGGTCCCGGTTTCTTCGGTTCGCTGGCCCACGAGGGTGTTACACTCAACCTGTGGGGGCTGGCCGTCATTCTCATCGGCACGGCGATGGCAGTCTGTCTCTGTCCGCTTACAGGCATCAGTATGCCTGACATGGCGGGACTGCTCTGTGGAGCTACCACCAATACACCTGCACTGGGTGCTGCCCAGCAGACACTGTCACAGCTGGGCATCCCCCACAGTGGGACGGCCCTCGGTTGTGCCGTCACCTATCCGTTGGGTGTGGTAGGTGTCATCCTCGCCATCCTGTTTATGCGCAAATTTTTCGTACGCCCTGCCGACCTGATGCCCAGAAGTATCAGTGAAGAGAACGAGACCTACATTGCCCGGTTCAACGTGGTTAATCCCGCCATCGTTGGCAAGAGTCTGGAAGAGATTGCGACGATGACTCACTTGCGGTTTATCATCTCGCGTATCTGGCGCGGTGACGAAGTCATCGTGCCCAAGTCGACAACCCAACTACAGTTGGACGACCGCCTAATGGTAGTCACCAAAAAGGAAGATGCCTCAATGCTCGAAATCCTAATAGGCCTGCATGTGGAAGAGCCGGAAGACTGGAACAGCGAGAAGGTGGACTGGAATGCACTCGATAACAAGATGGAGAGCCGCGTGGTAGTGCTCACCAAACCGATACTCAACGGCAGGCGACTTGGCAGTCTGAAGATACGCCACACTTACCGTGTCAACATTAGCCGTATCACACGTGGTGACATCAAGTTGCTGGCCACGCCAGACCTGCGGTTGCAGTATGGTGACCGTCTTCACATCGTGGGTGACCCCAAGTCCGTCGATGCCGTTGAGGCTTTCTTCGGCAACAGCGTTCAGAGCCTAAACGAGCCCAACCTGGCCGCTATTTTCATTGGCATCATCCTCGGACTTGCTCTGGGCAGTCTCCCGCTCCAGTTGCCTGGCATGAGCATTCCGGTCAGGCTGGGCATCGCAGGAGGCCCCATCGTGGTAGGTATCATCGTGGGAGCTTTTGGGCCGCGGTTTCACCTCATCACCTACACTACCCGCAGTGCCTCGCTGATGCTCCGTAAGTTGGGGCTCTCGCTCTATCTGGCCTCTCTTGGTCTGGATAGTGGCGCACAGTTTTTCGAGACGGTCATAAGACCAGAAGGTATCCTCTGGATTTGCATAGGCTTTGCACTCACTGTTGTGCCTGTGCTATTGGTGGGCATGGCTGCCCTGCGGAGCCACAAGTTCGACTACGGCACCATCTGCGGCATCCTTAGCGGAAGTATGGCCAATCCGATGGCTTTGGCATATGTCAACGACACCATTGAGGGCGACAGTCCTTCCGTCAGTTATGCCACGGTCTATCCTTTGGGCATGTTCGCCAGAGTTATTCTCGTGCAGATGTTACTTATGATTGCGGGCGGCTGAATTAAAAGATAGACTCTTCGGTCTCAGAGGTCAGCAGTTCCAGTGCCTTCATGCCCATGACGGAGTTACCCTTTATGTTAAGCCGGGGGCTCCAGGTGGCTACGGCATAGTGCAGCGGATGGATGGCCGCTATGCCGCCTCCCACGCCGCTCTTGCCCGGCAAGCCTACGCGATAAGAGAATTCTCCGGCTTCGTCATAGAATCCGCAGGTCTGCATGATGGCATTTATGCGTTTCACCTGCGACGAGGTGAGCGACACGCCGCCATAGTTGAATGGTTGCCGATGGTTGGCAAAGGGCAGGAAGGCGTGGGCCAACTCGTGGCACGACATCTCTACGGAGCACATCAGGAAGTAGAATTCTAGTACACGGGTAATGTCACCCCGAATGTTGCCGTGGTATTTCAGCAGGTTGGCAATGGCTGCGTTCAGGTAGCCGCAACTTTGTTCACTCTGTGCCACACGGCGGTTGAACCCCACGGTGCTGCTGCCACTGAGGCTCCTGACAAAGGTCAGAAACTGTTCCTCGGGGCGGCTCAGCGTAGAGAGCAGCACGTCGGCCATGACGATAGCACCGGCGTTGATGAACGGATTGCGGGGAATGCCGTGTTCATATTCCAGCTGTACCAGCGAATTGAACGCATTACCGGAAGGCTCCTTACCCATGCGCTGCCACAGGCGGTCAGCCTCCTGGCTGAGGCACATGGCTAGGGCAAACACCTTGCTGATGCTCTGCAGCGAGAAGCGGGTGCGCGTGTTGCCTTGCTCGTAGACATTCCCGTCGAGCGTCAGCAGGCACAGGCCAAACTGATTGGCATCTACTTCTGCCAGCACGGGAATATAGTCAGCCTGCCTCCCTTCATTGGCGAAGGGCAGGCAGGCTGTGTACACCTTATCTATAATCTGTCCGTAGTCCATCACTTAATTTGTTTCACCTAAATTCCGCAGCACTTTAATTTAACTTTCTTTATAAGTACCTGAGCAACAAAAAGTTCTTCGACGCGCGAAGCGGCAAAGCCGAGCGGCTCAGGATTTTGCTATGTCAGATTTTTCACTTACCTTAGTGCTGCAAATCAAGACAAGCAAAAATTATCAATGGCAAAGGTACAACAAAAATCTGAGAAAATCACCGCTTTTGGTGGAATATTTTTCGTTTTGGACAAATTCGACTCTATTTTGTCCTCTGTAATCGACTCTCACCTAGGACTTCGCAGTAGGCTGATAGGCTATCAGTACAGCGAGATAATACGAGCCGTCTTCTCCGTTTTCTGCTGTGGTGGCGACTG
>LPNH01000087.1 GCA_001543385.1 Candidatus Hemicellulosilyticus sp. P3
AACTTCAACAACGAGAACAAGAAGGATGAGAATGAGGATTAGGCTGCTGGCCCTGCTCTGCCTCTGCTCAGTTGGCTATGCAAGGGCGACGCCAAGGAATCTGCCCTACACAGAGAGGCAGTTTGAAATGGCCGTCGCCTGTATCAAGCACTTCGAGGGGTGGCACACCACGAAGAACTATCCGTATGTCGGCTATGGGCACCAGATTCAGAAGGGTGAACGTTACTCGGCACGGACGATGACCAAAAAACAGGGTGACTTGCTGCTACGTCTCGACCTGATGAGAAACCTCTACCTGTTCCGTGGCTACGGCAAGGATGCGCTGCTGCTCTCGGTGCTGGCCTACAATGTCGGGCCGTATGCCATTCTCGGCAATTCAAAACGTCCGAAGAGCCGACTGCTGCGCAAGATAGAGCGGGGTGACAGGAACATCTACGCGGATTACGTCTCATTCTGTAGATGGAAGGGGCGGCAAGTGCCATCCATCAAGTTCCGAAGACAGGTGGAATATAACCTGTTCTTTATACCTTGAAAAACTATCAGGCAGGGATTGGGTTCCCTGCCTGGTTCTGTTTCTTGTAGTTGTTATACTGGCGGTTTGCTTTGCTACTTTTATTTCCCCGACATCCGCTCATGAAATGAAAGTAGCGGGCGGGAATTTCCGTCCGCCACATTCTTGGCTAATACAATTCTGCGAATAGGTCGGGTTCTATCACCATATTCCTATAGCCCTCTATCTTCGTCCTGCCTCTCAGATACTCGTACCCGAAACGGCAGCGGAGGCACTTGCGCTTGTCACAATACTCACGCTGCAACTGGATTAATGCCTGTGAGTCTCCTGCTGTCTCGGTCTTGATGCCGTACTGCTCCCAATGCTTGGTGATGGCGTTGGTCTCTGCCTTGCACTGCTCTATGAAGTCGAAGGCTCTGTCACAATAGACTTCTTTCGACTTTTCACGACCGTATGCAAAGAGCATCGGCACGACTGCGTTAATCAGTATCAGATTCAGCCGTTCGGTGCTTAAATGCTTGGCACAGGTCTTGCTCATTACTCCGAAATGGCTGTGGGTCTGCCAATAGGGTGTTGCCGACACATTCAGCAGGTTCGTCACCTCCTTGGCGGTCTCACATGCAAGCATGGACTGCAGTGAGGTCTTGCGCTGATAGTACATGTTGGCAAGGAAAGAGAAAGCAGAGTGAGGATTGCGGTTGCTGCCTTTCCCCATCGGCTTCCATTGCTTGCCGTCAAGCGGAAGAAGTGAATACGTGTGGGCAAGGTAAAGATATTCGTTGCGGAGTTTGGCGAAATAGCGCTCGTTCAGTGCATCATGTTGGAACTGCTCGGGGATGGTTTCAAGTTCCAAAAGCCCTGCCTGTCCGAGAAAGAGGGCTTCCAACTGAAAGAGGTCGTCGGCTCGTTGCTCTATTACCGACATTGGTATCGACTTCGCCCATCTCTCCATCAAGTCACCATTAACGCCCATTCCAAAGGTTCGGGCAATGGTTACGAAATAGACTGCATCCCAACTGCCAAATTCTTTTGCCCTGCGCCTAATCTCATTAGTCTGCCATTCCAAACGCTCCGTCTGAATGGCACTGAGCCATGAGCGGAGAGTCAGACGTGTGCAGTTCTCCTTTACGTTCTGATGGCATACTGCCTGTCCTTGGTCGGATGCAAGTATCAAGTATCGCTTAGCCACATTCTGCGGCACTTCTATCGGCATAACGCTGATATAATCGCCTTTGCTGTTGGTGATGTCCGTATCGGCATTGCCCACCACTGCAAGGACTACATTGTTATACGACTTGTCCTTGTCCATGCCGTACAGATACCAGTCGGATGCGTTTTCCATCACTGACACATTGCCCACCCATAGGATGCCGTTCAACTTCAACTTGGCGTTGAAGAAGTCGGGGTCTTTGCCTCTGCGGTTGTATAGTCCTGCATCAATCACTTCAACAGATTTTCCGTCCGTAGTCTGTCCGCTTGCATCCATTATCTTATGCCTCCAAACGAATTGCAGTTGCCTTGTCTTGGCTGTCAGCGTCCTGTTGATTGCCTTTATTCTTGCCATTGTCTTTCTTGTGTTTAGTGGTGGGAATGGCTATGCACTCCCACCGTGGTTTATAATTATGCGTGATAAAAATCTGCTTCTATGACCTCTGTTGCCATTCCAAATTCGGGACAACTGCAAAAATAGGGGTCGTTCTTTCCTATCCAGTCTGCCATATATCCCTTTGGGAAGTTGGCTGCAATGAAGCCGTTAATCAATTCCACATCTAAATCGGTCAGTCCCGTGATGTCTCCGTTCTCCAACATCGGCACGGCGTATGTCGGTATCTGATATGTTCCTGCGAATTTCATAATTCCTTTTCGTTTAGGATTACTAATAAAAGTCTTTCTTCCACGGGCTTCCCGTTGGACGGGTTGCGCTGTTTCAGCCAAAAGTGACGGGCACCGAAACCCCAAATGAAGTTGCGCTCAAATTCGGCTCTGCGTGAATGGTATTTCAGTACCCTTACCAGTTCCTGCCTGCTGTTGCAAAGATTGATGAGGTTCAGCAGGTACACGAATAAGTCCGAGGTGTCAAACTCCCAAAGGATTACCTGACTTTCAATCTCTATGTTCATAATAATGCGGTGTTGATTAGGTAGAATGTCTCATTTGTCTCTCTGTCTCTTACAAGAATGGCAAGCCCTTGTATAAGCCTTATCTTGTCCTCGTATTCGGTGGAGAGGAAGTCAACGTGCATCTTACGTCTTCCTGCCATGATAATAAGGCTGTCTTCGGGTTCGTTCCCTCCCCAATAGCGGCTGTCGCCATTGCCTGGCTCCGCGTGGATTTCCACAATCTCGCCTTCTTGGATGTCCTTCTTTTGCTTGGCATAGGGGATGATAGTCACCCCCATGCCTGTCAGTTGTTCGTCAATGTTCATTTTTGCTATGTTTTGATTGTTATTATTATGCTGCCAATCTGCGGTTGCCGATTAGGTAGGCGTTCTTCTTCACAAGGTCAATTATACGCTCGTGGTAATCCGTCGGTTTGTTCTGT
>LPNH01000088.1 GCA_001543385.1 Candidatus Hemicellulosilyticus sp. P3
GATAGCCTCTTGGTTATCAGCAAGGAAGTGGTCGACATCTTCCTGCGTGGTTCTCTTCACTGGCTTGAACAGCTCATCCAAGGCAGCGGCCAGCTGCTTTGTTTTGGCTGCGACGGCATCGACCTTCTGCTTGTATTTCCCTTTGGAAACAAAGCTGTAGATGGCTATTGCCACAGCGACGACGATAGCGCAGCCAAAAATGATGAGTATGGGGGTTGCTGAGGCCATTGTTGAGAGCTTCAAAACACCGGTTTATTCTTCCTCTATTGGATAGGTTTCGTCATAGACTTCTGAAAGAAGGTGATCGTTGTAAAGCCAAAACGAGCCAGGTGCTACATAGTACTTCGAGCCTTTCAGGTCACGAGTTACAGCACTAATGGCCATTTCCTTGCCTTCAAAGAGGACCGTTCTATCTGTGAATACTGAAACAGAAATGCTCGGGTCGTCTTTCCAAAGCAACACATCGCCTTTGGCCATGCCCATAGCCATAAAGTTGAGTGCTGGACGATGGACTTTGGCTTTCTTAGTGGCATTTTTATCATCCTCAGTAAGGTCGTTCTGGATTTCATCTGTTACTTCCTCGGTTACATCTTGATGATGGAATAGCTCCAAAATAGCCTTGGCTTGCTCAACTTGGATTTTGAAAAATTCACGGTTGGCATTAACGCGTTGAGGCGCAAAAGCAGTGTGTAAGGCTTTCTCAATTTTGGCACAGTCGGCTTTCTTGACCTTGCACGCAAACTGACACTCGAAAGGCACAGGAACGCCCGTTGTGTAAAGCTCTTTCATTCGCTTATCAATGTCTTCCTGAGCGGTCATTCCTATTTTGACCAGGCCAGGCATTACAGGGTTTGTAAGGAGATAAACAATACCGTAATCCATATCATTAGAGTTTTATTATTCTTTCAATTGTTGTTACAAGAGCGGGTTATCTTCGGCGGCCATTGGAGTGTGCGTTTCTTCACCGGCTATGTATGATTGCATCGGGGTTGTATCGTAAGCTGGCGTTTCGCCTTTGTGTTTTAGGGTTTTGTAAACTTCGGTGACAAAGATGCCAAGCACTTGCTTCTTGATTTCGGGGTTGGAGAGCAGCATGGAGAAAAAGTCTTGGTTTTGCTCCAGACCCTGCACTAAGGCATCGTCGATGTCGTCGAAGTATGAGAAGCGGAACTCGTCTTCGGAATTGACAAGAGCGGATTGCTGAAGCTTTTCGGACTTCAACATGATTTCCTTAATCTGAAGCATAGCCTTGGCAGCAACATCTTTGTCGAAGGTGTTGCCGGTGCGGTTGTTGATTTCCTCGATGATTTCAGACAGCTTCTTCTCCTCATCTTCTGACAACTGCGTCTCGGCTTCAGGAAGCTTCACGTATGGGTCGGCCACGAGGTCGGGCTTTTGGTACTCGCCCTGCAACTTGTTGAGGAAGTTGTTGGCTACAATCTGGTCCTTCAGGGAGAAGCCTTCGCCCGACTGGTCTTTCTTGAACCAGGACTGCAGGTTGGAGCAGAACTTGTATTTCTTGTGAAGCTCTATGTCCTCGAAATGGCTGGCTTGGATGATGAACTCATAGAAGCGGACGAAACGTTTGAGGACGGCGATAAACTCCTTATAGCTATCCAATGGCAAATTATTTGCCTTGCGCTCGGCCTTTTGCAGATAGCCAGTCATCTGTATCTTCTGTTTCTCGGTGGGCTTGGCTATCGTGATAAGCTCTGCGAAGTTGTCGATGTCGTAACTATCAAGCACACCAAAACTATCCAGCTTGGTTTCTATCTTATAGATGTCGCTTGGGGTGATGTTGTTGTCAAGAATGGTGGCCGTGTAGTAAGGTGCAAACGATTTCTTGATGTCCTCGTAGGTGTTACAGAAATCGAGCACGAAGGTTTTCTTTTTGTAGGGCGGGCAAATACGATTGAGACGTGACAGCGTTTGCACGGCTGCAATCTTCTTCAGCTTCTTCAGCACATACATCGCGCAAAGGCGAGGCTGGTCGAAGCCGGTTTGATATTTGTTGGCCACGATGAGGATTCTATTCTCATCCTTGTCGAAGACTTCGGGCAGCTGCTTCTCGGAGAAGCCATTGATGCCCATCTCCGTATACTCTTTTCCCTTGTGCTCATCGAGCTTGACCTTGCCTGAGAATGCCACGAAACAAGACAGGTCGGTGTATTCGTTGTCGCGGATGTATTTCTCGAAGGCCATCTTGTATTTGACCGCTGCTGCACGTGAAGCGGTAACGACCATTGCCTTTGCCGTGCCGCCAAGCTCTTGCATTACTACTGAGCGGAAATGCTCTATAATAATCTCAGTGCGTTTCTCAATGTTCTCGTCGGTGAGGTCAACCAAATAGGCAATCTTCTTTTTGGCCTTGCCCGACTTATACATTGGGTCGTCTTCAATGACCTTGTTAATGTCGTAGTAGGTTTTGTATTCCATATAGTTGACCAGCACATCAAGGATAAACTCCTCCTCGATAGCCTGCTTCATGGAATAGAGGTCGAAGGCCTCGTTCTTTCCGCTCTTCCCTGGGCGGCCAAACAATGCCAGCGTGGTAGGCTTAGGCGTTGCCGTGAAAGCAAACATTGAGACATTGGGCTGCTTGCCGTTGGCGCGGATTTCGTCCACCAACACATCCTGCGTGTCTCTCTCATCATCTTCATCTTTCTCACGGCCTTTACCCAAGGTTTGCGTCACTGCGCTCATGTCCTTTCCAGCCGTGGATGAATGAGCCTCATCGATGATGACAGCAAAGTTTTTGTTGTTGATCTTCTTTATCGTGTTGACGATATAAAGGAATTTCTGAATGGTGGTGGCAATAATCTTGGTATTGCCTTCCAGAGCTTTGCGGAGGTCATCGGCAGAGCAGCTATCGTCCATGACCTTGATGAGGCCCGACTTGTGGTCAATTTGACGAACTGCGTCTTGCAGCTGGCGGTCGACAACAACACGGTCAGTTACGATGACGATGTTGTCGAAGATTTGTTTGTCTTCCAAATCATGCAACGAGGCCAAGCGATGAGCGAGCCAGGCTATTGTTTTGGTCT
>LPNH01000089.1 GCA_001543385.1 Candidatus Hemicellulosilyticus sp. P3
CCACGCAGACCGTCGCCAACGCCTTCTCGTTCACCGTGGCCAACAACGTGCCCGACAACACGAGCAACCGCTTCACCATCACGGTGACCAATGGTGACGACGTCTACGTCAGCAACATCGCCATGAAAGCCTACGCCCCTGTCTTCAACCTCGGCAGCATGAGCATCACCGAGGTGAACGGCAATGGCAACGGTCGCCTCGATGCCGGCGAGACCGCCAGACTCAGCTTCCCGATCGAGAACAAGGGCCACGCCGATGCTGCCACCACCATGGCTGAACTGCAGATGCTTTCGCCCTACATCATCGTGGAAGAAGGCACCGTCTTCTTCGACAATGTCAATGCGGGTGCTACCCAGACTGCGGTTTACAACATCAGCATCGACGAGAACGCGCCCATCGGCTACACCTGCCCCATTGCCGTCAACGTGACCTCGGGACAATACAACGCCGTGAAAGACTATGTCGCTAAAGTCGGCCTTGTCGTCGAAGACTTCGAACTCAATGAGTTTGGCGAAGAATGGACCAACGACGCCGGTCGTCCCTGGACCTTTGTCAGTGACGACCCGTACGAAGGCAACTACTGTGTGAAGAGTGGTGGCTCAGGCATCAGCAACGTCACGTCCAACCTCATCTTGAGCCACGAGGCAGGCTCGAACGACAGCATTTCCTTCTATTACAAGGTATCGTCAGAGAGTGGTTACGACAAACTGCGCTTCTATATCGACAACCAAGAGATGGGCACATGGTCGGGCAACGTCGGCTGGACGAAGGCCGCCTACCCCGTCACTGCCGGAAGACACACCTATAAATGGGCCTATACCAAAGACGGCAGCGTGAATAGCGGTAGCGACTGCGGCTGGATTGACTACATCGGGCTGCCCGCCGAGCGCGTCATGGCTGGCACCGCTGGCTACGACGTGACCGTCTGCGAAGGCAACGACGCCCAGATCGTGGGCTACGCCATCCACTACGACAACCTGACTTGGACCACCTCGGGTGACGGCACCTTCGACGATGCTAGCATCGCCATGCCGATGTACACCCCTGGCGAGCAAGACCTGGCCAATCGCGAAGTCACGCTGACCATCACCATCAACGGCGAGGGCCAGACCATCACCGACGAGACAAAGGTGTTTATCGTGGACAGAACGGAGATTGAAAACGCGCTGACCGATGTGCAATACTGCGCCACTGATGCGCCTCAGCCTGTTGCCGTGAGGATCACGGGCGAATACATCAACTTCCAATGGCTGACCGACGGCGATGGCACCTTCGAAGACGCCTCTGCTTTGGAGACCAACTACACGCCTGGCATCAACGACATGACTAACGGCGTCCACCTGACCGCCTTTGCCGTTTCGCCTGGCTGTGGTTCCTTCACCTACGACTATCCCTTTGAGATGAACCCGATGCCCAGCTTCGACATGGGTCTCATCCCGCCCTGCGTCTTCGCCTATTGCCCAGGACAAGACATCGACTTCCCCGCCCCTGTCGAGTTCTCCGGCTTCGTTGACGGACAGATGACACTGACGATCAACGGCGAAAACTACACGGTTGTGGAAGGCGAGCCGTTCTTGCTGCCCACGGCCTCACTCGAGCCTGGCTACCACGTCATGGAAATCCAGCATATCAGCAACGGCCTTTGCGAGACCGACCTCGACAATTCATTCAGCTTCTACATCATGGAAGCCCCAACGATGACCGCTGAGGAGACCCAATATGACATCTGCCAAGGCGAGAGTGTCGACATCGTGCTCAACGCCACTGGCGGCATACCCAACAACCCCGAGCCTTATAGCTACACCGTCAGCGGTGAAGGCATCGAGCCGTTTGAATTCACTGGTGAAACTTACACATTGACCTTATCGCCCACCGAGAGCACCGAGATCCATCTGACGAAGGTGGTCATGGCCAATCCCGACTGCGGCGGCAACTGTGAAGCCGACCTCGACATCACGCTCGTCATCAACGTATACGAACACGCCGCCCAGCCCGTAATCAACGGCGACGCCGAGCTGGATGTGCGTCTGACGCCCACCTCGACCTACACCATCGCCAACGATGTGATGGTAGGCTTCGGCATCGAGCCCGAAGAGGCCGGCACGCTGGTGCCTGCCAACGACGGCAAGTCGGTGGTGGTCACCTGGAGCAGCAACTACAGAGGCACCGCGGTGCTGACGGCCACGCCTGTCTCGCCATGCAACGACGGCGTCGGTACCTTGAGCATCAACGTGAAGAACTCGACCGACGTGAACGAATATGGCGTGAATGCCAGCGTCTATCCCAACCCGACTGACGGCAACGTCACCATCGAGGCTGAGGGCATGCAGCGCCTCACCGTGGTGAACGAACTCGGTCAGGTGGTGTATGACGCCGAGGTGAACGACGACACTGAGACGCTCGACATGAGCCAATTTGGTGTGGGTGTGTATATGATCCGCATATACACAGTGAATGGCATTGGCGTCAAGCGCGTGAATGTGATTCGTTAAGGGTTTTACCCTTTATTGATCAAAAACGGCTGACCGTTGGTCAGCCGTTTTTTTTGGCCAAAGGGACAAACCGCCTCTTTAACCCTCATTGCGGGCGGAGACCCGCAATCTCATGAGCGGGAGGGTATCCTTATAGCGTATAAGATTGCGGATCAAGTCCGCAATGACTCCAAGGGGTGCAAGTGTTGGGTAAAGAGGTTCCCGCTGCGCGAGAATGGAGGCCGATAAAAAAGGTACCACGCGGCGGATTGAAGTGTTTACGGGTCGTAAGCGTTGACCGCCGCCGCTGGCAACTTTATACCTAACTCCATTCCCGCCGTTAGGCGGGAACCTGTGCCAAAGGAATAAATTGCTCCTTTAGCCGTCATTGCGGGCGGAGACCCGCAATCTCATGAGCGGGAGGGTATCCTTATAGCGTATGAGATTGCGGATCATGGTTCGACGGGCTCACCAACCGTCCGCAATGACTCCAAGGGGTGCAAGTGTTGGGTAAAGAGGTTCCCGCTGCGCGAGAATGGAGGCCGATAAAAAAGGTACCACGCGGCGGATT
>LPNH01000090.1 GCA_001543385.1 Candidatus Hemicellulosilyticus sp. P3
ACCTCCCAATGTCCACCTTTATCACCTCCGACACGTCGGATGATGTTATTCTTTCTTAGTTTCTTGGTGTTCCAATAGACACCATCTTCTGTTATACCGCACGCATCAGCAAGTTCCTTATTGGTGATTTGAGGGTTTTCCTTCATCAGTCTAACAATTTTCTCCGTAGTTTTCTCCGTAGTTTTATTGTTTTTCTCCGTAGTTTTCTCCGTAGTTTTTTTACCTGTTTCCGTAGTTTTCTCCGTAGTACTTACCGTAGTTGTTTCCGTAGTAACTGGATTATTCTCTACATCAGCTCCAGATACAGGCTTATTGTCACAGCCTACATGCACAGGGATGTGGATAAGGAACGTCAGGCGGTCTTCTGTCGTCTCGAAAGTGGCACGGGGAGAACCATTTGCAGCCAGTTTCTCCTGAATGGTGGGTACTCCTGTTGAGCGGCCTTCCGTCAGGTCCAACTCTTTCAAGAAGTCGCCCAACCGACGGTTCCGATATCGACGGCTCTTCAAACTATCGCCCTTCTCGATAGCTGACATAGGGATACTGCGGTCTGGGCCAGGACAGTTGAGAATGGTGATGCCGTCAGGCTCTATGGTAATCTCCACAGGCTCATGTTGCTGATAGTCTCTATGATACATCGAGTTGACGACAGCTTCTTCTATAGCATCGTATGGATAGTTCCAGAAGCGGTTGGCTTCCTGCTGGCCAGACACTTTCTGCACCGTTTCGTATAGGATGTTCGTTTCCAGATAGTCCATCGTCTGCTTGATAATCTGCGGCACACTTCCTTTAAACATCCTTTCTGTGAAGTTATGCGGGTTCTTCACTTTCCCTTCAGGAAATACCACAATGTCTATCTGCGTATAAGGGAAGAACTTTTCTGGACGTTCACAGAACATCATACCCGCCACGTTCTTTATCATGCGATTCTCTGTCGGGCCTGTCAACAGTTCCATCTGCTCCAACGTATCTGCCAATGGTTGCGTGAAGAGTGATGCCTCCAACTTGCTGCCAATGGTGGCCAGATAGTCGCGCAGCAGTACCATCGAGATGTCTTTCAGGGTGATTTCCGGATTCGGGCGTTCGTCGAATGGCACACGGTTGGCCATGTCTCTCAGTTCGTCCAGTACTTCGCCTTTGGCAACGATGCTGCTCGATCCGCTTCGGATGTAATACTTCATCTTTTTCAGCGTCGCCGTCACGTCCATCGGGATAGCATAGGGGCGGTTTACACCCGATGGTGCCCAAATCACCAGCACTTGCTGCCCATCAACCTCTTCCACCGAGGTTCGTGGCAGATAGTACGGGTCAAACATGTTGTTGAACCCCACCATCTTCTTTAGAATTCCGTCCACAGCCTCAATGTTGATACCCGTTACAGGTCTTTTGGCGATGCCGTATTCATTCTCTTCCACACCCACGAGAATATAACCGCCTCCGAGGTTGTCGAAGTCGTTAGCGAATGCACAGATACTATGATAGATTTCAGCAGGGTTCCATCCCTTTTTGAATTCTATCCGGTTTCCTTCTACTTTCCGCTTATTAAGCAGATCTTCTATATTAATTGGTAGTGCCATATTCTTTATAACGTTTCTTCTTTCTTTTTTTTCCCAGTTTGGGAATTATTCCCGCAAATCGGTCTTACCTGTCACCGCTTCATAGATGACGCTCTTCTTGTATTCCTTCAGCTTCTCTATCTTCTGCTGCTTCACCGCAATCAGGTTGTCAATCTCAGAGCATTTGCCGTCGAGGTAGGAGGCGATAGCTTGCTGCTCGTCAAAAGGAGGAAGTAAAACGGGCATAGACTTGAGTAATTCTTGGCTAAGTGATGCTCTGGTTACTATATTCATCTCTTTTACGAAATAGGCTCTATGAACACTGCTCCTAAAATAATATTTAGAGAAGTTCTTATTCAATATATTTTTGTATGGCCTAAATCTTATCAAAAATCCTGCAAATACGGCTTTTTCAATAGTGTTTAAGCATACGCAACTGAATCCTATCTCGTCTATCGTTTCAGATGTACGCGTAAAAAACACATCTCCTTCCTCGACAGAGAATAAAAGCTGATCTTGCTTTGTAGATTTTACCAATCCAGTAACCTTAGAGGGTAAACTATAGTTTTTATAGACATCCGAATAGCTGACAAACGGGTCTCCTTCACCAAAATATTCCCCACTTTTGCTTATTCCATTTTGAGTCCTACCCAAATAGCGCAACGGGACTATTGCCCAACCTTCTGGCACGTCTCCAATCCAGTCGATGCCAGAGGGAACAAGTCTGGCATTGGGATTAAGACCTTTTGTGACGGTCTCGGTAATGACGCTCTGCTTATAGGCTTTCAGTTTCTCAATCATCTGCTCTTGCAGCCCAATGAGCGAATCTATCTCCCCACACTTCTCGTCAAGGTAATCCGCTATACACTGCTGCACGTTTAAAGGAGGAACAACTATTTTTAGTGCGCTGAATTCATCATAAGTTAGTGAATATCTTATGTTTTTTGAGTAGTGCATAAACTTACGTCCTTCAAACACATAGGTAAACCAATAATTTGCAAATTGTGGAATCATAGTGCTTTTACAGGATAACACTTTATATGCAGGCGAAATCATCCCACAATATGGACTAAGCCCTGCAAAAACAGCAGAACAGTCTAAATCAAACAAACACATTACAAGATTATTTGGATTAACTGTCTGATATGTGTCATATGACTCAGGAACTTTACCAGATGTCTCTCCTTGTTTTATAGTTCTAATACCTTTAGTAGTTAATGACAACAATTGAGTAGAGGAAGATTTTTCTCCCACTAAATCTTTTCCACAAATGAATGTATTCTTATTTCTAAGTACATCCCAACTTTCAGGAATTTTCCCTACCCAGCTTATACCACTTTCTTTATATTGTCTTTCCATTCCTTTTGCAGATTAGTGTAACAACTTCTCCATTAACTCACTCTCCTGTTGTTCGAGCGATTTTAGTTCCTCGAAGATGTCAGCAGAGGGCTTCAACGGAGTGTATTTGTAGAACTCGC
>LPNH01000010.1 GCA_001543385.1 Candidatus Hemicellulosilyticus sp. P3
TTTCGCTTGTTTACGTCTTTCTCCATGCTGTATGCCTTTCGCCTGATATCATCCAGTTTCTCGTTCATCAGCTTGACAACATGGAAATGGTCGAACACCAATGTCGCTTCCGGGCAGTTCTCCATGACGGACGCTATGAATGCCGTTGACAGGTCTGTTTCCACATGCCTAATCCTTATGTCCTTGCGCTTGACCTTCTTCCTTTTCATGAGACTATAATTGATTGTGATTTAGTGCAAATGTATCAAAAATCCATGAAAGTAACGACTGTTATCAATAGAAAGGTTCTAATAGCATTAAAATTTCTCTGAAAATATGGTAAAATGCCATATAAAGCACCCACTTTTCAATCGGTTTATACCTTAACCATCTGTAAAAAGAAAAAACTCAAATGTCTGCTATTTAATAACCTTCGCGCCTTTTACAATTTTAACTCCAAATGCCAAAATCAAAAAAAACACTTTTGTATTCCGTGTTAAGATATGTTAAGTGGCATTTTCTTTCTTTTGTTTTCAGAATTTTTGTTTCTGCCTTGTTTCTTATGCCCTCTATACTTGGCAATGTATATTGATATTCAACACCTTACAAACTGACAACAGGATTTCAAGAAGAAGATCATCATGGTAGTAGGTGCTTGTATTTTCCTAACTGCATCCCCGCAAGTAACACATTAAAGTAATAAAACATCCTTTCATCCAGAGGAAACCGAACCCTCATGGGTGAATTGCCAAGGAGCATCCTAAGGCATTTTCGTTTTGACAACATCTATATCTGGATATTGTTATAAGACCATCAACATATTTTCGCAGTCTCAGAAGATTACAAAAGTGGCAAATTAGAAATAGGGGCTCTTACACGTTACGTCGAATTTGCAATCCGACGTTTTTTATTAAGGATTTACAATTCCCAACCCATTAACCAATTAAGCCACTAAGCTATTAACCCGCTAAGCCATCTCCGGCTCGTGCAGGTGCCGCCACACCTGGCGGGCTTTGGCCGGGCCGATGAGCTGGGCGATGTCGGATTCGGTCTGGAGTCGCAGCTGTTTGATGGAGCCGAAATGCAACAGCAGGTCACGGGCTGTCTTTTCACCAATGCCGGGAATGTCGGTAAGCTGGGTGCGGAAGGTGGCTTTGCTGCGTTTCCGTTTGTGAAAGGTAATGGCAAAGTGGTGCACCTCGTCCTGCATCTGCTCCAGCAGATGAAACAGCGGGTCGGTGGGTTTGAGGCCCACAACTTGCGGCGGGTAGCCGTAGAGGAGTTCCGAGGTGTGGTGGCGGTCGTCTTTGGCCAGCCCGGCAATGGGAATGTCGAGGTGCAACTCTTCATGCACCACGCGGTGCGCCACCTCCATCTGGCCTTTGCCGCCATCGACGATGATGAGTTGCGGGCGTTCTGTCTCGGCCAGTTTTCCATAGCGGCGGCTGAGTATCTCGGCCATCGAAGCGTAGTCGTCGCCGCCTTCGCCGCCCTTGATGTTGTATTTTCGGTAAGCATTGCGGTCGGGTTTGCCATGGGTGAAACGGACCATGGCGGCGACAGCATAGGCACCCTGGATATGGCTGTTGTCGAAGCACTCGATGTGCACGGGCGGCTGCGGCAGCTGCAACATTTTTTGGATGCGTTCGAGCAGATGGGCTTTGGATCGCGGCACCGCGGCCTCGTCGGGGTTGAGCAACGCCCGGCGGTGTTCGCACTGAGCCCGGTAGGCCTCGACGTTGCGTTGCGACAGTTCGAGCAGTTGCAGCCTGTCGCCGCGCGTAGGCACGGTTTGCCTAAGATAGGCGTCGGGCAGATCGGGCACCGGCACCGGCACCACCACCTCACGAGCGGTGCTCTCGGTCTGCTCGTGCAGTGCAGGGATGACGGTGGAGAGTATCTCGGCATCGCTCTCGTCGAGTTGTTTGCGCACCTCGCTGGAGAAACTGTAGATGATGCTGCCGTTTTTGATACGCATCATGTTGACATAGGCGGAGCGTGCATCCGATACGACGCTGACCACATCGATGTCTTTGACATTGGTGTTGACCACGGTGGAGCGGCTTTGGTACTCTTCGAGCAGCTGCAACTTGCGCTTGACCGCGTCGGCTTCTTCAAAGCGCAATTCGGAGGCGAGGTGCTGCATGCGGCGCTTCAGATCGCGGGTGATGTCAGCAAAATCTCCTTTCAAGATACGTCGGATATTGTCAATCTCGGCATTGTATTCAGCATGGCTCTGGAGTCCGGCGCAGGGGGCTTTGCAAAGCCCGATCTGATACTTCATGCAAGGGCGTTCGGTGCCTGCCGGCGTTTCACCCGTCGGGCGTTCCAGGCGGCGGTTGCAAGTGCGGTAGGTGAACAGCTGGCGAATGATGCCATCTAATTCACGCAATATACGCTGGTTGGGATAGGGGCCGAAATACTGCCCTTTGTGTTGCCGGTTGCGGGTGAAAAGGATGCGCGGATAGTCCTCCTGTGTGATGCAGAGGTAGGGGTAGGTCTTGTCATCTTTGAGCAGGCTGTTGTAGCGCGGCTGGTAACGTTTGATAAGGTTATTTTCCAGCAGCAATGCGTCCACTTCTGTGGCGACGACGGTGACGCGGATGTCACAGATGTTGCGGACAAGCATCTTGATCTTAGGGCTCTTCTCTTCATAATGGGAGAAGTAGGAACTCACGCGCCGCTGCAGGTTGCGGGCTTTGCCTACATAGATAACCGTACCCGATGCGTCGAGATGCTGATAGACACCCGGTGTCTCGGGAATAGTCTTCAGTTTAAGGGCGATGGCCTCAATATGCTTGTTGATGCCGGCATCAATCACTGTTCATGCAAAATCATTCGGGATAATCCGTCGCCGTTGGAACAATGTAAAGGCGCAGGCTACGTATGCCTTCAATGTCGTAGTAGTGTGTGGCTTGGCCCACCTTGACGCTATGTGTTCCCTTCCGGTTGAAACTGAAACAGTCGCGCACACGCTGGTCTACAACCAGCAGGCCGTCCTTCCATTCGCCTTTCCACACACCCTGTTTATCCTGCAGGAGGACAGTGGCGGGGAAAAAGCGGCGTTCGCCGGCGTCTGTCTCGATATTAAAAATGACAGGCAGCGAGGAATATCGATAACGGGCGGTGTCGACGGCCACGGCAAGATGGAAGTCACAGTCTTCTCCGGGTTGCTGGACATCGACAGTGAACTGGATGGGTTTGAAACGGTTCCACGCTCCTGTGAAGGCACGCGTTTCGTCAAAAGTGTATTTGGAGCCGCAGGAAGCAAACTGGAACGCTACGACGGCAACAAGAATGGCTATTGCAATTTTTTTCATGAAAGATCTGTATGGATTCATGTACGGCGCGTCATCAACGATTGAAGTATCTGAATGGCATTGGTGGCGGCACCTTTGCGAAGATTGTCGGCAACTATCCACATGTTGAGGCTGTTCGGCTGCGACAAATCACGACGCAGGCGTCCGACAAACACTTCGTCACGCCCCTGCGCCAAAACGGGCATCGGATAGAGTAGTCGGGACGGGTCGTCACACAGCACAACACCCGGGGTTCCGGACAGAAGATGCCGCACATCCTCCATGGTATAGTCCTGCTTGAACTCGACATTGACCGACTCGCTGTGGCCGCCCACCACCGGCACACGCGCCACTGTGGCCGTGACAGCGAGGGTGTCGTCACGAAGTATTTTGCGTGTCTCGTCGACAAGTTTCTGCTCCTCGGTGGTGTAACCGTCATCCAGAAAATCTCCTCCGTGAGGGAATAGATTGCGGTGGATAGGGTAGGGGTAGGCCTGTTCGCAAGGCATGGTGCCCGATTCTTCCGCTTCCAACTGCCGGACGGCACGGATGCCTGTTCCCGTAACGCTTTGATATGTCGACACCACAAGGCGGCGAATGCCATAATGCCGATGCAGACGGGAGAGCGCGAGGACCATCTGGACTGTGGAACAGTTGGGATTGGCGACAATCCGGTCGCCGTCGTGCACAGCGTCGATGTTGATTTCCGGCACCACCAACGGAATTGCGGGGTCTTTGCGCCAAGCCGACGAGTTGTCGATGACCGTGGTCCCCGCCGCCGCAAAAAGCGGTGCATACTGGCGCGACACATCAGCGCCGGCTGAAAAAACAGCATAGTCCGGACGGGCGGCTATCGCCGATTCGACGGAGACGACATGCAACTCGCGTCCGGCAAAGGCAAGGGGGCGACCCACCGATTTGGCCGAAGCGGCGACAATGATATCATGCTTGTCCAACCCCCGTTCCTGCAGCACCTGCAACATGACGCCACCGACAAGTCCGGTGGCTCCGACAACGGCTATCTTCATGGCTATGTATTCTACCGGATGAGTGTGATTGTGCCCCGCTTCACAAGTATGGCGTTGGGGTTGATAATGTCGGCATAACGGCAGACATAAGTGTAGCTGCCGGTTTTGCAAAGCTCACCATGGGTGTCATATCCATCCCAGCTACCGTCTACGCCTTCGAAGTGGCCGACCAACTCGCCGCGACGGTCGTAGATGTACATCTGTAGGTATACAATGCCGACACACGACACAAAAAAGCGGTTGTTGGTCTCCTCCTTAGGTGTAAAAGCGTTGGGAATCCAAATGTTTTCTTTGAGGAGATGCAATGTGATGGTTGTGTCGTCCTCACAACCGATATTATTGCTGACATGCAGGCCGATTGTGGCGGAGTCCTCGTCCGTGTTGAAACTATAATAGGCCGTCTGACTCATATTGACTGTGCCGTTGGGAAACAACCATTCACGACGGTCGGCCCCGACGCTGACATCCGACAACTGGATGTTCAAACGGTCGATGGTGGCTGAGGGCGGGTTGGCCTCGATTCGAGCTTCGATAGGCAGCAATGTG
Source organism: Candidatus Hemicellulosilyticus sp. P3 (assembly GCA_001543385.1). Lineage (GTDB taxonomy): Bacteria > Bacteroidota > Bacteroidia > Bacteroidales > P3 > Colimorpha. The sequence goes on from LPNH01000010.1 coordinate 4,853, forward strand.
AAATTGAGTTGGATGACACTGTCACAACCATATCGGTTGCGCTCAATGACCGTATCGGTGATGGCGGTGCCGGTGTTGCTCTCATAGTAGGTGACCCCGTTACGCCACGTATACTCATGACACGAAGAGATGCTTTCTATATATATATTGGTTTCGGACACACGCAGATGCAGCGTCTCGACACTATCGCATCCGGCGGCACTGCGGAAATGACGCATATAGTCGTTTTCCAACGTGAAGTGCTCACCCCACATCTCAAACGACTGGTTCTGACAGATTCCCTCGTGGTAATGGATGTCATAAACGGGGTGGACGATATAGAGGACGCTGTCGCTGCGGCTGCAGCCATTGGAGAAAAACACATTGGAGTAAATATGGAATGTGTCGGCCACACCTTCATGTATGGCGTCCATGGGCTCCACCCACAGTGTGGCATTGCTGTTGCCGACGCTATAGTGATCGGCGGAGACTGTTGAAGTGCGTCCGTTCGCCATGCGCGTGACATTCCACACAATGGTGTCATACGCACTCGAAGCAGGAATGCTGACGTTAAACTGACCCCGGCTTCCATGACAGGCGGCCGCCCGGCCACGGCCTGAGGATTGGGGCGAGGTGAGGGTATAGGAGGTGGAGGTGTCTACATTCACATGAATAACATCGGTCAGATAATAAAAGTAGCCTGTGGCACCGTTGTAGCGAACCGTCACCATGTAATCAGCCGGCTCGGTAGGGTAGACCACCGCTGACATGTGGTCACTGCTGGAATAGTAGCCTTCAGCCTGCCGGGCGGCAGGGCTATTGGCATTGGCTCCCAACTCAATTGAGTCGCCGTCAGCCGTGAGGCGGTACCAGCTGATAGCCTTGACGGTGGTGCCCTGCGGAGTGAAACGCCACGCCTCCGGAGCGTCTTCGTTGATGGGGGTTTGGAACGGATTGCGTCCGGGAGCCATGAATGCCGAGGTGCCGTCAGCATTGATGATGCCGATAGCACTCTTGGTGCCGCCACTTGCCGTGCCGTAGCTACGGTGTTTCTTCACATGCACTTCAATCACATTGGTGCCTTCGTAGAGCACCACCTGATGGGTGCAGTTGTATGTGGCCTGTTCCGAGGAATGGCCGAACACCGGGACCTCGTTCCAGCTGACGGTGATATGACGGCAAGGCACTTCGCCGCCGGAGTATTTAAACACCCCGCGGCGGTTAGACTCACTGGCGGGGATGTAGGCCGGATCCATATCGCTCGCAACGCCCAAAATGGAATTGGGCCAAGGGAATCCTGACGGGTTGGATGGCGAGGGATTGATGGGATAGTAGGTGTCCCAAGCATAGCCGGAAGCCTGTCCTGCGGTAATGCTGCTGTTAAACGACACCAAACCGTTGGCCGCCATAAACACATGAGTCTGTGTCACGCCAAAAAACTGAAACGGGAAATCGATGTCCAGACCACCTTGCGAATCCCACACATCGTCGATACTCAACGGCAGGTGGATGCCAGCGGTGAACGGCTCTGGCGGGTCGTAGGGGATAGACTCGACCAAGTAGTTGCCGTTGAAGTGCTGCGTGGTGATAAAGGCATCGGCATGAAGCGTAATCTGTGGATTGGCGCAGGTGACAATTGTATCGCCATGTTCACCCTCGACAATCTTGACATTGGGACATTGCGCGCTGCCTATCGCAGGCAACAGCAGTAGCATGGCAAGCGTCAATAACGGGGATTTCGGCTGTTTAAAACTCATAATTAAATATATACGCGCGGTTAAGCACAATTTCAGGTTTCAAAGATATGATTTTTTTTTGAACAGACAAAGCGGTCGCGAATTATTATATCCGCGACCGCCTGCAAAATTTGTTATGAGAAACTCCCTGACGACTATTTGTCAATCCGCATCCCGTAGAAGGAACGGTAGACAAAGATGAGCGCAACGACAAGGAATACGATGCCGAACCATGGGGCCAGTCTTTGGAAGCCGCTGCTGATGGCTATCTCCATGGCCAGAACACCGAACAGGGTGGTGAATTTGATGATGGGGTTCAACGCCACAGACGAAGTGTCCTTGAAAGGGTCGCCTACAGTGTCGCCCACCACGCTGGCGTCATGCAACGGGGTGCTTTTGGCCTGCATGTCGACTTCCACCACTTTCTTGGCGTTGTCCCATGCGCCGCCGGCATTAGCCATATAAACAGCCTGGAACAAGCCGAACACAGCAATGCTGATCAGGTAACTGATGAAAAGGCATACAGCGTTCTTGCCACCGATGCCGGCCGGCGACGAGAAGCAGGCGAAAGCCAGGGCAAAGCAGAAGATGGCGATGAAGATGTTGATCATGCCTTTCTGCGCATAGTTGGTGCAGATTTTCACCACTTCCTGCGATTTTTCAATATCGGCTTTCTTGGGAGCATTGGGGTCGAGCTTGATATTGTCTTTGATGTAGCCCACCGCACGGTTGGCGCCGGTGGTCACAGCCTGCATTGAAGCGCCCGTGAACCAATAGATGACACAGCCTCCCAAAATGAATCCGAGAATAGAGTAGGGGTTGAGGAGGTTGAGTATGCCGGCAGGCTCGATGCCCAAAGTCTTCTCAATCATCAGAATGAGAGAGAAAATCATGGTTGTGGCTCCCACCACGGCAGTGCCGATGAGCACGGGCTTGGCCGTGGCCTTGAATGTGTTGCCTGCGCCATCGTTGGCCTCGAGATAATATTTAGCTTTCTCGAAATCGGGGGTGAAGCCGAACTCCTGCTCGATTTCTTTGCGGCTCTTGTCTATGTCGTCTTCGATGAGCGAGAGCTCATAGACGCTTTGGGCGTTGTCGGTTACGGGGCCATAGCTGTCGACAGCTATGGTGACGGGGCCCATGCCCAACATGCCAAAAGCCACCAAACCGAAAGCAAAGATCGAATAGTAGCTGCCAAAGACCTCGCCGATGCCGAAATAGGTTGAGGCAAAGTAGGCAATAATCATCAATACAAAAAACACCAGCCCGGTCCAGAAGGCGCCAAAGTTGCCGGCCACAATGCCGGAGAGGATGTTGAGCGAAGCGCCGCCTTGGTTGGAGGCTTTGACCACCTCTTTCACGTGCTTGGACGTGGGTGAGGTGAACAACTTGGTAAATTCGGGGATGAGGGCCGCACCAAGGGTTCCGCAACTAATGATGATGGAGAGGGCAAGCCAGAGGTTGCCGCTTTCGCCACCCAAGATAAACCAGCTGGCTGCAAAAGTGCCGCAAATGGAAAGAATCGAGGTAATCCAGACCAAAGAGGTGAGCGGTTTCTCGAAATCGATGTCGTCGGCCTTGCTGTAACGGGCTTTTGCGATAAGTTGATTGAAATAGTATGCCAAGACTGAAGCCACAATGCCCAGAATGCGCATCACGAAAATCCATACCAGCAGTTTGACCTGCATGACAGGGTTGGTCACAGCCAAAAGGATAAAGCTCACCAATGCCACACCGGTGACGCCGTAGGTTTCGAACCCGTCGGCTGTGGGTCCGATGCTGTCGCCGGCGTTGTCGCCGGTGCAGTCGGCGATGACACCGGGATTACGCGGGTCATCCTCTCCGATTTTGAAGACCACTTTCATCAAGTCACTGCCAATGTCGGCGATTTTGGTGAAGATACCGCCTGCAATACGCAGGGCGCTGGCACCGAGGCTCTCACCAATGGCAAAACCGATAAAGCAACTGCCGGCCAGATGTTCAGGCATGAAAAGCAGGATCACCAGCATCAGCACAAGCTCGATGCAGATGAGAACAATACCGATGCTCATTCCGGCGCGTAATGGGATGTTGAGCAGGTCGAGCGGCTTGCGACGCAAGGAGGCAAAGGCCATGCGGGCATTGGCGTATGTGTTCATCCGAACTCCGAACCAAGCCACGCCGTAGGAGCCGAGAATACCGATAACGGTCCAGACCAACACAAGGCACACCGAACCGAGAGGCATGTGTTGCAGCACCCCGAAGTAGAGCGCCATGGCAGCGCCGATAAAGACAAAAAGCAGGACGAGAAACTTACCCTGTTGTTTGAGATAGGTGGAGCAGGTCTTGAAGATCACATTGCCGATTTCCAACATGGAATCATGGGCCTTGAGTTTACGCACACGTCCAAACTGCCAGAAACCGAAAATAAGTCCCAGCACAACAACTAAAAAGCCCCAATAAAGGATACGGGCGTCGCCCGACGAGGCAAATCCGGCGGGCATTTCCAGGTCCGCCTCGCTGGCAAACCCGATCAGAGGCATGGCCAATGAAAACAGAGCAGCAAGTAATTTCTTCATATAGTGAATTTAATTTGATAATGTTTCTGGTTCTGGCTTGATAAAATAATTTGCAAAGGTAAGACATTTTGAAGGAATATAGAAAAAAATATAGTAAATTTGCAGTTCATTCAACTGTCACCAAACACTTTTCAACCAAGCAAACCAATGATGAACATCTGCACTCAGCTTCAAGAATCCATTGCCGGCATATTAAAGGAACTGTACCGTATCGAGGCCTCAGCGTCGGACGTAGTGTTGCAAGCCACCAAGAAAGAGTTTGACGGCGATTATACGTGGGTTGTATTCCCGTTTGTGAAAGCGGCACGTAAATCGCCCGAAGCAATGGCGACAGAAGTGGGCGCCCTGGTGCAGGAGCGGCTGAGCGAGGTGGAGGGATACAATGTGGTCAAGGGGTTTTTGAACTTTTCCGTCACCACCCGGTATTGGGGCCGTTTCGTCCGGGAGTGTTGCACCGACACCCGTTTCGGGATGAAGCCCGCATCCGGCACCGGGAAGCCGGTGGTGGTGGAGTACTCTTCGCCCAACACGAACAAGCCGTTGCACCTGGGTCATGTACGCAACAACCTGTTGGGATGGTCGGTAAGTGAGCTGCTGTCGGCCAACGGCATGCAGGTGAAGCGAGTCAATCTGGTCAACGACAGAGGTATTCACATCTGCAAATCAATGCTGGCATGGCAGCGTTACGGGCATGGGGAGACGCCGGAGTCAAGCGGCATGAAAGGCGACCACCTGGTGGGCAAATATTATGTCGAATTCGACAAACATTATAAAGAGGAAGTGGCTCGGTTGACAGCCTCGGGATGCAGTGAAGACGAAGCCAGGCAACAGGCGCCGCTGATGCAGGAAGCACAGCGGATGCTGAAACTTTGGGAGGAGGGCGACGCCGAGGTGCGCCAGTTGTGGAAAAGGATGAACGGGTGGGTCTATGAAGGCTTCGACGAGACATATCGCAAGCTGGGTGTAGGGTTTGACAAAGTGTACTATGAATCCGACACCTATCTGCTCGGCAAGGAGCTGGTGCAGAAAGGTCTCGACATGGGCGTGCTATTCCGTAAAGAGGACGGCAGCGTTTGGTGTGACCTTACGGCTGACGGCCTGGATCAAAAACTTTTGCTGCGCAAGGACGGGACATCGGTATATATGACTCAAGACTTGGGCACAGCGCTGTTGCGGCATAACGACTTCGGTGCAGACAGGCTGATATATGTCGTCGGCAACGAGCAGGACTATCATTTCAAGGTGCTCAAACTCATTCTGGCCAAACTGGGCTTCGACTGGGCCGACCAGGTGTACCATCTGTCGTATGGTATGGTGGAGCTGCCCAACGGCAAGATGAAATCCCGCGAAGGCACTGTGGTCGATGCCGACGACCTCGTTGCCGAGATGGAGCGTGACGCCGCAGAGATGTGTCGCGACAGAGGTAAGATAGACGACATGTCGGAGACAGAACGGGAACATCTGTTTCATATCCTTGCAATGGGGGCCCTCAAATATTTCATCCTCAAAGTCGACCCTTCTAAAAATATGCTGTTCAATCCGGCTGAAAGTATTGATTTCAACGGCAATACAGGCCCTTTTATACAATATACCCACGCCCGTATCCGAAGCATTGTGCGAAAAGGAGAGAAGGAAGGTCTGCATTGGGCGGATATGTCAGAAGCCGATATACAGGTCCTTACAGCGAAAGAACGCGAAGTGGTCAAGACGCTGCACGAACTGCCCAATGTAGTGGAGCAAGCCGCCGCTGCCTTCAGCCCGGCCATGATAGCCAATTTCGCTTATGAGCTGGCCAAGAATTTCAATAGTTTTTACCAAGACACCCCGATTCTGCGGGAGACAAATGAGCAATTGAAAGCATTCCGCGTCATGCTCTGTGCGATGGTGGGCCATGCACTTCGCAACACAATGCAGATCCTGGGCATCGAGGTTCCCGAAAGAATGTAGAAAGGTATTTAAATCTGTAATTTACGGACCATAAGACGGAATAACTGTCATGCCGGTCCACGTTGTCATTTTGTTCGAAACATAATATCAGGGAATTATGCGCTTCTCCCGTGAATATCAAGTCCATTCGTTGGAATGCGATGCGTCGGACCACCTGAACCTCTGGGGTTTGGCACGTTATTACCAAGAAATTGCCGAACTGCATGCCATATCAATAGGCAACGGTTTCAGCGACCTGATTCAACATGGCAAAGCCTGGGTTTTGTGCCGCATGTTTTTTCATATTGACGAAATGCCGAAGGAATGGTCAAAAATCAACCTGACGACATGGCTCAGAGGAACAAACGGACTGTTTTCCATGCGAGATTACCGGCTTGCCGATCAAGAGGGCAGGGTGCTTGCCGCAGCCTCATGCTATTGGGCTATCATCGATTATGAGACCCGCCATGTATGCCGGCTAACAAACTTGATGGGTGACTACGGTTTCGAAACGGAAGCGGCTACACCGGTGGACGAGTTGCGGAAGTTGACCTGTCCGCCAATGACTGACGACGATATAGTGGCCCGTATTCCAGTCTTACGGTCGTTCATCGATCACACTAATCACGTCAACAATGCCGAATATCTGCGTATCATATCTGATTATCTGCCGAATAATCTGATTTCGCTGCGCAATACTGATCTCAGGATAGATTTTCTACGTGAGACGAAACCGGACGACACACTGGTTGTCTCGCGTAAACAGGATAACAACGCGAACTGGTTCTGTATATCCAATTCTCAAGGGGTTTCCACTGTGGCTCGCGTCGACTCGCTCGATTGACGTTCCACGCAAGTTTATTGGTAAGGTCACAGTCTAATATTTATGGCCTGATGAGTATTCTCACGGACTTTTCTTTCGCTACATATTTTATTCCTTACTTAACATAACGCCCATTCTCAATTAAAAAAAATAATAAAAAAAATGCCGGTCAATGCCGGCATTTATATTTAATTGGATTGAATCTGACTCAGTCTGACATTGACAGGTTTGAGTTCGTCGTACATTTCCAGACGAGCGTAGATTTGTTTGAGTGCATTCAAGCAATGAAAAAGATTGGCTCGATGCATCTGCTGTGTCGATTCGTCCTGAGCGTCGATGAAACTGATGGCCGAATTGAAATATTGGATGGATTGGCGGAAAAATGCCTTGGATTCTTCGTTGAGTTTGTCAGACAGACCCGTCTCGTCTTCAAGGGGAACTGCATTGGCGGCATCGAGTTTGTCAACGCCACGGTTGAAAATCATGGTGCCGATGCCATAGTTGGCTTCAAACTGGTTGGGATTGAGCTGCAGCGACTCTTGGTACTTGGCCATGGCGCCATCATAGTCCTGTGTTTCGGCCAAGATACCGGCCGCAGCACTTAACAGGCCCACATAAACGGCGGGATTGTCCTTGCTCATCTCTATGGCTTTGTTGATTTCATCTCTTCCGCTTTCCACGTTGCCGGACAGCAGATAGGCTTCTGCCATCAGGAGCGACGAGTTGTAGTCCGTCGGGCAATTTTTGGCGTAGCTCTTCCCTATCTTCATGGCCTCAACGGTGTCAGCCTGTGACTTATAGATGTCAAACAAGGTGCGGTACACCACCTGTTTGTCGGTGCGTGTCCGGACGAGAGGCTTGAAATATTTCAACGTCAAGTCGTTGTCGCGCAAATTTTTGGCCGACAAACCTGCCAGAAAGTAGGCATCCATGGCAAATTTGCGGTCGCCGGAGGCGTTGAAGACCTTAATGGCTTCCTCGCACAAGCGGATGGATTCGTTGTATTCGTTCTTTTCGTTATAGCTGGTGACGGCACGGGTGTAGTATTCATTACCTATATAGCGCAGCACCTGATTGTTGCGCTCGGCATACTCGTTGTCGGAATCGAGTTCTTTGCATCGCATTGACGCATTCAACGCGGTCTCAAGCCATGTATGGTAGACCGATGCAGGGTCGTCGGCCAACTTGTTGAATTTAGATTTTTTGTTGGTGGCAATATCAGCACCGATCTGGCTGTATATCAGTCCTGCATAATACCAGGTCTTGGCGTCGCCCTTAGTGCTCTCGTGTTCGCAAGCGGCATCGATTTCATTCTTGGCTTTGTCCAAGTATCCTTTTTTCATGTCCTGCGCGGCGCTCTGCACATTGAGTGTCTGAGCCATGGAACCAATACTCAAGGCAAGGGCGGCCACAATCATGGTGATTTTTTTCATGGGGATTAGGATTTTGGTTTTTGTTTCGGTGATTTAAAACGAGGTTCGCTAAATATTTAGTGACATTCTGCCAACTATTCTTGCGATTTGTCCGTCTCGACCGACACATTCGTATCGTCACTGGTCTGTGCCGGAGTCGATTCGGTGCCATCTGACACTGCGGCCTCATCTTCGTCGGACGCGGCTGGCACGGACGCAATGGAGGCAATGTTGTCCTTGCCGCGCAAATTGATGAGCTTCACACCCTGAGTGGCCCGTCCCATGACGCGCAACTCCTCGACTCTCATACGGATGGTAATGCCCGAACGGTTGATTATCATAATATCATTTTCGTCGCTGACATTGGTGATGGCGACCAAGTTACCGGTCTTCTCGGTGATCTGCATGGTTTTGACGCCTTTACCGCCACGGTGTGTAGCCCGGTATTCAGACAGTGCTGAACGTTTGCCGTAGCCTTGCTCCGAGACCACAAGGATATCGCTGTCGGCATTGTCGACGCAGAGCATGTTGATGACAATGTCGTCGTCGCCTTCAAGCGAGATACCCCTGACACCGGAGGCACCACGGCCCATGTCGCGGAATTCATCCTCCATACAACGCATTACCTTGCCTTTGCTCGAGGCGATAAGGATTTCGTTGCTGCCGTCGGTCAGGCGGGCGGTAAGCAGTTCGTCGCCCTCACGGATGCCCACGGCGATGATGCCGTTGACACGCGGGCGGGAGTAGGCTTCCAACGTGGTTTTCTTGACAATGCCATGTTTGGTGCACATGACAATGTAATGATTTTTGATATAATCCTCGTCACTGAGTGTCTTCACGTTGACATAGGCCTTCACTTTGTCGTCGGGTTCCAAATTGATGAGATTGAGGATAGCTCGGCCTTTTGAGTTCTTCTCCCCTTCGGGTATTTCAAACGTGCGGAGCCAATAGCAACGGCCTTTCTCGGTGAAAAAGAGGATGTAGTTGTGATTGGTGGCGGTGAAAATGTGTTCGACAAAGTCTTCGTTGCGCACCGACGAGCCTTTTGAGCCCACTCCTCCCCTACTCTGTGTATGATATTCCGAAAGGAGCGTCCGTTTGATGTAACCCATGTGCGATATGGTGACCACCACCTGTGCATCCGGAATGGTGTCTTCGATGCGGAAATTGGCGGCATCGTATTCGATACGGCTTTTTCGGTCGTCACCGTATTTCTCACGGATTTCGACAAACTCGTCTGTGATGACCTGCATCAACACGTCATGGTTGCCCAATATCTCTTTGCAGCGTTCGATGAAACGCATTTTCTCGTCGTATTCATCTTGAAGTTTCTGGCGTTCGAGGCCGGTCAACTGGCGCAAACGCATCTCAACGATGGCCTGTGCCTGCAACTCGGAGAAGCCGAAACGGTTCATCAATCCGCTACGGGCGTCGTCGACAGTTTCTGACGAACGGATCAAACTGATGATTTGGTCGATAATGTCGAGGGCTTTCAGGAATCCCTCCAGAATGTGGGCCCGCTTCTCGGCTTCGGCCATGTCGAAACGGGTGCGTCTCGTCACCACCTCCTCACGATGCTCGATGAAGTTGCGGATGAGATCCTTAAGGTTCAGCAGCACGGGACGGCCATGAACCAGCGCAATGTTGTTGACTGCAAACGAACTCTGCAACTCGGAGAGCTGGAAAAGCTTATTGAGGATGACTTTGGGCATCACGTCGTGGCGCAGGAAGTAGACCACACGGATGCCATCCTTGTCGGACTCGTCGCGGATGTCGGTGATTCCCACGATTTTGCCATCCTTGACAAGCTGGGCTTGCTTTTTGATCATCTCCGACTTGTTGACACCATAAGGTATGGAGTGGGCGATAATGATGTTGCGGCCCTTGGAATCGGTCTCGATAGAAGTCTCTGCTCGCATGACCACACTACCGCGGCCAGTGGTGAAAGCCTCGCGAACCCCGTTGTAGCCATAGATGATGCCTCCGGTAGGGAAATCGGGGGCCGTGATGTGCTGCATCAGTTCCTCAACGGTGATATCTGGATTCTGCACATAGGCGATGCAGCCGTTCATCACCTCGCGCAGGTTATGTGTCGGCATGTTGGTCGCCATGCCGACGGCGATGCCGTTGGATCCGTTCACTAACAGGTTCGGTATGCGGGATGGCAACACTGAAGGCTCCTCGCGGTCGTTGTCGTAAGTGGGCACCATGTCAACGGTGTCCTTCTTGATGTCGGCCAGCATCTCGTTGGCTATTTGTGCCATGCGTGCCTCGGTATAGCGCATGGCCGCGGCACCGTCGCCATCGATGGAACCGAAGTTGCCCTGGCCGTCGACCAGCCTGTAGCGCATGGCCCAAGGCTGAGCAAGGCGCACCAAGGCTCCGTATACCGACGAGTCGCCGTGGGGATGATACTTACCCAACACCTCACCAACGACAGTGGCAGACTTCTTATAGGATGTATTGTAGAATAGCCCCATGTCGTTCATCGCATAGAGAATACGGCGGTGAACAGGCTTCAGGCCGTCACGAACATCGGGGAGCGCACGCGATACAATCACCGACATGGCGTAGTCGATATAGGCGCTCTTCATCGTGGTCTCGATGTCTACCTTCGTGATTTTTTCGTTTTCAGATACCATTGCAGAGTCAGTTTAGTTGATACCAGCCCCGGCTACAGGGATTAAGATGCAAAAGTACAAAAAAAACATTTCTCAATCCACTCCTCATTGCACAAAAAATGCACATATTTTAAACAATCCGACACTATTTTTTGCTTTTTTGGCGAGGTGCCGATGAATTAAACAAACCGATGTTGAAAATAAGGGCCGCGCATGTTGTGCCCCCTCCTGTTATTCTTGCTATTTTTGCAGCATGGATAATGTAAGCGAAGAAGTCAAGCGCGTTGTCACCAACGCCCGCGACGAAGCCATCCGGCTCAAGAACGGTTCGATCGGCGTGGAGCATATCTTTTTGGGGCTGTTACGCGAACCCGATTGCACCGCAGTGCATTTGCTGGAGGAGCTTGGGGTGGACTTGTCGGCCATGCGAGTCCGCATCGAAAACTCTATCGGCCAGGCGAACTCGGACATACGGTTTTCGCCGGACAGTGAGCTGCCGCTGTTACGCCAGACCGAGACGGTGTACCGGCGCAGCTATCTGGAATCCATCAAGATGAAGTCGAAAGAGATTCTGACTGAGCACCTGATGTTGGCCATTCTGACCGAGCGGGACAACCTGGTCTCACAACTGCTCGAACGCGAAGGGGTCGATTACGACCGTTTTGCCAAATATGTGCGCAACCAAAGTGGACTGCCGACGGAGAACGAAACGGAGACTGACGCCACCGGCGGCGTGGAGGACGAGGATGAGTATTCACCCTACCCCGACCCGGAAAAAGAGTCGGTCGGCAACAGCCAAGGCAGCCGGCAGAAAACCCCTGCTCTGGAGAATTTCGGCCGTGACTTGACCCAGGCAGCCGCCAACGGAAAACTGGACCCTATCGTGGGACGGGAAAAAGAGCTGCAGCGTATAGCACAGATTCTTTCGCGACGCAAAAAAAACAACCCGATCCTCATTGGCGAACCAGGAGTGGGCAAGTCGGCCATTGCCGAAGGTCTGGCACTCCGAATCGTGGAAGAAAAGGTGCCACGCTCGCTATATCACAAGCGCGTTATCTCGCTCGATTTGGCCTCGCTGGTGGCCGGCACCAAATATCGCGGCCAGTTTGAGGAGCGGATGAAAGCAATACTGAACGAGCTGGAGAACAACGACGACATCATTCTCTTTATCGACGAGATACACACCATTGTCGGCGCCGGCAGCGCCAGCGGGTCGCTGGATGCCTCCAATATGTTCAAACCGGCGCTGGCACGTGGCGAGATTCAATGTATCGGAACGACAACGCTGGACGAGTATCGGCAATACATAGAGAAAGACGGCGCTTTGGAACGACGGTTCCAGAAAATCATTGTGGAACCGTCGACCACGGAGGAGACGATGTTGATTTTGCAAAACATCAAGGAACGATATGAGGACCATCATTTGGTGCGCTATGCAGACGAAGCCTTGAAGGCTTGTGTGGACTTGACGGAACGTTACATCAGCGACAGGTTGTTGCCCGACAAAGCCATCGACGCGCTTGACGAGGCAGGGGCAAGGGTGCGGCTGGCCCATGTGGAGACCCCGGAGGATCTGATACAGATGGAGAAGGAATTGGCTGACATCAACGCCCGCAAGGAGGTGGCCAAATCGCAGCGACAATATAACGACGCCAAGACTCTACGCGACGAGGCTCGAGGACTGGCGGCCAAAATCGAAGAACGCAAACTCCAGTGGGAGGAAGAGGAGAATCTCAATCGTGTGACCGTGACGGAGAACGATGTGGCCGAAGTGGTTGCGATGATGACGGGGGTGCCGGTGCAACGCATCGCCGAGAACGAAAGCGCACGATTGCTGGTGATGGAGGACGAACTGAAGGGCGTCGTCGTCGGCCAAGACGAGGCTATAGCGCAAATTGCCAAAGCCATCCGACGCAACCGCGCCGGCTTGAAGGATCCCAACCGCCCTATCGGCAGCTTCCTGTTTCTGGGTCCCACGGGGGTAGGCAAAACATACCTGACAAAGGTGCTGTCCCGCTACCTGTTTGACAACGAAGGCGCCATGATACGCATTGACATGAGCGAGTATATGGAGAAGTTTGCCGTGAGCCGTCTTATCGGCGCTCCTCCAGGCTATGTGGGCTACGAAGAGGGCGGACAGCTGACCGAGCGGGTGCGCCGCAAGCCCTACTCTATCGTGTTGCTCGACGAAATAGAGAAGGCTCACCCCGACGTGTTCAACGTGCTGTTGCAGGTGCTTGACGACGGACAGTTGACGGACGGCACGGGCCGTAAGGTGGACTTTAAGAACACGGTGATTATCATGACCTCCAATATCGGCAGCCGACAATTGAAGGATTTCGGAACCGGGGTGGGTTTTGCCACGTCAGCCCGTATCGCCGAACACGACGCGCTGCAACGCGATGTGATAGAAAAAACGCTCAAAAAGAATTTTGCCCCGGAGTTCTTGAACCGCATTGACGACATAATCTATTTTAATTCACTACAACGTGAAGATATTCACAAGATTATAGACATTGAATTAAAGGGTTTATTTAAAAGAATTGAGAAGATGGGGCACCGTGTTGAGATGGACGAGAAGGCCAAAGACTTCATCCTGCAAAAAGGCTGGGACGAACAGTATGGCGCACGTCCGCTACGCCGGGCCATACAACGGTATATTGAAGACGAGTTGGCCGACTATATTATCCGTTCTGCCTTACTGCCAGGCGATACGGTGCATATTTCGGCCGACGAGGATGGAATCTGTTTCGATATAGAGCAAGGAGAAACTTCACGTAAACTGATGCAGGCTGTAAGCGAGGCCTCCGACGAGGTTCCGCAGCCGGCGGAAAAACCTTGACATCTGCTTGCACGTAAAAAAAGCACCCGAACGGGTGCTTTTTTTTACGTCAGGTTTCCAAGGTCCTACTCGGGCCAGACTGCCTGCAGATTTCGGTCGCCGTAGGCGTCGTCGATTTTGCTGATCGTGGGCCAGTACTTTTCCACGTGTGACTGTGGGAAGGCTGCCTTCTGGCGGCTGTAAGGATAGTTCCACTCGTCAGCGCAGACCACCTGCATGGTGTGCGGAGCGTTGTAGATTGGGTTGTTTTTCTCTTCGTATTTGCCGGTCATAATGTCGTCGATCTCCTGACGGATGGCAATCATGGCATCGCAGAAACGGTCAAGCTCGCTGAGCGGCTCACTCTCGGTAGGCTCGACCATGAGGGTGTTGTGGACCGGGAAAGCCACGGTGGGTGCATGGAAACCGTAGTCGTCAAGACGACGGGCAATGTCACCGACACTGACCTTGAGACTGAACTCGTTGAAGTCGACGATCATCTCATGTCCGCACATGCCGTTGCGATTGGTGTAGAGAATCTTGTAGTACTTCTGCAGTCGAGCACGTAGGTAGTTGGCATTGAGTATTGCATGGGTTGTGGCTTCACGCAACCCATCGGCACCCAGCATCAACAGGTAGCCGTAGGTGATAGGAAGCAGCATGGCACTGCCATAGGGAGCTGCCGCCATGGTGTTACCCTTACTGCCACCCACACCAACAACGGGATGCGTGGGCAGGAAGTCCACCAACTTTTCACTCACCGCAATGGGGCCCACGCCAGGACCGCCGCCACCATGAGGCATAGCAAAAGTTTTGTGGAGGTTGAGGTGGCAAACATCGGCACCCATCTTACCCGGGCTGGTGATGCCCACCTGGGCGTTCATGTTGGCTCCGTCCATATATACCAAGGCGCCCATGCTGTGGATGATGTCAATGATTTCCAGTATGCCCTCTTCGAATGCTCCGTGGGTGGAGGGATAGGTGATCATCAGGCAACTGAGGGTGTCCTTGTATTCGGTAGCTTTGGCACGCAGGTCGTCGATGTCGACGTCGCCGCGATCGTTGCACTTGACCACCACCACCGTCATGCCGGCTTTGGCCGCACTGGCGGGATTGGTGCCATGAGCGGAAGCAGGGATGAGGCAGACGTTGCGTTGCGACTGGCCATTGGAGATATGGTAGTTGCGGATGACAGTCAGGCCACTGTATTCACCGTAGGCACCTGAGTTGGGTTGCAACGAAACACCGGCGAAACCGGTGATGACGGCAAGTCGCCGCTCTATATCGTGGATCATTTCCAGATAGCCTTCGGCCTGGTCTGCAGGCACGAAGGGATGCAGGCCGCCGAACTTACTCCAGCTGAGCGGCATCATCTCCGCAGCAGCGTTAAGTTTCATGGTGCAACTGCCAAGCGGGATCATGGCTCGGTTGAGACTGAGGTCCTTGACTTCAAGTTTCTTGATGTAGCGCATCATCGATGTCTCGTCGTGATAGCTATTGAATACTTTCTGGGTGAGATAGTCGCCCTGGCGCTTCAAACCAGCAGGGATGGCTTCGTCGGCTAACTTGCAGCAGCAACCCTTGCATTCGATCATTTCGGCCTGCTTGCCGGCAGCCTCGGCAAGGCAAGCCACGATAGCGTCGAGGTCTGCCTTCTCTGTGGTCTCGTCAAGACTGATGCCGATACATTCGTCGCAGATATAGCGGAAGTTGATTTCGTGTTTGAGAGCCACTTCACGCACTTTGGCTGTGGGAACGGGACACTGCAGGGACAGGGTGTCGAAGAAGACCTTGTTCCATTGCTTGTAGCCGTACTGTTCCAGTTCCATAGCCAGCCGATGGGCTCGACCGCAAATGCGGATTGCAATCTCACGGATGCCGGCGGGACCGTGCCACACAGCATAGAAACCGCTCATGTTGGCCACAAGCGCGGCAGCGGTACAAATATTGGAGGTGGCTTTGTCACGCTTGATGTGCTGCTCACGCATACCTAAAGCCATGCGGAGGGCGGGGTTGCCCTTGGCGTCAACACTCCAGCCGATGATGCGGCCCGGAAAGGCACGTTTGAAGGCATCGGTAAAGGCGAAGAAGCCGGCGTGCGGACCGCCAAAACCCATCGGAAGTCCGAAACGTTGAGCGTTGCCTACGGCACAGTCAGCGCCCATCTCGCCAGGTGTCTTCAGCAACGCCAACGCCATGAGGTCGGTGGCCATACCTACGAAAATGCCTTTCTCATGACATTGGGCGATAAAGGAGGTCCAATCCATGGCATCGCCAAACTGGTTGGGGTATTGCACAAAGGCGCCGAAATAGCTGCCGTCCAAAGAGGTCTGTGC
The DNA here is from genome assembly GCA_001543385.1 of Candidatus Hemicellulosilyticus sp. P3. Taxonomy (GTDB): domain Bacteria; phylum Bacteroidota; class Bacteroidia; order Bacteroidales; family P3; genus Colimorpha. The sequence goes on from LPNH01000010.1 coordinate 21,065, forward strand.
GGCTTTACCCGTGACAATCTCGATGCCGCGCGGGGCTGCATTGGTCTGCATCACGGCCAAGGTCTGCGGCAGCACACCCTCGTCGACGAAGAACTTGCACACGCCGTCTTTCACTGCCTGGCGCGAACGGCTGTTATAGAACATAATCATCGCCTCACCGGCGGCTGTGGCTTCGTCGAGCAACGACGCGTTGCTCAAGGGCATGCCGGTCATTGAGGCCACCATGGTCTGGTAGTTCATCAGCGCTTCCAATCGGCCTTGGCTTATTTCAGTCTGATACGGGGTGTAGCTGGTGTACCAGCCGGCGTTCTCAAACACATTGCGCATGATGACGGCAGGAGTCACCGTGCCGTAGTAACCCATGCCAATATAGGTACGGAACAGTTTGTTCTTTTTGGCCAAGGTACGGCATTGATTCAAAAACTGGAACTCGCTCATGCTGGCAGGCATCGGCATGGGGTCTTGCAAACGGATGGAGGCCGGGACGGCTTTTTCAATGAGTTCATCCATGGATGCCACGCCGATGGTTTCGAGCATCTTTTTCTCGTCGGAAAGCGCCGAAACGCCGTTATGACGCGAAGTGAAATTGTTGGTTGTCATTCTATTTTAGGTTTTTATTTAGTTATTCCCTCTATTTTTTGAAGTGATAAAGATACAATTATTTCGCGGAATGACAAACAGAAAGATTTCGACAGCGGCGCGGGTGCCGATAATCTCTCCATTTGAATTACTTGGTGTCTGAAGAAACAAATACATACAGACCTATGTGGTTACTTGAAATATTCACAATAATACCTAAGAGGACGCCGCCATCTGTGGCAGCGCCCTCTTAGGTTTGGTGCGATAATTATGCGATTAAAGTTTCGGACCGGCGGCAACAAGGGCCTTTCCGGCTTCATTGTGGGTGAACTTCTGGAAGTTCTTGATGAAGCGGGCTGCCAAGTCTTTGGCTTTAGCCTCCCACTCGCACGGACAGCCATAGGTGTCGCGCGGATCGAGGATTTTGGGGTCCACACCCGGCAGTGAGGTCGGCACCTCAATGTCAAAGTAGGGAATCTTCTTGGTGGGAGCCTTGAGAATTGAGCCGTCAAGGATGGCGTCGATGATGCCGCGCGTATCTTTGATGGAGATACGCTTGCCGGTGCCGTTCCAACCCGTGTTGACAAGGTAGGCCTTGGCGCCGCTACGCTCCATTCGCTTGACCAACTCTTCGGCATACTTGGTGGGATGTAACTCCAAAAAGGCCTGTCCAAAGCAAGCGCTGAAAGTGGGAGTAGGCTCGGTGATGCCACGCTCGGTGCCGGCCAACTTGGCGGTGAATCCACTGAGGAAGTAATATTTACACTGTTCCGGGGTGAGGATGCTGACGGGAGGCAGCACACCAAAAGCGTCGGCGCTCAGGAAGATGACATTCTCGGCAGCGGGACCGGCACTCTTGCCGCGGACCGGCTGAACAATCTTCTCGATATGGTCGATGGGATAGCTGACGCGCGTGTTCTCGGTGACACTCTTGTCCTTGAAGTCAATCTTGCCGGTGGCGTCGACAGTGACATTTTCCAACAGGGCGTTGCGGCGGATGGCGTTGTAGATGTCGGGCTCGGAATCCTTGTCGAGGTTGATGACCTTGGCGTAGCAGCCGCCTTCGAAATTGAACACACCCTCGTCGTCCCAGCCATGCTCGTCGTCGCCGATGAGGAGTCGTTTGGGGTCGGTGCTGAGGGTGGTCTTGCCGGTGCCGGAGAGACCGAAGAAGATGGCGGTATGCTCACCTTTCATATCGGTGTTGGCGGAACAGTGCATGGCAGCGATGCCACGCAGGGGCAGATAGTAGTTCATCATGCTGAACATGCCTTTTTTCATCTCGCCACCGTACCAGGTATTGAGGATGACTTGTTCACGGCTGCTGACATTAAAGGCCACACAGGTCTCGCTATTGAGACCCAGCTCTTTGTAGTTTTCGACTTTGGCTTTGCTGGCAGTGTAGACGGTAAAGTCGGGGCGAAAATCCTTCAACTCGCTGTCAGTGGGCTTGATGAACATATTGCGCACGAAGTGAGCCTGCCAGGCAACCTCCATGATGAAACGGACGGCGATGCGGGTGTCTTTGTTGGCACCGCAGTAGGCGTCGACAACGAAGAGATTCTTGCCGGAAAGCTCTTTCTTGGCCAAATCTTTCATCTGAGCCCACACCTGCTCGCTCATGGGGTGGTTATCGTTGGGATACTCGGGCGAAGTCCACCAGACTGTGTTTTTCGAGTTGTCGTCCATGACGATGTATTTGTCTTTGGGCGAGCGGCCGGTGTAGATGCCGGTCATCACATTGACGGCATCGAGCTCGGTGAGTTGGCCCTTGTCGTAGCCGGTCAATGCCGAATCCATTTCCATGCGGAACAGCTCCTCATAGGAAGTATTGTGGTAAATCTGCTGCACCCCGATGATACCCAGGCCTTCGAGGTCTTTTTTTATTTTCTCGTTCATGATTGAGATGTAATTGTGTGATAAAATGGTAAAGGGCTTGCTTGTGCCATACACAACCAAGCCCTTTGCCAATTCATGATGTTATTTTTCACGAGACTCTTTGATGGCAGCCTGCGCTGCAGCCAAACGTGCGACAGGCACGCGGAAAGGCGAGCAACTGACATAATTGAGGCCTGTCTTGTAGAAGAACTCGGCGGCGGTGGGGTCGCCACCGTGCTCGCCACAGACACCACATTTGAGGTTGGATCGGGTGCCGCGGCCACGTTCGACACCAATCTTCACCAGTTCGCCCACACACTCGCGATCAAAGGAGTTGAACGGGTCGGCCGGGATAATCTTTTCGTCGACGTAGGTCTTGACAATGGCGTTGACATCGTCACGGCTGAAACCGAAGGTCATCTGGGTGAGGTCGTTGGTACCAAAACTGAAGAACTCGGCCACCTCGGCAATCTGGTTGGCCACCAACGCAGCACGCGGAATCTCAATCATAGTGCCGAATTTGTACTCGAAGGTGATGCCGTACTTTTTCTCCACCTCTTCTTTCACCTCGTTGGCAATCTGTTTCTGATTTTTCAGCTCGGCGGCGTTGATGGTGAGCGGAACCATGATTTCAAGCATGGGGTGCATGCCTTCTTTCATCAGCTCAACAGTGGCACTAAAGAGGGCTCGGAACTGCACACGGGTGATCTCAGGATAAATAATACCCAAACGTACACCGCGCAGACCCATCATTGGGTTCACCTCGTGGAGTCCATCGACACGTTTCTTGACATCTTCGTAGGTAATGCCCAAGCGTTTGGCAGCCTCGCGCATTTTCTCCTCACCTTGAGGGGCAAACTCGTGCAACGGGGGATCCATGAGACGGAAAGTGAGCGGCTTGCCATCCATGACTTTCAGCGTACCCTTGGCACTCTCGCGGATATAGGGCTCCAACTCGTCGAGAGCGGCAATGCGTTCTTCACGGGTGCTGGCCAAAATCATGTTGCGCAGCTTTTCCAAAGGTTTTTCGCTGTTTTCACCATAGAACATGTGTTCGATGCGGAACAATCCGATGCCTTCGGCGCCGAAATCAATGGCCTTCTGCGCGTCGGCGGGATTGTCGGCATTGGTGCGGACTCCCATCTTGCGGTATTTGTCGACCAAAGTCATGAACTGCTGGAAGAGCGGATTCTCCGTAGCGTTGATCATCTTCACCTCTTCGGCGTAGACCCAGCCCTTCGAGCCGTTTAACGCCAAGGTGTCGCCCTCGCGGAAGAGATGTCCGTCAATGTTGACAGTCCCCTCTTCGAGGTTGATTTTGACCGCGTCGCAACCCACAATGCAGCATTTACCCCAGCCACGGGCCACCAATGCGGCGTGAGAGGTCATACCGCCACGGGCGGTGAGGATACCGTCGGCGGCACGCATACCCTCGACATCTTCGGGGTTGGTCTCTTCACGAACAAGGATGTTCTTGATCTTGGCGGCATTGTATTCTTTGGCTTTTTCGCTGGTCAGCGCAATGACACCGACCGCGCCTCCGGGGCCGGCAGGCAAACCCTTGGCAATAATGGTGTGCTTCTTCTCGTCGGCGGCGTCAAGAATGGGGTGCAACAGTTCGTCAAGCTGGGCGGGCGATATACGCATCACCACCTCACGCTCGTCTATCAGGCCTTCCCTGAGCATGTCGGTGGCCATGGTTAAAGCGGCCACTCCGGTGCGTTTTCCGACGCGGCATTGCAGCATGTACAACTTACCATCCTGAATAGTGAACTCTATGTCGAGCATGTCGTGGAAGTTTTTCTCCAACGTCTGGCGGATGTCGCAGAGTTCTTTGTATGTGTCGGGCATGAGTTCCTGCATTGAGTGCATGTGACGGTTCTGCTCGTTTTTGGTGTCGTCGTTGAGGGGGTTGGGGGTCCGGATACCGGCAACGACGTCTTCGCCCTGGGCATTGATGAGCCATTCGCCATAGAACTGGTTGTCACCGGTGGCGGGGTTACGGGTGAAGGCCACACCGGTGGCGCTACGCTCACCCATGTTGCCGAAAACCATGGCTTGGACGTTGACGGCGGTGCCCCAATCGTCGGGAATGCCCTCGATTTTGCGGTAACTGACGGCTTTTTTGCCATTCCAGGATTTGAAAACAGCCTTGATTCCGCCTTCCATCTGGGCGCGGGCATCGTCAGGAAATTCGGTGCCCAGCACCTCTTTCACTTTGACTTTGAAGTCATCGGCCAAACGTTTGAGGTCGTCAGCGGTGAGGTCTGTGTCGCTCTTGTAACCCTTGGCCTCTTTATATGCATCGAGCATGTCGTCGAGCTGCTTGCGGATGCCTTTTCCGTCGGCAGGCTCGATGCCTTCGGATTTTTCCATAACAACGTCAGCGTACATCATAATGAGCCGGCGGTAGGAGTCGTATACGAAACGGGGATTGCCGGTTTTCTTTAACATACCGGGGATGGTCTTGCTGCTCAGACCGATGTTAAGCACAGTGTCCATCATGCCGGGCATGGAACTGCGAGCACCCGAACGGCAGCTGACAAGCAACGGGTTGTCCGGGTCATCGTATTTCATGCCCATCAATTGTTCGACGTTCTGCATTCCTTTCCACACTTCGTCCATCAGACCGGCGGGTAGCTGGCAGTTGTTGTCGTAATAAGCGGTGCAACACTCGGTAGAGATTGTCAGTCCGGCAGGCACCGGGAGTCCCAGCAGGCACATCTCGGCCAGATTGGCACCTTTTCCACCCAGCAGATTTTTCATGTCTGCTCTGCCTTCGGCGGTCTTTCCGCCAAACGTGTAAACGTACTTCGTCATCGTAACTTGGTGTTTGAGAAAATTATGAATGATAGTATTAAATTATCGAGGCTCGAATTTAAAGAATGCAAAGTTAGTTTTTTTTCATGAGACGGGCAAATACTTTTTTTGCACAGAAGGGTGGTCCGGCATGACGCCTGCCTCAAGGGGACAGAACAGTAGCGGGCGGCAGTCTTGGATCATCCGTCGCCGACTGCCGCCCGCTATGTGCGGAACGGAATGCAAGGTCTCGGTTATTTCTTGATTCCGGTGATGATAAGTTCCACTTTGGAGGTGCGGACAGCGCTTTTCTTTTTGTCGATAAGGTCGTTGGCGGCACGTTTGATTTCGTTGGGCGACATGCCTGCCACCTCGATGCGGTCGGCGCTGATGCCGTTGCGGACGAAGAAATCTTTGACGGACTGGGCGCGGGCCAGTGATATACGCTGATCGCGTTCGATGTCGACACCATAAGTGGTGACATAGCCTTTGATGAGGAAGGTGACGTCGGGATGGTTGCGGAACATGGCAATATGGTTGAGCAACACAGTGTCGCTCTCGGGCAGCAGGCGGGACTCGCCCTCTTCAAAATAAATGTCGTTGACAGGGAAGACTGTGCCTTTCTCCGTGCGGTTCATCACAAAGCGCATGATGGTGTCGGTCATGAAGATGTCGGAGTTGAAGTCTTTGTAAATGGAAAAGTAGCCCGGCTTTTTGGCATAGAGCGTATAATTGAATTTGGGGACAAACTTCACCCGCCCGTTTTTGAAACGCGGATTTTTAACTATCTCGCGGTTTTGAGTGTTGCGCTCCAAAATAAGCAGCTCCACATCGACGCTTTTTTTTGCGATGGGATCGTAGAAGATTATCATCGGCTCGAATGCGTCGACATGGACGGAGACTTTGACTGTGTGGCCGCCACCACGCTGCACGTTGTCAAGCACCAGATAGTACTCCTCATCCTTGGCCACCTGGATGGATTTGATGAACCGTGCGGTCGAGCTTTTCGTGAGCATAATGTCTTTAGCGTCGTGTTTCATGCCGATGGGCAGCGCCGTAGCGGTGCGACGGGTGACAGTTTTGCCGCCTACGGTGACGGTCTGCGGCTTGAGCGCCGACGTGTCGACAGCAGAGAGGTTGACGCCAACGGGCAGAATTTTGTTCTGTAGCACATGGTTGCCGAAGTAGCTGTCGGTGTAGCGGTAAAGCAGGAAGTCATAGTCATCAGCGGCATTGTTGGGTGTAATCTCAATCTCGAGCAGGCCGTTGTATGGCACCTTGAATTTGTACCACACGGAGTTATGCTCATATTCAAAGAGATGCGGGTGGGCTTTGTCGGACATAATTTCCATAACACGACCACCGCCCACCGGTGCCTTGGTGGGACCGAAAGGCACGTCGGGCTGCAGCTCGATGGCAAAAAGAGCGTCGTTGCTGTTGTATGGCAGATCGACACCTGAATCCACCGGCGGCTCCTCGACTTTTTTCTTCCCGTTTTTTTTCTTTTTGTTTGAGTTGGTCTTGGATTTTGCGGTCGACTTGGACGGACGGCCTGTTTTGGTCTGGGCCTGTAGGTCCACTGTGCCTGCACACAGCAGACATGCCATCAGCGCAACAAGAAATCGTTTCATAACAACGGTTATTGGTTATCTGTCACCTCTGAAGGTGATTTTGCTGCAAATTTAGGAATAATTTTTATCTTTTGCAAAACATCGTTTGATTTACTTCAACCAAGTGTCGAACCAGTCGATGAAATTACGGTGCCACAGAAGGCTGTTCTGAGGCTTGAGCACCCAGTGTGTCTCGTCAGGGAAGTAGAGGTAGCGGCTGGGGATATGGCGCATCTGAGCGGCGTTGTAGGCGGCCATGCCCTCTGAGGCAACAATACGGAAATCGAACTCGGAATGGATGACGCAAATGGGTGTGTTCCATTTGTCGACAAACAGGTGGGGGGAGTTGCTGTAACTCTTTTTAATCTGAGGATTGTTCCAGTCCCAGTACGGGCCGCCAAGATCCCAGTTGTCGAACCACATCTCCTCGGTCTCAAGGTATTGCTGCTCAAAGTTAAACATGCCGTTGTGGGCCAGAAATGCCTTGAAACGGCGGCCTCCGTCGTAGCCTTTCTTTAAAAGGTTGCCGGAGTAGTACGGCGATACATCGTGGTTGTGTCCGGCCAGCCAATAAACACTATAGCCGCCAAAACTGGCACCACACGCACCGATGCGCTCCTTGTCTATCTGCTTGAAATTGTCGGCAAACCAGTCTGTCGCGGCCATATAGTCCTGCATGCAGCGTCCTCCGTAGTCACCGGATATCGCTTCGAGCCATTCCATGCCGAAGCCCGGCACACCGCGGCGATTGGGCGCGATGACAAAGTAGCCGGCGCCGGACATCACTTCGAAATTCCACCGCGTGCTCCAGAACTGGCTGACCATGGTCTGGGGACCGCCCTCACAGAACAACAGAGCCGGATAGGTCTTGGTGGAGTCGTAGTCGTAGGGGTAGATGAGCCAGGTGAGCATCTCCTTCCCGTCAACGGTTTTGATCCAGTGCTCCTCCACCTTGCCCATACGCACCTGTGAAAGGACCTCGTCGTTGACTGCGGTCAGCTTACGGCCTTCCGCTTGGTTGTCGGTAAGCGTGTATCGGTAAATCTCGGCAGGATAACGGATGCTGACCTGCTGTGCGTAAATGTCACTGCCATGCATCCGGAAACTGTTGACATCGTGGTGTCCTTGGCTGATTTGACGGACAGATTTTGTCTTGAGGTCGAAAGCAAATATCTGGTTCGTTCCGCGATAACACACCATGGCGGCAAGCTGACTGTCATCGTCACTCCAACAGAGATTGTTGACGCCGAAATCGAAATTCTCTGTAAGGTCGGTCATGACGCCGCTCTCCAAGTCCAGCACCATTAAACGCTGTTTATCGCTTTCGTAGCCGTCGCGTTCCATGCTCTCCCAGGCAATCATCCTGCCGTCATGGGAGAAGACGGGATTTTGGTCATAACCCATGATGCCGTCGCTGATATTACGTGTGGTGCCGTCGGCTATGTCGTAGAGAAAGATATCGCTATTGGTGGAGTGGGCATAATCGTAGCCTGTCTTTTTCCGGCAGGTGTATGCCAACAATTTGCTGTCAGGGCTGAAGTTATACTGTTCGGTGCCGCCCCAGGGACGCATCGGGGCCTCGTAAGGCTCGTCGCCCAAAATGTCGACAGCCTTGCTCATATCAGCCTTGCCGCCCGAGAGCGGAACAAGACAGATGCGGGGAATCTCGTCAACCCATTGGTCCCAATGACGGTACATCAAGTCTTCATTTATTCGACCGGTGGTCTTGTCTAAACCGTTGAACAGCTTGCCAATATGACCAGGGCGCTCGACGGGGATGGTGGTGATATAGGCTATAGACTTGCCGTCGGGAGCCACCTTGAAACCTTCAAATCCGCGCTCACATTCGGCCACCACACGCTCTTTTTTGTGTTGTAAGTCCATGGCGAGAATTTGGTTGCCACGACAGTACATGACAGTGTTTGCATCGTACCAGACGGGGCTGAACTCACTCCCGGCAGTGACGGTGAGCCGCTGCGCATCCCCGCCGGACACCGGCATGAGGTAAAGGTCTGTATTGTTCTTGTCCTGCCCCATGTCAGTGTAACGCACCGTGTAAAGGAGACGGCTACCGTCAGGACTGACTGCATACTCGCTCAGCACACCGAGCTGCCACATGATTTCGGGTGTGAAGCGCCCGTCCTGGACAACAACTTCGGGTTTACCGATGACATCGGATCCAGCATGACGTGTGCATGCCGTAAACAGCAAGGCGACTCCCGCCACACAGACTGACTTTTTGATAAATGATAGCAATAGGTGTTTCATAATCTGATAAAAAGAAACTAAGTTTATTTTCTTGGGGAATTTGCAAATATACGAAAATTATAAACCGTCGTATGCCCCCCCTGCCCGGAAACAGCAAGACGCCAATCCGTTCGAAACAAATACTATTCCGGCATAAATACTGACAGCCGATTTGGTAAAATAATATTGAATATTATTTTGTACCTTTGCAAAAAATATGTGTAAAGCATGAAAAAACTGTTTTTTGCCATTTCTGTCGTGACTGCCGGACTTTGGGCCGCATCGTGCAGTTCTTCTTTTAATCTGACCGAGAACAACACCCGCCTGCTGCCTGTCAGTTCAACCGCCCACACCACCCCGACGGTGGCCGACCTCAGGGTGAGTTCCGCCAAGATTTCCCATCAGGTGACGGTCAAGAACCGTTTCTCGTTGAAAGACCTGTCTAATTACGGCGACTCGCCCAAGATGGTTTACCTGCAGAAACTGGCAGCCACACAGGCCGCCCAGAAATATGACGCCGATGTCATTGTCGCCCCCTCCTACTCTATCACGACTTCCGATGATTTCCGCACCATCACGGTTACCGTGACAGGATATCCGGCCACCTATGCCAACTTCCGTCCGGCGACCCCCGCCGACATGGAGATGATTGCGAAAGACCCGGAGCGAAGCATGATTGTGCCCTGCACCTCATCCTCTATCACAGACCCGAGTTGGAGCGAGAGTTACACCCGTTAGACATTATATCACAGCAGATCGGCAGCGCTCCTCTAAAGCAGTGGCTGGAGTGTAGTGACCGGGTGGCGGTGATTTCGCATATGAATGCCGATGGTGACGCCGTGGGCTCGCTGTTGTCGTGGTATCACCTGTTGCAGCATCGACCGCAATTATTACTGCCAAACGGCTGTCCGCCCAATTTCGGCTGGATGCCAGCCGCCGACAAGATTGTCAACGGGGATGCTGACCGCGCCCGCTGCGAGAAAGCGCTGGCCGAGGCCGACACCATTGTATGTGTGGATTTCAACACACTTTCACGCATTGATTTTCTGGCGCCGGCTTTATCGGCATCGAAAGGACGCAAGGTGTTGCTGGACCACCACAATGATGTGCAGACAGATGCATTTGACATCGTGGTGTCGCTGCCCCATCTCTCCAGTGCATGCGAGCTGGTCTACTGGACGATGCGGCTGCTGTGGGGTGAGGATGCAATTGACCGTGACACGGCACGATGCCTTTATACGGGCATCTGCACCGACACGGGTTCGTTCAGCTACAGCAGCGAGCAACCGTCGGTATATGAAGCTGCGGCAGCATTGGTGGGACACGACATCGACGCGGCAGGCATCCACAACCACATCAACGACACGTTCAGCGAGAGCCGGCTACGGTTCTACGGCTTTGTACTGTCGCATCGGCTGCGGGTGTTCCCGGAAAGCCGTTTCGCCTATATCTATGTCACACTGGAGGACCAACGACGGTTTGGCATCACACCGGCCGACATGGAAGGTCTTGTCTCCTATACAATGGTGATGAAACAGATTTCTGTCGGAGCGCTGGTACGCGAAGAGTCCGCGCGCATCCGCGTCTCGCTCCGCTCGAAGCACGATGTGGATGTGAACCGCATCGCGCATACCTATTTCAACGGCGGCGGGCACACCAAAGCATCCGGCGGCCATACGACGGTGTCGCTGCAAGAAACGCTGGAACTGCTGGAAAGTGTTTTTATTCATTGTTAGTCATTTATCGCCGATGAGACCCATAATGTTTTTTGTTGCCGCAATTGTCACCCTGCACTGCATCGGGTGCAGGCGAGCAACCCCGGTGGTGGAGGTGGAGGCAAAGCGCGATAATGAGGCCCTCAAAGAGCGACTTATCAACGCAAACAAATATATCGCATCGTCGGAACAAAACCAGATTGAGGGTTATGTGGGCCGACGTGGGTGGAACACACTCAAACTGTCGTGCGGCGCCCATCTCTACATCCGGCACGAAGGCGGTGGATCCGCCATCGGCTACGAGGACACTGTGACGGTACGCTATACACTTTCCACATTGACCGGCATCACGATTTACACCGATCGGACGGAACACTTGACTGTAGGTCGGCGACAAGCCACAGTGTCACTCGACGAGGCCCTGCTGCAGCTGCGGCACGGCAGTCAAGCATGCCTGATCTCGCCTTCCGAGGCCGGACACGGAGTTGCCGGCGACGGAGACCGCGTACCGGCACGGACAGTTCTTGTGTACGACATGACGGTTCTGTAGGAAGCTGGCCGGGAGATGCAATGAGCGGCGTCAAGCGTGCGGGGTCGCATAAAAATATAATGTCAGTATTGTAAATGTTTTTTCGTATTTTTGCACTGTCGCAAGTATGCGGAAGAAGGGTATAATTTATTTAGAATCATAAATATATAGTACATTCTACAACCATGAAAAATTCCGTTAAGTTTGCCGTCCTGATGTTGGCGGCAGCCGTGATGGCAACCTCCTGCAATAAATCCGACATCAGCGGATTCAAGAAGACCAAAGGGGGCTTGCATTACAAATTTGAAACCAAGAACCGTTCCGGAGAGGGCATCCATGTCGGCGATGTGATTGTCGGAAAAATGGTGTTCCGCCTTGACACCACCGTCCTGTTCACCAATGCCGGCGACCCTCAACGGCTGATGATGGTGCGCGACAGCGTCTTCAACGGCTATGACATTGACGAAGGATTGCTGATGATGCATGAGGGTGAAAAAGCTGTTTTCGCCATTTACGCCGACTCAGTGGCCCGCTATTTCCAACCCAACCAGCTTCCTCCCAGCTATAAACCGGGATCGGATATGGTGTTTTATTATGAGATTACCGTTTCGGGAGTTGTTACGCGTGAGGAGCTACAGGAAGAACAGGAGAATTTCCGGGAGGAAATGCAGCAGCGTCAAAAGGAAGAGCCGGAGCTGCTGGCAAAGTATATTGCCGACAACAATATCACTGTCCAACCCAACGCCGACGGTCTCTATGTCATCGTGAACAAACGCGGCAACGGTCCACGTGTGGCCATGGGCAAGACAGTGATGATGAACTACACCGGCCGCCTGCTTGACGGCACCATGTTTGACAGCAGCGTGGAAAGCGACGCGAAAGAGGGTGGCATATACAATGCGCAGCGCACTTACGAACCTCTTTCTTACGAAGTAGGCAAGATGAGCCTTATTCGCGGCTGGGAAGACGGTGTGTCTGGATTGCCGCAGGGCAGTCAGGTGACATTGATTATGCCTTCATCGCTGGGCTATGGTGCCCAAGGCGCCGGACAAACCATCCTGCCTTATTCACCATTACGTTTTGACATTGAGATTGTTTCGGTAAAATGAAAGACATTGTCATCTTCGGCGCTCCAGGTGCCGGCAAGGGCACACAGAGCGAATTTATCGTTGAGCGGTATGGACTGACGCATGTCTCGACCGGCGACCTGTTGCGCAAGGAAATCGCCGACCGGACTCCGCTGGGGATGCGAATCAAATCCATCATGGACGCCGGCCAGTTGGTGAATGACGACATTGTGGTTGAAATGATTGAAAACACTATTGCCAACAACACGAACGGCATCCTCTTTGATGGATTTCCGCGCAACGTAGCACAAGCCCGGACGCTCGACACACTGCTGGCCAACCACGGACGCAGCATCACCTGTATGGTTCAACTCGATGTGCCTCGGGAGGAACTTGTCCGCCGTATGTTGGAGCGTGCCAAGGTGAGCGGACGCAGCGACGACAACGAGGAGACGATCCAACGCCGTCTGGCTGAATATGAAGAGAAGACGCTACCCGTGGCCGGGCACTACAGCAGGCAGAACAAACGCCTGCTCATCAACGGCACCGGGGCTGTCGCCGACATTTCGTCGGCTATCGCCGCCGCCATTGACAAGTTGAATTGAGTGCCGGAGACGGAGCACACCCAACGATTTCCAAGTCTGAACCTCCACAATCACAGTGACCTCCAACTTTGTCGACTACGTAAAGATACTGATACGCTCTGGAAAGGGCGGATCGGGTTCGGCACACCTTTTGCGGGTCAAATATAACGCCAAAGCCGGCCCCGACGGCGGCGACGGCGGACGCGGCGGCCATATTATTTTACGCGGAAACAGCCAACGATGGACACTGCTGCACTTGAAATACACCAAGCATGTCTTCGCCGAAAACGGACAGAACGGAGGAGATAACCTGCGCTCCGGTCGCCAAGGCGAGGACCAGATTCTTGATGTGCCGCTGGGATCGATATGCCGTGACGCCGAGAGCGGTGAAGTGCTGGGCGAAGTGACTGAGGACGGACAGGAGGTTATTGTTGCACGCGGTGGACGCGGCGGATTGGGCAACGATCATTTCAAGTCGCCCACCAACCGGACACCACGCTACGCACAACCAGGCGAGCCGGCCGTGGAACGATGGGTTATCATAGAACTGAAGGTGCTGGCCGATGTGGGCCTGGTAGGTTTCCCCAACGCCGGCAAGTCGACGCTACTTAGTGTTGTCAGCGCAGCGCGTCCCGAGATTGCGGATTACCCTTTTACAACGCTGGTACCCAACTTGGGCATAGTCTCCTATCGGGACAACCGATCATTCTGTATGGCCGACATTCCAGGTATCATCGAGGGTGCAAGCGAAGGTAAAGGACTCGGTACACGATTCTTACGCCACATTGAGCGCAATGCATTACTGCTTTTCATGGTCAGCTGCGAGCAGTTGGACATTGCGCGGGAGTATCACATCCTTCTGGAGGAACTACGCCGTTACAACCCCGAATTGCTGGACAAACAGCGTATGCTGGCAGTCACGAAATGCGACATGCTTGATCAAACGATGATGGAACAGTTGCGCCGTCACCTTCCCGAGGATGTCGAAGCGGTGTTCATCAGCGCCGTGTCGGGTCTGGGCATCGACAAACTGAAGGACGCTGTCTTCGCCAAGCTCAACACTCCACTGCCGTGAACGCTGTTGACACAAACCTATTCTATTGGATCAACCATCATCACAGCGCTTGGCTGGACATCCTGCTTTGGACAGCCAGCCAAGGATGGTCGTGGGTTGTCGTGCTGACACTGGCCTTTGCCTTCGGCACATTGCGTCACGAGCCGCACCGCTGGTGGCTGGTGCTGATCGGCATTGCACTCTGCTTCCTGCTGAGCGATCGGATCTCGGTGGTCTGTTTCAAAGATGTGGTGTGCCGCTTGCGCCCCTGCCATGTCTTGGACAATGTGCGCATGTATCGCACCACCTGCGGCGGTCTGTACGGATTTGTGTCCTCACACGCCGCCAATGTCTTTGCATTGGCGCTGTTTCTCAGTCTGCGCCACAACAAGGCTGTGCGACTGCATGGTACACAGCGCACCAAATGGCGCAATAAATGCTTTCCACTGGCACTCTTTGCCTGGGCTGCCGTTGTAGCCTATTCACGTCCTTATCTGGGTAAGCACTATCCCGGCGACGTGGTCTGCGGCGCCTTGGTCGGCTTGGGCATGGGCGCTTTAGTCTTTTTTCTTACCGGCAAGGCTGAAATATGGCTGGAGAAAAATAAAAGAAGAAGTTGAAACATTTCCTGTATGAACTCCGTTAGATATAGTGTGCTTACTTATTTCAAGATGTATTGACAGGACGTCTCTCATGGTAGAGACGTCTTGTTTTTTATGGATATGAATTTTCTTGACATCATCATCGCCGTACCACTGGTTTATTTTATCTACAAGGGATGGAGACGCGGCCTTATCTTTGAACTGGCTTCGCTGGCCGGCATCGTGGCCGGATGTTATGCAGCTACGCATTTCTCCGGCTGGGTGGCCCAGACGCTCCATCTCGAGGGCGAAACAGCAATCCTCATTGCCTTTTTCATCACCTTCGTCGGCGTATTGGCACTCGCCGCAGTGCTGGGCAAAGCCGTCGAAGGGTTTGTGAAACTGGTCAAGGCGGGAAAAGTCAACAATCTGCTTGGAGCCGCCTTCGGTATGCTTAAATGCTTATGTGTGCTCAGTGTGCTCCTGAACATGCTGACGATGGCCGATCCCGAAGGCCACATCATCACATCCGACACACGGGAGCACAGCGCCCTCTATAAACCAGCCGTCAAAGCCGGCACCCGACTCACAGCGCACCTGCGCCTTATGGTTGAACAGCAACGCACTAACAAATGATACTGGCACCTATGCAAGGTTTGACTGAAGTGCTCTTCCGCCGCTGCTACGAGCACTGCTTCCCGAATGCTGTCGAGCGGGCTGTGTCACCATTTCTCTCGCTTACTCACGGCCGGTTGTCCAATGCGTGGGACAAGATTGAAGATGTGCTGCCCGAACGCAATACGGGCTCTATCCCTGTAGTACCGCAGATTTTGGGCCGCGAACCCGACCTATTTCTGCAACTGGCGTGCCGGCTGGGCGAGATGGGCTATAGCGAAGTGAACTGGAACATCGGCTGCCCCATGCGACGCGTGGCCGGAAAACGCCGCGGCAGCGGCATCCTACCCTACCCCGACTTGGTGCGCGGCCTGCTCGAAACGATTGTACCGCGACTGGACGGCATGAGCCTCTCCGTCAAGATGCGCCTTGGCTACGGTCAACCAGACGAGATATTTGCCCTCATCCCTATCCTGAATGATTATCCACTGGCATCGGTAACCATCCACCCCCGTACAGGACGTCAACAATACGGCGGACAATGCGATTTGGAACGCTTTGGACGCGCGGCGGCGCTGTTACGCCATCCTGTTGTCTATAACGGCGACATTCGCACAGTCGCCGACTACCGTGACATTTGGCGTCGTTTCCCCACTATCGCCGACATCATGATCGGTCGCGGCATCCTCTACGATCCGTTGCTGCCCCTCCGCCTGCACGGCGAAACGCCTGAGCCCGGACGCTCTATCCTCTTTCTACGCACCCTGCTCGACGACATTCTCACCGCTCTGCCCACCGACCAAGCCCGGGTGAGAAAAATAAAAGAATACTGGTGTCTGATGTGGCATATCACCGGAGTCAGCGAGTCCGCCGCACGCGCGGTGCTGCGGACCTCCAGCCTTGACGCCACGCTGTCAGCCATTGAGCAAATTTTATTATCTTTGCACACCGAAGCCTCGTAACCCATACAAAAAAATATGAAGTCCATCCACATCCTGCCTCTGCTGTTGCTGCTCATCACAGGCTGCCAACGCCATAATATGGATCTGCGCGATAAAACACCGGAAGAGAAACTTAACATACTTGACGTTAAAATACGCCACGACAAGAAGAACGCCCGGCTTTATGCCCAGCGTGCCGAAGTGTTTCTCGAATTAGACCGCGTCAACGACGCCATCAACGACCTGGGCCGTGCCACCAGTCTGGACAACGACAACCCGGACTATTTGATGCGACTGGGTGACGCATATTTCCGGAACGGCAATGTGGACAGAAGCTACGAGTCGCTGCAGCGGGCCCTCGAACTAAAACCGGACGACAAGGAGATTATACTGAAATTGGGTGAGATAGCATTCTACAGCCGAGATTACGACCGCGCACTCGACCATCTGACACAGGTCACGGCGAAAGATGCCAACAACCGCACGGCACTTTTCATGAAAAGTTTTATCTACAAAGAGAAAGGCGATACGGCAAGCGCTGTGACACTGCTTGACAAAATCTGCAGTCTCCACCCTGACTACGCCCCTGCATTTGAAGAGCTTGGTATGCTATATGCCGCTCGCCGATCGCCACTGGCGGCGGAATATTACGCCACTGCACTACGCCTCGACCCGGACAACGACAATGTGCGCTACGGACTGGCTATGTATCACCAAAGCCTGGGCCGCTACGAACAAGCCGAAGCTATCTATAAAGAGATTATCGAACACAACGAGAACGCACCCGACGCCTGGCATAACCGTGGTTATATACAACTTTTTCACTATGGCGACTATGAACTCGCCATCGACTATTTCACACACGCCATCGCTTGCGACACCGCCTATGTCGAAGCATTTGTAAACCGTGCTGTCGCCTATGAACTGTCGGGCGACAACGCTCGTGCCCGCGAGGACTATCAACATGCGCTGCAGCTGCGACCCGACTTCCAGCCAGCTATCGACGGTGCCAGTCGCCTCCATTGAATCATCCGCTCCCATTGTTGATAACTACTTGTGGCAAATCTGCAAAAAAAAATTATCTTTGCAAACAGACTGAAAAATACATAAATGTCATTATGAGCACACTGAAAGGACGCAACCTCATCTCCATCACCGATTTCAACAAAGAAGAATACATTGAAGTGCTGGACATTGCCGAAGGCTTTGAGAAAACTCCGAAACAGCGTGTCCTCGCCGACAAAGTGGTGGCCACGCTTTTTTTTGAACCCTCCACCCGCACCCGTCTGAGCTTCGAGAGCGCTGCCAACCAGCTGGGGGCCCGTATTATCGGATTCAGCGACCCCGGCGGCACCAGCGTCCAAAAAGGCGAATCGCTCCACGACACCATTGTCATGGTGAGCAGCTATGCCGACCTCATTGTCATGCGCAACCCCAAGGAAGGCAGCGCACGCTATGCCAGCGAGGTGTCGACGGTGCCTGTCATCAATGCAGGCGACGGCGCCAACCAGCACCCCACCCAGTGTATGCTCGACCTCTACTCTATCCGAAAGACACAGGGCACACTCGAGAACCTGCAGATAGCCTGCGTCGGCGATCTGAAATACGGACGCACCGTCCATTCGCTTGTACAGGCCATGTGCAATTTCAACGCTACATTCCATCTGGTCTCTCCCGAGGAGCTGAAATTGCCCAGTTCTGTCAAGATGAGCATCAAGAACGCCGGCCTCAAATATTACCAATACACTGACCTGCGAGACATCATCCCCACCGCCGACATCATTTATATGACCCGTGTGCAACGCGAGCGTTTTCCCGACCCGTTGGAGTACGAACGGGTCAAAGACAGTTGCATCCTTACCGCATCGATGCTGGACGGTTGCAAACACAACATGAAAGTGCTCCACCCGCTGCCCCGTGTCAACGAGATAACCATGGATGTCGATAAGACACCCTATGCCTACTACTTTCAACAGGCACAAAACGGTGTCTATGTCCGCCAGGCGCTCATGTCAGCCATTCTCGGCGTCAAATAAGAAAGAACGCACGAAGTGTGATTAACATAGAATTCATCATTCAACATTGAATATCATGGACTCCAAAAAAGAATTAGTGGTCCCCCGTATCGAAAACGGCACTGTTATCGACCATATCCCCACCGTCGCCCTTTATCAGGTCATACACATCCTCGGACTGGAAAAATACCAAGACCAGGTGCTCATCGGCAACTATCTCAACAGCATGAAACTTGGCAAGAAAGGTATTATTAAAATCAACAACAAGCATTTCACGAAAGAGGAAATCAGCAAGATCGCCCTTGTGGCTCCCTTTGCCACCATTATTGACATCAAGGACTTTGCCGTGACCGATAAATTCACCACCGAGATTCCCGACCACGTTGAGAACTTTGTCAAATGTGCGAACCCCAAGTGTATCACCAATTCCGAGCAGATAGCAACTCGCTTTGATATTGTAGACAAAGTCAACCTAAAACTCAAATGCCACTACTGCGAAAAATTCACCACCAAAGACACTCTCGTTATCAACGAAAAATAAACTCAACAATAATATGCGCCGCTATTCTATTGCGTTGCTGTCTTTGACCTTGGTGATGACCGTGGCATCGCTGCTGCCCATGTGGTTTGCCCCCACAAGCTATCACGCTTTTATGCCGTTAACAGTGCTCTATTTCACTGCCGTAACCGGGCTACAACACTATTGCTCTTTACGCAGCGCCCGAAAAGATCCGCGCACTTTCATCAAGATATTTCTGGCTCTGACAGTAGGCACCCTCTTTCTGCATCTTGCCGTATTGACTGCCTATATGTTCAGTCACCTCCACACCGCCCTCGCTGCGAAACATTTTCTCATCACATTCTGCATCTGTTATATCGTCTATCTGGTCTTTGAGACCACAGCACTGGTGCTCTTGGTCCGGAAGAATAACAAATAGTGCTTTTCAGTCCTGTAAACACATGGAAAGCCGTTGCCACCCTGTAGAGGCAACGGCTTTCCGTTCTTATCCCACTCATAATGGCGCTACAATTGTCCCAATCCGGTTCTATCAAACAAACCGACCAAAGTAACGGCAGGGTGAAAATGGTGTCCGAAATGACATCTGGCAACTCTTATAAACGGAATGATCACTGAGACTATTTGATGCCACGAGCATTCAGGGCCCGGTGATAGCGGGCGGCGTTGCGGTTGTGCTCGGCAAGGGTGGCGGCAAAACGGTGGTGGCCGGAGAAATCCTCCCGGGCGCAGAAATAGAGGAAGTCGGTCTGACGGTTAGCCAGGACAGCATCAATACTGGCTCGGCCGGGAATGCAGATAGGACCCGGTGGCAAGCCTTGATGGAGATAGGTGTTGTATGGGCTTTCCGTGCGTAGGACGGCGGTGGTGACGCGACGCAACGCAAAGTTGCCGGCGGCAAATTTGACGGTGGGGTCGGCCTGCAACGGTATGCCGCGACGCAAGCGGTTTAAGTAGACGCTGGCGATATTTTCTTTTTCATCGTCTTGGTTGGTCTCTTCCTCGACAATGGAAGCCAACGTGGTCACTTCGACGGGAGTGAGATGTATGGCGCTGCAACGGGAAAGTCGGCGGTCGTCCCAAAAGTTGCCGTACTCACGCTGCATCCGGTGGAGCAGTTGACGAGGCGGGATGTTCCAATAGACTTCGTAGCTGTTTTTGGGGAAAAGCGCGATGATGGTGGCTGGAGTAAACCCATATTGCGCACAGATGCTGTCGGAGCGCAGTATGCACAGCATTGTGTCGTAGGAAAGTTCGAGCTGGGAGGCGATGCTGGCCGCAAGGCGGTCGACAGTGCGCAGGTTGCCTATTGTAAGCCGGACAGGATCTTGATTGCCCCGATAAAGTTTAAACACCAAGCGCAGCACACCCATGTCGGGAGTGACAACATAGCTGCCTGACTTGATGTGTTCGGGATAGCTGATGCAGCGTGCAATGGCGCGAAAGAGCGGTATGCTGGATGCAGCATGGTGACGTTCGACACTGTCTATCACAGCTTCGAAAGTGCTGCCATGGGGGATGTTGACTCGCACCGGCTCACTGACAGGCGCAGGCTTCCACAGTGCCACGAAACATAATGCGGCCAACAAGAGCAGTGTGGCGACGGCAGCCAGCAAGCGACGAAGCAGGATTGTCCTTTTGCGGGTTTGGGTGACGGTCATGGCTTTAGTATTTTTTGTAGTCGCAAGACATCGCAATAGCGATCGCCCACTATCACCCACTCCTGCATGCAGCCTGCGCGAAGATAGCCGCACCGTTCGAAAAGTCGCAGACTGACGGCATGGGTGGACACGATGTCGCAATAGAGCTGGTGCAGGTGCAGGCTGTCGGCACCGAGACGATCAAGGGCGCACAGCATGGCGGTGGCATAGCCCTGGCGGCGAAAAGCCTTGTCGACGACGATGCCCACCTCGGCACGACGATGGATAGGATCGTAGTTGTAGAGTTCTATGCAACCCATCAATACATCGCCGGCGAGTGCCGCCAGTTGCAACCGACCGTCGACAAAAAATCCTTTGTTGACGGCACGGAGGACAACCGGACGTGGGGTGCTGTGTGAGGTGTTCATGATTAACTGATTTTGCCCCACTGCTGCTGTGAGGTATGCTGTGCTATGTATCGGCGCAACATGGGATATTGCGTCAATTCAGGGTCGATGTCCAGTATCTCGCCCACCATGTCACGGGCAGCACGCACCACGGGCTCGTCGTCGACAAGATCGGTAAGACGTAACTCAAGCAGGCCGCTTTGGCGCAGCCCCTGCATATCGCCCGGTCCGCGCAGTTTGAGGTCGGCCTCGGCGATCTTGAATCCGTCAGTGGTGCCACACATGGTGGAGATGCGCTCACGCGCAGTTTTGGAGAGGTCGCTGCGTGTCATCAGCACGCAGTAGGCCGCACCGCCTCCGCGGCCCACGCGACCACGCAATTGGTGTAATTGGGAGAGACCGAATCGCTCGGCATTTTCAATGACCATCATGGTGGCGTTAGGAACGTCGACGCCCACCTCGATGACGGTTGTAGCCACCATGATATGGCTGACACCACGCTTGAAGCAGTCCATCTCATAGGCCTTGGCTGCGGCATCCATCTGGCCATGGACGATGCTCAACCGATAGCGCGGCATGGGAAATGCCCGCGAGAGACTCTCGTAGCCGTCCATCAGATCTTTCAGATCGCTCTTCTCCGACTCGTTGATGAGCGGATATACAACATAGACTTGACGACCTGCATCGATTTGACGACGCATGAAATCAAAGAGTTTCAACCTTTGGGCATCTGTACCGTGCAAAGTGCGCACAGGTTGGCGTCCGGGCGGAAGTTCGTCAATGACAGAGCACTCAAGGTCACCGTAAAGTGTCATGGCCAATGTACGCGGAATGGGCGTGGCGGTCATGACGAGGATATGGGGGGCCACGGCGCTTTTGCCCCATAGCCTGGAGCGCTGTTCGACGCCGAAGCGATGCTGCTCGTCGATGACAACATAGCCCAGACGAGCAAAATGGACGTCGCGTTCAATGAGGGCATGGGTGCCGACCAGCAGATCGATGTCACCGGATTTAAGGCGCTGTTTCAGCAGCCGTTTGTCGGCCGCTTTCAGGCTGCCGATGAGCAACGCCACGCGCAAGCCCATGCCGTCGAGCAGTCGCTCGAAGTTGGCATAGTGTTGTGTGGCCAAGATTTCTGTGGGTGCCATAAGGCAGGCCTGATAGCCATTGTCGACAGCAAGGAGCATTGTGAGCAACGCAACAAGCGTCTTGCCGCTGCCGACGTCGCCCTGCAAGAGGCGGTTCATCTGGCGGCCGCTTCGCATATCGTTCCAGATCTCATGCACAACCCGTTTCTGCGCACCCGTCATCTCAAAGGGCATCTTCTCGTGGAAGAAACGGTTGAGGTTATCGCCCACTGTGTTGAAACGATAGCCCTGCGAAAGACGCCGGCGAGCCACACGACTGTATTGATATTCGAGCTGCATCAGAAACAACTCCTCAAATTTCATGCGCAATATCGCCTGCTGCATCTCCTGTGCCGTGCGCGGGAAATGTATGGCTCGCAACGCAGTGTGACGTGGCATGAGACGGTAGCGCTGCAAGGCCTCGTCGGGCAGCAACTCAGCGACTTGACCGTCCAGTTGGCTGAAAAGGGTATCGACCATGTGTGCCAACGCCTTGGATGTGATGCCGTGTGCTTTGCCTTTTTCGGTAGTGCTGTAGACCGGCATGAACTGGTGGCCGGGACGATCGCCCTGTGTCAGCGGCTCGATGTCAGGATGCGACATTTGCAGTTGGCTGCCAAAGCGGCCGGGCTTGCCCATAACCAGACAAGGGACGTCTGTCTTGAGCATCTCTCTGACCCATTTTACACCCTGGAACCACACAAGGACCATCTGTCCGGTGCCATCGTCAAACAGCGCCTCCAGCCGGCTGGCCACGCGACCCGACGTGACGGTGTGCATATCTCGGATGATTCCGCGCAACACAACGAACGGCTGCTCAATGTCGAGGGTGGCAATCTGCGACAGGTGCGAACGGTCGACATAGCGGAACGGGAAGTGGTAGAGCAGGTCGTTATAGGTATAGATGTGCAACTCCTTGCCCAGTGTCTCGGCACGTGCCGGACCGACGCCTTTGAGATAGGTGATGGCGGTTTGCAGGTCTGCACTCATGGGAAGGTGACGTCGGTTGACAGTAAGGTTACAGATGACAGGATATGTCGGGACTATCGGCCAGGGTTGGCCGCGTGGAGAAGGCGTTCTCGTTCGAGGGTGCTGCTGACATCCCGCAAGGCCGGGTCTGCCGGAAACAACAGGGTGTCTATTTCGGGCGCCAAACGGTGATTGACGGCGGCAACAGTCTGTTCGTATTCCAAGTCGCGGGCGTTGCGCACTCCGCGTACAATGGCGCCACAACCGTTACGGCGGCAGCAGTCGACGGTCATGTCACTGTATCGGACCACGCTGACCCGTGGCTCGCCGGCATAGCGGCGGGATATCTGTTCTTCACGCTCGGACGCCGGAAACAGGCAGTCTTTATCGCTGTTTTCGCCCACTGCCACCACCACGCTGTCGAACAGGCGTAATGCCCGGCACACGATATTGCTGTGACCTTCGGTAAAGGGATCGAACGAACCCGGGAACAGTACTTTCATACTTCTAAAAACGTTTTATCTGAAGCGGCGGCGCGATGTCCCTGACGGCGATTCGCCCAACATGTAGATAAGTCGGACACCTATGGAGAAATTGTAGCAGTCGTTGACGGTCACCTTGGGCGGCTCCGTGTCGGACGCAGTGACATGCTCGACAAATGTCCATCCTTTTTTCACCGGGATGAGCGAATACTGGATGCGCAGGTTGAGCATCAGGTTGCGCCACACCGCAAAACGTATGTCGCCGGCAATCGCCAAATCGTTGCGCAGAAAGGTGAGGTCGGTGGTGTCCGGCTCGACGTAGGCCGGATTGTAAGAGAGCGTGCCGTGGGGCTGACTGACCAGCCGCGAATAGACCACGCCCGCTCCAACCGTTATCCCCCCCCACGGATCGGTGAAATGGAAGGTGAGCGGGATGTCGATATAGTTAAGTGTCAGCCCTTTTATATTATACGGTATTTCGCTGCTGTTTGAATATTCGCGCGTGCCGCGCTGCGAGAAATCAGCCTCGACTGACAGGGACCAGCGATCGCTGTCGCCGAAATACATCTGTGTTCCCACACCACCGGTGACACCCCAGTGCTTGAATCCTTTGAGGTAGTCACCTTCTATCTGCGACGCTACTCCGCCCAGCATGGGATAGGCCCGGAATACGACCCCGTCACCGCCGTGGCGGCGACGCTGTGCACCGGCCGACAGCAGAACTGTTGTCATTAAGAGCAGAGGCAATGTTTTACGAAAAAGTCCGTTCATGACGTGTTGACACAAAAAAAGGGTAAGCTGTTTATATCGCACCGCTACAACCAAACACCCTTGCTGTATTCCTACCCTGGGGGATTCAATGGGAGCTGGTCGTATAAGACTTACCCATTTGCAAAGGTACGACTTTTTTTTATTCCCACGACAGTTTTTCAAAAAAAAACAGTACCTTTGTTTCTTTGAATCAATTTAGCCGTGACTACCTCAATCGTTCTCTCATACCTACTTATCATTTTCGGCATTGCGGTATGGATATTACTGTTGCCGGGCAAGAAACTCCTTTCAGACAAAGCCACGACCTATATTTCTGTTTTTGGCGGAGCATTTCTTTTTGCATCATGTTTTATCAACCTGGTGCCACATATCTACCTTGAGGGATTTGTGACGCCGCGCCTGCACATCAAGACGGGCGCGGCAGTGCTGGCGGGATTTCTTATCCAACTACTGCTTGAACATGTGACCAACGGTGTCGAACACGGGCACAACCACTGCCATGAATGCGCGGAACACAGCCATACGACACACCCGGTGACAGGCTTGCTCATCGGGCTCTGTATCCATTCGTTTATTGAGGGCATGCCGCTTGTCGACCCTGACGGCGATATTCACCAAGGTCTGCTCTACGGCATAGTGTTTCATAATATTCCCATCACACTGGTGCTGCTGGGACTGTTTATCAACAACCGTTACAGCTTCGTCCGATCACTATGGCTGCTGCTGATTTTTGCAGTCATGACACCGCTTGGCTCACTGTGCAACCTGTTATTTCTGCCTGACGACAAGGTGGTGCAGGCAATGCTGATGGGAGTCGTGACGGGCATTCTTCTACATGTATCGGTGAGCATTCTGTTCGACCACGATCACAACCGGTTCAGCTGGTTTAAG
The DNA here is from genome assembly GCA_001543385.1 of Candidatus Hemicellulosilyticus sp. P3. GTDB lineage: Bacteria > Bacteroidota > Bacteroidia > Bacteroidales > P3 > Colimorpha. The sequence goes on from LPNH01000010.1 coordinate 46,083, forward strand.
CTGGCTCTGGTGCTACTGGCTTTTGCAGCCGCCTATGTCACTCCCGGATGTCCTGAAATCTACCCCTGACCCTCAGAATCTCAATCAATCTTTAATGCTGACACCTCTTGCATCTTTCTGTTGTCATAGTCAATTATAATGTCCGTCATTTTCTGGACCAATGTCTCCACTCGTTGTTCCACTCCGAACTGGATGGTGTCGCATTGGAGGTCTGGGTGGTGGATAACAACTCCGACGACGGTTCGGTGTCCATGGTGCGCGAGAAGTATCCCGAGGTACATCTCGTGGCCAACAAGGTAAACAGAGGATTCTCGCAAGCCAACAACCAAGCGCTGCGGGCCATCCTTGAAAAAGAAGACGGACAACCAGCCACCGGCCATTATGTGCTCATCCTCAACCCCGACACGCTGGTCGAGACTGACACATTGCGCCGTTGTCTGAACTATATGCGCCACCACCCCGAATGCGGCGGACTGGGTGTGAAGATGGTCAATGCCGACGGAATTTATCTGCGTGAAAGCAAACGGGGCTTCCCGTCTCCGCTCACCTCGTTTTATAAAATATGCGGGTTGGCGAGCATGTTCCCGCAACACCCGCGTTATGCCGCCTATTATATGGGGCATCTTGATCCGGACGAGGTGAACGAGGTGGACATTCTGCCGGGGGCGTTCCTGTTGACCTCGGTCGAGGTGTTGCGTCATGTGGGACTCTTTGACGAGAGCTATTTTATGTATGCTGAAGATGTGGACTTTTCGTGGCGCATACACAAGGCCGGGTATCGGAACATCTATTTCCCCGAGGCCCGCATCCTGCACTACAAAGGTGAATGCACACGCAGGGAGACCCTGTCGTATGTCTACACGTTTTATCACGCCATGGCCATCTTCACGAGGCATTATTTCGGCGACGGACGACACCGCGCCGTGTCGCTGTTGCTGCACGTCGGCATCTGGATGAGGGCGCTGGCCGGATGGCTGCACCGCATTGCGCTGCGCCTGACACTACCTACGGCCGACATGCTGCTTTCGTTTGCCGGTTTTGCCGTCATCAAAAAGCTATGGGCAACCTACTGGCTCTGTGACGCCAATTACTATCCGGCACTATATACCTGGGCGGTGCTTCCACTCTATTCGCTAATTCTGCTGACGTCAGTCTACCTGAGCGGAGGCTATGACAAGCCGCCGAGGCCACTCAAAATTGCACAGGGCGTTGGACTGGGAGCCTTGGCGTTGCTGGCATTTTATTCGCTGCTCGACGAATCGATGCGCTATTCACGCGCCATTGTCCTGATGGGGTCGATCTGGACACTGGTCTCCACGCTCATGCTACGAGGAGTGCTCAGCGCGTTGCATGTGGATGGCTACAACCGCCGCAGCCAACGCCACCGCCGCTACCTCATCGTGGGCAGCGAGGAGCAACAACAACGTGTTTTCAACTTGCTGGGCACGCTCGGCATCGTACCACGCTCTGTCATCACCACACCCCACCGATTGGGCGACGTCACACAACATGTCGACGAGGTGGTCTTCTGCGCCCGTGACATTCCGCTCTCCGACATTCTCGACGACACGATGGCCTGGCGGAAGCGCCGCACGAACTTCCGCATCGTACCCGCCACCGACGACGTGCTGCTGGGCAGCAAGTATACAGAATGTCCGGAGCAACTCTATGTCGACGACTTCGCCCGCATCACCTCCGCTGCCAGCCGCCGCAACAAACGGCTGTTCGACTTGACGGCCTCGCTGTTGCTGATCACGTTGTCGCCTGCCCTGTTCTGGCTACAGAAACATAAAAAAAACTATTTCGCCCATTGCTTTCAGGTGTTCGCCGGATGTAAGAGCTGGGTAGGATACAGCAATTGTGACGCAGACACCCCCCTACCCCACATCAAGGCAGGCGTGCTGCGCACCTGCGACCGTATGCCCCATGTAAAAAATCCCGACATGGCACTTCTCGACCGGCAGTACAGCCAACACTACCGTGTGGCGACGGATTTTACAATCCTGATGATCAACATACTGAAACTGTAGGGTCTTGCTCAGTACACCACCCACCCGCTACACATCCTCTAAAACAATTCAAACATCCATCAACACAATGACAATACCTGAATCAGTCAAAGATTTGACCGCCCGCAAGGATATGCTGCACAAATTCCTCGATATCGACCGTCTGCAGTCCGCCATCGCCGAGGAAGAGCAACGCACCGAAGCCGCCGACTTTTGGAATGATCCGAAGGAAGCCAAGAAGGTGATGCTAAGCATCAAGAGTAAAAAGATCTGGACTTCGGCCTATCAGGCGGTAAGCGCCAGTTGTGACGACATGCAAGTGATGTATGACTTTTTTAATTCAGGCGACGCCACCGAGGATGAGATGCTGCAACAGATTGCCGACACGACGAAACTGATCGAGGAGCTGGAGTTCAAGAACATGCTCCGCAATGAGAGCGACCGTTTCGACGCTGTGCTGGCCATCAACGCAGGCGCCGGCGGCGTCGAAGCACAGGATTGGGCCGAGATGCTGATGCGTATGTACACCCGCTATGCAGAACGGAATAACTACAAGGTGGCTGTCTCCAACAGCCTTGACGGCGAGGGCGCCGGCATCAAAAGCGTGACTATGCAGATTGAAGGTGAGTTTGCCTACGGCTACCTCAAGAGCGAGACCGGCGTACACCGGCTGGTTCGCGTATCGCCGTTCAACGCCCAAGGAAAACGCATGACGTCATTTGCGTCGGTAAGCGTCACACCGTTGGTGGACGACACGATAGAGGTGGTGGTGGACAATTCACGTCTCAGTTGGGACACATTTCGCAGCGGTGGCGCCGGCGGACAGAATGTCAACAAAGTGGAGAGCGGTGTACGGCTTCGCTACCAATATAAGGACCCCTACACCGGTGAGGAGGAAGAAATCCTGATTGAGAACACCGAAACCCGGGATCAGCCTAAGAACAAGGAGAACGCCCTGCGACTGCTGCGCTCGCAACTCTACGACCGTGAGATGAAACATCGCATGGAGGAACAAGCCAAAATCAAGGCCGGGCAGAAGAAGATTGAATGGGGCAGCCAAATTCGCAGCTATGTCATGGACGACCGCCGCGTAAAAGACCACCGCACCGGCTATCAGACTGGCGATGTGGGCGGCGTGATGGACGGCAAAATCGAAGAATTCATCAAAGCCTATCTCATGCAGTTTGGCGGAGAGAACTGACAGGGCTCCGCTGAGAGCGTGTCTTTCACCAGCTCAGGCCATGCGAGACCAGCCACTGCCGGGCGGGACGGCTGCCCAGACGGGCGGCTTTTTTGTAGGCGTTCTGTTCCCGCTGGCTGTTGCCCTGCCGGCTGTATAGTTGCGCGATAAGGAGGTATGTGTCGGCATCGGTGTCGTCAATCTGGACTGCCTTTTGATAGGCGCGTATGGCTTTGGTGTAGTCACCCCACTGGGTGTAATTCAACCCCAACGCCTTGTGGGCAGGGGTGTAGGCCGGATCGATACGGATACATTTCTGATAGTAAGACTGCGCTTGCTCATATTCGCCGCGCTCGCGGCATATCTCGCCAAGTGAAAGCCATGCGTCAAGATTGACGCTGTCGATGGATAAAATGGCATCGTAGCACTGTGATGCGCGACCTGGATCGGAACGCAACCGATAGGCGCGCCCCAGAGCGCTGTAGAGCCGGATGGATTGCGGATGGCGGCGCAAGCCATTGCGGAGGGTGACTATGGCCGTCTCAAAGTTGCCGCGAAGGGTGTACGTGACCCCCAGATTGTAACAGGCATCAATATTGTTGCTGTCGAGTTGCACAGCCTTGCGGAAATGGCGCAACGCCTCGGCGTCGGCGCCTTTCCGATAGGCCACGACGCCCAGCACAGTCCAGTTGCGGGCGTTGTCAGGGTCGGCGTCGACGGCTTTCTGCGCCCAGCTGCGGGCGTTGGTGTGGTGCCCGGCAGCACTCTCACAGAGCGCCATGGTGGCCATAGGCGACGCCGTGGCGCCCATCTCAATGGCTGTGGCGGCGACAGCGGCCGCGCTATCCCACTGCTGCAAAGCAGACAGACAGCGTGCCCGGCAGGAATAACATTCGGCGGAACGGCACTGCGACAGCACATCGGACGCTTCGGCATAGGCTTCACGACGTTCGAGCAGCGTGCCTAACGGCAGCGCAGCGGCGGTATCGGTCTGAAAACAAGCACGAAAATACTGTTCGGCGCGTTCATAGAGACCTTTCTGCATCGCACTGAATCCTTTGTCAAGAAGTGTGGCGGAGGGTTCTTGTGCCCATGCCGTCACCGACACGGCCATGCAGGTCAAGAGTGGGAGTAGTTGTTTCATGCCACTATAGGAACGCAACAATAATATAATTATTGTTTCCAAAATTTTTTGCAGGATTAAAAAAATATGCGTTATTTTGCACCGCCTTTGTGCAATCCGTAGCGCATGAAGCGCTGCAATAGAGCGACTCCCGAACCGATAGGTCGGCGAGGGATGAACTAAAAAAAAACAGCACTGCAGCATGAAGAATCTTGTTATTGTAGAGTCGCCGGCCAAAGCGAAGACCATTGAAAAATTTTTAGGAAAAGATTTTACGGTGATGTCCAGTTACGGACATATACGCGATTTGGCCAAGAAAGATATGTCTATTGACATCGCCAACGGATATATGCCCGACTATCAAGTGTCGGACGACAAGCGGAAACTGGTGGGCGAACTCCAACAGGCGGTAAAAAAAGCCGACTGTGTATGGCTGGCCTCCGATGAAGACCGCGAAGGGGAAGCCATCGCATGGCATCTGTCAGAGACACTGAAACTGAACACGGGAAACACACGCCGTATCGTATTCAACGAGATTACCAAGAACGCAATCCTTTACGCAATCGAACACCCGCGCACCATCGACATGAATCTCGTGAACGCCCAGCAGGCCCGTCGCGTGCTGGACCGACTGGTGGGATATGAGATCAGCCCTATTCTCTGGTCAAAGATTAAGCCTGCGCTGAGCGCGGGCCGTGTGCAGTCGGTGGCGGTACGCCTTATTGTGGAGCGGGAGAACGAGATACACGACTTCAAATCGCAACAATATTTTCGTATCACAGGCGTGTTCGCCACTCCTAACGGACAGGTGCTGCAAGCGGAGCTTTCAACTCGAGCGTCGGACGAAAATGCCGCCGGTGCCCTGCTGCAGGAACTTGCCCATAGGGAATTTACAGCAACCCAGGTGGAGACCAAGCCGACCAAGCGTACCCCCGCCCCTCCTTTCACCACGTCGACACTGCAACAGGAGGCCAGCCGCAAACTTGGCTACAGCGTGGCACGCACCATGCAGATTGCGCAGCAGCTGTATGAAAGCGGATATATCACTTATATGCGTACAGACTCAGTGAATCTGAGCGAGATGGCGTTGGGTATGGCCCGCGATGTGATTGGCGAGCAGTTTGGCGCCCGCTATGTCAACACACGACGCTACCGCACTAAAACCAAAGGGGCGCAAGAGGCCCACGAGGCCATCCGGCCCACCAATCTGGCTGTGAGCAGCATCGGCCCCGACGCTGCGGGACGGCGGCTCTATGAACTTATCTGGAAACGGACTATCGCCTCACAGATGGCCGACGCCGAGTTGCAAAAAACGACTGTCACCATCGGCATAAACGGTATGAACGAGACGTTTCTCTCCAGCGGCGAGCAGATACTTTTTGACGGATTCTTGAAAGTCTATATCGAATCGTCGGACGATGAAGACGGCGATACCAACAGCGGCACCCTGCTGCCCAGCGTTGAGACAGGCAACATCATGACGCTGCATCAAGCCGAAGCCACCCAACACTATACGCAGCACCCTCCGCGCTATACCGAAGCCAGCCTGGTGAAGAAATTGGAAGAGCTGGGCATTGGCCGCCCCTCAACCTATGCGCCGACGATCAGCACCATTCTGAAACGGGAGTATGTGATGAAAGAGGATCGTGTACCCCAGGAGCGCACATTGGTGACACTACGGCTACAAGACAACACCGTGCAACGCAACACTCGCACCGAGAAAGTCGGCGCAGAGAAAGGCAAACTCTTCCCCACCGACATCGGAACCGTGGTTAACGGTTTCTTGATGGAACATTTCGCCGACATCATGGACTACAACTTCACGGCCACCGTGGAGAAGGATTTCGACAACATCGCCGAAGGCAAGAAAGAGTGGCGTAATGTCATCGACAAGTTCTATGTGCCTTTCCACAAAAACATCCTCACTACACAGCAAACCAGCAAACGCAGTAGCGGCAGCCGCCTGGTGGGCATAGACCCGGTCTCGGGCAAGAATGTCTATGCCAAAATCGGCCGCTACGGCACCCTTGTCCAAATCGGCGAGACCAGCAACGAGGAAAAACCGCGTTTTGCCAGCATGAAGAAGGGGCAAAGCATCGACAGCATCACGCTGGAAGAGGCGCTGGCGCTCTTTGAGCTGCCGCGCACGGTCGGCACAACCGCCGAAGGAAAGGAGGCGGTGGTCTCCATCGGACGTTTCGGCCCCTATGTCCGCCTTGACGGCAAATTTTATTCGCTGGGCAAAGGCGACGATCCCTACGAGGTGACACTGGAGCGTTGCCTCGAAATTGTCAAAGCCAAGCAAGAGGCTGACGCGGAAAAGGAACGGCTAAAAAAGATCTATCCCGTCAATGTGGGCGAAATAGAAGGCGAACCGGTGACAGCCAACATCGGACGCTTCGGGCCATATCTGACATTTAAGAAAAAGAACTACCGCATCCCGAAAGGCACCGACCCGCTGCAACTGGATCTCAATGCAGCAAAAAAAATCATGAAAATCAAATAGTCACCATGAATCAAAAGCCATGTCAACGACCTGACAGCCATTGAGAGATATAAGGAATCTTTATCCACAGGTTCGTTGAATGGAGTCAAGGTCTGTCCAGACACCGGCAAACAGCAGACACACGGTACGACCGCGCTGACTTACAAAAAATCCGGCGATGACAATAAAAAAGACAGGGTGTCCTGATTGATACGGACACCCTGTCTTTAGATTAAATAACGGACTGCGCTACTTGGTGGAAATGATGAGATATTTGGTCTGCTGCCAGAATAGCGCGGGGTTGAGAATACGAAGATAGGCGGTGACCTTCTCGTCGTTTTCATCACTGACGAGTTCGTAGGAAGATTCCGGATGGCTGGAGATGACCACTGCATTACGCATATTGACAGCCACGGTGGTCACTTTGGAACGGTCTATCTGGACAAAGCGGTCAAGCGGCATGTCGGCAACGGTTCCCTGACGGCGGCCGATGCCAATGAAGCCACCGGATTTACTGACTATACCGGCCTCTTTTAGTTCGGCATAGGTTCCGACAATGAAATAAGCCTTGTTGGACTCGGCGATCTGCCTGGCGATAGTCTGCTCTTTCTCCGCGTTGGCATCTGTGAGTTCAGAGACGCTTTGGTTCAGGTTGCGGATGACGACCTTGCTCTGTTCCAGTTCAGCTGTGAGACCGGCGATTTGCTGCTCCTGCTCGGTCATGCGCTGTTCGAGACGGGCAACGAAGTCTTGCAGCTCAGTGTTCTGGCGGCCCAACTCGGCCAACTTGCGGTTGAGTTCGCTGATTTTTGCCTTATTGGCGGCAAGCATGCTCTCGATATTGGCAAGCTGATCGTTGATTTCGCCTCGGACATTGATGTTACCTTCCACACCTCGCTGGCGCAGTTTCTGTACATTGCCGTATTTGGCCGAGATGGCGGCCAGATTGTCCTCAATCTGGTTCAGCATCTCAAAAAGGGCGTTGACTTCATTGTCTTTGGCATCAATGACTGCCTGCAACGAGTCTTGTGTGCGCTGAGCAGCAAGCTGCTGCTCATCAGAGCCGGAGCAGGCGGAGAAAATTGCGACAGCTCCTGCCATCATTGCAAAGGATAATAGACGATTCATGACGGTTAAAATTGGTGATACAATAATTTCGGTTTTTATCGTTATAATATAACGCAGTGTTTGTCGCGATATTGCACCGCCTGCCTGTTTTGTATTGAAAATATGAATCACCTGCCTCCTATCTCCCCCGCCCCTGCTTCAAAAAAAAATGACAACCCGCTACTTGCAGAATGGGACACCCGGCACCAGACACCTCCATTCAGCCGTATCCGCAACGAACATTACGAACCGGCGCTGCATGCCGCCATGGACGAGGCCAGAGCGCATGTGGAACAGATTGCCGCCCAGTCGGACACTCCGACTTTTGAAAACACCGTCGTGGCTCTGGAAAGGGCCACGGAGTTGCTGGACCGCGTCAGCAACCTGCTCTTTAACATGAACGAGAGCAACACCGACGACGAGCTGCAGCGGCTGGCCGAACGGATGGCACCCGAACTGACACGGCTGACAAACCGCATCTATATGGACGAGCGGCTTTTCCGACGTGTGGACACACTCTATGCACAGCGCCTGACGCTGCATCTGGACGCGGAACAGGCGATGCTGATGGAAGAGACGCGCCAGGCATTCATCCGCCACGGAGTGTCGCTGGACAGCACGGCACGGCGGCGATATGAGGAGAACAGCGCACGTCTGGCCGCACTGGCGCAGGAATACAACCGGCATGTGTTGGCGGACGGCAACGCATTTACACTGCACCTGACCGACCGAGACGCACTTGCCGGGCTGCCCGTACACGCCGTGGAGGCGGCCCGGCAGGAAGCCGCGCAACGCGGAGTGGAAGGATGGGTGTTCACACTGGCCTACCCCTCCTACGGCCCGTTCATCACATACAGCGACCGGCGGGAGTTGCGCGAGCAGATGTGGCGTGCCTACAACAGCCGAGGCAACCGGGGCAACGACAATGACAACAACGCCATTGTGCAGGAGATGACGGCATTGCGGCACGAACAGGCCCGGTTGCTGGGATACGACACCTATTGCGACTATGTGGCGAGCAACCGCATGGTGGGAAGCCGCGAACGTCTGGAACGCTTTATGCAGGAGCTGACCGATGCCGCGCTGCCGGCTGCGGAACGCGACTACAACGAGGTGGCGCAATATGCGGCGGCGCATGGTGGTCCCAGCCCGCTGCAACGCTGGGACTATGCCTACTACAGCGAACGGCTGAAACGTGAACGCTACGGCTTCGACTTCGAACAGCTGCGCCCCTACTTCGCATTGCAAAACGTGCGACAGGGTATATTCGAACTGTATGGGCGGCTCTACGGCCTACGCTTCGAGCATTCGGACCAAATCGAGACCTACCACCCCGAGGCGACAGCATACGAGGTGTACGACGGAAAGAGGCTGGCCGGGGTGCTGTATTTGGATCTGCACCCACGTGCAAACAAACGCAGCGGCGCCTGGATGACCGAGTTTCGGGACCAAAGCTGGATGAACGGCAGGGATGTGAGACCGCTGATACAGATTGTGTGCAACTTCAGCCAACCTGTAGGCGACCAACCGGCGCTGCTGAGCCTGGCCGAAGTGGAAACGTTCATGCACGAGTTCGGACATGCCATGCACGGGATGCTGAGCGAAGTGACCTACCCCAGCCTGAGCGGGACGCACGTCAAACGCGACTTTGTAGAACTGCCGTCGCAACTGATGGAGAACTGGTGCCGCGAACGGATTTTTCTGGACACCTTTGCACGGCATTACAAAACCGGCGCCGCGCTGCCGGAGGCGTACATAGCGCACATCCGCGCCAGCGAACGCTATCAGGCGGGCTATCTGTGCCTGCGCCAGTTGAATCTGGGCGCTGTGGATCTGGCATTCCACACGCTGACGGAGCCGCTACGGCAGCCCGTCGAAAAGTTTGAACGGGAGCATATGCACGAGCTGCTGCCTTCAGCCGAAGGCTGTACAACCAGCACGGCGTTCACACACATCTTTGCCGGTGGCTATGCCGCCGGATATTACGGTTACAAGTGGGCGGAGGTGCTGGACGCCGATGTCTTTGAGCGTTTCAAGGAGCGGGGTGTGTTTGACCGCGACACAGCTGAATCCTGGCGCATCAAGGTGCTGTCGCGCGGCGGCACACGGCCGCCGGCGGAACTGTTCCGCGACTTCATGGGCCGCGATCCGCAAATAGACGCATTCCTGCGGCGAAGCGGCTTCGATAGTGACAAAACAACAAACCAAACGAACGGATTATCCGGGATAAAGTAAAAAAACAGAACACCCGGACTGAATTTAGAAACATATATTATGAATGACGCTTACACAAAGCAAATACTGAAAATCTTTGCAAACAACCCTTTTGAGACCTTCAACCACAAACAGGTGGCCTCGCGCGTAGGCGCCCATGACAAGGCGGCACGGCAGCTGGTGCTGCAGACGATGCTGGAGATGGCCGAGGAGAAAATACTGGTGGAAGACCGGCAAAAAAGAGGAAAATACAAACTGAACCCCAAAACCATCAACGACGACCTGCTGCCGAAGAATTATGTGATTGGCACCATCGACATGAAGCAGGGCGGCAAAGCATACGTGGTGCCGCGCGACGAAGATCGCGACGATATCATGATTGCACCGAACAATACAAACCACGCCCTTCACGGCGACACGGTGAAGGTTCTGATGTTTCCTCAACGACGCCTGCACAAGCCCGAAGGCCAGGTGGTGGAGATTCTGCAACGAGCCCGCACACGCTTTGTGGGCTGCATACAAAAGCAGGAGCAATTTGCCTTCATGGTGAGCGGCAGCAAGACTATGCAGGTGGACATATTCATCCCGCTGAACGACCTGAACGGCGCCGGAGACGGCGACAAGGTGGTGGTGGAGATGACCGACTGGCCGGAACGCATGAACAACCCCGTCGGACGGGTGCTGAAACGGTTGGGGAAGCCGGGCGAGAACAATGTGGAGATGCAATCCATTCTGGTGGAACAGGACTTTCCGCTGGAATTTTCGGCAGCCGCCGAACAAGAGGCCGCACACATGCAAGCGCCCACCCGGAAAGAGACAACAGGACGCAAAGACTGCCGCAAGGTGACCACATTCACCATTGACCCGGCGGACGCCAAAGACTTTGACGATGCCCTGTCGCTGCATCAACTGAAAAACGGACATTACGAAGTGGGCGTCCATATCGCCGACGTGTCACACTATGTTCACCCCGACAGCGCCATTGACCGCGAGGCCTACGAACGCGGCACCAGTGTATACCTGGTGGATCGCACCATCCCGATGCTGCCCGAGCGGCTATGCAACGACCTCTGCTCACTGCGCCCCGAAGAGGACAAACTCTGTTTCAGCGTCATCATGGAGTTGGACGAGCACGCTGTGGTGCACAAACAATGGTTCGGGCGCACGGTCATCAACAGCGACCAACGACTCAGCTACGAGGAGGCGCAGGAAATTATTGAAAAGGGGCCCGATGCACACACCCAAGTGAAAGCCGATGTGGCCGATGCCATCGGCATACTGCACCGCCTGGCCAGCGTGATGCGCTCCGAACGATACAAGGACGGCGCCATCAACTTCGAAAGCCAGGAGGTGAAATTCCAACTGGACGAAAACGCCAAACCCATCGGGGTGTATATCAAAGAGTCGAAAGAGGCAAACTGGCTCATCGAAGAGTTTATGCTGCTGGCCAACAAAAAAGTGGCTGAGCTGATTGGAGCGCAAAAGAAGACTTTCGTCTACCGCGTACACGACGAGCCCAACCCCGAAAAACTCAACACCTTTGTGGAGTTTGTGGCCAAATTGGGCTTCAAGATGAAAGTGGGGTCGCGCAAAGCCCTGGCCAACTCGTACAATAACCTGTTCAAACAAATTGCCGGACGCGGCGAGGAAAATATGATTGACAGCATCGCCATCCGCACGATGAGCAAAGCCTATTACAGCACGGAGAACATTGGCCACTACGGACTGGCGTTCCGTTACTACACCCACTTCACCTCGCCCATCCGCCGCTACCCGGACTTGATGGTGCACCGACTTTTGGCACAGTATCTTGCGGGCAATGAAAGCGCGGACCGAGCCCTGTACGAGGAGCGCTGCAAGCACTGCTCTGCCATGGAGAAACGCGCCGCCGATGCAGAACGCACCAGCGTGAAGTACAAGCAGGCGGAATTTCTGAGCGACAAGATCGGGCAGGTGTTCGACGCGCTGATCTCAGGCGTGAGCAAATGGGGCATCTACGCTGAGATTGAAGGCAACAAATGCGAGGGCATGATACCCATCGGCAGCCTGCACGGCGACTACTACATGCTGGACGAAGATAACTATCAGGTTATCGGCCGCCGCTACGGCCGTACATACAAACTGGGCGACCCGGTGCGCATCCTCGTGAAAGGGGTGGATATGCTGAAACGGCAAATCGACTTCGAACTGGCCGACGGGCCGGACAACAGCCGCGGCACAAGCAGACACTCCCGGCGGCAGCCCGACAAACAAAAGGAATCCGGCAAAAACTCGAAAAAGAGCACCGCCAGACGCAGCCGCAAAGCCGACAAATGACTATGAGCCGCAACAAAAAACTGTTCGGCACCCTCTGCGGCATCGCTGCCGCCGTATGCTATGGCACCAACCCGCTCGGGGCATTGAAACTCTACGGCGAAGGCATGAGCACCCCGTGCGTGCTCTTCTATCGCTTTTCATTGGCTTGGGTGATTATAGCCATTGTGCTCATGCTGCGGCGCGAAACCGTGCGTGTCGACCGTCGTGAACTGTGCACACTGCTGGGATTGGGGGCATTGTTTGCCGTATCATCACTGACACTCTACCTGAGTTTTCACCTGATGGAGGCCGGCGTGGCATCGACCATCCTCTTCATCTATCCGGTGCTCACCGCCGTCATCATGGCGGTATTCTTCAAAGAGCGAGCCTCGGCGGCCACATGGCTCTCCATCGCACTTTCCTTGGCCGGCGTGGTCCTGCTCTACTGGACTGGAGGCGAAAGCCACCTGTCGCCGGCCGGCGTGGCGCTGGTCATCGCCTCGGCGCTGAGCTATGCGCTGTACATCATCGTTGTAGACCGCAGCCGGCTGCACATATCGCCTTTCAAAATCAACTTCTATGTACTGGCCTGCTGCGCCTTGGTCATGCTGGTCTACGCCTTGGTGAGCGGCGACACCATCACCCTTCCCCGCTCCCTCACCGCCTGGTTCTTCGTGGGCTGGCTGGCCGTGGTGCCCGCCATCATGGCCTTGGTGCTGATGGTCTATGCGGCCAAATACTTAGGCTCCACCCCCACCGCCATATTGGGCGCCTTGGAACCGCTGACCGCCGTGCTGATAGGCATTTTCTGCTTCGGGGAGAGTTTCTCCCTGCAGCTGGCGGCAGGCATCGCCCTCATCCTCGCCGCCGTCGTCCTTATCGCCACCCGGAAAACAGCGGTGGGTTATTAGGGCTTTTGTTGTTCCTGATTTTAAGGATTCATTATAATTGACATCATTATTTTTGCGAGTCTATCGGCACAATCAACTCCCTTTGGTCAGCTCCAAATACCTTAGCAATTTCCAATATTGTTTATAACAATATTCATGTCCTGTTATTTGCCGCCCAATCTTAAATTATCATTTGGAATAAACCTCTCTGTCAGGAAATAATAAAACAAGAATAGTGGGAAGGCATTTAGTATAGCAACATTATCGTGAGGTAGGACATGCTTACCAAGTTGAGCCTCGAAAACTGCCATCTGCTCTACATCATCCTTGGTCAAAGGCCACGACAATGAATCCTTGGTCAGTTCGTTGGCCTTAACAACTTTTTGTTGAACAATGTGTTTCCAATTATCAGCATCTTTCAAGAAAGCATACCCTCGATAAAAACAGAACTGTCTCGCTTCTTTCTTGAACTTTTTTCCAACGCTATCCATCCTATTTACAATATATTGATGAAAGTTGCGATCAGGCAATTCCTTTGTATATTGTATACTCTCGATTGTCATACAGTAAACCGCCACAATGCTCGGTTTTGCTGCCTCACCTACGTTTCTGTCATAATGAATGCCGGGACGGATGTTAAAAGACACACAGGTTACTATTACAAATCCTGACACAAAACAATAGTTACCATGTTATTACCTTATCAACTATCTGTCGCTGTTCACTTGCTGTCCGGCGTAGATAGATACGGGTGGTTTCTATGCTTTCATGTCCCATCAGGTCGGCCAGCAAAGAAATATCGTTGAAATGGTCGAGAAAATTTTTGGCATATCTGTGTCGGAACGAGTGAGGGTAAACCACATTTTTTGTAAGTCCGTATTTGTCGGCATAATATTTTTGGTTCATCCGACATTTCGAGTGATAATATAAAATAGAAGCGAAGAAAACCGCTGTTATTTTGTATATTTGAGTTTGCAGAAACAAATGTACAAAGATGAACAGCAGTTTTCTATATCATGCCTGGGGTCTCTACACCCTTGAATGCACTCGTGAGGGATACAAAGGTAACACAATTATCTTGCATGTGCAAACAAAAGAGCGGATAAAGACGTGTCCGAGGTGCGGAAAGCGTCATTTGGTGAAGAATGGTTACCGCATCCGTGACTTTGTAGGGCTGCCTATAGGAGGCAAGAAAGTGATCATCCGCATGAAGGCGCAGCGTTACAAGTGCAAGGACTGCGATTTCGACCAGCAGGAACGGATTCCCTTTGCCACGGGCAGTCACAGCTATACACACCGCTTTGCCAAGTATGTGGTGGAGTTGTTGCGTGGGATGACACTGCAGGATGTGTCGAATCATCTGGGTGTGTCCTGGGGCACAGTAAAGGAGATTCATTCCACTTACCTCGAGCGTCACTACAGCCCTCCATCGCTGGAGGGTGTGGAGAATATCGGCATAGACGAGTTTGCTGTCCGTAAGGGGCATGTGTACAAGACCATAGTGGTGGATCTGGACAGCGGCAGGATACTGTATGAGGGAGATGGCAAGGGGACGGATGCCCTGACGGGATTCTGGAAGAAGGTCAAGCGCAAGGACATAAGGATTAGGCATGTGGCAACAGACCTGTCAACGGCATTCATAGCGTCCGTCATGGAGAACTGCCCGGAAGCGACATGGGTGTTCGACCATTTCCATGTTGTCAAGCTGATGAACGAGAAACTGGATGATATCAGGCGAAAGGCATACAGCATGGAGAAAGACGTAAACAAGCGAAA
>LPNH01000091.1 GCA_001543385.1 Candidatus Hemicellulosilyticus sp. P3
TGAGGGCGGCCACGAGGTCGCGGGCTGAGCCGATGTGTGAGGTGGCGTCGCTGCGGTTGGCGGTGAGGCCGATTTCAAAGGTATAATCCTCTTCCACAGGGAAATAGAACGAGGCGGGCTTGCCCACTTCGTAGTCGTCGGGCAGCACCATGATGCCTTCGTGTGAGGTGCCGAGTTGCAGCTCGTCCTCGGCGCAAATCATGCCTTCCGAGACCTCGCCACGAATCTTGCCTTTCTTGATGGTGATGTGTTCGTCGCCAATCCAAAGTTCAGTATTGATGGTGGCCACGAGCACCTTTTGTCCTGCCGCCACGTTTGGCGCGCCGCACACGATGTGCAAGGGCTCTTCGCCGCCCACGTCGACGGTGGTGATATGCAGGTGGTCGGAGTTGGGGTGGTCGATGCAGGTGAGCACCTTGCCCACGACGACGCCCTTCAAGGCGCCTTTCACCGACTCAAAACGCTCGAGGTCTTCCACTTCAAGGCCCGTTGAAGTCAACAGCTCACTGACCTTCTCGGCCGGATATTCGCAGTTGACGTATTGTTTCAACCAGTTGTAGGAGATTTTCATTTTATTGTATTTATTTAATTTTCAATTTATTTCATTGTCGCAAACTGCGTCCCGCAGTTTGAAAATGGAACTACGGAAGTAGTTCCCGACCATGAAGCCGCAAAGATACGAAAAACTGACAAAATGGCACGAAGATTTCTTCTTCAAAAATTGCGAAACCTCAAAAAAGTGTGTTTTTTGTGTTGCAATAACCTCAAAAACGTGTAATTTTGCACCGAAATTAAAGTCAAAAACGTGAAAAATAGGCTGTTTGTTAATCTCAAAAACGTGAAATTACTATTATGAAACGAAAGATATACAACAAGTTACTTGAATGGAAGGAAGTGAGCAAAGGAACGAGTGCATTGATGGTGGAAGGAGCGCGGCGTATAGGTAAGAGTTTTATTGTTGAGGAATTTGCCCGAAATGAGTATGACGATTACTTGCTCATTAATTTTCGTCTTGCGCCAAGGGAGGTAAAAGAGTGGTTTGACTTGTATTTGGAAGACCTCGACAAATTGCTGTTGAATCTCCAATTGCATTACAACAAGCAGCTGAAGCCTCGTCGGTCGGTCGTCATTTTCGATGAGGTGCAGGATTGCCCTCGCGCTCGAGAAGCCATTAAGTTCCTTGTGGCCGATGGACGGTTTGATTATATGGAGACGGGTTCGCTGATTAGCATCAAAAAGAACGTGAAAGACATTGTAATACCATCAGAGGAAGAAACGGTAGACATGTTCCCGATGGATTTTGAGGAGTTCTTGTGGGCCATGGGAAACGAGACCTTGATGCCTTATATTGAGGATTGCTATGCGAAACGCCAGCCGCTTGGTCAGGCGTTGCATCGGAAGGCGATGGATTTGTTTCGGCTTTACATGGTGGTCGGGGGGATGCCTCAAGCCGTGTTGAGATACATCGAGACTCAGGACTTTCGTAAGGTAGAAGCCGTCAAAAGGCAAATCTTGACGCTCTATCGGAATGATATTCACAAATATGCCGATAACGCCGAAAACAAGGTGACAGCCATTTTCGACGAGATTCCCGGACAGTTGCAAAAGCACGAGAAAAAGTTTCGGCTTTCGGCTCTTGGTACGGACGCCCGTATGCGCGATTACGATGATGCATTTTTCTGGCTCAGCGACGCTCGCATCGTCAATTGCTGCTACAACGCAACCGAACCGAGCCTTGGCTTGCGCCTGAACGAGAGCCGAACCACGCTGAAATGCTATATGGGCGACACGGGGCTGCTTGTCAGCCATGCTTTCAATGAAAGGGGACAAGTGCCAGTTGAAATCTACCAGAAGATGATGCTGGGCAAGTTGGAAACCAACGAAGGGATGTTGGTGGAAAACGTTGTGGCACAGATGCTTGCTGCCTCCGGGCATAAGTTGTTTTTCTTCAGCAGGACAAGCGAAAAAAGCGCCGAAGACCGCATGGAGATAGATTTTCTGATTCGGAAGTCGAAGATTACGAACCGTCATAACATTTCGCCTATTGAGGTGAAAAGCGGCGAACGCTATTCCTACACTTCCCTCACGAAATGTATGAACAAGTATGGCAAATACCTCTCTACTGCGTATATTATCCACGACGGAGATTTCAAAATTGACAAAGGAATCGTGTTTTTGCCTTTGTATATGACACCGTTGCTGTGAGTGCTCAAAAATAGTATATTCAATAAAATCTTCAAAATTTCATCAAAAAATTATTGTAATTCGATAATTATTTGTAGTTTTGCAGCGTCATGACACCAGAAAAACAAATTAAATGTCGAATTTAAAAAGTTTAAAACGATGAAAAAGAAACACTTCATTATTATGACGATAGTCATTTTTGCCTTTTCGGCAATTGATCTTCAAGCACAAGACAGCCCTAACGGAGGAACAATCCCTGGTGGAGGGAATGCTATTTCAGACCCACTTCCTTGGTATAGGAAGGGTAATACGCAATCGTCTGGAACAGTTTGTAACATGCTCGGATTCACCAATGCCACACCCATACGGTTTTGCACAAAAAATGAAAATCGCATGTTTATTGATACTTTGGGCATGATTGGCATTAACACGACCGCTCCTCTTCAAAGGTTGCATGTCTTGGATGGCAACATCCTCATTTCCAGAAGTGTCTCTGATGAGCTTGGTTCCACCAATGGTTCCATTTATTTCGGCGATGTGGTTGACGTGAGCGAACCTTATGGCAAGTGGGGCATTGAATATGTTAGCAGTGCCGATGAAGGGTACGGGTTAAACTTCTGGAGGCCGTGGTTTTATGGACAAGGAGGTGGCAATAACTATCTTTTCCTTGCTGATAGCGGTAATGTTGGCATTGGTACAAACAATCCGGATGCAAAATTGGAGGTGGTTGGAGGAATCCACGCACATAGCATAAGAGTAAGCATGGGCAGAGGAGAGTGGCCAGACTATGTCTTTGGTGAGGAATACAAACTTATGGATTTGAAAGAACTCGAG
>LPNH01000092.1 GCA_001543385.1 Candidatus Hemicellulosilyticus sp. P3
TTTTGCTCCAAGGTGTAAAGCACCAACAGCGACCATTTGTCGGTGATGTGCGAAATCACGTTGCGTATCGGGCAGTCAGGGAAGGTGGCGCTTTGTATTTCTTTCTTGTTGCTCATCGTTTCTAGATTAACGCGGCAAAAATATACAAAAATTTCTATATTTCAGTCACTTACCTTTTGTCAACACGCTTACCTTTTGGTTAGTATTGCTGAAATACAATGAGTTATAACAGGAAGTGAGGTCACGTCCCCGCCAACCAGCACCCCGCCGCCATGACGATCGTGGCGATGATGAACACCTCGCCGATAGGCTCGCCGAGGACGAGCACTGAGAGAAATGCCCCGATGAACGGCGCCAAAGCGTAGTAGGTGCTTGTCTTGGCCGCCCCGATGCCGCGTTGGGCAAGGGTGTAGAAGAAGATGCTCAGCCCGTAGGCCACATAGCCGAGCAACAGGAGAATGGCCAAATGCTTCCACATCGGGAATGTTTCACCCAACGACAAGGCGATGCACAAGGCACCCAAGCCCGAACCGAAGCCCTTCACCGTGACAATCTGCATCGGGTCCTTGTTGGCGATGCGGCGCGTGCAGTTGTTCTCCAAACCCCAACAGACGGTGGCGCCGAGTACCAAAAGCGAGCCTTTTGAGAATCGTAATGCTTCCGAAGCCGACGAACCGTCCAATGAAAGCAGAATGCTGGCCACCGTCACCAAGGCGATGGCGATCCAAAGCCGCTTGCCTACCTTCTCGCGGAAGAACAGCAATGCGATAAGGGCTGTGGCCACGATCTCGAAGTTGTTGAGCAACGCGGTGTTGGCCGCCGAGTTGATGCGCAAGCCGTACATCATCAGAATCGGGGCAACGATGTCGAGGACGACCATCGCCGCGGCGTAAGGCACATCGGAACGGGTCAGCTGCTCTTCCTTGACGGTCTTGCTGTCCCTCCGTCGCACGAACATCATCATGCCCATGCCGATGCCTGCGCCGAGATAGAGGAAAGCCGCCACCATCGTGGGCGGCACGTTCTGCAACAGCAGCTTCGAGACGGGCGTGCTGATGGCATACAGTGCCGCCGCAAGGATGGCGAAAATGATGGATTTGTTAGTTTTGCTCATCCTTTCTCATTTTCTGAATTTTAAAGTTAAGAATACAATGATTTAGCCGCTGTCAAGACACGACAGCGGAAGCCTATTCAAATGAACAGGATTGCTTCAAAATTCAGCAAAAAGGAGGTGCTCGGAAGCCAAATTGGCTTTCGACAAAAGCAAGGTAAACACTTGTGAGATAAGGCCGTTGTCGGAACGGATGCCGCAGATACTGGAGGGCATCCACAGCGGGAGTGTCATCAGCAACTAAAGACTCCCAAACGGGCAAAGTTTGCTGCAATAGTTCAGCGGTATTGAGAGGTGCTTCAATTTCGCCGAAAGAATCCTTCACGAGAGCCTCTTCCATGACCTCCGTCAGGAAACAGTCTTCCTTGCCTTCATGATGATGCCCGTCAGCATCGTGTGAGTGACGATGATGCCCATCCTCGTTGTGTGAGTGATGATGCTCGGCTTCGTTCTCCCAAAGATGCACGATGGCCACCGCCACCTTGTCGTGATGATGGTGGGGCACAGCCGCATGAGCCAACAGAATTATGTTGGCCATCAGCAACATCAATATGGAAAGCGTTCTCTTCACTCGGAAAGTGATTTCAAGGTGCAAAGATAGTCATCTTTTTTGAATGGATGTTCGTCTTGACAAGAAAAAGCCAATCGAGGTTTGATGCACACAACGAAAAATCCGCGAATTATCGTCAATGATGATTCCTTTCCGGAAAATAGTCATTTTTGGGGATGGCGGCGTAAAACGACGTTTCTGATTTTTGCAAAAAAAAGGAAATGAAGAAAGACCACCCTCTGCGAATGATCAATGCAGGCCGCTATAAGGTCTGTTTTTCGGAGTTAAGCCCTGAAATACAGAATGATGTATTGAAACGGATGGAACGCCTCATTGAGGAAAACCGCTGTTGGTACGACCGAGGCAACTACGGCCACCTGTGCAACATCCTGCCTACGCTCGCCATCGACGAGGCTCTGCAAGCCGTAGGCAAGACGCCGCAGGAATCGCTCGCAATCCTCTCGAAATACATGTGGGGCGCGTTGAAGCCCGAAAAGATGCAAAAGTTGGCCACGAAGAGTTTCTTCGTGCCGCTGATGAAGGTGGTGGTGCCGTTAGGCTTCAAGTATGGTTCAGGCAAGGGCTGGCGCTATGTTTGGCACAAGGACACCGACGGCCCCAATGAGTTCCGCTTCGAGTGTGTGGAGTGCCTCTACAAACACATCTTCACGCATTACGGTGTCATCGACCGTTTCGGCCCGATGTTTTGCCACGCCGACGTCATCAACTACGGCAATCTGCCCTATACCGACTTCATCCGCACCCAAACCCTTTGCCAAGGCGGCGACCAGTGCGACTTCTGCTTCATCCGCCACGCGAAAGGCGAAGTTTGGGAACGGACGAAGAGTGTGTAAAGCATTGGCTCTTCCGCTGCCGACAGCCCTAAAGCCCCATCAGCATGACCCGTTCCTCTTTCTTGAAGCCGAAAGCTTCGTAGAACGAGGGTAAAATGCCGTCGCAGGCGGTAATCAGATGAAAGCCCACCATGCCTTGTGTTTTCATGTCGTCCAAGCTTTTATTTGGTTGGCAAAAATACATTTTTTATCTTTGCAGCCGAAAATCCACGCCGACGGCAACCCCGCCTATCCGGAGCGCGAACCGTGGCAACCCATGAACTTCATCCGATAAGTGAGTCATGAAAAATGTGGAAGCCAAGATTGAATATACACCAATAGACAGATAAATCGGAATTTAGCGTTCTGGTTACTAAGCAAATCAACAAGTAAATTCCAATTTATAAAAATGGATTTGAATAAAATTATATTTCTGATGATGCTTTGCGTCCCGATGTTCGTGGGAGCGCAGACGCTGACTTTCACAGACCACGAGCCGATGGGCAACATGCGGACGCAGGTG
>LPNH01000093.1:0-2732 GCA_001543385.1 Candidatus Hemicellulosilyticus sp. P3
CGACCAACTCTGTGTCACGACGAAGTATCTCTCCGAGGTCTGCAAGAAGGTGAGCGGTCTGCCCGCCGCCTATTGGATTACGCGCTACGCCTCGCTCGACATCAGCCGTCTGTTGCGCAACCGCCGCCTCTCATTCACCGACATTGCCGATATGTTCGGCTTCTCCTCCCCCGCCCATTTCAGCCGCTATGTCCAGACAAATTTGGGTGCCAAGCCGAGTGAACTGAGGGAATAGCACTCTAATTTCGGATATGCTATGATGAGGCAGGAATTTGCGTCTATGCCCTAATAGCATTTATATCTCTGGCAGTTCGTCTATATAATCTCGTAGTGCTTTCATCAAATTCTGAAATTCCTCTGACTGTGGAATCTTTGTAATCGAACCGATTTTCTTCTGAATGTCCTGCAACGAACAGGAATCCGTATGAGCTTTCAAGAACAGTCTCCAATTGTTGGCTGGGATACCAAGTATGTCAATAAGAAGTGTTTCCTCCACGAAGTCAGACATGATACCTGTCCTTGCTAAACGTCCAAAATTGTTACCACCATCGTTGACAGGCTTGTAGTTTGTCTTGTCACGGGCATTCTCCATATAGGGACGAACACCAGAAGGGACTTCCAGTCCCCGCTCCTGCAAGGTCATGGGTTTATCGGTCTGACGCTCATAAATCCAATATCGTTTCGTTGCTTCAGCCGCTGCTTTGGCAGAATAGACCCATGGCGTTGCAAGAACAGGGTTTCCACAAACGGCATCACTGAGATACCAAGGAATGATACAAAGTAAGTCACCTTTGTCGCAAGCCTCAGAAGCTGTCCTATAACGGAAAGAAGGTTCGCCTTCTTTCGACAGTATGAACCAACTTTTTAACTCAATGCCCAATATGATATCGCGATTGTCGCCCTTTTTGACGAGTCTTACATCAGGAAAAGACTCATTAGAACGAATGAAATGATATTCATTCCATTTGCCATCGTCCCACAGATGGCGGTGCGCATTTAGGAATGATACCACTTTGTTTTCAATCATTGAACCAAGCAATGTGTTTAAACTAAACAAATCCGTTGCAAGTATTCCAGAATAATTGTTCTCTATCGTGCATTCTGCGGGCAGTGAAGGGAACACAACGTTTCGCAAGTTCATCAACAACTTGGCTCGAGAGTCATCATCCTCTACGGTGAAATCCGATTCCTTGAACTCGGATAATGAAGAAAACTCGATATTTGTAAATGCTTTGCCTTTATTGGCTTCCGACAATGTGGCTGATACTGAAGTTTTATTTGATTTCATACTGCAATAAGTTCTGTTTCGGACAATCTGTGGACTGCATTGTTAAAAGTGGTTTCTGAAATCTCAGCCGAATAACACGACCTTCCAAGTCTTCGACAGCACAATGCCGTTGAAGCTAGACCTGCAAATGGATCCCATACCACGTCATCTTCGTCAGAGGAAGTGCGAATAATATAGTCTATGATGGAAACGGGCTTTTGATTGTAGTGTAATGCTTTGTGGGTTATACCGTCCTTAAGTCTTTCTTTGCTGTGAAGTGCTGGCTGGCTCCAAACGTTAGTATAGCCGTGAATGTGATTCCATTTAGCCCGCATTCCTTCCCAAAGATCTTCTGACATCTGTTCTCCTTTGATTGTAAAATAGGGTCGTCCCAAGAGTCTTCCATGTTTGTTCGCATAATCAGCAATCATTTTCATAGCATTAGCAGGAGGGAAATACCATAGACTATCTGGGGTGAAATATTTTCGTGTTGCAGCATTCTTTACTCCACAAGCCTCGTTTGTTTTACTGAAAGGAAGCCCTGTTCGTTTCCATTCACTTCTTAGCCAATTTTGTAGTCCAAGCATTTCGCCATTCTGACTTTCTATCGTCACACGTTTTGTGTATCTTACACACACTTCCGTCACAACAGGAGCCTGTCGGATTGTCTTAGAGTTCACATTCCCTGCTATATGACCAATGCCCTTGTTCCACACGAACGTCTGCTCATAGTTCCAACCGTTCAACTCAATAGAAGGATGCATCCGTGCCCAACCAAGCTCTGTACCCCAAAACCACAATGTTGTGTTGGCTTTTGCATATTTAGACCATTCTGCAATGTGTGGTGCATAAACTTCAGGCAAAAACCTTGTGTCTTTCGGATCTCCGGGGAAGCCATTTATGCCATAAGGTCCGTCAACAAAGATAATAGTTGGTGACGGCCATTTACCGTAACATTCCAAAGAGTTCTTGTTTTCAAGAACAATTCGATTCTTGCCCAGATTTTGAACAAATATATCCATATAGATGAATTTCCTTTTCGTTTGCAAAAATACATTTTTTTTCCAAAATATCGATGATTTTAGGCAGAAATATTTTTTTTTCGCGCAATTCTTGGGCAAAACCGAGTGATTTTCGGGAATAGAAGCCCCAAATAGACCCTAAAAAGTACGATTCTCCAAATTTGGTAAATTCCCCCGTAAATTGTGTAAAAGCAGTTTCGGGGGATTGTCTTACCTTTGCAACGTGAAACTTAAATACGATTAGAACAATGGATTTCAGTAACCGTTTCTCAGAAACGCTTGCATCGGCAAGAATGCAAGACCGCATGGAGTTGAAGGCATTAGTAGATTTCTATGCAACAGAGAGTGACAAGAACAACCAGGACTGCTACGTTGAGATTTTCCGTCCCGACATCAAGTTGAACGTCTATTTCGGCGGCAAGTTGGGCATGTCGGCAACCGAC
>LPNH01000093.1:2749-5688 GCA_001543385.1 Candidatus Hemicellulosilyticus sp. P3
ACGGACAGCAGAACGTGGACTTCGTTGACGAGACTCACGCCACGGGAACCTGCTACGCCCTGGCTACGCTGGTGACAGAGGAGGACGGTAAGGACAAGTTGACCGTTCACGCCGTGCGATATTTCGACAAGTACGTGAAGATTGACGGTCGCTGGTGGATTGCCGAGCGCGAACAGTATTTCGAGTGGAGCGCATTCCCGCAGATGGCCTAAGGGGGGGATTCGTCGGCGGCGACGATTCCGGCGGGCGAGGATGACAAAATGATACATCTTCGCCCGCTTTGACCTTTGGTCTTATTCCTCCTTGCAAGCGCAAAACCGATGCGAGCATCGCTTTTGCGCTTGCTTCGTTCGTCATTTGCCTTAATATATATAAAAAGGTGGGGAGAATCGCATCGTAATCGGAAATAAATTCGTACCTTTGTGCCATAATTCTAAAAGCAAACGATATAGCAAAAGAAGTGAAAATAGACGGAAGAGAATATTCTGACCTGATTGCCAATGCGGTCAGCTTTTTCTGGAACACAAAGAAACGGCAGCTTACGGAAAGCGGCGACTCGTCGAACCGTGGTGCTGTCGTAGGTGGAAAGCAGATGGACGGTTTCGTGGATTTGCTAAGGAAGGTTGCTGTTGATGCTGGCGTTCCTAACGAATGTGTCATTACGGACAAGAACTATCTGCCGGGGTATTTCCGCTCATCGAAAGACTGGGATTTGCTTATAATTGCTCCGACGGGGAAGTTGATTGCCGCCATAGAATTGAAATCCCAAGTCGGTTCTTATGGTAACAATTTCAATAATCGGACGGAAGAGGCCATTGGATCGGCTGTTGACCTTTGGACTGCTTTTCGTGAAGGACAATTTCCTGAGCAGCAAGCTCCCTGGGTTGGCTGATGGTTGTCGGGCGTGACAAGGCATCGGAACGGTCTGTGCGCAATTACGAGCCTTATTTTCCTGTCCGTCCCGAGTTTAACGGTGCTTGTTATCTCGACCGTTACCGCATTCTCTGTCAGAAACTCATTCTGGAACGCCATTATACGTCTGCCGCATTGATTTGGACAAGTGACAGCTAGGCTTACGGAGATATGGCTCCCGACATTTCCATTTCGCGTTTCCTCAATTCTTTCTCCAGCTATTTGAAAGGCGTATCAGATGAGTTCAAGTAACGTTTCTATCTATGGGCTTCGCAGCAATGGCGGGCAGCATGGCGACGTTTTCACGTCTCCCACCGTCGTCTGCTTTATGCTTGACAGGGTGAAATACACTGCCAACCGCGATTTGCGCAATGTCCGAATCCTTGAGCCGTCTTGCGGCGACGGAGAGTTCGTCATGGAGATTGCCCGCAGGCTGCTGCTATCCGCCGAGCGATATAGTTTTGACGCAAGCGACGCTTTCCGTCGGAACGTCCGTGCCTACGATATTGACGGGGCAAAGACAGAGACATGCAGGAAGCGCATCCGAGAAATGGGGATTGTTTCTGCCGAGCAAAGCATCCTGACAGCAGATTTCCTGAGGGCAGAGACGGATAAGACAGACATCATCGTAGGCAATCCGCCATATATTCGCTACGAAAACATACCGAAAGACATGCTGGATTTCTGTCGCAACACGTTCCAAACTTTCCACTATCGCTGCGACCTATACGTCCCGTTCTTCGAGAAGACGCTTGCCGCGCTCAAACCTGACGGACAGCATTGCTTCATCTGCTCAAACCGCTGGCTCAAGAATGAATACGGAAAGAAACTGCGGCAGCTCATATCCCATAAGTATGCGCTCAAGACTATTATCAACCTTGAGGGAGCCGACGCTTTCCAGGAAGAAGTGCTCGCATATCCGGCCATAACCCTTATCTCCGCCGGCAAGCCTGCCAATACCTTCGACTACGCAGAGTGCAAAAAGGTGGACGAACTGCCCAGCCTTTCCTACAGCAAGCGGATGATGCCCACAGACGAAGACTGGACTGCCGCCTTCAGCACATATTGCGACGACCCCTCATTCCTGACCATTGAGCAGCAAGGCTTCAAGATAGGAATCGGCGTTGCAACAGGCGCCGATGCCGTCTTCGTCTCGCGAGACCTCCCCCAGCAAGTCGAGCCCGAACTCATCATGCCAGGCATCAATGCACGCGACCTCCGGGGCAACCGCTTCCAATGGCAGGGGGAATATCTGCTGAATCCATACAAAACCGACGGCACCCTCGTCAACCTTGCCGACTATCCGCGAGCCAGCGCCTACCTGGAAAACCATCGTGAACGCCTGTCAGCACGCCACGTCGCAAAAAAATCCCCCTTGCGCTGGTACAAGACCATCGACCGCATCAGCCCAAGCCTCCTCTCACAGCCCAAGATTCTCTTGCCCGACATGTCGGGAAACACCTTCGTCTTCGTGGACGACGGCGCGTTCTATCCCCTGCACAACATCTATTACATCGTCGGCCGCTCGTCCATACAGCTTCGGTTATTGGCAGCATTTCTCATGTCCGACTTCATTCGCAACCAGTTGGCAGCCGTCACCAATGCCATGAACGGAGGCTTCTCACGATGGCAAAGCCAGCACCTCCGCAAGTTACGCCTGCCGAATCTGAATTCCATCCCTGCAAACGACGTCCAGAACCTTCTCGCCCATTACGAGCGCAAGGAAATCTCATCAATCAACACGATGGTTGGGAAATACTTTGCCCGTGCCTAACAGCCCATTAATAAAAATCATCAATGTCTGACGAAAATATGGGCTGAATATATAACGAGACAGACGCGCGACCTCCATCTGCGCGTCGCGAGGAACGAAAATTTTCAAAACAAGGAGTAAAGTAATCGCCTTTTTCGGCAAAAATGGTAAAACAATCCGTAAATCGTGTAACAGCGGTTTACGGATTTCTTTGTAATTTTGCAGCGTGAAACTTAAAAACAATAAATGATATGGCAAAGAAGATTTTGATTGC
>LPNH01000094.1 GCA_001543385.1 Candidatus Hemicellulosilyticus sp. P3
CACGAAGACCGACTTTTCGTTTCCCATCGATACGAAGCCTCTCACCGAGTGGCAGGCAGGGCGCACCGTTAGTCAGGAGGCCGTCGAAGCCTTTGGCGGAATTGACAAATGCTTCGCTGCCGAGCCGATTCCCGACGGCGTGTGGCAGCGGATGCAGGGCAAGACCTTTAAGGAGAACCCCTATATCGGGCGCGACGACCTGCGCCACATCCGCGCCCTGCACTGGGACTACGACAACCAGATGCACGTGGGCGAGATGATAGTAAACAAGGAGATTGCCGACCGCGTGGTCACCATCTTCCGCCAACTCTTCGATGCCAAGTACCCCATCCAGCGGATGCTCCTGCCCGATGTCTATGATGCCGACGACGAGACCCAGATGCGCGACAACAACTCGTCGTGCTTCTGTTATCGTGCCATCGCTGGTACAATCGAGCTCTCGAAGCATGCCCGTGGCCTGGCCGTTGATATCAACACACTCTATAACCCCTATTACAAGGATCGTACCGATGGCACCCGCTTCATTCAGCCCGATTATAAAGACCGCGACGACGGCACGCGCTTCATTCAGCCCGCCACTGCCGCCGACTATTGCGACCGCTCGTGGGACTTCCTCTACAAGATAGACCACGACGACCTCTGTTTCCGCCTCTTCACCGAAGCTGGCTTCGAGTGGGGCGGCGACTGGACCTCGTGCAAGGACTTCCAGCATTTTGAATTCATCGAGTAAGCGAGAGCAGACCGGAACCAAATGCCGACTAGTCATTGGATAACATTTTGCAATGGAAATTGCGTTAAATTTGAACAATTTGATAGTTATTTGCTAAAAAACTTATAATTTTGCAAGCAAAATTTGTGATATCATTTAAAGAACAATAATACAATGAACAAGATGATTCAATGGGTGCTCGCCGCCACCCTTGTTTGCGGCGCAAGTGTATCGACATCGTGTAAGGAAGCACACGCACAGGAGGATAACCCCGTGCAGCAGGTGACGAGTGAAGAACTGATTCGTACCTCGCAGAGTTGGGACGGCGTGGAACTGCCCGACTATCTCCAGGGCCGCCCCGAACTAGTAGCCGTGAAGTACGTGTTCCCCGCAGGCCAGAAGCTGGGCTGGCACCACCATCCCGTGATGAACTATGGCATCCTGGTGCAGGGCGAGCTGACCATCATCGGCCAGGACGGCAAGGAGAAAGTGGTGCATGAGGGCGAGGCCGTCGTAGAGATGGTGAACACCACCCACCATGGCGAGAACCGTGGCTCGAAGCCCGTCATCCTGTACATGTTCTATCTCTCTCAGAAGGACCTGCCCCTCGCTGTGCAGCATCCCGAGATTCCGCTGGAGTAAATTAATGGATTTGAAATGATTACTTTTACTTTGAGCCTTGTGGCTCTTGTGTTAGGTTACTTCTTCTACGGACGCGTCGTTGAGCGGGTGTTCGGACCAGATGACCGTGTAACGCCAGCTGTTGCTAAAGCCGACGGTCTGGACTATATAGTGCTTCCCAACTGGAAGATTTTCATGATACAGTTCCTGAACATTGCGGGAACGGGACCTATTTTCGGTGCCATCATGGGCGCGAAGTTCGGCCCTGTGGCCTATCTGTGGATTGTCTTTGGCTGTATTTTTGCGGGTGCCACGCACGACTATCTCTCAGGTATGCTCTCCATGCGCCATGATGGTGCCGGTCTGCCTGAGATGATTGGCCATTATCTGGGTAAGACCACGAAGAACGTGATGCTGGTGTTCACCGTCCTGCTGCTTATCATGGTGGGAGCGGTGTTTGTCTATTCACCTGCTGAGATTCTCCATTCCATCGGCGGCGACACGCTGATGTGGATCATCATCATCTTCTGCTATTACTTCATCGCCACGATGCTGCCCATCGACAAGATTATCGGCAAGATATATCCGCTGTTCGCCTTCTCGTTGCTGTTCATGGCCGGGGCGCTGATGGTATGGCTCTTCCTGCACTGGCCGACACTGCCCGAATTGTGGTCGCACTGCTACAACATGGGGGCAGCGACAGAGCCCGACAAGTGGACTGACAATATCTTCCCTGCACTCTTCATCACCATCGCCTGTGGTGCCATCTCTGGTTTCCACGCCACGCAGAGTCCGCTGATGGCCCGTTGCGTGAAGAGCGAGAAGATGGGCCGCCCCATCTTCTACGGAGCCATGATTACCGAGGGCGTCGTAGCCCTAATATGGGCAACCGTCGCAGCATGGTTTTTCTATGGTAATCCCGCCCCTGGCTATGAGCTCATACAGAATGCGACGGCAGGTTTCCATACCTCTGCCCCCGCCGTGGTGAACATCGTTTGCAACGACTGGCTGGGTGTGGCAGGTGCCATCCTGGCCATGCTCGGCGTGGTGGCCGCTCCCATCACCAGTGGCGACACGGCCCTGCGCTCTGCCCGCCTGATTATAGCGGAGTGGCTGAAACTCGACCAGCGTCCTATCCCGAAGCGTCTGATTATTTGCATACCGCTGTTCACGTGCAGCATCGCCCTGCTGATATGGCAGATAGGCAATCCCGACGGCTTCAACACCATCTGGCAGTACTTCGGCTGGAGCAATCAGGCCCTGAGCGTCTTCACGCTGTGGACTGTCACCGTCTATCTTGTACGTCAGAAGAAGTGCTTCTGGATAACGCTGATTCCCGCCCTCTTCATGACCACCGTCTGCACCACCTACATGTTTGTCTCCAAGCAGATGCTCCACCTGCCCGAGTCCGTCGGCTATCCGCTGGGCATCGCCTGTCTCGTCGTGGCCTCCGCGTGGTTTGTGGTATGGTACAGAAAAGAGAAATAAGAAAACAATGAACATCCAAACCAAGCAAGATATGAAAAAGCAATTATTTCTGGCCATTACGCTGATGATGACGCTGATGGCAAGTGCGCAGACAAGCAAAAGCAATATCAACATCTAAAAGCAATGAAGAAAGCATCTGTCATACTGTTCGCACTCACCTCACTGGCACTGACCGCCTGTGTGCATAAGACTCTCATCACACCGAGTCAGAGTCGCGTGGGCTATTCTGCCTGGAACACGCAGGTCAGCTACACCCACTGCGCCCCGCTGCCCAAGACGGGGAAGCCCGAACTTGTCAGCGGCACTTGGGAGATGAACGACGGTATCCTGCAGCATAAGGCATGTGAGCAGGCCCCGCTGGCCATCTGCAACTACGTCATCCCCTCCGACCACTACACCATCCAGTGTACCGCCCGCAAGGACGGCGGCCCGGAGGGGGTCATCATCGTGTTCAACTATGTGGATGCGCAGCACTATTGGCAGCTGAACTTTGGCTGCGATGGCAACACACAGCACGCCATCGAGCAGATCAGCGGTGACAGTTGGAAACGGTTGGCCACACATTCTGGCAGCGTGGAAACAGGAAAGTGGTATAACG
>LPNH01000095.1 GCA_001543385.1 Candidatus Hemicellulosilyticus sp. P3
CTCTCTTGGGGGCTGCTCGCCCCCAAACCCCTCGGTGTTTTTCAGGTATTAGTCTTGGCTTCGCCTCTACCTGAAAATTGCACTTCTATCTTGAACTTAGGTCAGATAAAGTGAATTTAGTTGATTTCAATTATTATTGGAGAGCAAGTGCAATATCTGAAAGACTCTTGTGTTTTTCTGCAAGACCTCACAGGAGTTCAATTATTCAGTTATAGAGTGTCAACCGTTCTATTCAAAAATCATGCCATTGAAATGGATATTATACTCTTCACAGAATTTCTTCACATCAAACCCTATATCTTCTGTTGTGTTGGATTTAGAGGATAAATCTATTATAGTTGATATAAATAAAGGTTGTGTTTGCAAGAAGTTTCTCATAACTAATGCATAAGTTCCATTTTCAACCCGAAAACAAAACGAGTCATAAGCTGTATTATTGTGTCCATAGCAAATATGAAGAAGATAGAAATTGGCTCCCTTTGGAAGTTTTTGATTATCTCCATATAATACCATATGGCCACCCAATGCGTTTCCTTGAGGCTTATGAGAACTTAACAATTGCCCTTCACCTGTATTAGGATTGTAAATATAGCCGTCTAAGCAGCATGTATATGGGTTCTCGTGTATTTGACATACAGAATACGCAATCTCAATTAATTTAATCCATTGGACACCACCATATGCTCTATCTGAAGAAGAACCGATAACATTTCTTACTATTGTATTTGCTGGCATATAAACGACTCCATCACAAGTTGAAGTTAACGGCATAATAACAAACTTATTGTCGTACATTTCCTCTGGATTCCAAAAATCATATAATTCCAAGCATTGCTTTTCTTTGTTGATACGGAATACAAATTTGTACATATCTTCCTGCTCTTTTGTAAGTTGCAGTTTTCGCCCTTCTTCGGTCTTTGGCGCGTTTTTTAAAATAATAGCCATTGTTTCTTTGTTTAAGTGGTTATACTCTTGTTAATTGTATGGGCACAAAGATATACAAAAAAGAAAAGAGGATTGATGCCAATCCCCTTAACTGCAATTATATCCACTAAACGTCCTCAAATATGAGTCAATGGTCTTCAATCCTTTCTTTACGGGTATAGCCTAATTTCTCTGCTCGTTCGGGATTGTCTCTAATCCACTCGCTCAGTCTTTCGGCGTGCTCTGTTTCATCACCTTCTTGGGATTTTTTGATGTGGAACTGTAGCCATAGACCAAAGATGACAAAGCCAATCAGAGCAATCAATACGATGAATGCAATTATCTGAATTATACTCATAGGTCATCAAATGTTATCCCAGCCAGTCATCGTAATCAGATATCTCGTTGGGCGGGGTGGCGTCGTAGGGACTGCTTATCAATAGATTTGTCTTATGTCGCAACACTACGACCCTACAGGTCGGTTTTTCGTATGCTCTCTTTTTCATTGCTGTGTCCTCCATTCGTTATTTGATTACAACCTTTTTACCATTGTTGATATAGATGCCCTTGGTGCTGGGCTTGCCGCTCAGGCGCACACCGTCGAGGGTGTACCATGCCTCGCTGTCAAATGATACTTCGCCCGTCTTGGTGTCGAGGGTGCCGATGGCGGTAGTCTCGCCGCTGGCCGAGACGAGTTTCACGGTGATGCGCTGCGGCACGTCCTCGTCAGCCGCTGCGCCGCGGGTCAGTCCACGGGCGGGGGCATAGTCGGGCTCGTAGCCCGTCCACATCAGGTAGCACGACGTGGGGCGGATCTTCGCACCGACCTTCGCCCTCACGAATTCGCCAGCCTCGACGGTAATCGTGTTGTCATATACTCCTTGCACCTCCTTGGTCGATCCTGCGAAGCCATACACCTTGCCGACTTCGTCGAAGTGCTCGGTTTCACTCCAGTAGCGCGGCTGGTAGGTGCCGATGAAGTCCCATTTGTTCCAGGCAAAATCCGCAGTGCCGTCATACGGCTTTACCTTTGTGCCGCCTTCGTTGCCCTCGGTGAAGATGTTGACGCCGTCGCCGTCATTATAGATGTACCAATACTCCGGTTCATCGTCAGGTACGTAGAGGTATGGCGTATTGGCCTTCATCGTGGTCGTTTCGGGATTGTCAGGCTCTCCCATCTCAGCCGTCCACTTGCTCGTTTGCGGGTCCAGATGGATGCCCTTGAACTCATAGAAATGACCAGTCAGACCGTCGC
Source organism: Candidatus Hemicellulosilyticus sp. P3 (assembly GCA_001543385.1). Classification (GTDB taxonomy): domain Bacteria; phylum Bacteroidota; class Bacteroidia; order Bacteroidales; family P3; genus Colimorpha. The sequence goes on from LPNH01000095.1 coordinate 2,180, forward strand.
TGGAGCCACTCTTCTTGAAGGCGCTCTTCGTGAAGTTGAACGGCATCATCACCGTCACGGGCTTTCCATTGGTGAACGTGCGTTTGTAGCGCAGTAAGGGCACCCACAGTTGCGTAGTGATGTCGGGGATGCCGAGGGGCTTGTCGTCGTACTCAATGTTGTAACTCTTCACCCCGCTGAAGTCGTACGTCTCCACCAGGTCGCCGTATGTCGGCGTGTAGTACTTGTTGTTGAAGACTATGAGGCGTCCGTAGGTCTTCATGAAGCAGTGGTCGGTCGGGGTGCCGAGGTGGGCGAAGTTGGCGGGGGCATCGGTCGATACCACAGCGGGCGAGCCTTGCTTCAGGCCGCGTGTGCCGACGTAGAAGCAGTTGGTCAACGTGCCCTCGCCTTGGTTGTTGGTGCGGCGGAGGAACGTGCTGTTCTTATCGTTCTCATTTCCCCACCATAGTTCGTGCTTGCCGCCGTTGTTGTCGTACTGGCCGTGGATGAAGAGACAGTCTTCCAGTATGGCATATCCGTACTCCGACATGGCGCCGATGAAGCCGCCGCAGCCGTAGGTCGTTCCGGAATAGTACGGGTTGTAGATGAGTCCGTCGAACACACAGCCCGTGATGTGGCATTGGTTGTATTGCGAAGTCAGGAAGCCCACGAAGCCGCCGTGTCCGGCATTGCCGCTGTAGGTGCTGCTGATTTGGGTACTCACGCGGCAATTC
>LPNH01000096.1 GCA_001543385.1 Candidatus Hemicellulosilyticus sp. P3
GCACGACGGTCACGACGAATACTACTACCGCAACCAACAGGTGAAGAAACCCGAAGGCGGCTGGCGTCACCTACGTTCCGACGAAATCGAACGCCTGGTAAAAAATAGCAACTCCGCCACCAACTGGGACGACATTTGGGTCACCGACGAGTTCGACACCAACATGGTGCGCAACAACCATTTCTTTGGCATGGTGCGTATCGGTCGCGTGACGCGTAACGTGTTGCAGTACCATGACCTGCGCGTGCCTATCGGCATCACCGACAGCAGCATCATCTCTTGCGACATCGGCGACGACGTGGCCATCCACGACGTGCATTATATGGCCAACTACATCATCGGCGACCGCACCATCCTCTTCAACATCCAGGAGATCTCCACCACCGACCACTCCAAGTTCGGCAACGGCACCATCAAAGAAGGCGAGCCGGAGAACGTGCGTGTGTGGCTTGAGGTGATGAACGAGATAGGGAGTCGTAAAATCATGCCCTTCGACGGCATGACCACCGCCGATGCCTATCTCTGGGCCAAATACACCGACGACACCCAGTTGCAAGCACGACTGAAAGAGATCACCCAGGCCAGCGTCGACTTCCACCGTGGCTACTACGGCACCGTAGGCGAATCGTGCGTCATCAAGAACTGCTGGATCCTGAAGGATGCCAAGGTGGGACCGCACTGCTACATCAAAGGTGCAAGCAAGCTGAAAAACGTCACCATCAACTCGTCGGAGGAAGAGCCTTCACAGATTGGTGAGGGTGTCATCCTCGTCAATGGTATCACGGGCTACGGCTGCCGTATCTTCTATTCGGTGGTGGCCACCCGTTTTGTGCTCGGTGACAACTGTAACCTGAAATATGGCGCCCGCCTGATTAACTCTGTGTTGGGCGACAACTCCACCATCTCTTGCTGCGAGGTGTTGAACAACCTTATCTTCCCTTCGCACGAACAGCACCACAACAACTCCTTCCTCATCTCTGCCTGTGTGATGGGACAGAGCAACATGGCCGCTGGTGCCACCATAGGCTCCAACCACAACAGCCGTGCTACCGATGGCGAGATCGTCGCCTCGCGTGGTTTCTGGCCTGGCCTCTGTTCCAGCATCAAGCACTCGTCGAGGTTCGCCTCCTTCACCCTGTTGTCGAAGGCCGACTACCCCAACGAACTCAACATCATGTTGCCATTCTGCCTTGTCAACAACAATACGGCCAAGAACGAGCTGGAGGTCATGCCCGCCTACTGGTGGATGTACAACATGTACGCCATCGCTCGCAACACCTCGAAGTACATGAGTCGTGACAAGCGCAAGCGCAAGATCCAAAACATCGAGTTTGAAACCCTTGCCCCCGACACCGTGGAGGAGATCATCGAAGGTCGCAAACTGCTCGAGGTATGGGTCGCCAAGGCCTATCTTCGTAATAAAGGCCAAGACCCTGAAAAGTATGAGTACTATGACCTGCGTGAATGCGGTAAAAACCTGCTCGACAACGAAGCCACTACGGTAAACACGCTGGAGGTCTTCGGCGAGCATATGGAGAAAGGCAAGCGTAAGGTGCGAATCCTCAAGCCTTTGGAGGCTTATCATGCCTATGGCGATATGATCACTTATTACGCAGTCACCAATTTACTGCATTATCTTGAGGCCCATCCTGAAACGGACATGGAAGGTATCGTCAACCACATGAAAGGCAAACGTCTGCGCAAATGGATCAACCTCGGCGGTCAGACCATGCCTGAGGAAAATGTCGACCAGTTGCGTGCCGACATCCGTGAGGGTAAGCTCAAAACTTGGAATGAGATACATCACCGCTACGACGAGCTTTGGGACAATTACCAGAGGGAGAAACTGCGTCACGCCTATTTCTCGCTGATGTTCCTCTACAAGGACGATGCCGACGTGCTCACCGAGGCGATGTGGCACGAGAACCTCGACAAAGCTATCCGCATCCAACACTTCATCTGTGATCAGGTGTACGAGAGCCGTAAGAAAGACTATGACAACGAGTTCCGCAACGCCACCTTCCGCAACGAAGCCGAGAAGATTGCCGTCATCGGTAAGATTGATGAAGTCTCCTTCGTCAAGCAGATCCACAAAGAGACAGAAGATTTTGTTCAACTAATAGCTAAATACAAACACTAAAACGAGATTCACTACCTTTGACCTTAGACTGTCATGGCGGACAAGGATCCGCCATCTCCTGCGCACGGAGTTGACAACCGAGCGTTCAGGAGATTGCGGGTCAAGCCCGCAATGAGGGCAAAAGGCGTCTGTTAGGGATTCTTGGTCTAGTGTAAACATGTTCAAAAGCAACAACACAAAACCCAAATATCATGATGAACTACAAACATTTAAGCATCTATGCCCTTGCAGGCCTCATGGCTTTGGCCTCCTGTAACCCCAAAGACCCCATCCCAGAGGTTATCAGCGAAGAGACCTACGCCGGTGGCGAACTGGGCACAACCTTCAACACTTCCCAATCCGCCTATGAAGACCCCACCCCCGCCGTCGAACAAGCCGGCTTGACCACTGCGTTCAAATATGGCGAGTACTTCTTTGAGCGTACCTACACGCAAAACAACGAGCCTTTCAACGGCCTCGGACCTCTTTACATCCGCAGCAGCTGCATCGCTTGCCATCCTGGCTATGGCCACGGCATGCGAATGGACCGTTATCGCGCCGACGACTGGGGCAATGGCTACCTGCTCGTCTTTACTGACAAGAACGACACTTATCTGAGTTCGTATACAGGCATGCCTCAAACCAAGGCTGTCGCTCCTTTCAAGGCACCCTTGGACGAGACCCAGATCCAAATCAACTGGCTGAGCTACACCGACGAGTGGGGCAACCAATTCCCCGACGGCGAGACCTACAACCTCACCTATCCT
>LPNH01000097.1 GCA_001543385.1 Candidatus Hemicellulosilyticus sp. P3
GATCCCGAGAACCCGCTGCTCGTCAGCTGCCGTTCGGGTGCGCGCAAGTCGATGCCCGGCATGATGGACACCGTTTTGAATATCGGTCTCTGCTCCAAGACCATCCCTGGCCTGATCAAGAAGACGGGTGGCAACGAGCGTTTCGTGTACGACTCCTACCGTCGTCTCATCATGATGTACGCCGACGTCGTCATGGAGAAGGCAGAGGGTATTGAGCCCGCCGACGGCCAAGGCATTCGCAAGCAGTTGGATGATATGCTCGACGCCTACAAAGAGAAGAAAGGCTACAAGAGCGACACCGATCTGACCGCCGACGACCTGAAGAAGCTGGCCGAGTCGTTCAAGGCTCGCATCAAGAAAGTGCTTCGCACCGAGTTCCCCGATGACGCCGAGGCTCAACTCGAAGGCGGCATCAAGGCCGTGTTCAAGAGCTGGAACGGTAAGAAGGCTGTCTCCTACCGCCGCATCGAAGGTATCCCGGATGACTGGGGCACCGCTGTCAACGTACAGACCATGGTGTTCGGCAACATGGGCGACACCTCCGCTACTGGTGTGGCCTTCACCCGTAACCCCGCCACGGGCGACAACCAATTCTATGGCGAATGGCTGATCAACGCCCAAGGCGAAGACGTGGTGGCCGGTATCCGTACCCCCAACCCGTTGAACGACGAGACCAAGAACGAGCAGAACAAGCACATGCCTTCCATGCAGAAGCTTATGCCCGAAACTTATAAGGAGCTCTGCGAGGTGCGCCGCATCCTCGAGGACAACTATCACGACATGCTCGACATCGAGTTCACCATCCAGGATGGCAAGCTCTACATGCTGCAGTGCCGTGTCGGCAAGCGCACTGGCGTGGCTGCCCTGACCATGGCCCTCGACATGCTGAAGGAAGGCCGCATCGACGAGAAGGAAGTCGTCATGCGCCTCAGCCCCGAGCAACTCGACGAGCTGCTCCACCCCATCCTCGACAGCACCGACGAGAAGAAGCACACCGTCATCGCCAAGGGTCTGCCCGCAGGTCCTGGTGGCGCTGTCGGTCGCATCGCCCTCACCAGCGAGAAAGCCAAGGAGTATCGTTCCGCTAAGATCGCCAACGTGCTGGTCCGCGAAGAGACGAACCCCGAAGACGTCGAAGGCATGCGCGCCGCCGACGGTATCCTGACCGCCCGTGGCGGTATGACCTCACACGCCGCCCTCGTGGCCCGTGGCTGGGGTAAGTGCTGCATCGTGGGTTGCGACGCCGTGAAGATCGACTTCGACAAGAAGATCGTCCATATCGGCGACAAGATGTTCAAGGAAGGCGATGTCATCAGCCTGAATGGCGCCAAGGGTTGGGTCTATGCCGAGCCCGTGGGTATGATCAACGCCACCGAGAACCCGCTCTTCAAGAAGTTCATGAAGCTCGTCGACAAGTACCGCAAGATGGGTGTCCGCACCAACGCCGACAACCCGGAAGATGCCCAAAACGCCATCAACTTCGGCGCCGAGGGTATTGGCCTGTTCCGTATCGAGCACATGTTCTACGGCAAGAACAGCGAGAAACCGCTGGCCAAGCTGCGCAATATGATCCTGACCGACAACACCAAAGACAGAAAAGCCGCCCTTAAGGAGCTTGAGCCTTACATCAGAAAGGCCGCCAAGGGTACGCTGAAGGTGTTGGACGGCAAACCGCTGACCTTCCGTCTGATGGACCCGCCCTTGCACGAGTTCGTTCCGAAACTTGAAGAGAAAGACAAGATTAAGGCTTTGGCCAAAGAGCGTGGCATGAGCACGAAGGAATTGGTCAAGCGCATCGCCGCCCTCCACGAAGTGAACCCGATGATGGGTCTGCGTGGCGTCCGCCTCGGCGTCGTCTATCCTGAGATCACCGAGACCCAGTTCCGCGCCCTGTTCCAGGCCACCGCTGAGCTGATGAAGGAAGGCTTCGACCCGCATCTGGAAATCATGGTCCCGCTGACCATCAACGTCAAGGAGCTTGAGCACCAGAAGGCCATCGCCGACCGCGTGAAGGCTGAAATCGAGAAGAAGTTCGGTGTGAAGATCAATTACATGTATGGTACCATGATCGAGATCCCGAGAGCCACCCTCGTGGCCGACCAAATCGCCAGCGTGGCCCAGTTCTTCAGCTTCGGCACCAACGACCTCACCCAGATGACCTTCGGCTTCAGCCGCGACGACGTCAACGCCATCGTGAAGGACTACATCGAAGAGAAGATCATCCCCGCCGACCCGTTCAACACCCTCGACCAAGAAGGTGTCGGTCAGCTGGTGAAACTCGGTGTGGAGCGTGGCCGTAGCCAGCGCGCCAACCTGAAGTGCGGCGTCTGCGGCGAACACGGCGGCGACCCCGCTTCGGTCCGCTTCTTCTACAAGACCGGCTTGAACTACGTGAGCTGCTCGCCGTTCCGCGTGCCCGTCGCACGTCTGGCTGCTGCTCAAGCCGCTATCGAGGAAGAGAGAGCCAAGTAATTGGTCATTTCGTCCAGAATGAAAAAAGCCTCCAAGATTTTGGAGGCTTTTTTCATTTATACCTTTTCTACTTCAATCGTATCTTCCGCAAGATACACCAGATATGCCCGTATTTCCTTGTCCGTCATCTCTCGCAAGGCATCGGAATAGGTCCGTATCTGTTTTTGATGCGCCTCTTCCCTCTTTCCTGTCTTGTAGTCTATGAGATAGATGACATCGGGCAGCTCGGCATAGCGGTCAAGGCGGATGACCTTACCTATTTTTGGATAATAGATCTCACACTCCGTCTTCACCGTGGCAGTAGTGCCAAAGGCTGCCGCAATCTGCGGGTCTTGTGACATCTGCAAGAGCTTGTCCTTTATTGCGCCTGCGGTTTCCGTTGTGATGATACCTTCATGAATATA
>LPNH01000098.1 GCA_001543385.1 Candidatus Hemicellulosilyticus sp. P3
GGTGGAAGGGTCGCGGATATGAGCGCGGCGAGTCCCAGCTGTTCTGGGCCGACTTATTAAGCAATGTGTATGGCGTGGAGGATTTGCCCTCCTTCATCCGCTATGAAGAGCAAGTGAGTAGCATGGTGGACTCCACCAACTTCATCGATGGCCACATTCCATCGACGAGGGTGCTGATTGAGCAGAAATCCATCAACAAGGATTTGAGGAAGGGCATCCCGCAAAGCGATGGCTCCGTGCTGAATCCTTTCCAGCAAGCGAAGAAATATGTGGCCAATATGCCGCTATCTCAACATCCGCGTTGGATTGTCACCTGCAATTTTTCCGAGTTCCTGGTCTATGACATGGAACAGCCTAATGGCGAGCCTGAGCAGATCCTGTTGGAGAACCTGGGCAAGGAGTATTACCGCTTACAGTTTCTCGTGGACTTGAAGAGTGAGCATATTTCCAAAGAGATGCAGGTGTCGATGAAGGCCGGCGAGATTGTTGGCCGCATCTATGATGCGCTGCTGAAGCAGTATGACGACAATTCGCCTGAGGCCTTGCGTTGGCTGAACATCCTGTGTGTGCGTATCGTGTTCTGCCTGTATGCCGAGGATGCCGGAGTGTTCAGGCATGACCAGTTCCATGACTTCCTTTCGCGTTACGATGCCGATGATATACGGCGGGCATTGAGCGACCTCTTTGAGGTGCTCAACACGCCTTTGGAGAAACGCAGCAAGTACCTTAAGGAAGACCTGAAGGCTTTCCCCTATACCAACGGTGGACTGTTTGAAGAGGCGATTGAGATACCTCAATTCACCGAGGAACTGAAACAGACGCTTCTCCAGAACGCAAGCCTTGATTTCGACTGGAGCGAGATTTCGCCCACCATCTTCGGGGCTGTGTTTGAGAGCACATTGAACCCAGAAACAAGGCGCAGCGGGGGTATGCATTACACCTCGATAGAGAATATCCATAAGGTGATTGACCCGCTCTTCCTGAACGACCTTCGTAGCGAGCTGGATGGGATATTGGAAGAGAAGGTGGAGAAGACGCGCCTGCGTCGTCTCGATGAGTACCAGGACAAATTGGCTTCGCTGACCTTCCTCGACCCTGCCTGTGGCAGCGGCAACTTCCTGACCGAGACTTACCTGAGCTTGCGAAGGTTGGAGAACGAGGCTATCCGTGAGCGGTATCATGGCCAGTACCAGATTGGGGCCTTCCTGGATCCTATTAAGGTGAGCATCCACCAGTTCTACGGCATCGAGATTAATGACTTTGCTGTGACAGTGGCCACTACCGCGCTGTGGATTTCGGAAGCTCAGATGCTGGCGGCCACGGAACAGATTGTACAGCATGACATCGACTTCTTACCGCTGAAGAGTTATGCGAACATCCGGGAAGGCAATGCGCTGCGCATCGATTGGGAAGAAGTGGTCGACAAGGAGCGGTTGAATTACATTATTGGGAATCCGCCGTTTATTGGTCATCAATGGCGTTCTGAGAGTCAACAGCAAGACATGGACATTGTGTTTACCGATTTCGAGAATTACGGAAAATTGGATTATGTTTCGTGTTGGTATAAGAAAGCTGCTGGTATGATGAGAGGAACGAACATAAGATGTGCTTTTGTTTCGACCAACTCAATATGTCAAGGCGAATCAGTTGCCACTATGTGGAAGCCTTTGTTTTGTGATTATCAATTGAAAATCGAGTTTGCTTGGCCTACATTCAGATGGGATAGTGAGGCTACAGAAAAGGCTCATGTTCATGTGGTCATTATTGGCTTTACTTGTGGAACTGAAAAAGCTCTAAAAGTCTTATTTGAAAACGGACAGCCTAAATACGTCGAGCATATAAACGGTTATTTATATGATGCACCAGACATCTTTATTGAGAATCGAGGTAAACCATTAATAGCAGGCTTACCAAAAATGACCAAAGGAAGCCAAGCAACTGATGGTAGCAATTTGATGTTATCCATCGAAGAAAGAGAAGAATTGATACGCAAGTATCCTCAAGCCAATAGCTTTATTAAGCGTATTATTGGAGCTGACGATTTTATCAATGGCAAAGTGAGATATTGCCTTTGGTTAAAAGGAGTTTCGCCGAATGAATATGCACACATCCCTGTGATTATGGAACGCCTAAAGGCAATTGCTGAATTACGTCGCAAGAGTCCAACAAAATCGGTACAATTAGATGCTGATACACCCATGCTTTTTACGCAAATAAGACAACCCGATTCAGATTATCTTGTTATTCCGAGGATTTCATCATTCCAAAGAAGGTATATACCAATTGGTTATATGGATAAGGATGTTATTGCGAATGATAAAGTTATGTTCATACCGCTCGCATCGTATTATTTATTTGGCGTGTTAATCTCTAATGTGCACATGGCGTGGATGCGTGTTGTAGCAGGAAGATTGAAGAGCGATTATAGTTATACACCATCCGTTTACAACAATTTCCCATGGCCAAATCCAACTGAGGAACAGAAAGCAAGAATTGAACAAACGGCTCAAAAAATCATCGAAGCAAGAAGTCTCTATCCAGAGGCCTCTCTTGCTGATTTGTATAGAGAACTCACAATGCCGGTTGAATTGCGCCGTGCTCATCAGGAGAACGACCGCGCTGTGATGGCGGCGTATGGGTTTGACTTGAAGATGACGGAGAGCCAGTGCGTGGCGGAGCTGTTCAAGCTATATCAGGGGATGGTGAAGTGAGACTGCTTGACCCCTTGCAAAGGGGGAGAAAGGACGGAACATTATGAAAAAAGCTAAAATAGAATCTAAGAATTGCACTAACGAAGCGTTGAA
>LPNH01000099.1 GCA_001543385.1 Candidatus Hemicellulosilyticus sp. P3
CATTATGAATCCCAATGCCAAGAATCCGTGCCCCACGATAGAACACTATCTGCTCTCCCTCGTCCAGAACGGTGACAACCGTAGCCTGATGGATGATTTGAAGCATGATAATTATTAACTAAAGTTTCAAGGGCCAGACACCTCGCAGGTATCGGCAGAGAATAAGGCAGGAGGTCCATTACATAAAGCAGAAGGGATTGGATTACCATTTTGCTCATGTCAAAAACCTTCCTGCTTGGCTAACGAAGCCGGAAGTATATCTCAACCACTTGTTGGGGAAGATTCATTTCGTTCTTCAAGTCAATCCTGAAGATAGGGCATTCTTGGAATATAAGAGATATTTGAAAGGACTGTAAGCAGCCAATTCTGACGTATTGCAAGAAAGATAGAATGACGGCAAATAACCAAATAATGGCAAAAAGGTTATCAGGCGATTTAATCTTAACAGGGACATATTACTGTCTTTTCTCACTTAGATAACAGTGTTTTCTGCCTGAGAAAACACTGTTATCTAAGTGAGAAAAGACCAATATAAAGAATTGGAAACAGAATAAATTCTTATTATTTGTGAAACTATCATCGTATTAATGGACAAAAAGAGCTTATTATCCATTATATGAAAAAGGTCATTACATACGGTACATACGATTTATTGCATCAAGGGCATATAAACCTTTTGAAGAGGGCAAAAACACTTGGTGATTACCTGATAGTTGGAGTCACCAATGATAGTTTTGACCGAGAAAGAGGAAAACTAAATGTTCGCAATAATGTTTTGGAACGGGTGGAGACAGTAAAAGCCACCGGCCTTGCTGACAAGATTATTATTGAGGATTATGTGGGGCAAAAAATAGATGATATTCAGAAATATGATATAGACATATTTGCAATAGGATCTGATTGGGAGGGAAAATTTGATTACCTTAACGAATTCTGCAAGGTAGGTAACTACTCAGCACCCCGAAATGAGATAGTCACCAGGAGGCGTTAATCTTTCATAAACTTGATTTTGTTTCAAATCCAAACCATTGTTAATGCGCATTCACTAGGATTGTCATGCCCAACACCTACGAAGACAGGCCATATTTGTGAAGCGCATTGTCACCAGCGGCACAGCAGAGGCCGCCCCAGCAATCATCATCCTCATTGGAATTATCGCGGCATAGAGAGAGTCTCTGGATTTCGGTCAATCCAAGACCGCCGTTAAGGGATGTGAAATTACATTTTGCCGTTTCGCAAAAGATGCTTATCTTTGCCACCGAAATGGCAAAGCAGTGTACTGACACGGATGAAGTTCTGCGTATGATAAACCAGCGTCTGCGCAGACTTGAGAAGTCCGACTCCGAGAAGACCGAGGAGATTGGACGGCTCAACCGCATCATCGGGCAGAAAGACAAGGAGATCCACAGCTTGAAAATGGATCTTGCCTCTACCAGGTCAGAACTTGCCGATGCCAAAGCGCATATCGAAGAACTGGAAGAAGATTGTGATGACGAAGACAATTCCACCGGTCAATCAGGAAAGCCAGAGAAGAACAGCAGCAACAGCAGCGTTCCTCCGTCACATGAAAGCATCGCAGCCCGTGAACTCCGCAGAACGAACTCCCTGCGCAAACCCAGCGGCAAGCCAAGCGGTGGACAGCCCGGCCACAAGGGAAGCACGCTGCAGTCAGTCAGCACACCGGACAGGATTATAAGGCATGAGCCGACCTACTGCAAGTGCTGCGGCCGTCCGTTGGATGGCGTCGCGTACAGGAAAATCCGTAAAACGCAGATCATGGACATCAAGTTTGTCCTTGAGACAAGTGAGCATCAGTATTACGAAAAGGTCTGTGAGTGCGGCTGCGTGAACAACAGCGACGCTCCCAACTGCCGTATCAAGTACGGTGACAATATCCGCGCATTTGTAACATACCTCAATGTCGTGCAGTGCATGCCGTTCAAGAGAATCGCGGAACTCATCTCGGACGTCTCAGGCCGGAGGATCAGCGAGGGAACCATACAGAACATACTCAAACAAAACAGCACCAAGGCTGATGCCGCATATGAGGAAATACGCCGGCGGATTGAGGGCGCCCCTGTCGTTGGTGCCGACGAGACCGGGGCTGCAGTGGGAAAAGAATTGCACTGGAACTGGATATTCCAGACGGCCGCCCTTACCTATGTATATCAGATGAAGTCGAGAGGCCAGAAAGCCATAGACTCCAAGTTTCCAAAAGGGCTACCCAACTCTACGCTCGTCACGGACCGCCACCAGAGCTATTTCAAGATGAACGTCAAGGAACATCAGGTCTGCCTGGCCCACCTGCTCAGAAATGCCGAATACCTTAACGAACTGGACACGAAACAGGACTGGTCACGAAGGTTTATCCATCTGATAAGACACGCTATCAATCTCAGAAAAGACGGTAATGCCACACAAAGGAAGGTCAAGGTGCTGAAGACCAAAATGAAGAACCTCTTAGGGGAAAGCCTGACACACCTCGATGGAGAGTTTGAAAGTTTCAAGAAGGGCATCCTCAAGGTAAAAGACTATCTGTTCACTTTCCTATTCAACCCGCTTGTACCTTATGACAATAATGCCAGCGAGCGGGGCGTGAGAAAGATAAAGATAAAACAGAAAGTCAGTGGTTGTTTCCGTACTGACGGTGGCGCAGACGATTTTGCCAAGCTGCATTCCATAGCAGAAACTGCCATGAAGAACGGGAACTCAAAATATAACGCTATACTTGCTGTCGTACAACAGTAAGGCAACTACTCATGCCATGGGTGCTGAGTAGTTAC
>LPNH01000100.1 GCA_001543385.1 Candidatus Hemicellulosilyticus sp. P3
TGGCGGACAGCTCCTCAACGGTGAAGTTCTCATCCTGCATCATCTTCTGGAAGTTGTTCACGTAGATGTCGGTGATGTCGCCCACCATGACGATGGTCTGCTGCACCTTGCGGGCATCCTTCACCAGATTGTTCACGCTTTTCAGGGCATCGTAGTATTTCTTCGACTGCTCGTAGATCTTCACGGTCTCCTGAAGTAGGCTAAGCATCCAACGCCTTTCCGTATTGCTACGATAGGTTTTCAAATGCTCGCCCCCAAACCGGACGTACACGTCTCCGCGTATCCGGCTCTCCACCAATAATATCAGTCTATCCATTTCCAAGATGTATTTGTTTGTGACACTTACTACATACTGCAATGGTTTTGCGGTTCCTTGCAATCATCAGTTTCTCCCAAGTGGCTTTACCTTTGAGTTCTCCTAACTTCCGCACGTGATGCATAACCAGATTTTCTGTTGCACCGCAGATTTCGCATTTCCCTGCTTTCAGCCTGTCAATTAGGCTTGTCGTAGTTTTGAATACCATTAGGCTTGGAGCATTATCTATCTTAGCTGATTCGATTGCGCTCTGCCTTTTGTACCCTCCTTGGTAGAATGTGTAGTCTTTAGACCTGCCATCCTTTAGCTGTACTGCCATTGTAAACAACCCGTCCTTATCATATTTCCGATGTATGGCCGTACTCTTCGTCCTGTATTTATGGGCGAAAGTCTTGTACATGCTATACTTCATTATATAACCGAACTGGGCCATTTCACAGCAGTTGTGTGCCAAGGAATAGTAGTTGTACAGACCTCTTATCTCCATATTGTATCTTGACAATATTTCAAGGTCATCAAGCGCTGTTAATCCACCTCTTGACTTTCCTTTCCAAAACTCCTTACCATTATGCGTCTTGATTTCGACCGCATTATAATTTAGGAGTTTTTTCTTTATCAAGTCCTTGGGCAGCATCAGCCGTACACGCTTGTTAAAGGCTCGTCTTAGACTGCCATCCTTACTTCGCCTCATTGATTTGGAATGTTGAACGCAGACCTCATAACCGAGGAACTTGGCTCTGTCACCCGAATGGGTGATGAGTGTTTTCTCATCGGACATTTCCAATGAAAGCCTATCAGCAAGATACTTCTTAATATCTTCCTTGATAGTCTCGGCATCTTTCTTACTGCCTATAACTCCCATCAGGAAATCATCCGCATATCTCACATATTTGAGACGCTTGTAGTCTGTATCCATTTCGTCACCACACGAGACAGAAGCCATTGCCTTAATGTGGGTTTTCAGGTTGTTCACCAATGGTTTCCTTTTTGCGCCTTTTTCCCTACATTCTTTCAATTTATACATAACCCATCTCCTTTTGTATTGCAGAGATTTATAAGTATCGCTCATTTTCCTGCCCATGCCTTTGTCGAATGATTGGATGTATTCCTCAACATATTTGTCCAACTTATCCAAATATATGTTGGCTAAGATAGGACTGATAATGCCACCTTGCGGAGTTCCGCTATAGGTATTATGGAATGTCCAATCCTCCAAGTAACCTGCGCGTAGGAATTTGCGGATGAGACGGATAAACCTTTCATCGGCAATTCGTTCTTTCAAGATGCCAATCATCACTTCATGACTGATGTTGTCAAAGAAGCTTTTGATGTCACCTTCTATGAACCATTTTACACCGCAGAAAGTCTTTTCAATGCTCGCGAGTGCAGTATGGCAGCTTCTTGACGGGCGGAAGCCATGAGACATATTACTGAATTGCGGCTCGTAAATGGCCTCCAATATCATTCTTACTACCTCTTGCACCAGTTTGTCATTGATGGCAGGAATACCCAAAGGGCGAAGCTTCCCGTTCTTCTTCGGGATATACACCCTTTGTGATGGCATTGGCTGATAGCTTTCATTTCTCAGTCTGCCAATCATATCCTCTATACGTTTAAGGCTCATTCCGTCAATGGTAGCATTGTCGGAGCCTGGTGTCATATTCCCTGGTTTTGAGCCTATCTTCTGATATGCAATATAGTACATCTCAGGGTTGAAGAGGATGCGGTATATTCTCTCGTACTTATACTTTGGGTCTTGGCTATGCACCGATAGACTGTTTAATACTCTTTCTGGACTTCTCATTTTGTCTCACACATATTCCGTTAATCGTATTAACATTATTGGCTGCCTCCCTTCGCCATGTGCAAGGCTTTCCCTTGCTCAGACTACTACGGAGGCTCCGTTGCCATGTCGGATATTCAGAGGTCTGCACCTCATAGCCTCATGGGCATTCCGATTTAGGCAATCCCCGTTTGTGAATTTGATAACTTGGCATAGATTGGTTGTCGGATATGACTTTCGTCCTTTTCTGCTTATTGCAGTTGCGTCATAGTACGTTCCAGTCTGCTCCATATAACTTCCACGGAGTAGCTACTATGATATAGCGGGTATTGCTATCGTAACGCTATAGTCTGATGGTGTACCGCTTGGACTATCATTCAATCAATACAGATTTTATCCTCATACCATTCTCTTTCATCTTCCGTTCAGTCGTACCTTGATAGCTAAGATAACTCACGGTTTTTCCCTACATGCTACACTCCCCATATTCTTTCGTCTATGGATAAGTAGGGTGATGATGGGTTATAGGAACTCAAACCCAATAGCTTGCCAAAGCTATATTTACCAAATCACCTTGACGGGCGCACAGTTCTTGATCATGTTCTGTGCCGTCGTCGAGGTCTGCACGATCTCACGGGTGGAGTTCACGATGCCCTGCGCC